>NZ_JBXAWP010000004.1:0-787484 GCF_057291955.1 Achromobacter sp. 1L-A-4-B-C2
TGCATCCTATCTTGCAACCCCGCCACCGGCTTTCGCTAGGGCGACTCTGGAAACCAGAGGTCGGTTACTACTCAGGTGGCTTGCGATTTCGATCCGGGTAAACCCTTGCTCGTCATCACCAGCCAAGCCCAAGACTATAGCACGATTTTTGCAGACTGTGCAACTGGCTTTTGCCTGATTTGCACCATTCCTTGCAATCCCGCTTAGCTGCCATTGCTGGCGGCTAAGCGGCAGGCCGGAGCCCGTCGTACTGCTTGGCTTCGCCGTTCAAAAATGTCTGAACTGCGAAGGAGCGAGACTATAGCACGAAATTTTTGGCGTTCTGGCCAAGTTGACACCCGTTTTGCAGAAAAATGAACTTTTAAAGGGACGCACCCTCTTTGAGGCCATCCGAAGCCATATCTTCGGAACCGTACGGAGGGCAAGTAGTGCAGGCCCGCGGGGAGCACCCCTCTATGTCTACAGATGAAGCCTCTATATATAAGGCGTCTATATATAGAGGCTTCAAAGACGCGCCTACAGACGCAGCTCCGTCGTTTCCTTGATTTGCTGAAGCGCAAAGAAGGAACGCATGTCGATGACTGCCGGGTGGCGCATCAGCGTGTCCATTGCGAAGCGTGAAAAATGCGCCAGGTCGGCCACCTGTATCCGGAGAAGGTAGTCCATATCGCCAGACATCGCATAGCACTCGACCACCTCTGGCCACAGCTGTACGTCCCGTGCGAAGTCGCTCATTGGTGCGTGACTGGAACCGCTGTGCTTGTTCAAGCGTATGTTCACGTATGCCAACAGCCCCAGTCCGACCTTCTCGGCATCGATCAAGGCGACGTACTTTTTGATGAAGCCCTTTTCTTCCAGCCGTCGGACCCGTCTCAAGCATGGGCTGGGGGATAAGGAAACGCGGTCAGCCAGTTCCTGGTTGCTTAAGCGACCGTCGCGCTGCAGTTCGGCCAGGATCCTGAGATCTGTCCTGTCAAGCTCGATATCAGACATTTATTGCCCCGAAGTTTTCCATTGCAGCAATATTATTGCCGAAGCCCGGGGCTTCGAAGCCATCTTTGCAATTGTCTGCCCGTCGATCCTACCTACAATCTCCTTCTAGACTTGAAGAACAAGTCGTCCTGAAAAATGATGCAAGGGAGCAGACATATGAGCAGCGCATTTCAACCGTGGGACAACCCAATGGGCACCGCCGGGTTCGAGTTCATTGAGTACGCCGCGCCGGACCCCGCCGCGTTGCGCAAGGTGTTCGAACTGCTCGGCTTCAAAGCCATCGCCAAGCACCGCCACAAGGATGTCACGCTGTATCGCCAGGGCGGCGTCAACTTCCTGATCAACGCCGAGCCGGATTCCTTTGCACAACGCTTCGCGCGACTGCACGGTCCGTCGATCTGTGCGATCGGTTTTCGCGTGCAAGACGCCAATGCGGCATACAAGCGCGCCTTGGAACTGGGTGCGTGGGGCTTCGACTCGCACAGTGGTCCGATGGAATTGAACATTCCCGCCATCAAGGGCATCGGCGATTCGCTGATTTACCTGGTTGACCGCTGGACCGGCAAGGAAGGCCACGGCGGTATTGGCGACATCAGCATCTATGACGTGGACTTCGTGCCCGTGGACCCGGACAATGCGCAGGCCGACCTGAACCATCGCGGCGCGGGCCTGACGCTGGTGGATCACCTGACGCACAACGTGCACAAGGGCCGCATGGCCGAGTGGTCGGAGTTCTACGAGCGCCTGTTCAATTTCCGCGAAGTGCGCTACTTCGATATCGAAGGCAAGGTGACGGGCGTGAAGTCGAAGGCCATGACTTCGCCTTGCGGCAACATCCGCATTCCGATCAACGAAGAAGGCACGGAAGAGAAAGGACAGATCCAGGAGTACCTGGACCTGTACCGCGGCGAAGGCATCCAGCATATCGCGATGGCTACGGATGACATCTACAGCACCATTGAGGCGCTGCGCGAGTCGGGCGTCGTGTTTCTGGATACGCCGGAAACGTACTACGAACTGCTGGACCGCCGCCTGCCCAACCACGGCGAAGACGTTGCCCGCCTGCAGAAAAACCGCATCTTGTTGGACGGCGCGCCGGGTGGTGGCCTGCTGCTGCAGATCTTCACGGAAAACCAGATCGGGCCGATCTTCTTTGAGATCATTCAGCGCAAGGGCAACGACGGATTCGGCGAAGGCAATTTCAAGGCCCTGTTCGAATCGATCGAGCTGGACCAGATGCGCCGTGGCGTTGTGAAGAACGTCGAGTAATCGCTTCCCCTGCCGGCGCGCGGTGCTCATGCAGCGGCGCCGGCCTTGAAACCTCACCAAATGGTGAGGTTTTTTTTGCCCCCGGCACACGCGCGGGCACCGGCGAAGATGGACTCAGCGCTTCAGGCGATCCTGGAATTGCTTGCGGAACTTCGCGACCTTGGGCGCGATCACGAACTGGCAATAGCCTTGTTCGGGATGCAAAGCAAAGTAATTGCTGTGGTAGTCCTCGGCTTGCCAGAACCGGGCCGGCGGCAGCAGCTTGGTGACAATGGGCGCGTCATACACCTGCTGCGCCTCCACCTCGGCGATGACCGCTTCGGCCTGCTCGCGCTGCGACTCGTTCTGCCAGAAGATGGCCGACTCGTACTGCGGGCCAATGTCATTGCCCTGGCGCCCCGGCGTGGTGGGATCGTGGGTAGCGAAAAACACACGCAGCAAATCGCTGAACGACAACTCCGACGGGTCGAATTCGATTCGGGCCACTTCGATATGCCCGGTCTCTTTGCCGCACACTTGCTCGTAGCTGGGGTTGTCGACGTGCCCGCCGCTGTAGCCGGGCAAGACGCTTTTGACTCCACGCAGATCGGCGAAGACCGCTTCGACGCACCAGAAGCAGCCGCCGCCAAGGACGGCGACCTCGTTGCCGGGGGAAGGTTGTTCTGCCATGACGATTCCTCTCTTATAGGCGACCCGTTCGTGGGCCGCGCCCCCGCGCATCGTGCGCGGGACGTAAAGATTAAGACTACTGCTTGGCGGGCGCCAGCGACAATATCCATTCGGCCAGCAGGCGGGCGTCTTCCTGGCTGACATGCGTTTGGGCAGGCATGGGAACCGCGCCCCACGCGCCACGACCGCCACCGCGAATCTTGCCCGCCAGGTAATCCACCATGGCGTCGCCCTGCCCGGCATAACGTTCCGCCACGCTCTTCAGCGGAGGCCCCACGCGCTTGGCTTCTACTTGATGGCAGGCCATACAGGCCTTGCTTTTGGCCAAATCCAGGCCGGTGGTTTCTGCCTGGACCGCGCCCGCGCTCAACACGCAGGCGGCGGCCACCCACAGACTAATCTTCAAATGCATCGGTAACTGCCCCACGGCTCGCGGTGCTGGCGAGCTTGCCGAATTTGGCAAGCACACCGCGTGTATAACGCGGCTTGGGCTGGACCCAGGCCTGGCGACGAGCCGCCAGGTCTTCGTCGCTGATGTTCAACTGCAGCAGCAGTTTGTGGGCATCGATGGTAACCGAATCGCCTTCCTGGATCAGGGCGATCGGGCCGCCAACGAAGGCTTCAGGCGCGACGTGGCCGACCACCATGCCCCACGTGCCGCCGGAAAAACGGCCATCGGTGATGAGCCCGACCGTTTCGCCCAGGCCCTGCCCCACCAGGGCAGACGTAGGCGCCAACATTTCGCGCATGCCGGGCCCACCCTTGGGACCTTCATAGCGGATGACAACGACGTCACCATCCTTGATCTGCCGCGCCATGATGGCCGTCATCGCGTCATCTTCGGAATCGAAGACGCGTGCCGGGCCGGTCATGACGGGATTTTTCAGCCCCGTGATCTTGGCCACACAGCCTTCCGGCGACAAATTGCCCTTGAGAATCGCCAGATGCCCCTGCGGATACAGCGCGCGGTCCAGGGGCATGATGACGTCCTGATCCGCGCGTGGTGTATCGGGCACATCCGCCAGCGTCTCTGCGATGGTCTTGCCGGTGATGGTAATGCAGTCGCCATGCAAGAGGCCGGCATTGAGCAGCAGCTTCATGACCTGCGGGATGCCGCCCGCGCGATGCAGATCGGTGGCGACGTATTTGCCCGACGGCTTCAAGTCGCACAGAACGGGCACACGCTTGCGGATCCTTTCGAAGTCGTCGATGGTCCACGGCACCTCGGCGGCATGGGCAATAGCCAGGAAGTGCAACACGGCATTGGTCGAGCCGCCAGTGGCCATGATGACGGACACGGCGTTTTCAATGGATTCGCGCGTAATGATGTCGCGCGGTCGAAGATTGCGCCGCACCGCATCGACCAGGACACGCGCCGACTCGGCGGCCGACACGACTTTCTCGTCGTCCTCGTTGGCCATCGTGCTGGAATACGGCAGGCTCATGCCCATGGCTTCGAAGGCAGAGCTCATGGTGTTGGCGGTGTACATGCCGCCACAGGAACCCGAGCCAGGTATCGCGCATTTTTCGATTTGCTTGAAGTCGGCTTCGGGCATGCGCCCCATGGTGTATTCGCCCACTGCCTCAAACACGGACACGATGGTCAGGTCGTTGCCTTTGTAATGGCCGGGCTTGATGGTGCCGCCATAGACGTAGATGCCGGGCACGTTCGTGCGCGCCAGGGCGATCATGCCGCCCGGCATGTTCTTGTCGCAGCCGCCGATGACCACCACGCCATCCATCCACTGGCCTTGCGCAGCGGTCTCGATGCAGTCAGCGATAACTTCGCGCGACACCAGCGAATACTTCATGCCCTCAGTGCCCATCGACATGCCATCGGATATGGTGGGCGTGCCGAACACCTGCGGATTCGCGCTGGATGCACGGATGGCGTCGATGGCCGCGTCCGCCAACCTTTGCAGGCCGCTGTTGCACGGCGTGATCGTGGAATGGCCGTTAGCCACGCCAATCATGGGGTTGTCGAAGTCGGCTTCCTTGTAGCCCAGCGCGTAGTACATGGCGCGGTTGGGCGCGCGCGCGACGCCATGGGTGATGTGGCGGGAACGTTCATTGTTCGGCATGGTCTGTCTCTCCTGTCGGCCGTCGGGGCGCGGACATGGCGAACGCACCCGGGGAGCTGGCTCGCTTGCACGCATGCGAATCTTCAGTGCTCGCCGGTTATTATCATTCAACTTTATTGTGTCGGGCAGAACATGCTGCAATATCCAAAATTCGATCCCGTAGCCCTGCAGATCGGGCCGCTGGCCATTCATTGGTACGGGCTGATGTATCTGGCGGGTTTCGCCCTGGTGTATGTGCTTGGGCGTCGGCGCATCACAAGCGGCCACACCACGTCGCTGAACATGCGCGACCTTGAAGACCTGATTTTTTACAGCGTGCTGGGCGTGGTGCTGGGTGGCCGGCTTGGCTATGTGCTGTTCTACAAGCCTGCGTACTATTTGGCGCATCCGCTGGAAGTCGCCTATCTATGGCAGGGCGGCATGTCGTTTCACGGCGGGCTGATAGGCGTGATCGTCGTCATGCTGCTGTTCGCCCGCAAGAAGAAGCTGCCGTTTTTCGCCATCAGTGATTTCATCGCGCCGCTGATCCCGCTGGGCCTGGGTTTTGGCCGACTGGGCAACTTCATCAATGGCGAGCTTTGGGGTCGTCCGACCGATGTGCCGTGGGCCATGGTGTTCCCGGACAGCGGCGACGGGCTGGCGCGCCATCCGTCCCAACTGTATGAGCTGGGCCTGGAAGGCATCGTGCTGTTTGCGTTGCTGTGGTGGTTTTCCAGCAAGCCGCGCCCGCTGGGCCAGGTTAGCGGGCTGTTCCTGATGGGCTACGGAACGTTCCGCTTCCTGGTGGAATTCACCCGCGAGCCGGACAACTTTCTTGGCCTGCTCGCGGGGGGCTTAAGCATGGGACAGTGGCTGTCCGTGCCGATGGTCGCCTTGGGCGCCATCATGTTCACCCTTACTGCAAAACGATCGTCCCGTTAACAGCGACGCTGACCGTGACGTCTCCCGCTTCCAGCGGGACGTCCGGGCTGAAGCCGCCAGAAGCGTCTTTGGCCATGGCGGCTGCGCCCAACATGCGCGGCATCGGTACCGGGCCACCCGAACCACCAAGCTCGAGCTTGGACAGGCGATAGCCCGAAAAGCCGAACGCGTTTGCCGCGGCCAGGGCGCGATCCTTGAACGCCTGCGCCGCTTCTTTCAGCAGCTTGCGTTCTTCGGCCTCGCGCGCTTCACGCGACAGCGAAAACGCGATGTTCGAGATGGCGGTCTTGTCCGATAGCTTGGACGCCAACGCGGCCGCCGCGTCGAAGTCCTTGGACTCCAGCACCACTTCGCCCTGGCCTCGCCAAGAACTGATCTTGCCCTTGCTGTTCGTGTTCGGCCACACGTTGAAACCGCCCGTGCGGACGTCAACGCCCTTGGTATCACGCGCGCGCTTGACGACGTCATCCAGGATGGCCGTCAGCTTCTTGCCCGCCGCAGGCTGATCGGGGGCATCGACTTCAGCAGTCAAAGAAATGCGAACGGTGTCCTGCTTGACCTCGGATGAGGCCGCAGCTTGCAGCGTCATTTCGGGAGAACGATTCGTGGACGATTCCGCTGCCGCGGGCGCCACGGCACCTTGCGCTTGTGCGTATGCCGGTTGCACGGCGGCGATGGCGGCCACGGCTGCGCACGCTGCGCCGAGTTTCGTCAGCGAAAAAACAGGGTGTTTGAACATGGACGGGTCCTAGGAAAGAGGACAGAGGGGAAGAACTTGGGGGATTTTTGGCACCCGACGCGGACCTGCGCTGTTGGCAGGCCCGCTGGGATAGATGCCCCGCCTGTGCCGTCAAGGCCGGCATCTCGAACCCTGAGGTTCAAGGTGGTCGCGTTCCGAAGAGCGTCGGGTTCGTCTACGAGAGACAATCACTCCAGCTCTGCACTCCCGCAACCAATATGCCAAAAGACATAGGTTCAGAGAATGTATGGCCTAGTCACGGACACGGCAGGGACAAACTGAAAATTCTTGAATACCGCTTTATGAACGTTAGAGCAGTTTTTCCTGACCCGACAAGGCGTCATCGAGTACTGCGTTCATGTCCTCAATTCTACGCTTGAAGTCGCCAACCGCCAAACCCCCTAGCGGACCATCGGGCGCTTTCATCGCAAGCAGCTCGCCGGCGACTTGCAAAGCGGCCATGACGGCAATGCGTTCGTTGCTGGAAATCTTGCCGGTTCCCTGGATGCGCAGCATCAACTGGTCGACATGACGCACGGCGGCCATCAACGTGGGCTTCTCTTCAGCAGAGCAAGCCAGTGAATAGTCGCGTCCTAATATGGTTACGTCTACGCGTTCCATCAGTGTTGCTCTCCAGACGGTGCGCCCGGCAGGCGGGCCAGCACGGCGTCAATGCGCTCGCGGGCCGAAGCGGCGGCCACGCGCAAGCGCTGTAGTTCGTTGTCGCGAGATTGCAAGGTGCCTTGCAGTTCGGATTCGCGGGCGGCGAAGCGCGACTCAAGCGCTTGGCGTTCGGCGGATTCGCGGGCAAGCTGCTCGCGCAGGGCAACTTCCGCCTGCTGGGCTTGCTCGAGCATTGCGGTGACGGCGCCGTCGTGATCCTGAAGCTTGGTTTTCAACGTGACGATGTCAGCCTCGCGCTCGGCGGCGCGCTGCTTCAGCACACGCTGTTCAGCTTCGAAGTCGTTCAAGCGTAGGCGCAACGCATCACGCTCTGCGTGGAGTTGGCGGGTGCGTTGCACCAGTTGCCCGATTCGGGCGGCGAGTTGGTCTAGATCTTGCAGCATGGGCGCTATCGTAAACCATCCTGAGGTAGACCGGGCCTCTTCACGCAAGGTGAGAAACCCGGCAATATTCGGTAGGAATTACGGTTGTGATGTCGGCGGCGCGAGGCTAACCGATTCCGGCCCAAGAAGAAAAGTCCCCCTCCTCCAAAATCCCCGCATCCGGCCGATCCGGCTTTCGCATTTCTTTCTATAAACTTTCACTTAGCTTTCAAAAAGCCCTCAATCTTCCCGCGCCGTTACATCTCGGGGTCGGGAGTTCCCGAATTCTAGGGAAAACCCCAGCCTTTCACGGACCTTACAGGGTTTGCAGCGTGGCAGGCGTCCATTACCATTCGCCCTTTCAAGAAACCACGCCGTCGCTTTCAGAATAACTAATGGCACCCTGAAGTGCCTTTTTTGTGCCTGTCACTCGCCTTTCGGCGAGTCCCCTCCGGCTACAAACTTTTTTATCTACATGCTGTAAACAGGAGCCAACCAATCATGCAGCTACGCAATCGACAGGACTTCTGGTCTGGGGTGATGTTCATCGCCCTTGGACTGGGATTTGCCTGGCAGGCCAGCAGCTACCAAATGGGTACTGCTGCCCGAATGGGCCCAGGGTACTTTCCTTTCTGGCTAGGCATTGTTCTGGCTTTGCTGGGCGCCATCGTGCTGCTTGGCTCGCTTTCCAAGAAAGCGCAGGACACGCACGTCGACAAGTTCGACTGGCGCATCGTTTTTCTCGTCGTGGGTTCAGTCGTCTTGTATGGCTTCATCCTCAAGCCGCTGGGCATCTACCTTTCGGTATTCATCCTGGTTGTCGTAAGCAGCCTGGCCAGCCATGAGTTCAGCTTGAAGGTCGCCGTCGCCAACGCGATCTTCCTGGTGGTGTTCTCGTATCTGGCATTCGTCAAGGGGCTGGGGCTGATCTTCCCGCTGTGGCCGTCCTTTCTGGGCATGAACTAAGGAGCAACCGGTCATGGAATTGTTTGACAACCTGATGTTGGGCTTCTCGGTGGCGTTCACGCCCGAGAACCTGGCCTATGCACTGCTGGGCTGCATTCTGGGTACGCTGATTGGCGTGTTGCCCGGTATTGGCCCGGTCCCGACCATCGCGATGCTGCTGCCGATCACGTATGTGTTGCCCCCGATTGCCGGCCTGATCATGCTTGCAGGCATCTATTACGGCGCGCAATACGGCGGTTCGACCACGGCGATTCTTGTGGCGCTGCCAGGGGAAACGTCCGCGGTGGTGACCGTGCTGGATGGCCACCAGATGGCCCGTAACGGCCGTGCCGGTGCCGCCTTGGCTATCGCTGCACTGGGCTCGTTCTTTGCCGGTTGCGTGGCCACGCTGCTGTTGGCCGCCTTCGCGCCCCCGCTGGCTGAAGTGGCCTTCAAGTTCGGCCCCGCCGAGTACTTCTCGCTGATGTGTCTGGGTCTGGTCGGCGCCGTGGTGCTGGCTTCCGGCTCGCTGCCCAAGGCGATCTCGATGATCATCCTGGGCCTGCTGTTGGGCATGGTCGGCACCGACGTCAACTCGGGCGTTGCCCGCTTCGACTTCGGCATCCCCGAACTGCAAGACGGTATCGACTTCGCCATCGTGGCCATGGGTGTGTTCGGCTTTGCCGAAATCATGACCAACCTGGAGCAGAAGGAAAACCGCGTCGACATCACCGACAAGATCGGCTCGCTGTACCCGAACAAGCAGGAATTCAAGGAAGCCGCTCCCGCCGTGCTGCGCGGTACGGCCCTGGGTTCGGCCCTGGGTATCTTGCCCGGCGGTGGCGCCGTGCTGTCGTCCTTCGCTTCCTACACCCTGGAAAAGAAGATCTCGAAGAATCCGGAACGCTTCGGCAAGGGCCACCCGGCCGGCCTGGCTGGTCCGGAATCGGCGAACAACGCTGCCGCGCAGACGTCGTTCATTCCGCTGCTGACGCTCGGTATCCCGGGTAACGCCGTGATGGCGCTGATGGTCGGCGCAATGACGATTCACAACATCCAGCCCGGCCCGCAAGTCATGACGAGCCACCCGGAGCTGTTCTGGGGCTTGATCGCTTCGATGTGGATCGGCAACCTGATGCTGGTGGTGCTGAACCTGCCGCTGATCGGCCTGTGGGTCAAGCTGCTGAAGGTGCCCTACCGCATCCTGTTCCCGGCGATTCTGGTGTTCTGCACGATCGGTGTGTATTCGTTGAACTACAACTCGTTCGACATCTTCACAACGGCTATCTTCGGTGTCATCGGCTACGTGTGGTCGAAGCTCAAGTGCGAAGGCGCACCGCTGCTGCTGGGCCTGGTTCTGGGCCCCATGATGGAAGAAAACTTCCGCCGTGCCTTGCTGCTGTCGCGTGGCGATTTCAGCACCTTCGTGACGCGTCCGCTGTCGGCATCGCTGCTGGCCGTGGCTGCCTTCCTGGTGATCCTGGTGGCCCTGCCCGCCATCCGCAAGAAGCGCGAAGAGACCTTCGTCGAAGAAGAGTAAGACGCGAACCCGCCGCCTTGCGCGGCGGTGTCGGCGCGATCCAAACCCCTGGGCTTGTCCCAGGGGTTTTTTTATTGGGCTGACCTGGCGAAAGCTGCCAAAGGCTACGCAGGACTACGCCCCGCCGGATTCGGGAAGCCGCTACGGTAAAGTACGGGTTTACCCCACGCGATGATTCGGCATGAATTTCGACTGGAACAACCCGTACCCCACCACCCGCATTCCCGTTTTCGCCCGCAACGTCGTCGCCACGTCGCAGCCACTGGCGGCGCAGGCGGGCTTGCGCATCCTGGCCCAGGGCGGCAATGCCGTTGACGCGGCCATCGCCACCGCCGCGACCCTCACCCTGACCGAACCAGTCAGCAACGGCCTGGGTTCCGACTGCTTCGCCGTCATCTGGGACGGCGCCAAGCTTCATGGCCTGAATGCCTCCGGCCCCGCCCCCAGCGCCTGGAATGTGGATTATTTTCGGCGCAAGCACCAAGGGGCGATTCCCATGCGCGGCTGGGACAGCGTCACCGTGCCCGGATGCGTGGCCGGCTGGGCCGCCTTGCATGAAAAGTTGGGCAAGCTGCCGTTCGCCGAGGTGTTGGGCCCCGCCATCGAATACGCCGAGCGCGGTTACGCCGTGTCTCCCGTTGTGCATGAAAAATGGGCGGCGCAAGCTGACTTGCTACAGCCCCAACCGGGCTTTGCCGACCATTTCCTGCCGCGCGGCCGGGTTCCCCACGTGGGCGAACATTTCGTGTTGGCGGGCGCCGCCGCTACCCTCAAGCGCATTGCCGCAACAGGCGGGCGCGATTTCTACGAAGGCGAAACCGCGCACAAGCTGGTGGCACACGCGCAGGCGCACGACGCGGCGCTGACCTTGGCGGACCTGCGCGATTATTCGCCCGAATGGGTAGCGCCCATCAGCCAGCCGTACCGTGGCCATACACTGCACCAGATTCCCCCCAACGGCCAAGGCATCGCGGCCCTGATCGCGCTGGGTATCTTGCAGAATTTCGACCTGGCCGCGCGCCCTGTCGATCATCCCGACACCCAGCATCTGCTGATCGAAGCCATGAAGCTGGCGTTCGCCGACGTTTATGCCCATGTCGCCGACTCCCGCCACATGCGCATGACGCCCGAGCAAATGCTGCGGCCCGATTACCTGGCTGAACGCGCACGCCTGATCAGTCGAAACGCGGCCCAGGACTTCCTGTCCGGCCATGCACCGCAAGGCGGCACGGTGTACCTGACCACCGCCGACAAGAGCGGCATGATGGTCAGCTTCATTCAATCGAACTATATGGGCTTCGGTTCGGGAGTGGTGGTGCCTGGCACCGGCGTCAGCCTGCAAAATCGCGGGCACTGCTTCAGCACCCGCCCAGAGCACCCGAATGTGGTGGCCGGCGGTAAGCGCCCTTTTCACACCATCATTCCGGCGTTTCTGATGCGGGACGGCGCGCCGGTAATGAGCTTTGGCGTCATGGGCGGCAACATGCAGCCGCAGGGGCAGGTGCAGACGCTGGTGCGCATGCTGGACTACGGCCAGCAGCCGCAAGCCGCCTGCGACGCACCGCGCTGGAAGTGGAACCACGGGCTGACCATCGACGCCGAACCCACTCTGTCGACCGCGGTGGCGCAAGGCCTGCGCGCGCGTGGCCACGTGCTGGAAAGCGTGGACGACCCTTACATGGACTTCGGATCCGGTCAGTTCATCTGGCGGCTGGGGGATCCTGCCGTTGATGGCTATGTCAGCGCCAGCGATAGCCGACGCGATGGACTCGCCGCCGGCTTTTGATTGCGTTAAGGTTAGTGTCCTCGGACAGACCTTACTCACATAGAGCGGAGTTTCCTGCATGGCAACGATCGGTACCAAGAGCTACGACGCGGTCGTAGCCCAGAAAGTCGCTTTTCTCGGCCTGGGCGTCATGGGTCTGCCCATGGCCGGCCACCTGGCCCGCGCGGGCCACACCGTGACGGTGTACAACCGCACGCCCGCCAAGGCGCAAGCCTGGGCCGCTGAATTCGGCGGCCGCCACGCAGCCACGCCACGTGAAGCCGTGGCCGGCGCACAAATCGTGTTTGCCTGCGTGGGCAATGACGACGACCTGCGCAGTGTGGTCCTGGGGCCTGACGGCGCTTTTGCGGGCATGGCGCCGGGCGCCGTGTTCGTCGATCACACCACCGCGTCGGCCGACGTTGCCCGCGAGCTCTACGCACAGGCCAAGGAACTGGGCCTGAACTTCGTGGATGCGCCCGTCTCGGGCGGGCAGGCCGGCGCCGTCAACGGCGTTCTGACCATCATGTGCGGCGGCGAAGCCGCGGTGTTCGACGCCATCAAGCCGGTGGCGCAGAGCTTCGGCCGCGCGGTCACGTTGGTAGGCCCCCCGGGCTCTGGCCAATTGGCCAAGATGGTCAACCAGATCTGCATTGCGGGCATCGTGCAGGGCTTGTCCGAAGCCGTGGCGTTTGGCCAGGCTGCCGATCTGGACATGAAGCTGGTGCTGGACGTGATCAGCAAGGGCGCCGCGCAAAGCTGGCAGATGGAGAACCGGGGCGGCACCATGGTCGACGACAAGTTCGAATTCGGATTTGCGGTCGACTGGATGCGCAAGGACTTGGGGTTGGTGCTGGCCGAGGCCCGCAACAACGGCGCCCGTGTGCCGGTGACGGCATTGGTGGACCAGTTTTATGGCGACGTCCAAAAAATGGGCGGGGGTCGCTGGGATACTTCCAGCCTGGTGAAGCGCCTGCGCGACTGAGCGTTGCGCGGGTAACGTCGCCGGAACGCGGCGACAAAAAAGGCGAGCCGGTTGGCTCGCCTTTTGTTTCTACATCATGGCATCACAACATCACGACACCCGTGACTGCCTGCATCCCGCGATCAGGCTGCCAGGCCCGCCGGTGCTGAATCCAGGACCAGTGCATCAATGCGCTGCTTGGCCAAGGTCACCCCTTCCAAGACTGCCACTTCGCCCATCGCCATGCCTTCGGCCGCGATGAACGTCACGGCGTCCATGCCCAGGAAACCCAGCATCTGCCGCAGGTAGGGCGTCATCGTGTCGGACGGCGTGCCTTCGGCCTTGCCCCCGCGGGCCGTCAACACGAACACCTGCTTACCCTTGACGAGGCCTTCCGGCACGCCTTCGGGCGTATAACGGAACGTGACGCCCGCGCGGGCCACGTAGTCCAGGTAGCTCTTGAACTGCGCCGGCAAATTAAAGTTGTACACGGGCACGGCGAACACGATGCGGTCGGCTTCCATCAGTTCCGCGACCAGCGAATCGCTCAACTCAACGATGCGTTGCTGTTCCACGGTGCGGGCATCGGCGGGCGTGAACAACGCACCGGCCGTGTTGCCGTCAAAGTACGGAATCGGTTGTGCGCCGATGTCGCGAACTTTCACGCTGGCGGCCGGGTTGGCGGCCTTCAGGCGGGCGATCAGGTGGTCAGCCAATTCCTTGCTGTGCGAACGGTTGCCGAGGATCGAGGAAAGGATAACAAGGGTCTTCATAGCGAATTTCTCCAGTTGGCCCGCCAGGGGCGGGCGTCGGAATCTGACAGCGCCACATCCGGTTCAAAGGGAAATCCGGACTGGGGCTGGGCGCCGGGTGGCGGTGGCAGATCCCGAATGCATGGCGTCACTGTAGACCGGTTCATTATTCGCATAAACCGGGATATGATGAACTGTTCGTTCCAGGAATAGAACAATCATGCAAGATCTAAACGACCTCTATTACTTTTCCCAAGTCGTTGAGCAGGGCGGATTCAGCGCCGCCGCCCGCGCGCTGGACATTCCCAAATCCCGCCTATCCAGGCGGATTTCGCATTTGGAGGAAAGCCTGGGCGTACGCCTGCTGCAACGCACGACACGACGCCTGCGGCTGACTTCCGCCGGGGAACGGTATCTGCACTACTGCCGTGAAATGGCGGCGTCCGCGCGCGCCGCCGACGACGCCATGCGCCAACTGCAAGCGGAACCGGCCGGCCCCGTCATCGTAAGTTGCCCGGTGTCGATTGCGCAGGACGTGCTGGCGCCGCTGTTGCCCGAATTCCTGGATGCGTGGCCGGCAATTTCCGTGCAGTTGCTGGTAACGAACCGGCGGGTTGACCTGATCCGGGAAGGCGTGGACCTGGCGTTGCGCGTCCGAACCAAGCTGGACACCGACGCCGAGCTGGTCGTGCGCCATCTGGGCACGGCGCGCGGCACGCTGGTGGCCAGCCCCGGCTACTTGCAGCGCCGGGGCAGCCCGGACACACCGCAAGATCTGGCCTCGCACACCACGTTGAGCTTTTCCGACCCGCAGAACGAAGTGCGATGGCCGCTGCGCAATGACAAGGGCGAAGAAGTGCAGATCGAGCTGAAGCCGCAGCTATCGTGCAACGACTTCATTGTGCTGACCGAAGCAGCCGTGCGTGGGCGCGGCATTGCACTCTTGCCGTCGATCGCCACGCAAGAACAGCTGCGCCGTGGCCAGTTGGTGCCGGTGCTGCCGCAATGGCAATCGCCGGAGGGCATCGTCCATTGCATCTATCCATCGCGGCGGGGCATGATGCCCGCCGTCCGGACGCTGTTGGATTTCCTGTCGCAACGCCTGCCTTCGATGTACCAGCGGCTGGAAAAAGCCGTGACGCCCGCGACTCAGTAGCCGCGCGTGCGCTCGACCACGCCGGTGATGGCTTCGCCGCGCATCAGTTGAGCGACCTTGCCCGCAATCTGCTCGATGCTTTCGTCGCGCAATGTACGGGCCGCGATGTGCGGCGTGACGTGCACGCGCGGGTCGCGCCAGAAAGGATGATCGCGGGGCAGCGGCTCGGTGTGAAAAACGTCAAGCGTCGCGCCGGCGATCTCGCCTTCTTCAAGCATCTGCACCAGATCCTCTTCAACCAGATGCTCGCCACGGCCGACGTTGACCAGGTGCGCCTCGGGCAGCAATTGCGACAGCGTCTCGCGGTTGAGGATGCCGCGCGTGTCGGGCGTCAGTGGCAACACATTGACCAGAAAGCGCGTGCGGGCCAGGAAGGCCGGCAGCGCGGCTTCGCCGGCAAACGATTCGACGCCGGCAATCTCGCGCGGCGACCGTGACCAGCCCGCCACCGGGTAGCCAAACTCCGCCAGGGTTTGCGCCACACGCGCGCCCACCTGACCCAGCCCCAACACGCCCACCGGCCAATCCGACTGTGCGGTGCCTTCACGCGTGTCCCAATGCTGACGGGCCTGCGCTTCGTCAAACGCCTGGAAATCACGCGACACGCGCAGCAGCGCGTACAACGCATATTCGGCCATCTGCACCGACATGCCGGCGTCTTCCAGGCGCACGATACGCACGTGCTCGGGAATCTCGGGCATCTTCAACAGGGCGTCTACGCCCG
Organism: Achromobacter sp. 1L-A-4-B-C2; assembly: GCF_057291955.1. Classification (NCBI taxonomy): domain Bacteria; kingdom Pseudomonadati; phylum Pseudomonadota; class Betaproteobacteria; order Burkholderiales; family Alcaligenaceae; genus Achromobacter; species Achromobacter sp. 1L-A-4-B-C2. The sequence continues at coordinate 15,565 of NZ_JBXAWP010000004.1, forward strand.
CCCCCAGATTGAACAGCGTCGTGATGCCCGTCTCGTGCTTGAAAAGCTCGGCCGGAGGACGCCAGACCAGCGCCACTTCGGCGCCTGACGGCGGGCCATCGGGATTCCACACCGAGATGCGGCACCCGGGCATCGCGGCTTCCAAAGGCGGCACCCAAACGTCGGGATCGTGGTGGGGGCAAGCGAAAAGAATATGCATGTTGGCGGCTCTGCAAGGCGTTTCGGAAACCGCAAGCATGCAGGATGGCGTCACACAAATCAAACGGCCCGGCATGAAGCCGGGCCGTCGTTGTACGGATGCAAGCGCCGTTTAAACCGTTTGCGGCACTTCCGGTTTGGTCTTGTCCTTGCCCTTGCCACGGCGCGCGAACGCCCACACTTGCAGCAGGATCAGCAAGGCGCTGGCGGCGATGAACCACGCGCTGATCGGGCGTTGCACGAACACCATCAGATCCCCGCGCGACAGCAGCAGGGCACGGCGGAAATTCTCTTCCACCATGGGGCCCAGCACGAAGCCCAGCAGGATGGGCGCCACCGAGAATTCCAGCGTCATAAGAATCGCGCCGATCACGCCGAAGGCCAGCACTTCCCAAATCTGGAAGAGACTGTTTTGCGTGCTGAACACGCCAACCGCAATGAAGAACAGCGCGGACGGGAACAGATAGCGGTACGGCACTTGCAGCAGCTTGACCCACACGCCGATCAGCGGCACGTTCAGCACCATCAGCAGCACGTTACCCACCCAGAAGCTGGCGATCAGGCCCCAGAAAATGTCCGGATGCTCGGTGATCAGCTGCGGGCCAGGCTGGATGCCCTGGATCAGCAAGGCGCCCAGAATCAACGCCATCACCGCGTCGCCGGGAATGCCCAGGCTCATCGTGGGAATGAAGTCGACCTGCGTCTTCGAGTGCGACGACGCTTCCGGCGACGCCACGCCGGCGATCATGCCGGTGCCGAACTTTTCGGGCGTCTTCGAGATCTTGCGTTCCAGCGCGTAGGCGACGAAGGTGGTGATGGTGGGACCCGTGCCCGGCATGGCGCCAAACAGCGTGCCCACCGCCGTACCACGAACCATCGGCCAGAAAGCCGTCTTCAATTCCTGCTTGGACGGCCGCATGTCGCGAATGCGCAGCTTGGCGCCGCTACCGATGATGGTCATGCGATTGACGCTCATCAGGAAGTCGGCCACGCCGAACAGGCCCATCGAAATCGCGACCAGTTCCAGGCCGTCGGACAAGTCCAGCAGGCCGAACGAGAAGCGGATGGTACCGGTGTTCACATCCGTGCCGACCACGCCGCACATCAGGCCGAACAGCGTCATCGCTACGCCCTTCAGCGGCGAGCCGCGCGACATCGTCGCACCCGCCAGCAAGCCCAGCAGCATGATCGAGAAGATCTCGGTCGGGCCGAACTTGAAGGCCACTTCCACCAGCAAGGGCGACGCGAAGATCATGACGATGATGCCGACCGAGGCCGCGAAGAACGAACAGATCATCGTGATGCCCAGCGCGGTCCCTCCCTTGCCTTGTTTGGTCAGGGGGTAGCCGTCAAGGCAGGTGACCGCGTGCGGCGGGTGCGAAGGCAGGTTGAGCAGAATCGCGCCGATGGCGCCACCATATTGCGATCCGTAGAAGATACCGGCCAGCATCAGAATGGCGGGCACGGGCTGCATGACGTAGGTCAACGGCAACAGGATCGAAATGGCCGACAAGGCGCCCATGCCGGGCAACACGCCGATCAGGTTTCCGACCAGCACGCCAAAGAACGACCACATCAGGTTGTGCCACTGGAACGCAACGCCGAAGCCGTACCAAAGGTCCATCAAAGATTGAGAGATCATGGCGCTTCAACCCCAACGAAACAGCGGCAGCTGCAATTGCAGCGCCCACCAGAAAACGACGACCGCGATCGCGGACATGGCGACCGACAACAGAATTGCTTGCTTGATGGTGTTCTTGCGATCACCCAACGCCGAGATGAATACGATGGCGAAGGTGGCCGGCAGCAGGCCGCCGTAGTGGCCCAGCAGCAGGAACGCCAGGATGCCGAGCAGGATGCAGGCGCTGCCGCGCATGTCCGGCAAACCATGTGCATGGCCGTCGCCCGGCGCGGGCGGCGTGGCATCGCCCGAGCGAGCGGATATCGCGATCAGCACACCGGTCAACGCCAGCAGGCCACCCAATGCGGCGGGGAAAAACCCGGGTCCCATGTGGCTCAGCGAACCGATGTGATAGTCGGTGCCGCCGTATATCGCCCCCAACCCGATCAGGACCATCAGCGCGCCGCCGTAGTAGTCCTTTCTGTTGATATTTTTTTGCACTTGCTTCCTCCTTCCGGTGCAGGACCGTGCCGGCCCTTGATGCGCCGCTCGACACGAGCCTCGCCCGGCCCTTTACAACGAACCGGAGCGCAGATTACGGAGGGAAGCTGCTAATTCGCTTTCTGTGCGCTGTCGCCTTCCTGAATTCGGGGGTTATCCCTGAGGAGCGGCAACGCGGGAAAGGGGGAAACAAAAAAAAAATTTGAAAGGCGGTAGCCAGCGGGTGGGGCAGGCGGGCGGCAGGCGGTAGGGCTTATTGCTCGCCTTTCAAGTCCATATCAAGCGGACGGGGGTACTGCGAAACCGTCGGCGCCAACGGTAACCACAACACCGATGCCAGCCCGACGCCGCCCTGTGCATTGCGCTCGCCGTCCCGCAGTTCGATGTCGCCATCGTTGCGGCGGGCATAGGCCCGCGCAATCGCCAGACCCAGCCCGGACCCCGATGACGCCACCGGCTTGTCCGTGCCGACCCGCTCAAATCGCGCAAAGGCGCGGCTGCGCAGCACCGGGTCCAGGCCCGGCCCGTTGTCCGACACCGAGACCTCGGCGCGGCTTTCCAGGCGGCTGACCGACACCGTGATGCGAGCGCCCACGGGCGCGTAGTTGATGGCGTTGTGCACCAGGTTGGACAGCGCTTCATGCAGCTCGGCTTCATTGCCCGACACCGGGGCGGACGTCTCCTGCCCTTCTTCGGAACCCGCCTGCACCCAGCCCAGGTCCTGCTGCTTTTCGTGCGCCAAGGGCAGGTATTGCAGCACCACTTCGCGCGACACGGCGTTCATGTCGAGCAGTTGGCGCGGCAGGGGTTCCGCCTGGTTGGCATGCGCCAGCGACAGCAGCTGCTCGGTCAAGCGTCGGGTGCGCCCCAGCTGGTCAACGATGGCGCGCAGCCCTTCGCGCGTGCGGGCGGGGTCGCGTTCACGAAGCGCGTATTGCGCCTGGGTCAACATGATGGCCAACGGCGTGCGCAGCTGATGCGAGGCATCGGCCAGAAAATGCGATTGTTCGTCCAGCACACGGCGGTATCGGGCGATGTGGTGATTGACGGCGTCGACCAGCGGCGCCACTTCGCTGGGTACACGAGAGGCGTCCAGCGGGGTCAGGTCATCGGGCCGCCGGTTGCGGATGTCGGCACGCAGGCGCCGCAAGGGCTTGAGCGCCCATGACACGCCCCACCACACCAGCACCACCACCAGCGCCAGCATGCGGGCGTCGCGCAAGATTTCCTGGCGACGCGCGTTGTTCTCGGCTTCGATCCGTTTGCCCGTGCTTTCGGCCACCACCACCATCACTTGCCGATGCAGGCCCTGGTAGTACAGGTCACGCACCACCGCCACGACCCGGACCGGATCGTTACGGTAGACGCCGTCGTAGAAAATAGGTTGGCCGTTAGAGCGGGGCCAGCTTGGAGGCCGCGGCATTTCCGGCATGCCCAACAGGGTCTTGCCCTGCTCGGTGGGCACGGGCGAGCCATCGGGCACGGGCGGGTCCATCTGTTCGATGCGGAAGTACTTGCGCAGGCCCGCCCGGGATTCCAGCATGACTTGCGCGTACAGCGGCGTGGCCACTTGCAGATTGCCGTCCGGGGTGAATTCCAGGCTGCTTTCAAGCACGCGCGCAGGCTCGACCAGCGCGCTGTCATAGGCTTCGTTGGTGATCTCGGACAACGTGCGGTAGTCGTTCAGGCTGTCGATGACCAACAGCACCACCACGCCGGGCAGCAGCAAAATGATAAGCAGCGCGCGGATGCCCACACGCGGCAACCCGGGGATCCGCAGGCTCACTTAGGTTTCCGTGGACTCGCTGGCCACGCTTTCCAGCATGTAGCCCAAGCCGCGAACGGTGACGATACGGACGTCGCTGCCGGCCAGTTTCTTGCGCAGCCGGTGCAGCACGACCTCGATGGCGTCCGGATTGGCTTCGCTATCGTGCGTGAAGACCTTGCCGAATAGCTGGGATTTGTCCACGGGGTAGCCACTGCGGGTCAGCAATGCCGCCAGGGCGGCATGTTCGCGCGGGGTCAGGAACAGCAGGGAGCCGTCCAATGTGAACGCGCGGCTTTCACTGTCGTAGGACAGCGAGCCGCATTGCAGGCGGGGATGTTGGCGGCCGCGGCTGCGACGCACCAGGGCGGTCAGCCGCGCTTCCAGTTCTTCCAGGGCGAAGGGCTTGGTCAGGAAATCGTCCGCGCCAAGATTCAGCCCGCGCACCCGGTCTTGCAGCGCACCTTGGGCGGTAAGCAGCAAGACCGGCGTGCGGTCGTCGCGGTTGCGCATTTCGCGCAGGACGACCAGACCGTGCTTGTCGGGCAGGCGCAGGTCCATGACGATGGCGTCATATTCCGTGCCCGCCATGAAGGCTTCGGCGGTGCGGGCATCTGCCGCGTGGTCCGGCACAAACCCGCTTTGGGCCAACGCGCGCATCAACCAGGACGCCATGTCCCGTTCGTCTTCAACCAACAATATGCGCATGACCGTCCGTTCCTTCGGGCAAATTCTCTGCTGCCCGCTGTCCGTGCACGCGTTGGCGCAGATAGCGGGTTTCGTGATGACGCCGAAAGAGGATCGCCGACAACTCGTTCAACGCCTGGGTATAGACGTCGCGCTTGAACTCGATGACAGCGTCCAGGGGTACCCAATACTGGCTCCAGCGCCAGGCATCGAATTCCGGATGCTGCGTCGCGCGCAAGCACACATCGCTGTCACGTCCCACCAGGCGCAACAAGAACCAAATCTGTTTTTGTCCTTTATAGTGGCCACGCCACTCACGCCGGACGAAGTGATCGGGCACGTTATAACGTAACCAATCGCGTGTACGCCCCAAAATACGGACATGCTCGGGCTTCAAGCCCACCTCTTCATGGAGTTCGCGATACATGGCCTGCACCGGGCTTTCGCCATATTTGATGCCGCCCTGGGGGAACTGCCATGCATGTTCCCTGATACGCTTGCCCCAAAAGACCTCGTTTCGACTGTTGACGAGAATGATGCCGACATTGGGGCGGTAGCCTTCGCGGTCAAGCATGGGCCACCCCCACCGAATTCAATACAATTACAGTCGATTATACGTATCTGCTGCCACCTTTAAACATGCGCGCATCCAACTACCACATCAACACCCTCAAAGAAGCCCCTTCCGAAGCCGAAGTCGCCAGCCACCAGCTGATGACCCGGGCCGGGATGATCCGCAAGCTCGCGGGCGGCATCTACACTTACATGCCCCTCGGGCTGAAGATCATCCGCAAGGTCGAGGCGATCGTCCGGGAAGAAATGAACGCGTCGGGCGCCATCGAGCTGCTGATGCCGGTGGTGCAACCCGCCGAACTCTGGCAGGAATCGGGCCGCTGGGAGCAATACGGCGCCGAGCTGCTGCGCATCAAGGATCGGCACCAGCGCGATTTCGTGCTGCAGCCTACGTCCGAGGAAGTCATCACCGACATCGCGCGCAATGAAATTCACAGCTATCGCCAGCTGCCGCTGAATTTCTATCACATCCAGACCAAGTTCCGCGACGAACGCCGTCCGCGCTTCGGGCTGATGCGTGGCCGCGAATTCACGATGAAGGACGCCTATTCGTTTGATCGCGACGAAGCCGGCGCGCTCAAGAGCTACGACACCATGTACGCCGCGTACATGCGTATCTTCGGCCGCCTGGGCCTGCAATTCCGCGCCGTGGCCGCCGATACCGGCTCCATCGGCGGCACGCGCAGCCACGAATTCCAGGTCATTGCCGACACCGGTGAAGACCTGCTGGTCTACAACGCCGAAACCGACTACGCCGCCAACATCGAACTGGCCGAAGCCGTGTCGCTGTATCCCACCCGGGGTGCGGCCACGCAAGCCATGGCCGACGTGGCAACGCCGGGCGCGGCCAAGTGCGAAGACGTGGCCAAGCTGTTGGGGCTGCCGCTGGACAAGACGATCAAATCGATCGTGCTTGCCACCGACGGCGACAAGGGCCGCGTCGACATCTGGCTGCTGCTCTTGCGCGGCGACCACGAACTGAACGAAATCAAGGCGGGCAAGCTACCCGGCCTGGCGGGCTTCCGCTTTGCCACGGAAAGCGAAATCGTCGAGTACTTCGGCTGCAAGCCGGGCTACCTTGGCCCCGTCAAGACGGCCAAGCCGGTGCACGTGATCGCCGACCGCACGGTCGCCAACATGGCGGATTTCGTCTGCGGCGCCAATAAAGAAGATTTCCACATCCAGGGCGTGAACTGGGGTCGCGACCTGCCCGAGCCCGAACTGGTGGCCGACCTGCGCAACGTCGTCGCGGGCGACCCGTCGCCGGACGGCAAGGGCACGCTGTCCATCCAGCGCGGCATCGAAGTAGGCCACGTCTTCTATCTGGGCAAGAAGTACTCCGAAGCCTTGAAGGCCACCTTCCTGGACGAGACCGGCAAGCCGGCGGTGCTGGAAATGGGCTGCTACGGCATCGGCGTGACCCGCATCGTGGGTGCTGCCATCGAGCAAAACCATGACGCGCGCGGCATCATCTGGCCCCGCGCGATCGCGCCTTTTGAAGTGGTTATCTGCCCGGTGGGCTGGGGCAAAAGTGAAACGGTGCGTGACACCGCGCAGAAGCTCTATGAATCCCTGCTGGCGCGCGGCGTGGACGTCATTCTTGATGACCGCGATGCTCGCCCCGGCGTCATGTTCGCCGAGTGGGAATTGATCGGCGCACCGCTGCGTGTAACAGTTGGAGAACGCGGCTTGAACGATGGTGTGGTGGAATTGCAAGCGCGTCGGGAAACCGAAGCTGCCAAGATTCCGGTAGAGTCCGCGCTTGAAGCGGTGCTGACGAAACTCGACACCCTTTAAACCCTATAGTAGATACGGACTTTACCGCGTCCCGACCCGCTTCATTGCCTACCCGCACCGTGACCGATCCGAAGTCCAACGAATCCCTGCTGCAAGTCCGTGTCTATTACGAAGACACGGATGCGGGCGGGGTGGTTTTCTACGCCAACTACTTGAAATTCCTGGAGCGCGCCCGCACGGAGTGGCTGCGCGCCCTGGGAGTCAACCAGTCCGGGCTGGCCGTTGACGAACAACGCTTATTCGTTGTCCGCTCCTTGGACATGTCCTACCGGAAACCGGCCAAACTGGACGATTTGCTTACCATACGCAGCCGAATCACCAAACTCGGCCGCGCTTCGATACACTTCGCGCAGCGCGCGGAACGCGACGGGGAACTGCTTGCCGAAGGCAACATCCAAGTCTGCTGTGTCGACGCCATTCACATGCGGCCGGCAGAGTTGCCAGCCGCCGTTCGCGCAAAACTGGAATTCATTCAGGAATAACCATGCAAGTCACCAACGACATGTCGTTGCTTTCGCTGATTTCGCACGCCAGCGTGCCGGTCCAGCTGATCATGTTGATGCTGTTGGGCATTTCGATCATGTCCTGGACGTACATTTTCGCCAAGCGCCTTGCCATCAAGCGGGCCCATACCCAAACCCGCCGTTTTGAAGACGACTTCTGGTCGGGCGGCGACTTGTCCATGCTGCAACAGGCCGTGGCGTCGCGCCGCGACGAACAAGGCGCCCTGGCCCGCATCTTCGATGCCGGCATGACCGAATTCCTGAAAGCGCGCCGCGGCAATTCGGCCGGCGACGCCACCGCATTGCTGGACGGCCCGCGCCGCGCCATGCGCGCCGCCTACCAGCGCGAAATGGACGCGCTGGAATCGCACCTGAACTTCCTGGCCTCGGCCGGTTCGGTGTCGCCTTACATTGGCCTGCTGGGTACGGTCTGGGGCATCATGCACGCCTTCATCGGCCTGTCGAACATGCAGCAAGCCACGCTGGCTTCGGTGGCTCCCGGCATCGCCGAAGCGCTGATCGCTACCGCCATCGGCCTGTTTGCCGCCATTCCCGCCGTGGTCGCCTACAACCGCTTCACGAACGACATCGACCGCATCTCGATCCGTTTCGATAGCTTCGTCGACGAATTCCTGAACATTCTGCAACGGCAGGTGCGCTAATGCCCTCGGTAAGCTCACGCGGCAGGTCCGGCCGCCGCATGAAGGCCGACATCAACGTGGTGCCGTACATCGACGTGATGCTGGTGCTGCTGGTCATCTTCATGGTGACCGCTCCGCTGATCACGCCCGGGCTGATCCAGCTGCCTTCCGTTGGCGCGGCCTCGGATGTGCCGGTCAAGCCGCTGGAAGTGCAGATCTCTGAAGACGGCAAGATCGCGCTGCGCATGCGCGAGCCCGGCGCGACGATGCAAGACATCGCCCGCCCCGAGCTCGTGGCGCAGGTGCGTTCGCGTATTACCGCGGAAACGCCGGTGGTGATCGCCGCCGACGGCAAGGTGCCCTATGAGACGGTCGTCAAGGTGATGGACGAGCTACGCACCAACGGCATCACCCGCCTGGGCTTGCTGGTGGACCAGTCCGCCGCAGGCACGTCCCAGCCCGCATCCGCGAAAAAACGCTAACGCGCCGCCTTCCGCCGGCTTTGCCGGCATGCAACGCCCATGACGCCACCCATTATTCGACACCGCAGCGGCCCACCGGCCACCCCGCCCAACAACGACAACCGGAATGCGCTCATTCTGGCCGTGGCGGTGCACTTGCTGCTGCTCGTCGCCCTGATTTTTGGCGTGAACTGGCGCACGGAGGCCCCCGGCCCCGTCGAAGTCCAGCTCTGGGCCGACGGCAATTCGCCCGTCGCCCCGCCGCCCACGCCGCAACCCGAACAGCCCAAGCCGCAGCCTAAACCCGAGCCCAAGCCCGAGCCCGAAAAGGCGCCCGAGCCGCCGCCCCCTCCCCCGCCTCCCCCTCCTCCGAAGCCCGAGCCCGCGGCTCAGCCCAAGACCGAGGAAGTCGATCCCGAGATCGCCATCCAGGAAGCCAAGAAAAAGCGCGAGCAGGAAGAAAAGGCAAAGCAGGCTGCTGAGGCCAAGGAAAAGGCGCGCCTTGAAGAAGAGCGCAAGCAGGCAGAACTGAAAGAAAAGAAGCGCCTGGAGCAAGAACGCCAGGCGGCTGAGAAGGCCGCTGCCGAGAAGGCGGCCGCTGAAAAGGCCGCGGCCGACAAGGCTGCTGCCGAGAAAGCTGCTGAAAAGGCCGCTGCCGACAAGGCTGCCGCCGAGAAAAAGGCCAAGGAAGACGCCGCCAAGAAGGCTGCCGCTGAAAAGGCTGCTGCCGACAAGGCTGCTGCCGAAAAGGCGGCCGCTGACAAAGCCGCTGCCGAAAAGGCCGCTGCCGAGAAAGCCGCCGCCGCCAAGAAGGCAGCTGCCGACAAGGCGCTCAAGGATGCATTCCGCAACGACGCGCTGGGCGCTGCCGGCATTCCCGGCGGCACGGCAGACCGCAACCAGGCGGGCGGCGGACGCGACAATGGCTACGCCGCCAAGGTCCGCGCCTGCATCCTTCCCGGCGTGGCTTACCAGCCCCCGCCGCGCAACGGCTCGGCCAATCCGACCGCACAATACCGGGTACAGTTAGGCACTGACGGGAAGGTTAACGGCGTGACCCTGACCGATTCTTCGGGCAACCCGGCATTCGACCGCGCGGTCGAAACCGGTATCCGCCGCTGCAACCCCTTCCCCAAGCCCTCCACGGGCGGCTACGACAAGTTCATTGACGTAGTGCACAAAATGTATGATTGACAGGAGATTGATGAATATGACTCCCGCTTATAGCCGACGAGGTTCCCTCCTCGCTCTCTGGCGATCGTATGGGCTCGGTTTGCTGATGCTTGCGCTGTGCCTGATGGCCGCCAAGCCCGCCCATGCGCAACTGCGTGTCGATATTTCCGGCACCGGCGCCACGCAATATCCGGTAGCGATCGCCGACTTTGCCGTTGACGACACCCACGGCCGCGCCCTGGCCGAAGTGATCCGCGCCGACCTGACCCGCACGGGCCAGTTCCGCCTGATCAACGCCGCGGGCTCCGGCCTGAATGTTGATTCCCCCATCGCCCATGACGACTGGCGCGGCAAAGGCGCCGACTTCCTGGCATATGGCAGCATCACCCGTGGCGCCGATGGCCGCTACGACGTCCGCTACCGCCTGGCCGATACGGTCAAGAAAGGTCAGCTGGATGGCGTGGCATTTTCGGGCACGGAGCAGGAACTGCGCCGCGTCGCTCACCAGATCGCTGACCGCATCTACGAAAAGATCACCGGCGTTCGCGGCGTGTTCTCGACCCGCATCGCCTACGTGCTGAAGAAGGGTGCCACCTACGAACTGCAAGTGGCCGACGCCGACGGGCAGAACCCGCAAGTTGCGCTGCGCTCGCGCGAGCCCATCATTTCGCCCTCGTGGTCGCCTGACGGCGCCAAGCTGGCCTACGTGAGCTTCGAGTCCGGCAAGCCCGTCGTATACGTGCACACGCTGGCTACCAGCGCCCGCGTACCGGTGGCGAACTTCAAGGGCAACAACAGCGCCCCCGCGTGGTCGCCTGACGGCTCCAAGCTGGCCGTGGCCCTGACGCGCGATGGTTTGTCGCAAATTTACATCGTTGGAGCGTCGGATGGCGCCAATCCCACGCGAGTTACGCGTTCTCCCGGGATTGACACTGAACCGACCTTTACGCCAGACGGTGCTTCCATTATCTTTACGAGTGACCGCAGCGGCGGGCCGCAAATCTATCAGACCGGCTCGACAGGTGGCGAAGCTCGCCGCCTCACGTTTAATGGTGGTTACAACATATCACCCCGAATTTCCCCCGATGGATCGACGCTGCTGTACGTTGCAAGACGCGACGGCGCGTTTCGAATCGCGTCGTTGAACCTGTCCTCAGGCTCCGAATCCTTGATCACTGATGGTCGTGACGATCAGTCGCCAAGTTTCGCGCCGAATGGCATGCAAGTCCTTTACGCCGCCATCCAAAATGGACGTAGCGTACTTGCGGGTGTTTCGAGCGATGGCCGCGTACGGCAGACGCTTTCGGTACTGAACGGGGAAATACGTGAACCGACTTGGGGCCCATTTACCCGATAACACGTGTGACTCTCTTTGCAAAGGAACTATCATGAAGTCGCGCATTGCCAAAAGCCTGACCATTGCCGCTCTGGCTGCCACTCTGGCAGCTTGCAGCTCCGTCCCTCTCGACGATAAAGCGGGTCAGGGCGGAGGCGCTGGCCAAGGATCTTCGGCCTCTGGCCAAATCCTTGATCCCTTTAACCCCCAAAGCATCCTGGCGCAACAGCGCTCGGTGTACTTTGATTTCGACAGCTACACCGTGTCGGACCAGTACCGCGGCTTGGTCGAAACCCACGCCCGCTACCTGGCTTCGCACCAGCAGCAGAAGGTCAAGATCGAAGGCAACACCGACGAACGCGGCGGTGCTGAGTACAACCTGGCCCTGGGCCAGCGTCGTGCAGACGCCGTGCGTCGCATGATGACCCTGCTGGGCGTCAGCGACAACCAGATCGAAACCATCAGCTTCGGCAAAGAAAAGCCGAAGTCGACGGGTACGTCGGAAGCCGACTTTGCTGAAAACCGCCGCGCCGATATCAACTATCTGCGTTAAGCTTTTCGCTTAAGTCAAAGAGCCCTACCACGCGTCGGGACGGTCAGCCGGCCGTCCCGACGTTTGTTTTTATACCCGGGAATATTCATGCGCGATAAAGTTCTGTCCCTGCGTCCTCTGATTGTGGCCTCCGGCCTTGTGCTTGCGGCATTGGCGGCGCCCGCCCACGCTTTTTCCGACGATGAGGCCCGCAAGGCCATCCTGGATTTGCGCCAGCAGGTGCAGCAGCAGAACGAGCAAAGCCAACGGGCCAAGCTGCAACTGGCTGATCAGATTCAATCCCTGCAGCAAGAGGTCGCCCAACTGCGCGACCAGCTCGAATTGGTGTCGCGCCAGCAGCCCAGCGCCAAGCCGGGCGCCCCCAGCGGCACCAACCCGCCGGGCACCGCCGCCGGCGATCCGCAGGAACAAGCCGCCTATGACGGCGCCATGGACCTGTTCCGCAAGGGCCAATACAAAGAAGCCGCCGAATCGCTGGCCGCTTTCACGGCCCTGTACCCGAACAGCCAACTGGCCCCCAGCGCGCAGTTCTACCTGGGAAGCAGCCGCTACGGCATGAAAGACTTCAAGGGCGCCATCGAACAGTTGACCGCCATGGTCCAGAAGTCGCCCGACAACGCGCGCGCCCCTGACGCCTTGCTCATCATCGCGGGCGGTCAGATCGAACTGAACAACCGCGCGGGCGCCAAGGCCACCTTGCAACGCATCGTGCGCGACTACCCCAACGCCCAAGCCGCCAGCACGGCCAAGAGCCGCCTCCAACTGCTGCAGTAATGCCAAACGCCGCAAGCGCGGTCAGCGCCTATCGGCGCATCGTGCGCCGCCGCGCGGGGCTTATCGCCCTGCTGCTGGCGGCGATTTTCATTGCGCTGCTGATTGACTTCACCATCGGCCCGTCGGGCCTGCCATGGCGCGAGCTATGGCTGACCCTGACCACGCCCGCGTCGGCGGATGCGACGGTACGCGTCATTGTCTGGGACATACGCCTGCCCTCCGCGCTGATGGCCGCGCTGGTCGGCATGGCGCTGGGTTTGGCCGGGGCCGAAATGCAGACCATCTTGAACAACCCGCTGGCCAGCCCTTTCACGCTGGGCGTCTCGTCTGCCGCGGCGTTCGGCGCGTCGCTGGCCATCGTGTTGCAGCTTGGCGTGCCCGGCATTCCGGACGCCTGGCTGATCGCCGGCAACGCTTTTCTGTTTGCGATGTTTGCGGCTTTGTTGCTGGACGTCGTGGCGCGCTGGAGCGGCATGAACACCTCGGGGGTGGTGCTGTTCGGCATCGCCATGGTGTTCTCGTTCAACGCCCTGGTGTCGCTGGTGCAATTCCTGGCCAGCGCCGAGGCCCTGCAAAGCCTGGTCTTCTGGACCATGGGCAGCCTGTCCCGCTCCAACTGGACAACGGCCGGCGTGCTGGCCCTGGCCGTCGCCGTGGCCATGCCCCTGGCAATGCGCCAGTCGTGGAAACTGACGGCGCTGCGGCTAGGTGAAGATCGCGCGGCCAGCTTTGGCGTGGACGTACGCCGCGTCCGGGTTGCCGCGCTGGCGCGTGTCAGCCTGCTGTCTGCGCTGGCGGTGGCATTCGTGGGCACCATTGGTTTCATCGGCCTGGTCGCGCCGCACATCGCACGCCGGCTGTTCGGCGAAGATCACCGCTTTTACCTGCCCGGCAGCGCGCTGGTGGGCGGGCTGATTCTGTCGCTGGCTTCCGTCGTTTCCAAAAACCTGATGCCAGGCGTCGTCGTGCCGGTTGGCATTGTGACGGCGCTGGTCGGCATTCCTTTTTTCGTGGCGGTCGTGTTGCGCCGACAACTGCCATGACGCGGCAAGCCGCCCTGGACGTACACGATCTGAACGCGGGCTATAGCCGCGAGGACGTCCTGCATGGGCTGTCCATCCCGTCGCTGGTGGCGGGCGAAGTCACCGCCCTGCTCGGGCCGAACGGCAGCGGCAAGTCCACCCTGCTCAAGGCATTGGCAGGGCTGGTTCGCACTCGCGGCGGCAGCGTCATGCTGGATGGCCAGGACATGACCCGCCTGGGCGTGGGCGAACGCGCCCGCCACATGGTGTATCTGCCGCAAAGCCTGCCGGCCGCCGTGCACCTGCGGGTGTTTGAATCGGTGCTGGTGGCGGCCAGGGCCAGCCGCGACGCCCTGGCGCCGCCGCTGCAATTGTCGGATATCGACCGCCTGCTGGCGCGGCTGGGCATAGCCCACCTTGCGCTGCATTACCTGGACGCGCTGTCGGGTGGCCAGAAGCAACTGGTGGGATTGGCGCAAGCGCTGATCCGCCAGCCGCGCGTTCTGCTGCTGGACGAGCCCCTGTCCGCGCTGGACCTGAATTACCAGTTTCACGTGATGCGGCTGCTCAAACAAGAAACCCAGGAACACGGGCTGATCAGCGTTATCGTGCTGCACGACCTGAACGTGGCTTTGCAGCACGCAGATCGCGCGGTGATGATCCAGCACGGACGACTGCACGCGCAAGGCGCGCCTGCCGACGTGATCACGCCCGAATCCCTGGCGGCGGTGTATGGCGTGCAAGGCCGTGTCGAAGCGTGTTCGCGCGGGCTACGCCAAGTGCTGATCGACGGGCTTAACGAACGCCCCCGTTAGCCCGCCGTGGACGCGTTAAGGCGCGCTCAGGCGCGTTGGGCCACATCGACCACCGGCGCGCCCGTCATGTCGGCGAGCTGCTTGGGCGTCAGGTTGAAGACGGCGTGCGGGTGGCCGGCGGCGGCCCAGAGGCTGTCGTAATTGAATAAATCCGCGTCCAGCAGCATGACCGGCTTGACGGCATGCCCGATGGGGCACACGCCGCCAATGGCGTAGCCCGTCATGTCGCGAACGAACTTGGCATCGGCCTTGGCCAACGCGCCGACCTGTTCGGCCACCTTCGCTTCGTCCACGCGATTAGCGCCGCTGGCGATGACCAGCACCGGCGCGTTGTCGGACGCGCGTCGGAAAATGATGGACTTGGCAATCTGCGCCACCTCGCAACCCAGGCCCTGCGCCGCCTCGGCCGACGTCCTGCCGGATTGCGGCAGGACCACCACCGGCTTGTCATGGCCGATTTCCAATAACAGGCGGGCAACACGCTGGGCGGATTCGGGCAACGCGGCAAGCGATTCGGGGGACATCGTGCGGACTCCATGAAAGACGGGCGGCAGCGCTGCGGACGCTGCCTTGTTCAATGCCGATGACGAGTTTATCAGCGGCGCCCCCGGGGCGTGCACGGGCGTTCCAGCGCGTAGCCGGACGTTGGCGCGGGACCTTGCCACGGCCCACGCTAGAATGCGGACCTGGCTTTTCCATTTATGCCCCTCATGCGTTCCGAACCCGTTCTTCCGCTGCAAACCGCCTTGATCGGCGGCTACGCCATGTCCTACACCGAGTACGGCAGCGGCGTGCCGCTGGTGCTGGTGCACGGGTCGCTGTCCGACTGCCGCTACTGGAAGTCGCAAATGGCACCGCTGGGCAAATCGTTTCGCGTGCTGGCGGTATGTCTGCGCCGCTATTGGCCGGAAAGCTGGGACGGTGAAGGCGACGGCTTTTCGATTGAGCAACACGCCGCCGACGTGCTGGAATTTATCGATACCGTGGCGGGCGGACCCGCCCATCTGGTGGGCCATTCGCGCGGCGGCCGCGTCGCGCTGGAAGCGGCATTGGCCATGCCCGATGCGGTGCGCAGCCTGACGCTGGCCGACCCCGGCTTGCCCCCGCCCGGCGGCGACGATGCGCGCGGCGGCTTTCGCCAACGCGCATTGGCGCTGATCCGCCAAGGCGACGTCGAAGAAGGGCTGGCCCTGTTCGTGGACACGGTAACGGGGCCGAACACGTGGCAGCGCATGGTGCCGTGGTTCAAGGAGATGGTGCGCGACAACGTCGGCACGCTGTTTGGCCAGGCCGACGAAAGGCCGGGAGCGCTGACGCCACAGCAGATCGGCACCCTGAAGATGCCCACGCTGCTGATCGGTGGGGCGTTAAGCCCCGCCCCCTATCCGGCTGTCCTGGACGCCTTGTCCGAATGGCTGCCGCACGCGCACCGCGTAACGGTGGTGGGCTCGTCCCATGGCATGAACCTGGGCAACCCGCGCGTGTTCAACAACGCCATTCAGGAATTCATCGGCGGCTGAAAGCGGCAGCCGTTCGCGCCGGCCTGGTTTGGCCGGCGCAAAACCAACGCCCCGGGCGCGCGCCACGCCCCTGCGCGCGTCGCCCCGTCCGCGTCAGCGGCCGGCGCCCTGGGCCGCGATGATCTCCTGCGCTACCTGACGCGGTGCTTCGGCGTAGTGCTTGAACTCCATCGTGTAGGTGGCTCGCCCCTGCGTCAGCGAACGCAATGACGTGGAATACCCAAACATCTCGGCCAGCGGGACCTCGGCGCGCACCACCTTGCCGCCCCCGCCCGCGATGTCTTCCATGCCCTGCACCATGCCGCGCCGCGAGGACAGATCGCCCATCACGTTGCCGGTGAAGTCCTCGGGCGTCTCCACCTCGACCTGCATCATGGGTTCCAGCAGCACCGGGTCCGCACGGCGCATGCCTTCCTTGAACGCCATCGAGCCCGCCATCTTGAACGCGTTCTCGTTCGAGTCCACGTCGTGGTACGACCCGAAGAACAGCGTTGCCTTCACGTCCACGACGGGGTAGCCCGCCAGCACGCCGGCATTGAGCGATTCGCGGATGCCCTTGTCGACTGCCGGGATGAATTCGCGCGGCACCACGCCGCCCTTGATGGCGTCGACAAACTCGTAGCCCTTGCCGGGTTCCTGCGGTTCAAGCTTCAACACCACGTGGCCGTACTGGCCGCGCCCGCCCGACTGCTTGACGAACTTGCCTTCGACTTCGTTGCAGGCCTTGCGGATGGTTTCGCGGTAAGCCACCTGCGGCTTGCCCACGGTGGCTTCCACGTTGAACTCGCGTTTCATGCGATCAACCAGAATTTCCAGGTGCAGTTCGCCCATGCCCGAAATGATGGTCTGGCCAGATTCTTCGTCGGTGCGCACGCGAAACGACGGGTCTTCCTGCGCCAGCCGGTTCAGGGCGATGCCCATCTTTTCCTGGTCGGCCTTGGTCTTGGGTTCCACCGCCTGCGAAATCACGGGTTCAGGGAAGATCATGCGTTCCAGCACGATGATGTGGGCAGGATCGCTAAGCGTGTCGCCCGTGGTCACGTCCTTGATGCCCACCGCCGCCGCGATGTCGCCGGCGTACACCTCGGTGATTTCGCGCCGCTCGTTGGCGTGCATCTGCAAGATGCGGCCCAGGCGTTCTTTCTTGCCCTTGATGGGGTTGTAGACCGAGTCGCCCGACTTCACCACGCCCGAATACACGCGGAAGAACACCAGTTGGCCAACGAACGGGTCCGTCATGATCTTGAAGGCCAGCGCCGAGAACGGCTCGTTATCAGCCGGATGGCGTTCAATTTCACGGTCGCGCTCGTCGTGCCCCTTGATGGCGGGCACATCCACCGGCGACGGCATGTAGTCGATCACGGCGTCCAGCATGGCCTGCACGCCCTTGTTCTTGAAGGCGCTGCCACAGAGCATGGGCACGATTTCGTTGGCGATGGTGCGCGCGCGCAGGCCCTGCTTGATTTCCTCTTCGGTCAGGGTCTCGCCGGACAGGTATTTTTCAAGCAGCGTCTCATTGGCCTCGGCCGCCTTCTCCACCATCTTGTCGTGCCACTTCTGCGCCTCGGCCTGCATGGCCTGCGGGATGTCTTCGTACTGGAACTTCACGCCCTGGCTGGCGTCGTCCCAGATGATGGCCTTCATCTTGACCAGGTCGATCACGCCTTCGAAGTGGTCTTCGGCGCCCACGGGCAGCTGGATCGGCACCGCATCGCCTTTCAGGCGTTCGGCGATCTGGCGTTGCACGCGCAGGAAATCCGCGCCCACGCGATCCATCTTGTTCACGAAGGCCAGGCGCGGCACCTTGTACTTGTTGGCCTGACGCCAGACCGTTTCCGACTGCGGCTGCACGCCGCCCACTGCGTCATAAACCATGACGGCGCCGTCCAGCACGCGCATGGACCGTTCCACCTCGATGGTGAAGTCCACGTGGCCCGGCGTGTCGATGATGTTGATGCGGTGTTCGGGATAATTGCCGGCCATGCCCTTCCAGAAGGCGGTGGTGGCAGCCGATGTGATGGTGATGCCGCGTTCCTGCTCTTGTTCCATCCAATCCATCACGGCGGCGCCGTCATGGACTTCGCCGATTTTGTGCGTGATGCCGGTATAGAAGAGGATGCGCTCGGTGGTCGTCGTTTTGCCCGCGTCGATATGGGCGCTGATGCCGATATTGCGGTAAAGCTCGATACGCGTCTTGCGGGTCATGGCCTCTTCCTTGCAGGGAACCACTGGGCAGTACGGCAAGCCCGACCGGGCGCTGCCGCGGCGGGCGCCATGCCGCGTTTCGTAGGGGTAATGCGTAACCGCGCCCGCGCTGATGCGTAAATATTACGCGCGGCGCGTCAACTTTCAAGCTTTGCCACTACGCGCGATAAGGATTCACGATTCGTCCGGGGACACCCGCTCATCGCGGCCCCGGCTTCGTTGCCCGCGTGCACAAAAAAAGCCCCTCGGGTAGTAGAGGGGCTTCGGCGCGCCGCGCAGGACGCGGCGGCGAGAAACAAGCGCGCGCTATCTGCTACGCGCTTACTTCTTTTCTTCCTTGACGCGGTACACCAGCACGGCGGTGGTGGCCAGCGACAGCACCTTGGCCGTGACACTGCCCAGCAGCAGGCGCGACAGGCCGCTACGGCCGTGGCTGCCAATGAAGATCAGGTCGCAACCGGCGTCGGTCGCCGCTTGCACGATGCCGTCGGCAACGTTGAAGTTGGAGACGGCGCGCGCCTCGGACTTGACGCCGGCGGTGTCGGCGCGGTCGGTGATCTGCTTGAGGTACTTGTCGGCTTGCTCGGCCGATGCCTTCTCGTAGTCTTCGTCGGTAATGGCGTACGCAGCGGCCATGCCGTCGAAACCGATGGTGGCAGCGAACGGCTGGGTCACGTACAGCGCGACGACTTCGGCGCCAACCGAACGGGCGAACGAAATGCCCGCGTTGGCGGCTTGGGCCGACAGCGGCGAACCGTCGGTGGGAATCAGGATCTTCTTGAACATCTTGCCTGCTCCTGTTTGAGAGGAATCTTTATGCTACTGGAAAAGCCGCCTGGTTCACATCAACGGAACCCGGCGACATTGATGCACGTCAAGATTGGGTTCAGCTGCCCAGCTGCTGCGCGGCGGCGTACAAGTTGGTGCAGCGCGTACCGGTGCGGCAGTAGGCCAGCACGGGACCGGGCAGCGTCTTGAGCAATTCGGCGAATCGGACCACGTCGGACACCGTCATGGCGCTGCCGACCACGGGCTGATATTCGATCTTCAGGCCGGCCGCTTCGGCGGCCTTGGAGACGTCGGCGGCCGTGGGCTGATCGGGGCCGCCTTCGAAATCGGGGCGGTTGATGATGACGCTTTTGTAGCCGGCGGCTGCGACATCGGCCATGTCGTCAGGGCCGAGCTGCGGCGCAACGGCAAAATTGTCGGTCAGGGGTTTGATGGGTGCGGACATGGCGGTTCCTTCAGATAGATAGCTGCCTATTATTGATTGTAGGAGCCGTTTTGAGCGAACAGTTTTTCCAATTGGGTCCAGATCCGGCGGTCGTCCGCGATGGACACGGAAAAGCGCAGCATCGTGGACGGCGCCTGGGACGGTGAAAACAGCGTGCCCGGCGCCAGCAGCATCCCCTGGTCAGCCGCTTCACGCGCCAGCACCTCGCTATCGCGGCCGCAATCGGCCCAGACGAACATGCCCGCGTTCGGTTCGTGCGGCACCGTCAGGCCCAGTTTCAAGAGCGTTTTCAGGCAGCGCTGGCGAGCCTCGTCCACGCGGGCGCGCACGCGCTCGATGTGGCGGCGGTATTGCCCTTCCATCAGCACCCGGTGGATCACGCGTTCACCCAGTTCCGGCGACGTCAGGCCGGCCAGCATTTTCAGGTCGGCCAGCTTTTGCAGGATGTCGGGGTTGGCGGCCACATAGCCGACGCGCAGGCTGGCCGCCAGCATCTTGGAATAGCCGCTGACCAGGATGACGCGGTTCAACCGGTCCAGCACCGCCAGCTTCATCGCGCCGCCGGGATGCAGCTCACCGTAGGTGTCGTCTTCGACGATGACGAAATCGTGCCGTTCGGCGATGCGCAGGATGTCGTAGGCCACACCGGCCGACAGCGTGTGGCCGGTGGGGTTGTGCACGGCGCTGTTGATGATGAACAGCTTGGGCTTGTGCTCGGCGGCAAGCTGTTCCAGTTGCGCGATGTCGGGGCCGTCCGGCCCGCGCGGCACGCCGATCAGGCGCGCGCCAAACGCCGCCAGGCGCCCAAAGATGACGAACCACGCGGGGTCTTCCACCAATACGGTGTCGCCCGGTTTGACGAAGTGCCGGGCGATCAGGTCCAGGCCGTGCGTGACGCCGTTCGTGGTCAGCAAATTCAGCTCGGGGTGCGCAGGCACGCCGTCATTCTGCAGCGACGCCGCGATCTGCTGGCGCAGCGGGGCGAACCCTTGCGGGTGCCCGTAGCTGACCAGATTCGCGCGCACCGATCGACCCACCGCGCGCACCGCGCCGGCCACCATGTCAGGGTCCAGCCAGTCAGCCGGCAGCAAACCGGCCCCGCCCGGCATGCCCAGCGAACTGGTTTCGCGGAACATGCTGCGCAATAACCAGGCGATGTCGATACGCGCGGGCGGCGCCAGCGACGTGGCCGGCGCTGCGGCCACCGCCGCCAGCGGGCCGCTGCGTGCGCGCACAAAGAAGCCCGCGCCGCGTCGCGACTGCACCAGCCCGCGCGCGACCAGGCGGTCATAGGCTTCCACCACGGTGAAGCGGCTGACGCCCGACTGTTCGGCCATTTTGCGGATGGAAGGCAAGCGCGTGCCCGGGCGCAGGCCCTGTTCATCGATACGGCGGGCCAGGCCATCGGCCAGTTGCGTGACCAACGAGGTGTCGGCCTGACGCACTGGCATCCAGGGCAGGGAAGAGGCAGGAGGGGGAGGCGGAGCAACTGTCATGGGATTTGGACCAGGCCAGTGATTAAAGTGATATGCAAAAGTGTACCGGTACTGTACCGATAACTATGCGTAGAGTGACAGCAATACGAACGGCCCGCAACCACGCTTCCGTTCCTTTCAGAATTTTTTTGGCAACCATCATGTCCCGATCCGCGCTTTACCCCTCGGCCCAGACGGCGCCCGCCGCGCCACCCCCTGTCTGGGAAGGCTATGGCTACGGGTTCCTGGGTGTACTGGTCTTTTCGTTGACGCTGCCCATGACGCGGCTGGCCGTCGCGGAACTGGCGCCGCTGCTGGTGGGCCTGGGGCGCGCATTGGTGGCGGCCGTACCGGCAGTGGCCCTGCTGTGGATCACGCGTAGCCGACGGCCGACGCGGCAGGAATGGCCGGGCGTCATCCTGGCGGCGCTGGGCATAGTGGTGGGGTGGCCGCTGGCCTCGTCGCTGGCGATGCAGACCGTGCCGTCCGCACAGGGCGCGGTGTTCAATGGATTGCTGCCGCTGTCGACCGCCGCGTTTGCCGCGTTGCGCAGTGGCGAGCGGCCGTCGGCCGCCTTCTGGGCGTGGGCCACGGCCGGCGCGGCCCTGGTCACGGTGTATGCGCTGCGCCAGGGCAACGGCACGTTGACCACCGGCTATCTGTGGCTACTGGTTGCCGTGGTGCTAGGCGGCATGGGTTACGCCGAAGGCGGCCGCGCGGCGCGTACGCTGGGCGGATCGCGCACCATCTGCTGGGCGCTGGCGATCAGCGCGCCGGTGGTAGCGGCGCCCGTGGGCTGGATGGCGGCGCAGGCCCACTGGCCCAGCGCGGCCGTGGTGTCCGCTTGCGCGTATCTGGCGTTCGGATCTATGTTTTTAGGGTTCTTCGCGTGGTATCGCGGCTTGGCCGTGGGCGGCATCGCCCGCGTGGGGCAAGTCCAGTTGTTGCAACCGTTCCTGACTGTCGTGGCGGCCGCATTGTTGTTTGGTGAATCCGTGGAGGCGTCGACGTTCGTGTTCGCCGCCACCGTGATCGCCGTTATCGCCGGCGGACGCCGCGCCATCGTAAGGACCAAAAAATGACTCTGTTCCCAACCAACTGGGCGGACGTGCCCCTGGCTTCCGCGTCGCTGTTGGGGCCGCTGGCGCTGTTCGCGCTGGTCAGCTCGATAACGCCGGGGCCCAACAACGTGATGCTGGCCTCGTCGGGGCTGAACTTTGGATTCCGCCGCAGCCTGCCGCATTTACTGGGCGTGAACCTGGGGTTCACCTTGATGATCTTCCTGGTGGGCGTGGGCCTGGGGTCGGTGTTCGAGCAGGTACCCGCGCTGTACACGGTGCTGAAATATGCCGGCGCGGCCTACCTGCTGTATCTGGCCTGGAAGATCGCCAATTCCGGCGACATGGAAGATGGCGAAGCGCGCGGCAAACCGTTCACGTTCCTGCAAGCCGCCGCGTTCCAATGGGTCAACCCCAAGGCCTGGGTGATGGCGGTGGGCGTCGTGGCCACCTACACGCCTCAGAATGGATTCTTTGCCAACCTGGTCATCGCCACCGTGGTGTGCGGCGTGGTCAACCTGCCCAGCATCGGCGTGTGGGTGACCTTCGGCACGGCGCTGCGCCGCGTGCTGCACAAGCCCTGGGCCGTACGCGCGTTCAACGTCGGCATGGCGCTGCTGCTGGTGGCGTCCCTGTATCCGGTGGCACTGGATTTGATGCATTAAGCCGAGGCCGCCCCGACAGCAGGCGCGGCCAGGGATGGCGGCCGGCAGCCTCGGGCAGCCTCTCATTGACGGGCGCGACACGTGCAGGAGTATGCTGACGGCGGAACCCAGCCGGCCCGACAGGGTCATATCGTCCATGCCCGCCCTGCCCCGCTTTTCCCCCCGCCGATTGTTCATTGCCGCCGTGCTGGCCGCCGCCAGCGTGGTCGGCTGCTCGCAGCTGGATTCCTGGCAACGCCAGACGATCTTTTCACCGCAGTCCGAGCCCCAGACCTGGTGGCGCGAACCCGCCGCCGGCACCAAGGTCTACGACCTGGCGCTGGCCAACGGCGACAAGATTCGCACCTGGTATTGGCAAAGCCCCAGCGCGGGCGCGCCTACCGTGCTGTATCTGCACGGCGCGCGCTGGAACCTGAACGGCAGCGCTTTTCGCATCGATGGTTGGACCCGCATGGGCTATTCCGTGCTGGCCATCGACTATCGCGGCTTTGGCGCGTCCACCCCCCGCCTGCCGTCGGAAGAAAGCGCGTTGGAAGACGCCATGGCCGGCTTGAAAGAGCTGGCCCGTCTGCAACCCGATCCCGCCCGCCGCTTCGTCTACGGCCATAGCCTGGGCGGCGCCATCGCCATCGACCTGGCGGCGCGCCCCGAGCAACCTGACTTTGCGGGCCTGATCGTGGAATCCAGCTTCACCAGCATCGGCGCCATGTTGGGCACGTTGCGTTGGGGCAAGGTCCCGGGCGCGGGGCTGCTGGTCACCCAGCCCTTCGATTCCGTGCAAAAGCTGGCGCAGTTGCACACGCCGATGCTGTTCATGCACGGCACCGCCGACCGTGTCGTGCCGCACACCATGAGCGACGAACTCTTCGCCGCCGCGCGCAACGTGGCGCCCGAGTTAAAGCGCCTGGTCAAGATCGAAGGGGCTTCGCACTCAGGCGCCTTCCGCAGTGGCCCGCAATACGACGCGGCCGTCAAAACCTTCATGCAGGACGCGTCGCGCGCCTACTCCCGCAAATCGGGCTGACGCGCCGGGAAAACCCGCTATCGGGAAACTCCCATATAAAAATATCTACTAAATATATTTAACGGATATTAGACTTTCTCCTGTTCGCCGCTCCCCCTTGAAGCGACGGCATCTTCAGGAGAAGCCAGTTGAGTAACGTGCGTTGGCAGGGCGTATATCCTGCCGTAACCAGTAAGTTCCACGCCGACGAATCGCTGGATTTCGAAGCCATGCGCAAGCATTTCGGCTTCTTGATCGACAACGGGGTTCACGGTCTGGTCACCTGCGGCTCGCTGGGCGAAGCCAGCACCCTTACCCTGGAAGAAAAGCTCCAAGTCACGCGCTGCGCTGTCGAAGTCAGCGCGGGCCGCATTCCCGTGCTCGCCAACGTGTCCGAGACCAGCACCCGCGAAGCGGTGCGCTTTATCAAGGCAGCAGTCGAACTCGGCGTGGACGGTTTCATGCTGATGCCTTCGCTGATCTACGTCGCCGACGCGCGCGAGGCGATGCAAAGCATCCGCACCATGGCCGAAGCCGCGCAAAAGCCCTGCATGATCTACAACAACCCGGTTGCTTACCGCGTGGATCTGAAGCCCGAGCACATGGTCGAGCTGGCCGACTGCCCCTGGCTGGTCGCCATCAAGGAAAGCAGCGACGACATCCGCCGCCTGACCGACCTGCGCAATGCGCTGGGCACGCGCTATCAGCTGTTCATCGGCGTGGACGACCTGTCGTTCGAGGCGCTGGCGCTGGGCGCAGACGGGCTGCTGGCCGGTTTGGTGACCGCATTCCCCCGCGAAACCGTGGCGCTGTATGACTTGATGAAAGCCGGCAAGTGGCAAGAGGCGTTGGCGCTGTATCAATGGTTCACGCCGCTGTTGCACCTGGACGTTTCCACCAAGCTGGTGCAGAACATCAAGCTGGCCGAAACGCTGGCCGGCGTCGGCAACGAGCATGTGCGCAAGCCGCGCCTGCCCCTGGTCGGCGCGGAACGCGAGCGCTGCACCGCCATCATCCAGGCCGCGATAGCCAAGCGCCCCAAAGCCTACCAGTCGACGTAAGCCACCCCACCCGCCCGCAGCACCATCCCCGGAAGGCCGCGCGGCGCGGTGTTCCGGGGCTGCCTCCACGCACGCTCATCGGACACCATGCAAAGCGACATCATCCTTCAGACCCGTGGCCTGACCAAGGAATTCCGCGGCTTCGTGGCAGTCAATAACGTCGACCTGAACGTGCGGCGCGGCGCCATCCATGCGCTGATCGGCCCGAATGGGGCGGGCAAGACCACGTTTTTCAACTTGCTGACCAAGTTCCACATCCCCACGCGCGGCGAAATCCTGTACGACGGCGTCGACATCACGGCAGAGCGCCCCGCCCAGACCGCGCGCCGGGGCATCGTCCGATCGTTCCAGATATCGGCCGTATTTCCGCAACTGTCGGTGCGCGAGAACGTGCGCGTTGCCTTGCAGCGCAAGCTGGGCGTGGACTACTGCTTCTGGCGGTCGGAACGCACGCTGGAAAGCCTGCACCACCGCGTCGAGGAACTGCTGGACCAGGTCGGCCTGCGCACGCATCTGGAGGTGCCCGCGGGCGACTTGCCGTATGGCCGCAAGCGCACCCTGGAAATCGCCACCACGCTGGCGCTTGAACCCGAGTTGCTGCTGCTGGACGAACCCACGCAAGGCATGGGCCACGAAGACGTGGACCGCATCAAGCACCTGATCAAGCAGGTATCCGCGGGACGCACCATCCTGATGGTCGAACACAACATGAAAGTGGTGGCGGACATCTCCGACACCATCACCGTCTTGCAACGGGGCGAGATCCTGGCGGAAGGCCCCTACGCCACCGTATCGATGAACCCGGCGGTGCGCGAGGCCTACATGGGAGCCGACGATGAATAACGCCCACGCCGGCGGGTCCGGCAACCTGCTTGAAATCCGCAACCTGCACGCCTGGTATGGCGAATCGCACATCCTGCATGGCATCGACCTGGACGTGAAGCCCGGCGAATGCGTGACGCTGCTGGGCCGCAACGGCGCGGGCCGCAGCTCGACGCTGAAAGCCATCCTTGGCCTGGTGGGCCGCCGCAGCGGCTCGATCAAGGTGCAAGGCCAGGAAACGGTGGGCATGCCCACTCACAAGATCGCGCGCCGGGGCATCGGTTATTGCCCTGAAGAGCGCGGCATCTACGCGTCACTGACCGCGGAGGAAAACCTCATGCTGCTGCCCTCTGTGGGGCCGGACGGCATGTCGGTGGAAGAGATCTACACGATGTTCCCTAACCTGAAAGAGCGTGCGCAAAGCCCCGGCACGCGGCTGTCAGGCGGCGAACAGCAGATGCTGGCGATGGCGCGCATCCTGCGCTCCGGTGCTCGCCTGCTGTTGCTGGACGAAATCACCGAAGGACTGGCGCCTGTGATCGTGCAGTCGCTGGGCCGCGTGATCCGGCAATTGAAAGAGCGCGGCTACACCACCGTGCTGGTCGAACAGAATTTCCGCTTCGCCCAGCACCTGGCCGACCGCCATTACGTCATCGAACACGGCCAGGTGGTTGCCGTGATCGACCGTGCCGACGTCCAGCAATCGCAGGACAAGCTGAACACCTTGCTGGGCATTTGAAGTTTTGCCGTATTGGTTTTTCCGTATTCCTTCCGACCGCAGTGCCCCTTCCTACACGGAGCGTAGTCAGATGAAATTGAACCGAATTGCAGCAGCGTTGCTAACCCTGGGTGTCGCCGGCGCCGCCCACGCGCAGGCCAAGATCAGCGATGACGTCGTCAAGGTGGGTGTGCTGACCGACCTGTCCGGCGTGTATTCCGACCTGGCCGGTAACGGCTCGGTGATCGCCGCGCGCCTGGCCGCCGAAGAGATGGGCAACAAGGTGCTGGGCAAACCGGTGGAAGTGGTGGCGGCAGACCACCAGAACAAGCCGGACGTCGCCGCCAACTTGGCGCGCGAATGGTTCGACCAGGGCAAGGTCGACATGATCACCGACTTTCCCACCGCATCCACCGCGCTGGCCGTGATGGAAATCGCCAAGCAGAAAAACCGCGTGACGATGCCCTCGGCGGGCCTGTCCACCGCCATCCTGGGCGAAAAATGTTCGCCGCTGAATGCGCAATGGACCACCAACACGTACGCGCTTGCCGCCGGCACCGCGCGCGCGCTGGTGCAAGAAGGCAAGAAGACCTGGTACTTCATCACGGCCGATTACACGTTTGGCCATTCGCTGGAAAAGGACGCGACGGAAGTCATCAAGGAAAACGGCGGAACGGTCGTGGGCGTATCGCGCCACCCCTTCCCCGGCAACGACTTTTCATCGTTCCTGCTCAAAGCCCAGGCATCGAAGGCAGACGTGATCGCGCTGGCCAACGCGGGCAACGACACGGTCAACGCCGTCAAGCAAGCGAACGAATTCGGCATCAACAAGAAGCAGATCGTGGCGCCGTTGCTGACGTATATCTCGGACGTGCACAGCATGGGCCTGCCCAAGGCGCAGGGCATGTACCTGACCGAAGCGTTCTACTGGGACTATGACGACGCCTCGCGCGCATGGGCCAAGAAGTTCTTCGAAAAAGCCAAGAAGATGCCGACCGCCTCGCAGGCCGGTGTGTATTCCGCCACGCTGTCCTACCTGAAGGCGATCGAAGCCGCCGGCACCGATGACGCGCCCGCCGTGATGGCCAAGCTGCGCGAGATGACCATCAACGACGCCGTGATCCGCAACGGCCATCTGCGCGCGGACGGCGCACTGGTGCACGACATGCTGCTCTTGCAGGTGAAAACGCCCGCGCAGTCCAAGGCCCCGTGGGACTACTACAACGTGAAGTCGGTACTCAAGGGCGAGGACGTGTTCCCCAAGCCCCAGGCCGCCTGCCCGCTGAACAAGTCCTAAGCCCGCGCCATGTTCGACATCTCGCTCCCCGCCCTGTTGGCCCAGTTGCTGGTCGGGCTGATCAACGGCTGCTTCTACGCCATTCTCAGCATGGGGCTGGCCATCATTTTCGGCCTGCTCAACATCGTCAACTTCACGCACGGCGCGCAGTTCATGATGGCGGCGTTCCTGGCGTGGATCGGCTTCACGCAGCTGCCGCAATTGCTGGGCCCCGGCGTGCAGGTCAACTTCTGGGCCGCGCTGATCCTGGCGCCTCTGGTGGTGGGCGCGGTGGGCGTCCTGATCGAAAAGACGCTGCTCAAGCGGCTGTACCACCTGGACCATCTGTATGGGCTGCTGCTGACCTTCGGTATCGCGCTGATGATGGAAGGGGGCTTCCGTTACTTCTACGGCATTTCCGGGGTGGGCTATGAGCCGCCCGAGATCCTGCAAGGCGGCTTCGACCTGGGCTTCATGTTCTTGCCGGCGTACCGAGGTTTTGTGGTGGTGGCGTCGCTGACGCTGTGCATCGCGACCTGGTACCTGTTCGAGCGCACCCGCCTTGGCGCCATGCTGCGCGCCGGCACCGAAAACCCGAAGCTGCTACAGGCGTTCGGCGTCAATGTTCCGGTGATGATCACGCTGACGTACGGCTTCGGCGTGGCGCTGGCCGGCGTGGCGGGCGTGCTGGCCGCGCCCGTCATGCAGATCAACCCGTTGATGGGGTCCAACCTGCTGAACATCGTGTTCGCCGTGGTGGTGATCGGGGGGCTGGGTTCCATCATGGGCGCCATCGTCACCGGCCTGGCGCTCGGGCTGCTGGAAGGGCTGACCAAGGTGTTCTATCCCGAAGCGTCCACCGTTGTCGTGTTCATCGTGATGGCCGTCGTGCTGTTGATGCGCCCCGCTGGCTTGTTCGGCAAGGAGAAATAAGGTGTCGCGCATTCCGTTTTCCATTCGCATCCTGGCCTTGCTGCTGGTGCCCGCGCTGCTGGTGCCGTTCTTCCCCCAGGTCGTGTACCCGGTGTTCGTCATGAAGGTGTTGTGCTTTGCGCTGTTTGCGCTGGCCTTCAACCTGCTGACCGGGTTTACCGGCCTGGTGTCTTTCGGCCACGCCGCGTTTTTTGGCTGGGCCGGCTACGCGGCGGGGGAAATGATGATCCTGTTCGGCGCACGCGGCCTGCCGCCCGAGCTTGCCATTGTGTGCGGCGTGGCCATGGCGGCCGCCATCGGGTATGCGATAGGCTGGCTGGCCATCCGCCGCACCGGCATCTATTTCGCAATGATCACGTTGGCGCTGTCGCAGGTGGCGTACTTCATGGCGGTGCAGGTCGGCTGGACGCGCGGCGAGGACGGCATGCAGGGCATTCCGCGCGGCAAGTTCCTTGGGCTGGTGGACCTGAGCGTAGACACCAACATGTATTACTTCGCGCTGGGCGTGTTCGTGCTGGGCTTTCTGTTCGTCTACCGCGTGATTCATTCGCCCTTCGGGCAGGTGCTCAAGACCATTCGGGACAACGCGCCGCGCGCCATTTCGCTAGGTTACGATACGGATCGGTGCAAGCTGCTGGCCTTCGTGCTGTCCGCGTCGGTTGCCGGTCTGGCCGGCTCCCTGAAGGCGCTGGTGCTGCAATTGGTGGCCCTGAACGACGTGTCGCTGGCCACCTCCACCGAAGTATTGCTGATGACGCTGCTGGGCGGCATCGGCACGGTGTGGGGCCCTGTCGTGGGCGCTACGCTGGTGGTCAGCCTGCAGAACTATCTTGCCACCCTTGGCGATGTTGTCACCATCGTCATCGGGCTGATTTTCGTGTTGTGCGTGTCGTTCTTCCGACGCGGGTTCGTCGGCGAATGGCTGGCGTACACGCAGTGGCGCAAAACGAAGGAAAACAATAATTGATGGCAGGAGCAGAACCCAAACGACGCGCCGCGGACGTCGCCTACGACCAGATCGAAAGCATGATCGCCACCTTGCAATTGCAGCCTGGCAGCGCGGTCGTGGAAGCGGAACTTGTCGAGAAAACCGGCCTGGGGCGCACGCCCCTGCGCGAAGCATTGCTGCGCATGGTGGCGGCTGGCCTGATCCGCCAGGAGCCCCGGCGCGGCTTGCGCGTATCGATGATCCAGCTGGCCGACCACATGGATCTGATCCAGACGCGCCGCGCGCTGGAACAATTGATCGCCGCCAGCGCCGCCCGCCGCGCCACGCCCGCGCAGCGCACCCAGATCGTGGAATGCGCCGCGCAGATGATTCGCGCCTCGGAAGGCGGCAACCTTGACGACTACATGCACGCGGACCAATTGCTGGACCACGTCTGTCATCTGGCTTGCCGTAATGTGTCTGCCGTGAATGCGGTCGAACCGCTGATCATCCAGTGCCGGCGCTTTTGGTACGCCTATCAGCACGAAGGCGACATCGCGGAAGGCGCGCGCCGCCACATGCTGATGGCGCAAGGCATTGCCACCGGCAACGAAGCCGACGCCATCAAGGGCGCCGATTCGTTGATGGACTACCTGGAAATGTTTACGCGCAAGGTGATTGACGCGTAACGGCGGCAGCCCCCGCCGGCGCCACGGCCGGAGCGATACCGGCGGCGTCGGCCGGCGCGGCTTGCGCCTTGCCGCGTCCCAGCCACGCCATGACGCGCGGACGGGACCGGTCATAGGCCAGGTTATACAGAAACGCGTAGGGCAGATAGAACAGCACCAACGCGATATCCAGCACAAAGGCTTCCCAAAGGCTGATGTCCAGCCACCAGGCCGCCAGCGGAATCACGATCAGGATCAGGCCCAGCTCAAATCCAAACGCGTGCACCACGCGCATGCGCATGTTGCGCACGAAGCCCAGGCGGTTTTGCAGGCGGTCGAAGCCGGCGTTGTAGATCATGTTCCAGACCAGCGCGATCCAGGCGATGACGGCGGTGAGCACGCCCATTTCGAACAGGGATTTGCCCATGGCCCAGGCAGCGGCCGGCGCGCACAGGCCGATGGCCAGGATTTCAAACAGGAAGGCGTGAAAAAAACGCTCTTTGAGCGTTTTGGTGACTTGCTTTTTTTGGGTAGGGGTGTGAGTGGCTTGCATGACCCGCCTGCGGTCGGTTTGTCAGAATGGAAGCGATTTTCCACGACATTTCCGTTACGATAAAGATACTATCCATCGGAATTCCCGATAATTCATGCGCCACTCTCTTGAATCCCTGGCCGCGTTCGCCCAGGTTGCCTCTGAAGGCTCGTTTTCGGCCGCTGCCCGCAAACTGGGCAAGAGCCAGTCCACCATCAGCGAAACCATCGCCAACCTGGAAGTCGACCTTAACGTCACGCTGTTCAACCGCAGCCAGCGGCAACCCGCGCTGACCGAAGCAGGTCAGGTGCTGCTGGGCCAGGCCTTGCAGGTGCTGGCCGCGAACGATCGCTTCAACCGCAGCGCCAATCAGTTGGCCGACGGGCTTGAGCCCCGGCTGACCGTGGTGCTGTCGGACACGTTCCAGTCCAAGACCTTTGAGAACATGCTCAGCCAGATCGACCAGCGCTACCCCGCACTGCGCTTCGAATGCCTGATTGCGGAGTATGAAGACGTGGTGGCGTTGGTGCAGCAAGGCCGCGCGCACCTGGGCCTGATGGCGGCGCAAGACGACTACCCCCCTGACGTGGCGCATGCGACGCTGCCGGAACGATCCGAAATCGTGCTGTGCGTGGGTCGCGGGCACCCGCTAGCCGACCGTCCCGCCGTCAGCAACGACGAGCTCAAGACGCACCGCGAATTGCGGCTCAGCACTTACGAACTGGACGACAAGGACACGGCGCCGCCCCACGCAACGTGGTCCGCGCCCGGCTATCTGATGCTGCTGGAAATGGCCAGCCTGGGGTTCGGCTGGACCGAGCTGCCTCGCTGGATGATTCAGCGTTTTGGCCGCGACCAATTGGTGGAACTGACGGTGCCCGGCTGGCCGCGCCACATACGCGTCGACGCCGTGTGGTCTACCCGCCGCGCGCTGGGGCCGGCGGGGGCATGGTTGCTGGAAAGCCTGACCCGGGCAGACGACACGCCGGCATGATGCCCGCGCGGCGTAGCGATCAGTGCGTGGGCAGACGTGAAATGCGCACGCCGTTGGCGTTCATCCAATCACCCAGTTTGGGGCTGGCCAACACGTCGAATTCAGCGCGCCGTTGTCGCGACATGGCACTGCCCTCTTGGCTATTCATCGCGGGATGGCACATCAGCAGATCCCCATCGCGCGCGTTGAACAGCCAGTTCTGCAGCAGGCCGGCATAGCGCCGCTTGCCGCCGTCGAATCCATACACGCCCAGCAGCCGGCGATTGGTGCGCAGGCCGTCGCGGCTTGCCTGACGCGCCAGCGCTGCCGCCCCCAACGCGCCGATGATGCGCGCCTTGATCGCTTCCTTCATGGGGATGCCGCTAAGCATGCCCGGCGCCGTCTGACGCAGCCACGGGCGTTGTTCGCCAAAGCGCCGCTTCAGTTGCGCCAGCACTTGATCGCGCACGCCCGGCAACTGGTGCACGTGTTGATGGCCGTCGATATAGTCGGGCGCGCGCCCCAGGGCGGCTTCAAAGGCGTCGAACTGGCGGTTCAATTGCGTTTGCACCCAGGCCGCGTCCAGTCGCCCTGTGTACGCGCTGATGATGAGTTTGCTCAAGGACGGCATCGGTTCGGCATCCGCGCCCAGCGACTCGGACAGGTTCACATGCAAGCCGATATCCACGTTGCGCGCGCCAAGCCGGCGAGCGTTGGCGGCAAACGTCGGGCCAAGCGACAAGCAGCTGACAGCGCTGATGCGCCCCATGTCGGCCAACGCAATCATGCCTTCATCGATGTCGGCATTCATGCCAAAATCGTCGCCGCAGACTATGACTCGTTTGCTCATTGCATTTCCTCGCAGTTCCATTCCACTTGGGCACTCATGCGCGCCTTGCTTCGTCAGATCAGCCTGTTTGTCGCCGTCGGATGCGCGGCTGCCGCCACCCATTGGGCGGTGGCTGTCGGCTGCGTCGAAGCCTTCGCCCTGCCCCCGCTGGCCGCCAACCTGATCGGCTGGCTGGTCGCCTTCGTCGTATCTTTTGCCGGCCACTATCGGCTTACGTTCAGACATGCCCAAATACCCTGGACCATAGCGATCCGCCGTTTCTTTTTCATTTCAGCGGCGGGCTTTTTCATCAACGAATCGGCCTACGCGCTGCTGCTGCACACCACCAGCATCCGCTACGACGTGTTGCTGGCATTGATCTTGATCGGGCTGGCGTTCGCCACATTCATCGCGAGCCGTCTGTGGGCGTTTCGCAAGCCCACCGCGTAATGGTTGCGATGCAATGCAAGGCATTGGCGGGTGCCCGCGCGCTGCGCGGCGGCGCAAGAATCAGAGGGGCCGCGCGCCGCTGTCGGCGGGCCGCCCTTGGCGGCGGCGCACCACGTACAGCGGCCGGCCTTTGACTTCGTCAAAGATGCGGGCAACGTATTCGCCCACCACACCCAACGAAATCAGGTTCACGCCGGCAAAGAACAGCACGGCGGTGACGATGGTGGTCCAGCCAGACACGGGATTGCCCGACAGCAGATAATCGCCCACCAGATAAGCGGCGTAAGACATCGCCACCAACGCGAACGCCACGCCAACCAGGCTGACCAAACGCAGCGGCCAGGTCGTGAAGGCGGTCAACCCATCCAAGGCCAGACGGAACAGGCGCAGCCCGCTGAAGCGGCTGTTGCCATGCATGCGTTCGTCCGGCGTGTAGGGTAACGCTTCGCCCTTGAAACCGACCCAGGCGTACAAACCCTTCATGAAGCGCGTGCGCTCGGGCAATGCGTTCAGCGCATCGACCACGCCACGGTCCATCAGGCGGAAGTCGCCTGCATGCGCCGGCACATCCACGCCGCGCGCGCTGCTCAGCAGCTTGTAAAACCACCGTGCGCCAGATCGCTTCAACCACGACTCGTCTTGACGCGTTTCGCGCACGGCATAAACCATTTCGGCGCCTGCCGCCCAGCGTGCCAGCATCTGTTCGATCAACGCCGGCGGGTGTTGCAGGTCGGCGTCCAGGCAGATCACCGCGTCGCCGGTGGCCGCTTCCAGCCCTGCGCTAAGCGCGGCTTCCTTGCCGAAATTGCGGGATAGCTGGACGTAGCGAAAACCCTCGTGCTGAGTCCATTCGCCCATCAATGATTCCGTGCCGTCCGTGCTGCCATCGTCGGCCACGATGATTTCCCAGCGCGTGCACAGCGCCTGCAAACGGCTGCGCAACAGCGGCAACAAGACGCGCAGGTTTTCGGCTTCGTTCAGGCACGGGATGACGCACGTCACGCAGGCGTCGTAAGGCACCACGGCAGCCTTGCCGGACCAAAGCGCTTCCATAGGATACGTTTTGGCCAGCACTTGCGAAGGAATCGGATCGGGCCGGTATTGGATGTGCATAAGACGAAAGGGCTGGGAATACGGGAATGCTATGACCGGCAGTATGCGTAGCGTCTCGTCGAATTTTCATGAAATGCCTGCGACACGGCGCCGAGGCAGGAACGCCCCCGCAGTTCCCTCTTCCGTCACTTCGCGCGCACCGGTTTTTGACCAACCGGTCTTTATCCGACCCCTATTTCCTGACCCCATTGAACCGACGTTTCTTCCCGCATCGGTAAAATGCGCGGCTGTTTTGTCCCTACAGGTAGTCATGCAATACCGAGTCCGCCCTATGCTGGCCAGCGACGTGGACGGCATCTTGGATGCCCAGACCCTGGCCTACCCCGACTTCCTGCTTGAAAGCGCGGAGTTCTTCTTAAACCGCTTGCAGCTTGCGCCTGATCATTGCTGGGTGGCGTCCGCGCCTGACAGCAGCACCCTGCTGGGTTACCTGGTTTCGTATCCCTGGGATGCCGGGCTGCCCCCGGCGCTGGGCGTGGCGTTGACGGCATTGCCTTCGCCGGCCAAACACTGGTTCGTGCACGACTGCGCCGTGGTCCCGCGCGCGCAAGGGCATGGCGTGGCCCAGTCCCTGCTGCAAACGGGCGCTGCGCGCGCAATGCAAAGCGGCTTGCGTCGCGCCAGCCTGGTTTCATTGCAGTCCGCGGTGGGCTATTGGCTGCGCCACGGCTATCGGCCGGTGTCCGCCATGGACGGCATGCGCGATCTGGCCGACAAGTTGGCGGGCTACGGCCCCGACGCCCGCTACATGACGCGCGACTTCCCGCTGTAGCCCCTCGCGGTAGCCCCTTATTTGCGAGGGCCTTGCACGACTGGCCCCGCGAGTTGCCGCTTTCCTATACATCGCCAATTCGCGGTCGTAATATAGGGCCGCAATCCCGAACGATGTGGCGGCAACGGTTCCGATAGTCCGACTTGCTGCGCCCTGCCGGGGCGCGAAGGTTCTTATGATTTCCCTTTCGCCCGTTCAATCTTTGCTTGCCTGCTGCCTGGTGCTGGTCATCGGCCGCGTGCTTACCACCCGTATCGGCATCCTGCGCCGATACAGCATCCCCGACCCTATTGTTGGCGGCCTGTTGTTCGCGATCCTGGCGTATGCGCTGGCGAACTGGGGCGGCGTCTCGGTCTCGCTGGAAACCAGCATCCGGCCCACGCTGCTGCTGCTGTTCTTCGGCTCTATCGGGCTGACCGCCAATCTGAAACTGCTGGCCAAGGGCGGCCCCCGGCTGATCGCGTTCCTGTTGGCGCTGATTCCCTTCTTGATTCTGCAAAACGCCGTCGGGCTGGGCATGGCCTGGCTGCTTGATATGCACCCGCTGATGGGCCTGCTGGGCGGCACGATCACGCTGGTGGGCGGGCACGGAACCGGCGCGGCCTATGCCACGCGCTTTGCCGACTTCAACAACATCCAGGACGTCATGGCGTTGGCCATGACATCCGCCACCTTGGGCCTGGTGCTGGGCGGCGTGGTCGGCGGCCCCGTCGCGGAATGGCTCATGCGCCGGCACAAACTGCAAGGCAGTCTGGACCACAAGGCCGGCGACGGCCAGGTCGCGCCCGACCTTGCCGAACCCGCCGAACCGCCCACCGCCGGTTCGTTCATTGTGTCGATGACCGCCGCCTTCGTCTGCCTGGTCGTCGGCGGCTACCTGGCCATGCTGGTCGAGGGCGCGCCCGTGAGCCTGCCCAACTTCTTGTGGTGCCTGGCCACCGGTGTGCTGATCCGCAACGGCGGCGCGCGCCTGGGGCTGAAGCTGGACGACCGGGCCACCGAAATCATCGGAACGATTTCCTTGTCGCTGTTCCTGGGCATGACGATGATGACGCTGGACCTGTCCAGCGTGGCCCGCCTGGCCGGCCCGCTGGCGTTGATGCTGGTCGTGCAAACCCTGTTCTGCGCGCTGTACGCTGCCTGGGTGGTGTTCCGGTTGCTCAAGCGCGACTACGAGGCGGCCATCATGTCGGCGGCGTTCTGCGGCTTTGGCCTGGGCGCCACCGCCACCGCCATCGCCAACATGCAGGCGCTGACGCGCCGTCACGGACCCGCGCCGGAAGCCTTCATCGTGGTGCCGGTCACCGGCGCGTTCCTGGTCGACATCCTGAACGTGATCGTGCTGACGTCGCTGATCTCCTTGCCCTTCGTAGGGGGGATGTGACCATGTTCAAACGCCTGGTATTGATCGCGTTCTGCCTGCTGCTGGCCGCCTGCGGCCGCGCCCCCGACGCCGACGCGCTGCGCACGGACGTCGACACCGCCCTGGCCACCACGTACGGCCAGGGCCTGTTCCGCATCACCGATCTCAAGCGCAGGGGTTCAGCCAGCGACAGCACGGCCCCCGCCGGTGAAAGCCGACGCGTGGTGTATTACGACGTGGAATTGACCTTGGGCCGGGATATGACCCTGGGTGCCTGGGACCAGCCCGGCGCGGCCTCGCTGGTGACATTGCTGGGCGCGGGCCCGCGCAGCATCATCGGCGTGAAGTCCGGCGGCAACCAGGCCGGGGACCGCATCGTCGCGCACGCCAGCGCTATCTACCGTAAAGAAGGCGATACCTGGAAGCTCATCACGCCCGCCGGTTTCAAAGCCGCCGAGGCGCCGTCGCTGGATACGGGCGCGCCCCCGCCCGTTACGCGGCAGTTGCTGGACACGCTCGACCAGATCACCCATTCCGTGGCCTACAGCGCATCGAGCACCGCGCAGAACGTGGTGCAGCAAGAGCTGGAACGCTCGGTGGCGCGCATCAACGGCCGGCTGGCGCGGTTGCAACAAGGCTATCCGCTGGCGGGTGGGCCAGACCGCGGCGAATATGTGGCGTTTGCCCGCGCGCTGAGCGCCGTGGCGCGCGCCCGGCAAATCCGCGTCACCCCGCTGATCACCGGTGGCGGCGCCGAAAACATCGCCCTGCTGCGTAGCGGCGACGCCGTGGTTGGCCTGGCGCAGGCCGACACGGCGCGCCTGGCTTACGAGGGTCGCGGCCCATTCGCTGACCAGGGGCCGTTCAGCGGCCTGCGCGCGCTGGGCAGCTTGTATCCCGAACTTGTCCACATCGTGGTGCGTGATGATCCGGCGTTGCGCAGCGTGCGCGACTTGAAGGGCAAGAAGATTGCGCTGGGCCCCGAGGGCTCGGCGGTGCGCGCCACGTTGCAAGCGGTGCTGTCCGCCCATGGCCTGGAGCCCGGGCGCGACTACACGGTCATCGACACGC
Source organism: Achromobacter sp. 1L-A-4-B-C2 (assembly GCF_057291955.1). NCBI lineage: Bacteria > Pseudomonadati > Pseudomonadota > Betaproteobacteria > Burkholderiales > Alcaligenaceae > Achromobacter > Achromobacter sp. 1L-A-4-B-C2. Next base: position 52,654 of record NZ_JBXAWP010000004.1, read on the forward strand.
CTTTCGCGGCGTCCTTGCCCGCGCTGAACGCCGGGACGGTCGATGCCGCCGCGCAGGTCATCGGCGTGCCCGCCACGCCACTGCGCGACGCGCTGACCGAGGCGCGCTTGAAGCTGCTGCCGCTGGACCCGGCCGCCATCAAGTCCTTGACCGGCAACGACAGCGCCCTGATGCCCCTGGAGATTGCCGCGGACACCTATCCCAACCAAACCGCTCCGGTTGCCACGGTGGGCACCGCCGCACTGATGCTGACCACGGCAAACCTGACCCGGGATGAAGCCTTGATGGTGGTTCGCGCCGTCTACCAGACCGGCCAGGACTTGCTGGCGGCCGGCTCGGCGCAGGGCGCGCAGGTGTCGATCGCCAATGCGCGACGCGGCCTGACCGTCCCGTTGCACGACGGGGCCGAAGAAGGCCTGGCCGCGTTGGAACTCGCCAAACCGCGCTGATCCGGATGCGCTTATGATTGCGCTCCTAATCAGGAATTTCCATGAATAAATTTGATCTTCAAAAAACCCAGGCCCTGAAGCTGGCCGGCCAGCTCAAGGCATCCGCCACCCCCGACCGCTTCGGCGTCGCTTCTCAAGCGCCCGACCGCCGCGAGCAGCGCAAGCTGGATCAGGCGGCCGGCCTGGTGCCGTTTCCGTTGAAGCTGTCGCAGGCGCACGCCGACAAGCTGCGCGCGCTGGCTGCCGAACGTGGCGTGTCCACGAACGACATCGTGGCCGAAATCCTGCAAAAAGCGCTGGGCGAATAAGCGTTTATGCACATCTGGGTCGATGCGGACGCGTGTCCCGTGGTCATCAAGGACATCTTGTTCCGCGCCGCGCAGCGCTGGCAGGTGCCGGTGACCCTGGTCGCCAACCAGCCACTGTCCACGCCGCCTTCGCCGCTGATCCGCGCGGTGCAGGTGCCGCGCGGTTTTGACGTGGCGGACGCGCACATCGTTGAACGCGCCGAGCCGGGCGATCTCGTCATCACCGCTGACATCCCGCTGGCCGCCGACGTGCTGGCCAAAGGGGCGATGGCGCTGAACCCGCGCGGCGAACGCTATTCGCCCGAAACCATCCGGGAACGGCTGGCGGTGCGCGACATGATGGAAGAATTGCGGGCAAGCGGGATCGACACGGGCGGCCCGTCGTCATTCAGCCAAGCCGACCGCAAGGCGTTCGCTAACCAGCTGGATACTTTGCTGGCACGGTTAAACAAGAAAGCGCCTGAACAGTAAAGGCCTGAACAGGGAAGGCCTTAATAAAACGTGACGTAGGCCTTGTAAATGATGGTGCCTATGGCGGTGATCAAGCCCAGGCCCATCAAGCCCATCCCGATATTGCGATCGCGCATCCCGAAACCGATCAGCATCAGCGCCACGCCCGTGACGATGATGATCAACATGGTATTGGTGTTCGGCGGCATGGACGTCTCCTATGCTCGGGCATCCGGCAGGCCGTCAAAAGGCATTTCTTTTGCTGGCGGCACCGTGAAGCCATCATAAGCGCCTGCTAACGCATCGGCACGCAAGGCTGAAAGGCATTTTTGCGCCAGATCAACAAGCTTTGATCCCCAAACGCGATCCGCAAAGACGATCCACAAACCCGGCGTGCCCCCCTTGCTTCCCCCCCGGCACCCCCCCTGCACACACAAAGCTGACAGGCACAAAAAAGCCAACCGATTAAGGTTGGCCTGTTTTGCTTTCTTTTTTCTTTTTTCTCTTTCAGTCTTTATGCCAAAGACGCCTGGCAGGTCAGCAACAACTAAATGCTATCTACAAGCCTTCGTGTCGCCTTCCAAGGGTCTTTGGTGGGTGGTACAAGTTTCGAACTTGTGACCCCTGCCGTGTGAAGGCAGTGCTCTACCACTGAGCTAACCACCCTGAAAGAGGCGAAATAATAGCATGTTTTTTAAAACGTGCGCAAGTCGAAGTTCGCACGCCGCAAGCCGGGTCGGCAATAGCCTTTATGCCGCCACCGGCGCATCCAGCTTGCGCCAGACGCATTCGCCGTTCACCGACTTGTCCAGCGCCGCCAGATAGGCCTCGTGTTCGGCCAGCTCTTCGTCGCTTGCCTTGATGACCACCAGCCCCGAGGCATCGAATTTGGCCAGCACGATCCCATCGCTGCCCGCGCCGTCGTTGTCGTCCACGTCGATCAGCAACGCATCCTGCCCGCGCGTCATGGCCAGCCAGACTTCGGCCAGCAACTGCGAGTCAAGCAATGCGCCGTGCAGCGTACGGTGCGCGTTGGAAATGCCGAAGCGGTCGCACAAGGCGTCCAGCGAATTGCGCTTGCCGGGGAACAGCGACCGGGCGTGCAGCAGGGAATCGGTGACCGTCTCGCAGTAATCGGTGATCGGGCCGCGGCCCGTCTTGGCCAGCTCGGCGTTGAAGAACTTCACGTCGAACGCGGCGTTGTGCGCGATCAGCTCCGCGCCCTGGATGAATTTGACGAATTCGTCCGCCACGTCGGCAAAGCGCGGCTTGTCGGACAGGAATTCCGTCGTCAGCCCGTGCACGGCCAAGGCCTCGGGGTCGCTGTCGCGATCCGGGTTCAGGTAGATGTGCAGGTTGTTGCCGGTGGACATCCGGTTGACCATTTCCACACAACCGATTTCAACGATGCGATGACCCTGGGCAGGGTCCAGTCCGGTGGTTTCCGTGTCAAAGATGATCTGGCGCATGACTTATTCCGACGCTGCATTGGCCGAGGCCGGCGGCGTCTGACCGCCCGGCGGATGGGCCGGAGGGTGCTCTGCGCTGCCGGCATGGCCGGGTTTCTTGCGTGCGGTGGCAATCAGCGTATAGGCCACCGGCACGACGAACAAGGTCAGTAGTGTACCCAGCAACAGGCCGCCCACCAGCACCCAGCCGATCTGCTGGCGGGATTCCGCCCCCGCGCCGGTGGACAGGGCCAGCGGCACCGTGCCCAGCACCATCGCGCCTGTCGTCATCAAAATGGGGCGCAAGCGCAGCACGCTGGCCTCGGTCACGGCGGCGAACAGTTCGCGGCCCTCGTCGCGCAGCTGGTTGGTAAATTCCACGATCAGGATGCCGTGCTTGGTAATCAGCCCCACCAGCGTAATCAGGCCGATCTGGCTGTAGATGGACAACGTGCCCCCCGTCAGCCATAGCGCCAGCAACGCGCCCGTCATCGACAGCGGCACCGACAGCATGATGATGAACGGGTTACGCCAGCTTTCGAACTGCGCCGCCAGCACCAGGTAGATGAAGGCCAGCGCCATGCCGAACACCAGGTAGATGCTGCCGGACGAATCGCGGAATTCGCGCGATTGCCCGTCCAGATCGGTGATGGTCGTATTGGGCAGGACGTCTCGCGCCACCTGATGCATGTGCGTCAGGACCTCGCCCAGCGCATAGCCGGGCGCGACCGCCGCGTCGATCTTGACGGCGCGCAGGCGGTTGAAGTGGTTCAGCGATTGCGGCGACACGCCTTCGTGCACGCCCAGCAAATTGTCCAGCTGCACCATGCTGCCATCGCGGGCACGCACATAGATGCCGGAAATATCCGTGGGCGTGGCGCGGTCGCGCGGGGTGACCTGCACGATCACGTCGTACTGCTCGCCCTCATCCTTGTAACGCGTGACCTGACGCCCGCCCAGCATCGTTTCCAGCGTGCGCCCCACGGTGTCCACATTGGCGCCCACGTCCGCCATCTTGTCGCGGTCAACGCGCACACGCAGTTCGGGCGTGTTCAGGCGCAGGTCCGTGTCCAGGTTCAACAGGCCCGGATACTTGCGCAGTTCCGTCAGGAAGACATCGGTCAGGCGGGCCAGCTCGGCGTACGACGCCTGGCTCATGATGATGAATTCCACCGGCTTCGAGCGCGCGGACTGCCCCAGCGACGGGGGGTTCGTCGGAAACGCCCGCACGCCGGGCAGCGAGGCGAATTGCGGCTGCAACTGCTGCGTGATGGCCTGCTGCTTGCGGTCGCGCTCTTCCCAAGGTTTCAGGCGCAGGATTGCCGTGCCGTCCGTCACGGTCGGAAAGCCCACCGTGACCTGGCTGCCGCTGGCTTCCGAAATTTCTGAATAGAATTTTTCGATGCCCAGCATGCTGTCCAGCGTGTAGTTCAACGTGGCGCCTTCCGGCGAGCTTACGATGCCGAACACCACGCCGCGATCCTCGATGGGCGCCAATTCGCTTTTGACCACCTTGAACAACACGCCGCTGCCCAACGCCACCGCCACGCCGATCGTCACCACCAGCCAGCGGTGACGCAACGACGCGCCCAACAGGCGGCGGTAGCCGTTGCTCATGCCGTTGAGCCAGCCTTCGATCAAGTTGTACCAGCGGCTGTGGCTGCTTTGATGGCGCAGCAGCACCGAGCACATCATGGGCGTCAGCGTCAGCGCCACGAAGCCCGACACCAGCACCGCACCGGCCAGGGCCAGCGCAAACTCAATGAACAGGCGCCCCGTGCGGCCCGTGGCAAAGGCCAGCGGCGCGTACACGGTGACCAGCGTCATCGTCATGGCCACCACCGCGAAGCCGATTTCCTTGGAGCCCCGCAACGCCGCTTCCTTGCGCGGCATGCCTTCTTCGATGTGCCGATAAATGTTCTCCAGCACCACGATGGCGTCGTCCACCACCAGGCCGATGGCCAGCACCATGGCCAGCAAGGTCAGCGTGTTGATCGAAAACCCGAAGAAATACATCAGGGCGCAGGCGCCCACCAGCGACACGGGGATGGTGACGATGGGAATGATGCTGGCGCGCAGATTGCGCAGGAAAAAGAAGATCACCAGCACCACCAGGATGATGGCTTCGCCGATCGTGTGGAAAACCGAATCGATCGACCGTTCGATGAACACCGACGAGTCGTACGCGATGGTCAGCTTCATGCCCGCCGGCAAGGTTTCGTTCAGGCGTTCGACCTCGTGGCGCGCCGCCTTGGACAGTTCCAGCGGGTTGGCCGTGGATTGCCGCGTCACGCCGATGTTGATGGCCGGCTTGCCGTTAAAGCGCGACAGCACCCGGTCACTGGCCGCGCCGATCTCGACCTTGGAGACGTCGCGCAACCGGACCGGATAGCCCTTCACGTTGGCCACGATCACGTCTTCGAACTGTGCGGGCGTTTGCAGGTCGGTGGACGACACCACCGAGAATTCACGCGCGCGCGACTCGATGCGGCCGGCCGGGATCTCGACGTTCTGGCTGCGCAGCGCGGCCTCCACCTCTTGCACGGTCAGGCCGTAGGCGGCGAGCTTGTCACGGTCCACATAGATGCGCATGGACGGCAGGCGTTCGCCAAACACACGCACCTCGGCCGCGCCGGGCAGCACGGACAGGCGCGTCTTGATGTAGCGGTTGATGTAGTCGGACGTCTGGATCGCCGAGTACGAACCCGATTCCACCGCGATATAGATGATGGGCTGCGAATCGGCCTCGACCTTGCCGATGATGGGCTCGTCGATTTCATCCGGCAGGAAGCGGCGCGCGCGCGATACCTTGTCGCGCACTTCGGCCGCCGCCGCATCCGGGTTGCGCGACAGGTTGAACTTGATGTTGATCAGGCTGCGCTCGGACCGGCTGCGCGAAGTCATCACGTCCACGCCTTCGATGCCCGCCAGCTGGTCCTCCAGCGGCTTGGTCACCTGCGATTCAATCACCTCGGGCGAGGCGCCCTTGTAGGTGGTGTCCACCGACACGATCGGCTCGTCGATCTTGGGATATTCGCGCACCGTCAGCCGCGAATAAGAGATCAGGCCGATCAGGACGATGATCAGCGACAGAACCGACGCAAACACCGGCCGCTTGATGCAGGTTTCCGAGATACGCATTGCGTCACCGCTAAAAAGAGTAGGTGGCCGGGCTCACGAGCCGCTGCCCACGACGTTCACCGCGCCGCCGTCCGTGACGCGCTGTATGCCCGCCACCACCAGTTGATCGCCCACCGCAACGCCGGTCAGGATTTCGACCCGGCCTTCGCGGCGCTCGCCGATGGTCACTTCGCGCTTCTCGGCGCGGCCATCCTTGACCCGGTAAACGTACTGTGTTTCGCCCGATGGCGACAACGCCGCTTCCGGTGCGACCAGCGCCTTGTCCTGGTTGAACAGCAGCTGCACGCGGGCGAACATGCCTGGCCGCAGCAAGGCGTCTTTGTTGGCGACGGTGGCGCGCAGCAGGATGGACCGGCCGCCCGCGTCGACCAGCGGGCTGACGGCATACACCTGCCCTTGCCGTTCCTGGCCGGGCAGCGCGTCCAGGCGCAGCGTCAGTTGCTGGCCCACGCCCACTTTGCTCAAGTACATTTCGGGCACGCGAAAGTCCACCTTCAAGGGGTCGATGGCTTCCAGCGGCGCCAGGTCCTGCCCCTGGTTGACGTAGTCGCCCACGGACACGCTGCGCAGCCCGACGATGCCGGCGAACGGCGCCGATATCGTCATCTTGTCCAGCCTTGCCTGCGCCAGCGCCACGGCGGCTTCCTGCACCTTCAGCGTGCTGGCGGACTCGTCGCGCGCCTGCTGGCTGACGAAGCCCTTGCCCTGCAATTCCACGGCGCGCCGGTAATGGCTTTGCGCCAGCGTCAAGTTGGCTCGGGCCTGCGCCAGCTCGGCGCGCGGCACGGAATCATCCAGCCGGATCAGCACCTGGCCCCGGGCCACCGGCTGGCCTTCCTTGAATTCAATCGCCTGGATCCGGCCCACCACCTCGGGCCGCAGCACGACGGACTCGTCCGAACGCAGGCTGCCCACGGCGGACAGGCCCCGGGCAAACGGAATTTCTTTCACGGAAGCGACCTCGACCCGAACGGGCGCGGCCGGCGCAGCGGCCGGCTTGGCGGTCGCCTGGACGGTGGGCGAGGCGCCGGGCGCGAGCCAGCGCGGCACGAACACGCCCAATGCGGCCCCCGCGGCCAACCCGGCCGCGACGGCGGCCAGCAGTACAGCTTTTTTCATGCGCGTATGTGGCGGTGGTGCGGCGCGCACCGTATTCCCCACCTGGACGGCGCCGCGGGAACTGGAATGGGGGAAGGCACTGTAGCACCCGAATTTACATACTGGAACAATCCAGACGCCGGATGAAACGACTAAATCCGCCTCACAAGGCGGATTTCAGGGTATATCCCGATGCCGTCAGCGGACGCGGTCAGGCCCGGCGGGCCAGATCCACGCCCAGATTGGCCAATTGGTCGGCGCGTTCGTTGCCTTCGTCGCCGTTGTGGCCACGCACCCAGCGCCACGACACCTGATGCCGCTGCACCTGCTCATCCAGCGCCTGCCAGAGCTCGGCGTTCTTGACCGGCTTTTTCTCGGCCGTCATCCAGCCGCGCCGCTTCCAGTTCACCAGCCATTCCGTCATGCCCTTCATCACGTACTGCGAGTCCGTGTGGATGGTGACGACGCAGGTGCGCTTGAGCGCCCGCAGGCCCTCGATGACCGCCATCAGTTCCATGCGGTTATTGGTGGTTTGCAGCTCGCCGCCATGCAGGGTTTTTTCGTGGCCGCCGGCGCGCAGCAATACGCCCCAACCGCCCGGGCCGGGGTTGCCCTTGCAGGCGCCGTCCGTCCACATGTCCACTTTCTGATCGATCGCTTTGTTGTCCTGCATGGTGCTGCTTTGAAATCCTTGTTCGTGCAATGTGAAACGGACGCCGCCCGCTCTCAGGAAGGGTCGAAGCCGTCGTCCGCCTGGCGATTGACCACCACCGAGGCGGCGCGCGCCCGCTTGGGCTTGGTTTTCCAGGCCGGGCCGATGATACGCATGCCGGCCACGCGTTTCACCGCCGACACCATATACACCGCGCCGCCCAGGCTCCACCAGCGTGCGCCCGCGGATTCCAGAAAGCCCCAGCGTTGCAGCCACTTTTCGCTGCGGCAAGCCGGTGCATAGCAGCCGAAATGGCTGTCGTCGACTTCCAGGGACAACAGCTTGAACCAGTCTTTCAAGCGCGCCAGCGACACCTGGGCCGAGGGCGGCTGCGGCAGCCAGGGCTCCATGCCGGGCATGCGCGTGCGCGCGCCCCACATGCTCCAGGGGTTAAAGCCCGAAATGACGACCCGGCCTTCCGGCACCAGCACGCGTTCCACTTCGCGCAGCACGTTGTGCGGGTCCTGTGTACATTCAAACGCATGCGGCAGGATCAGCAGATCGACGCTTTGCGATTCGAACGGCAAGGCCTCGGGTTCGGCCAGCACCACGCGCGACTGCCAGGCGGCGGTACTTTCGGGCGACGGGGTCTCGGTGCCCACATAGCCCTTGAAGGGCATGCGGTTGGCGCGCAGCAGGTTCATGTCGGCCAGGCCGACCTGCCAGGCATAATAACCAAACACATCCGCGACAGCCGCGTCGAACTGGGCCCGTTCCCAGGCCAGGGCGTACTGCCCCGGTGGCGTCTGGAACCATTCGGCCAGTTCTACAATCGGCGGTGTTTCTTCTGCCACGTTCTATTCCTTCGAATCTCATGCAAGCCTTGACCGCCCCCGCAGGCGGCCGCGAGCAACATGCCGCGGTCTTGCCTCTACCCGCCTTCACCGACAACTACATCTGGGCCATCGTCCATGGCGAAAATGCCGCCGTGGTGGACCCGGGCGAAGCGGGTCCGGTGCTGCGATGGCTTGAGCAGGAAGGCTTGAGGCTGCGCGCCATTCTACTCACGCACCATCATGGCGACCATGTGGGCGGTGTACTTGAATTGTCACGCATGGCGGACCTTACCGTATACGGTCCGGCCCGCGAAACATTGCCGCGCTGCGATGTTCCGTTGGCCGAGGGCGACCGGGTGACGCTGCCCGAACTGGACCTGGATCTGACGGTGCTGGATGTGCCGGGACACACCGCCGGGCACATCGCGTACACGGGCCGGGCAGCCGGGATAGAACCGGTCCTTTTCTGTGGCGACACCCTGTTTGCGGGCGGCTGCGGCCGGCTTTTCGAGGGAACTCCCGCGCAAATGCATGATTCCTTGGAAAAATTTTCCGTTTTACCGCCAGATACACAGGTTTTTTGCGCGCACGAGTACACTCTAGCCAACTTGCGCTGGGCATTGGCTGTGGATCCCGCCAATCGCACCCTGCATCAGTGGTATCAGCGAGCCCAGCAATTACGAGCAGAAGGTCTTCCCACGCTTCCGTCGACAATCGGTCAGGAACGCGCGACGAACCCGTTTTTGCGTACGCAGCAAGTGGACGTGATCCGTGCCGCATCCAACTGGGCCGGAAACAATCAACCTACGCCGGTAGAGGTGTTTGCCTCCCTGCGTGAATGGAAGAACGATTTCAAGTGACCGCCTGATGAATCTATCCCGACTCCTTCTGCCGCTCATGTTGGCAGTCCTCGCCGGTTGCGCAGGAACGAAAGCCCCCGATAGCAAGAACCTCACCACCAATTCCCAAGGGCGTTACATCGCCCGGGATACGTCCAGAACGGTCGACCTGACCAACCCGCCCAGCGACGCCTGGGACCGCATCCGCCGCGGTTTCGCCATCCCCAACCTGAATACCGACCTCTCGCAGCAGTGGACCGACTATTACGCGTCCCACCCCGAGGCGGTTCAGCGCATGGCCGAGCGCGCGGGCAAGTACCTGTACTTCATCGTCGACGAAATCAACCGCCGTGGCCTGCCCACCGAACTGGCGCTGCTGCCCTTCGTGGAAAGCGCCTACAACCCCACTGCCCTGTCCCGCGCGCAGGCTTCCGGCCTGTGGCAGTTCGTGCCGGCCACCGGCACGCACTTCAATTTGAAGCAGGATTGGTGGCGCGACGAACGCCGCGACCCCATCGCGTCAACCAATGCCGCGCTGGACTATCTTGAAAAGCTGTTCGAGATGCAGGGCGACTGGTATCTGGCCCTGGCGTCCTACAACTGGGGCGAAGGCTCGGTGCAACGCGCCATGGCCAAGAACGAAGCGGCCGGCCAGAACACGGACTACCTGTCCCTGAACATGCCCGACGAAACGCGCAACTACGTGCCCAAGTTGCAGGCCATCAAGAACATCATTGCCGACCCGCAACGCTACGCGGTGGCGCTGCCCCCGGTGGGCAACACGCCTTACTTCGTGACGGTGCAAAAGAACAGCGACATCGATCTTGAAATCGCCGCCAAGCTGGCCGAAATGCCGCTGGACGAATTCAAGGCATTGAATCCGTCGTTCAACCGCCCGGTCATCCGTGGCGATCACGGCCCCACGCTGTTGCTGCCGGCCGACCGCGTCGAAATTTTCAACGCGAACCTGACGAACTACAAGGGCGACCTGTCCGCCTGGAAGATCTACCATTCGCGCCGTGGTGAGTCCTACGCGTCCATCGCCAAGCGTTTCGGCGTGACCGAGGCCAAGCTGCGTGAAACCAACGACATCGGCTCGCGCCAGAAGTCGGCCTCGGGCCAGGCGCTGCTGGTGCCCGGCGAGCCCGGCACCGGTGGCGTGCAGCTGGCATCCCTGGCCGCCCCCGTGGGCGCGCTGGAACAGGCCCCCACCGACACCAAGGCCGCCGCGCCGCGTGGCCGTGCCGCCCCGGCACCCGCCGCCCGCGTAGCCAGCGCCCGGCCCAATGTGCGCACCCACAAGGTCCGCCCGGGCGACACGCTGTTCTCGCTGGCCAAGCAGTACGGCACATCGGTGGACGCCCTGCGTGCGCTGAACAACCTGAAGGGCAGCGCGCTCAAGGTCGGTACCGCCTTGCGCGTGCCGGGCACGAACGCCCGCGGCTGATCCCAGCTTGCAGCCCCCAAAAACGGCGCCCGGTAACGGCGCCGTTTTTACAAGTACGCGACGCCGCCAAACTCCTTAAAATGGGCGGTCTTTCAGCAGGAAAAAATCAAAGGAACCATCATGGGCTTTCTCGCCGGCAAGCGCATTCTCGTCACCGGGGTGCTATCAAACCGATCCATCGCCTACGGCATTGCGCGCGCCTGTCACCAGCAAGGCGCCGAGCTGGCGTTCACCTATGTGGGCGACCGCTTCAAGGAACGCGTCGTTGAATTTGCCGCCGAATTCGGCAGCAAGATCGTGCTGCCTTGCGACGTGGCCGAAGACAGCCAGATCGAAGGCGCCTTCGCCGAACTGGGCAAGCACTGGGATGGGCTGGACGGCTTGGTGCACTCGATCGGCTTTGCCCCGCGCGAAGCCATCGCCGGCAACTTCCTGGACGGCCTGTCGCGCGAGGGCTTTCGCATCGCCCATGACATTTCGGCCTACAGCTTCGCCGCCATGGCCAAGGCCGCCCTGCCCCTGATGGAAGGCCGCAACGGCTCGGTGCTGACCCTGACTTACCTGGGCGCCGAACGCGTGGTCCCCAACTACAACACCATGGGCCTGGCCAAGGCGTCGCTGGAAGCCAGCGTGCGCTACCTGGCCACGGCGCTGGGCCCGCGCGGCATCCGCGCCAACGGCATTTCGGCCGGCCCCATCAAGACGCTGGCCGCCAGTGGCATCAAGGACTTCTCGGCCATCCTCAAGTTCGTGGAAGCGCAAGCGCCGCTGCGCCGCAACGTCACCATCGACGACGTGGGCAACGTGGCGGCATTCATGCTGTCGGATCTGGCGGCGGGCGTCACGGGCGAGATCACCCACGTGGACGCCGGCTTCTCGACCGTCGTTCCGGGCATGGAAGACTGATCTTGCGGCGGGCGGGCGGGCGGCAAGATGGCCGCTCGGCCGCCGTATCGGCCCGCAGTATCAGGACGCCGTATCAACCCGCCGTATCAGGCCGCGCGCACCACCAGCGTGGACACCTGCACGTCCACCGCTGTCATCAGCTTGTGAATCGGGCACTTTTCGGCCACTGCCAGCAATTCATCGATGTGGGCGTCCGACAGCTCGCCATTGAGCGTCAGCTTTGCCGTCAAGCGATAGACGCCCTTGCGCTCTTCGCTGGCATCACGCACCACTTCCACATCCACCGACGTCAGCGGCAAGCCCTTGCGCTGCGCGTAGACCATCAGCGTCAACGCCTTGCAACCGCCCAGCGCGGTGTCGAAATAATCATGCGGATCAGGTCCATCGCCCTGCGGCTTGGGCATCGCCACCGGCAGGGCGTGGCCTTCGGCCGTGGCGGTGAATTGCAGGATGTCGGGCGCATTCTGATGGACGCGGATGCTCATGGCTGGGGTCTCTTGGGATAGGCGCCCGTGGTGGTCGCCTGAAGCTGACGTTGTAGCATCCGACGACAGATTTTGACGGCTGACAACAAGCTGAACTTATTGCCCATGCGGCGGTCGGATATCCCTATCCGCGTTCACGAACTGAACGCACCGACTGTATCGACATAAAAGGGGGCCGCATGAGCGCCAGACAACTTCTTGATCAACTGCTGCAATCGGGCCAAGGCCTGCTGGCTGATGCCACCAATCGCGTGCAAGGCGCGACGGGCGGCGCCGCCGGCGGCAAGGGCTCGTTCCTGACCGGCCTGGGCGGCGGCGCGCTGGGCGCTGGCGCGTTGGGACTGTTGATGGGCAGCAAGAAGGCACGCAAGATCGGCGGCAAGGTCGCGATGTACGGCGGCATGGCGGCGCTGGGCGCGCTGGCCTACCGCGCTTATGGCGACTGGCAGCGTAACCAGGCCGGTGGCGCCCAGGCCGCGCCACCTCAAACCCTGGACCGTCTGCCCGCGCCCGAGGCCGAGCAGCACAGCAACGCCGTTTTGACCGCCATGATCGGCGCCGCCAAGGCCGACGGCCACATCGGGCCCGAAGAGCGCGGCCTGCTGGAAACGGAGCTGGCCAAGCTGTCATCCGACGCGCAAGACCGCCAATGGCTGGAAACGGAATTGTCGCGGCCGCTGGACCCCGCGGCTGTAGCCCAGTCAGCCAAAACACCCGAGATGGCCGCCGAAATGTATCTGGCCAGCCTGCTTGTCGTCGATGAAGAAAGCTATATGGAACGCGCCTACCTGGACGAGCTGGCGCGGCAGCTCAAGCTGGAACCCGGCTTGAAGGAAAAGCTGGAACAGCACGCCAAGAGCGCGGTGGCCTGAGCGGGCTTAAGGCGCCGCTCAGTCCTCCGTCAGTGCTCCCTCAGTCCGCCCGCAAGCCGATTGATGCCGTGAGCGCCGTGTACCGGTCGATATCCGCATGGATCATCGACTGGAATTCGCGCGGCGTGCTGCTGGCGGGCGTGAAGCCCTGTTCCCGCAGCGCAGCCTGGGTATCGGGCTGGCTGACGATTTTTGCCACCGCTGCGTTTAACTTTTCGATGACGGCACGCGGCGTGGCCGCCGGGGCCAACAGACCATGCCACTGATCCAGCGCGTAGCCCGCAACGCCCTGCTCGGCAACCGTCGGCACCGTCGGCATCAGCGGTGAACGCTTGGGAGAGGTCACCGCCAATGCGCGCAGCTTGCCAGCGGCAATCAAGGGCGCCGCGCTGGACGCTGTGACGACACCCATCGCCACCTGCCCCGCCGCCACGTCGGTCAACGCGGGGCCGCATCCCTTGTACGGTACCTGCTGCAACACAGCGCCCGTGGCGCGCGCCAGCATTTCGCCCGCCAGGTGTTGCGGCGTGCCGTTGCCGCACGAGGCAAACGGTAGCGGCTTGCCCGGCAACGCCGCTGCCAGCGCATCATCCAGCGTGTGCAGCGGCGAGCCCGCTGGCACCACAAACACCGATGGCACGAACGCCACATTGATCACGGCGGCGAAATCCTGCTTGGGCGAAAAGCCCAGATTGCGATACACGCCCGGGTTGATGGCGAATGAACTGTTCACCATCAGCAGCGTGTAGCCGTCGGGTGGTGCTTCCGCCACGAGACGCGCGCCGATGTTGCCGCTGGCGCCGGGGCGGTTTTCAACCACCACGGCCTGGCCCAGCTGCGCTTGCAGGCTGGCGCCGATGCGGCGTGCCAGCAGGTCCGTGCCGCCGCCCGGCGGGAAGGTAACCACGATGGTGATCGGATGCGCGGGATACGCCGCGTCCATTGGCGCCTCGCCCGACGGCGAATTGCCGCATGACGCCAGCGGCAGGATCAACAACGCAAGGCTGGCTTGAAGCAGGCGTTTCATGATGGGCTCTCAGGCGTCCAGGCCAATGTCCAGCACCTTGGCGCTGTGGGTCAACCAACCAACGGCGATCTGGTCCACGCCCGTGGCGGCCACGGCAGCGGCGGTCTCGGGCGTGATGCGGCCCGAGGCTTCCGTGATCGCACGCCCACGCGCCATGGCGACGGCGCGCCGCAAATCATCCAGGCTCATGTTGTCCAGCAGCACCACGTCCACACCCAGCGACAACGCAACTTCCAACTGCGCCAGCGTGTCGACTTCAAGCTCGATCTTGACCATGTGCCCCACGCTCGCGCGCGCCCGCTGCACCGCCGTGGCCACGCCGCCTGCCAGGGCGATGTGGTTGTCCTTGATCAGCACCGCGTCGTCCAGCCCGAACCGGTGATTGCTGCCACCCCCCACGCGCACCGCGTACTTTTGCACCGCGCGCAGGCCGGGCATGGTCTTGCGGGTGCAGGTGACGCGTGCGCCGTAGCCCGAAATGGCACGCGCGATGGAGGCGGTGGCGCTGGCCACGCCGCTCAGGTGGCACAGGAAGTTCAGCGCCACGCGCTCGGCGGTCAGCATGGCGCGGGCGTTGCCGCGCAAGCGCGCAATTTCGGTACCTGGCGCCAGGTCGCTGCCGTCACGCTGCGAGACGTGAAATTCGATGGTCGGGTCCATGGCGCGAAACGCCAGACGCGCCAGATCCAGGCCGGCCAGCACGCCGGCTTGCCGCGATACCAGCCGCGTTTCTGCCACGGCGTCGTGCGGCACGATGGCGTCGGTGGTCAGGTCGCCGGCACGGCCCAGGTCTTCCAGCAAGGCGGCGCGCACCAGAGGCTCAAGCATGACATCCGGCAGGGGAGGCACCGCCAGGCGAGAGGCGGTCAAGGGCGCTTCGGCTTTAATGCTCATTTTGAGTATTTGTGAGTTAAAAAAAGGCGCGCAGTGAATGCGCAGTACTTATGCTAGAGACGAGCATAACCCTTGTCAAGCGTCATAACGCGCGAGACAAAGGCAATTTGCTACCGGCGATGGCGCGCTCAAGCAGCACGTCGCGACGGAACCGAAACAGCTTGGCGGGACGGCCCGCCGTACCGGTCGCCATGTCGCCGGTCTCTTCCACCAGCGCCTGTTGTTCGATCAGCCGACGGAAATTCTGTTTATGCAAGGCGCGCCCAGCCAGGGCCTCGACGGCCATTTGCAGCTGTAGCAGGGTGAACTCGGCCGGCATCAATTCAAACACCACGGGGCGGTATTTGATCTTGGCGCGCAAGCGGGCGATGCCCGTTGCCAGAATGCGGCGGTGATCGTGGCGCATCGATTGACCGGGTATGGCGGCTGCAAAGTCGCCGTCGGCGCGCCGCGCGGCCTCGGGCACCAAGCCGGCTTCGAACAGCAATTCGTAGCGCTGCAGCACCATGTCTTCGTTCCAGGCGGCCCCGTCCAGCCCGAAGGTGATGGCCACGCGCTGCTGGCGGCGTGTACGCACGGCGTCGTCGTCACTGGCGGCGCACCACTGCGCCAGGCGCGGCACGATCAGCTCATCGACCAGGGCGGGCGTGCCGGTGCGCCGGTCTTCCCACGGAAAGTAGCGATACCAGTCTTGCCAGCCCACCTGCGCCACGCCGGTTTCGCCAGCTTCACGCGTCAGCCCCAGATAGCTGACCGACATGACGCGCGCGCCGGATTCGTCGGAGCGGTCGCCATCGGCAAAGGTGTAGAGCTGCTCGACGTAACCCAGGGGGTGATGGGTCTGCGTTTCCACCCACGCGCGCAGCCCCGCCTGCAACGACCGATGCGACAGCTCGAAAGGGCCGGCCGGCAAGGCGCTGGCGTCATCCGTCGTCAACACACGCGGCTCGCCATGCGTCACGGCGACAAGCACGGCGACAAGTTCGGTATGGACGGAGCGTTCGATGGAGTCGGTCAAGGAGGGCGGCGGTGAAGGTGGTTAAGCGAATAAGGCCGGACCGGCAAGACTGCGAGGAAATGCCGGCGCGGTGCAAAGGCGCGCAATGAAAGGGTGACGGTGAAGCAGCGGTACAAAGCGGCTGACCGCACGATCGCCGGAAATTATAAGGTTCTGCTCCTGCAACAGCCCCTTGCAAACGTGACAGGCTCAACGGCCGCGTCGGGGCGCGCAGCGAATAAGATAAAACTCAGAAAACCAGGCGCGTCGCCATCCTGGGACGCCCGCAAGCGGAGCATGAGCCATGTTGAAAACTGCCCCTGACCCGAACGCCGCCACCAACACCAAAGACGTCGACCCGCGTCCGCCCACGGACCCGCGCAAAGGCACGGAGACGCTGCCCATGCCGGAACAGAGCAAGACCGTGGCCGGCATGCCGCGCGACGGACGCGCCGTCGCGCAACCGGGCGAACCCGGTGTCATCACGCCCGAGGACGACATCCTGGAAACGTCCTACGAGAACCGCAAAACGTGACGCCGAAAGGGTGACGCCGAAAGGGTGACGCCAAAAAGGGTGACGCCGCAAAGCGGCCGATGATACGCCAGCCCGCCACACGCGGCGCGCAAGTGGGCCGGACCGACAATGGTCCGGCCCACTGCACTTGAACATCCGGAAATAGGCGCTCGCCTATATCAAGCCAGGAATCAGGTTCCTACACTGCAATGCTTCCCAGGCCCTTCCGGCCGATGCCTTAGCGATATCCCCATGTTCAAGAATTCCTTTCCGCGAATCGTCGCGGCAACCCTTTTTGCAGTCCTTTTTCCCGCCAGCCAAGCCCTTGCCATGGGCATCCAGCCTGAAACCTCGGTCGTGCTGGTGCACGAAGCAACCGGCGAAGGCACGATCGGCATCAAGAACACGGGCGACGAGCCCGTGCTGCTGATCTCCATGATCGAACACATTGCCGAAGACCAGGACAACTGGGTCATGGTCTCGCCGCCCGCTGCCGTGGTGGCTCCTGGCAAAACGCAGCTGGTTCGCTTTCTGCTTACCCACGACAAGCCGCTGGACGCGCAGCGCATGAAGCGCGCCATTTTCGAAGGCATTCCGCAAACCGGCGAACAGGGCAACAAGCTCCACCTGACCATCCGGCAGGATCTCCCGCTGATTGCGCTGCCCAAGAAAGTCCCCAACGACAACGCCCCGTGGCGCTCGCTGCAGTGGGCCGCTCACGACGGCAAGCTGACGGTGCACAACCCCAGCCCCTACATCGTGCGCATGGACCAACGCGTCAATGTGCAGCCGTCCGACCAGGCGCTGATCCTGCCCAAGACCTACATCTTGCCGGGTGAAACGCTACAACTGGTCGGCACGGACGCGCCCCTGCAAGCAGGGCAGTCAAGCGTTCGCCTGTACCCCGCCAGCGTCTACGGCTATCAAGTCTCGTCCTTCGACGCGCCTATCAAGAACTGACCGCATCGTGCCCCCACGGGGCATCAACCCGCTTGGCCTTGCTCGCCAGACTCCATGACCGGGGTCTGGCGGGCGTTGCGCGCCAGGCTCACTCATGGTTTTCATGTTCTGCAACCGCTTACGCAATGCTCGCGGTGGCGCCTTCGTCGCCGCAAGCCTCCTGCTGTGCCTGCACCGGGCTGCCATCGCGCAATCCGGTACGGGCGGGTTCGACCTTGAAACCCTGAAAACGCGCGGCTTGAATCCGGCCATCGCATCGCACTTCAAGAACGGACCGCAATTCCTGCCGGGGCAGCACACCGTGCACCTGAGCGTCAACGGGCGCGGCGTCGGGCGTGCCTTGGCCACCTTCGATGCCGGCGGCAAGCTCTGCCTGACGCCGGAATTGCTGACCTTGGCCGAACTGAAGGTGCCCGAAGCGCAAGGCGGCGACTCTCACGCCTGTCCGGACTCTTTTCTTCAAGCCTGGCCCACTACGACCATCGCGCTACAGCCCGAGCGCATGACCGTGGACATCGTCGCGCCCCCGGGCGCAATAAATCGATCACACACCGCCACGATCTATCAATCCGGCGGCCGCGCAGCCATCCTGAACTACGACGTGCTTTCCAGCCAGACACGCCATATCGGCGGAAGGTCGAACTACCTGCAGGCTTATACCGAACTGGGCCTGAACGTGAACGACTGGATCCTGCGCAGCAACAGCAGCTATTCCAATAGCGGCGGGAAGTCGACGTGGAACCACGTAGATGCTTACGCGCAACGCACGTTTTCCACGTGGCACACCACCTTTCAGGCGGGGCAAATCAATCTGCGCGGCTCGCTGTTTGCCGGCGTTCCCGTCAACGGCATGCAGCTGTTCCCGGAAACCGCACTACAAAGCAGCGATCGCGCAGGCCCCCCCATTAGCGGCATCGCCCACACGCAGGCGCGCGTCGAAGTTCGGCAGAACGGTATTTCACTGGCCTCCGCCATCGTGCCCCCCGGCCCGTTCACCATGACCGATGTACTGCCCCGGTCGTTGACGCAAGACCTTGAGGTCGTCGTCCACGAAGCCTCGGGCGAAGAGCGCGTGTTTTACGTGCCGGCGGCGGCGTTGCAGGTGGACCGCGTTGGCGCAGCCACCGGATTCACCGGCGGCCTGGGCATGCTGCGGCAAACGGACTCGGCAGGTGGCGGCTCCCGGCCGGTCGTGGCGGCGGAATACGGCATCGCATTGGGCAGGCGCGCCAACGTCGCAGCCGGCTTGTTGTTGACGCAGGACTATCGCTCGGTCGGCGCCCGCACGGATCTGGCGCTGCCCGGCAACATCCAGACCGGCGTACAGAGCACTTTCTCGCAAAATTCCCATACGGGACGCAGTGGCGCGCAGCACATCATTTCGGTCGCGGCGCAAGTGCTGCCGGGCGTGTCCTCGAACCTGTCGCTGCTGCGTCGCACGGACGGCTACAGCGAAGTGCTGGACTACGCCAACAGGCCGGTGAACGGCACGCAGTGGTACCCGAACCTTCGCGAAGACCGCATCAAGCAGCAGTTCAGCGCGGGATTGGGCTGGAGCGGATCCAAGCTCGGCGGCTTCAGCATGAACGTCAGCGAATCCCAAAGCACGCGCGGCCATTCGTCCCGTCGCGGCATTTTCAGCTGGGGCAAGAGCTTCGGTCGGGCCAGCGTTTCGCTGTCATTCGAGCGTGACATGGGTTCCAGCCACCGCAACCAGGGCGACCTGATGTACCTGAACGTGAGCTTGCCCTTGGGCAAGCAAAGCGTCAGCGCATCGATGCAGCGGCAAGACAACGGCATGAGCTACGGCGTCAATACCGGTGGCGCCATCAGCGAGCAAAGCAGCTATACCCTGGCGGCCAGTTCCGGCTCGCACGGCCAGACGAGTTATTCCGGCTCGGTCGGCGTCAATTCAGCCTATACACAACTGAGCCTGGCGGCCAGCAGCTTCAAGGGCGGATACAGCCACTCCGCGCGCGTTCGCGGCGGGCTGGTCGGCCACGCGCATGGCTTGAGCTTTTCGCCCTACCGCGTGCAGGACACGTTCGCCATCGCGTCCGTGGGAGGCCTGTCGGGCGTGCGCCTGAGCACGCCGGCCGGCAACGTGTGGACCGACCCCTGGGGCCGGGCCGTCATCCCGTCGCTGTCGGCCTACCGTAACGGGCAGATCCAGGTCGCCACGGCATCGCTCGCGCGCAATGTGGACTTGATCAACGGACGCTACAGCCTGGATCCGGCGCGCGGGTCGGTGTCGGCGGTGGACTTCACGGTAGTCAAGGTGCGCCGCGCGCTTGTGACCGCCGCCTACGCTGACGGCACGCCGGTACCCAAGGGCGCAGCCGTGCTGGATGCCAACGGCGTGTTCGTCACGCTGGTGGGCAGCGGCGGCCAGATATTCCTGCCCGACATGCTGGCGGGCGCTACGCCGTTCAGCGTGGCGCCATCGGAAGAGGCGTCATGCACGCTCGAATTCGACATCGCCGATACGCCGGACCTGAACGCCTTGTACGAACGTGCCAGTGCGACATGCGCCCCGTAAAAGCCCCCAACCTTGCCTATCGCAAAAGGACCCCATGACTCTCGCCCACACTCGTCTCATTCGATCGTGTCGGCTCGCGCTGGCGCTGGCAACGATGCTGGCGACCGGTGCCTGGGCCCCGTCTGCCATGGCGCAAGCGTCGCCCTCACCGTCCATGACGCGCGGGGCAACCGCAGCGCCGACAGCGGGCTGCATGGTGTCATTCGGCCAAGCCATCGTCGACTACGGCAGCTTCACGGCGGGGCAGCTAAGTCTGGATGGCAATCAGCGCTACCAGCTTGAGCCGCGTGTGGTGCCCCTGACCGTCAACTGCCCTACCGCGCGCCCCATCGCACTGCGCCTGAACGCCGCCCCCGGACATCAGGGCGCCGCCAAGTTCGCGGGCAGCGGTGCTTTGCACGTCACGCTTAGCCACGTCCGCATTGACGGCGACGAAACTCGTGTCATCAACCCCGACGCGCTCCATGGCGCTCAGCCCCGCATCGCCCTGCGGCCCGGCGACATCGTGATGCTGGAGAACGGCCGCGCCGGACGCAGTCTTACCGCCCAGATCGCGTTGAACCCGGAAGTAAGCGATGCCGACATACGCGTCGCGGACCAGACGGAATGGTCGGCGACCTTACAGCTTGAATTGGTGGATCGATAGCAGGGGCCGTTCGCCGTCCATGGCGGTGAGCGTTGGACTTACAAAAGCCCGCACAGCTTGAACAAGCCGTTGTCCGTGGTGACGCCCAGTTTGCGATAGGCCGTGCCTTTTTGCGCGCTGATGGTTTTGGGGCTGCGGCCAAACTTGATCGCAATGTCGGAAATGGTCATGCCCGCGAGCAAGCAGCGAATCACCTCACGTTCGCGACCCGACAACGATGCGCCATCCAGCAGGCCGCTCGTCGATGCGGACAAGCTTGTGTCGTCCGAAGGCGTGGCGCCCGCCAAGGGCTCGGTCTGTTCGGTGCTTGCGCCAGACAGCAGATACGTCATCTGGGGATCGCAGTAGATGCCGCCCGCCGCCACCTTGCGCAGCGCCAGCACGATTTCCTCTTCGCGTCCGCCCTTGCCCACAAAGCCGTGCGCACCGGAACGCAAGGCCAACGCAACGGTTGCAGGGTCGTAGAGCGCGGAAAACACCAAGATGCGCGCGTCGGGAAACTTGATGCGCAGCATCTTGATCAGCGAAATGCCGTCGACCTCGGCCGGACCTAGCGAATAGTCGATCAACAGCACGTCGACGGGCTGGGCCGCAAGCGCCCGAATCATGTCGCGACTGGTCTCAAACTCACCGATGACAAAAATGTCCCGGTTCTGCGAGAGGTAGGCGGACATGCCAGCCCGCACTACCGGATGGTCATCCAGGATTGCGATGCGCAACGGATAGAAATGGGAGGCAGACAATATGGAATTCCCCGGTAGAGCCCAGATTTTCCACTGATTCTCGTTGAGCGAAAAACCAACGTGGACAAATAGTAACGCAGCCGTTTACGCAACTGTAATGAAGATTAGGCTCATGCCTATATCCTAAAAGGCATCTGTCTCCTAGAGTGATTCCTTTGTCCCACCAGAAATTGGATAGTCATGAATCACTCGGTACGCCCTCTGCCCGCCCTGCGTTGCCTTCTCGCCGCAAGCTTTTTGATCGCCGCCTCGGCTCAAGCTGCTCCCACCGCGGACCTGACAATCATCGGCCGCATCACCCCGCCTTCGTGCAACCTTGAACTGGCTGGCGGGGGAATACTGAACTTCGGTGAGCACGCGTTCAACTCACTCGCTCACGACGGCACCAAACTGGATTCCAAGACCATCGGCCTGAACATCACCTGCAACGGCAAGACGCGCGTGGGCCTGCACGTGGTAGACAACCGCGCCAGCAGCAAAGTTCTGAAGGCCTCGTTGAACGTCAATGCGTGGGGCTCAACCAACGCCACCATCAACGACCCGTTCATCTTCGGCCTTGGTTCCGTTGCCGGCGCCGACGACACGCAGATTCCTATCGGCGGCTACATGTTCGGTTTCAAGGAAGGCGACGTCCAAGCCGACGACACCAAGGCCACCGTCCTCTACAGCGCGGACAAGCGCACTTGGCTTGCCGAAGCCATACAGCGGCAGTTCATCAGCCCCAATTACACCTATGCGTTCTTCCTGGGTTCGCCGGGCGCCGGCGCCACGCCGGCAGCGGTCGCTTCGGTAACCGGCTCGCTTACCGTCACCCCGACGATCAACCGCGCTGCCGCTCTGCCGACCAGCACTGCCATTGACCTGAATGGCAGCGCCACGATCTCGCTGGTCTACCTGTAAACGCATTGCATAGGGCGCGCTGTGGCGCCCTGTCGCAATCGAACAAGCCCTTATAACAAGCGCGGCGTCTGGCTGTGCGGCCTTCAACGGCCGCACAGCGCCGCTGCCATTGCATAACGCCAGGGCCAGCTCGCTCGCTGTCTTCCGTGGACGGCATTTGTTCACATCAGGAACGTTCATCATGAAAAACCAATTCTTCGTCGGCGTGGCCTTTGCCACGCTGGCTGCCGCATCGCACGCTGCTGGCAATAGTGACCTCAATGTGACGGGCAAACTCATGCCACCGGCATGCAATGCTCATTTCGGCGGCAACGCAACGCTGGACTTTGACGTCATCGCGTTCAACGCCTTGGACAACAATGGCACGAACCTCGGCAGCAAAGACACCGCCCTGCAGATCAACTGCGGCGGGCCCACGCGCGTGAGCGTTGTCGCGCTGGATAACCGGGCAGGCTCGGGCATCACGATCCAGGAGGCCCCCAACCTGAACTGGCCGTACCAAAACCCCGAAAACGGCAGCAAGTATTCCTGGGGCCTGGGCTTTGCGGACGGCCAAAAAATCAAGACCGGCGCCTTGATCGGACTGATCACCCCCGCTACCACCACGGTCGATGGCGTGCTGCTGACCACGGCCGGTGCGCAGAAGGTCCTTGCACGCCCCACGGGCAGCAGTAGCTGGTCGTTGGCGTCGTCGCATTACTCCCTGAACCTCAGCCCTGACCTCGAATACTCGTTCGGCCCGATTGGCGGCCCCGCCGTACCGATCACGAACGCGCAATTGACAATGGGGCTCACGCCCATGATTGCCCAACCGGCGACCTTGCCGTCCGCGAACGAAATTCCGTTGGATGGGTCGATCACGTTCACTTTGCGTTACCTGTGAATACGTTCCAGTGGCATACGCACGATCCTGACCATGTTTGCTGACAGGATGACAACCGCGCCACGTCTTTTCGCCTGCTTGGCCCTGGTCGCTGCAAGCAGCACGCATGCCGCGACCGGCCAAGCGAACCTGGTCATCGCCGGTCAACTCACTCCGCCAGCTTGCAATTTGGGGGTTGGCGGAGGGGGTGCCATCGATTTCGGCACGTTGCCGTTCCAAAGCCTGAACCACAACGGCACGTTGCTGCCCGAAGAGCGCCCCCGCTTGGAAATCGTTTGTGGCGGCCCGACGCGCGTCGCGTTCACGGTCCATGAAAACCGTCCGGACAGTGCCATTACGCATCAGGAAGCCAGCGCCGCCGGCATGCCCTGGCCTTATCAAAACCCGGTGAACGGCGCACCCCATGCTTGGGGGCTGGGCCGTATCGATGATGTCAAGATCGGCGCCGTCGTACTGCTGGTGCGCCCCCAGGCCACTGTTGTTGATGGCGTTCCGCCCTTCCTGAGCACGTCCATGGTTCTATCCCGTCCAAGTGGGGCGTCAAGCTGGCCGGTTCAATCGGCCGTGGACACCATCAACTTGAATCCCACGGATGAGTACTCATTCGGCAAAGACGCCTCCGCCATGCCAATCACGACCGCGTCCGTGAGCCTGGCGGTGATACCCGTGCTGAACAGAACCGCGGCTTTGCCGACGTCCAAGGAAATCCCGCTTGATGGTTCGGTGACGTTCACGTTGCGCTACCTGTAGCCGCACAGCCGCCCGCAATACAAAAAGGCCCCCGACTTCATCGAAGTCGAGGGCCTTATGTATTTCATGCGCACCGATCGGATCGGTACAACGTGGAGGGCAATTGCCTTGCCATCAGTATTCTTGGCGGACAGAGGGGGATTCGAACCCCCGATACGCTTTTGACGTATACACGCTTTCCAGGCGTGCGCCTTCAACCGCTCGGCCACCTGTCCTAATCGACACTTTTCGGCAGCCAAAAAGACGCTGCGAAAATTGCGAATCCGCGATTCTAGCAGGTTTCGAAGTAGCGAGGCAAGCCAGGGAAGAAATGGGGACGCACCTCAGGTTCGCCGTGGTGCGCCCTGCCCCTCAGTGCGCGGCGGGCGGTTCCTGTTCGCGGTATGAACTGACGGTGCCGTCCGGCTCGGTCTCTTCAAGGCGGACCTTGAAGCCCCACAAGCGCGCCAGATGCTTCATCACCTGCTCGGCGTCATCCCCGGCCAAGGGGCGGCCACGGCTTTTCAAATGCCGCAGCACCAAGGAACGGTCCGAATCGCGATTGAAGCGAACCACCTGGATATCGGGCACCTGGTTGTCGCGATTGTGCTGCGCGGCCAACAGCCGGCGGATGTCGCGATAGCCTTCGTCGTTGTGGATGGCAGCCACTTCCAGCTTCGGGTTGGCTTGATGATCCGAGATGGCAAAGAAGCGGAACTCCCGGATCAGGCGCGGCGACAGGTACTGCGAAATGAAGGACTCGTCCTTGAAGTTGCGCATGGCGAAGTCCAACGTTTTTTGCCAGTCGCCGCCCGCGATGTCGGGGAACCAGCGGCGGTCCTCGTCGGTGGGGGCTTCGCAGATGCGGCGGATGTCCGTCATCATGGCAAAGCCCAGCGCGTACGGGTTGATGCCGCCATAACCCCGCTCGTCGAAGCCCCGCTGGCTGACCACGTTGGTATGGCTTTGCAGAAACTCCATCATGAAGCCGTCGTTGACCAGTCCTTTTTCATGCAAGCGGTTCAGGATGGTGTAGTGCCAGAACGTGGCCCACCCTTCGTTCATGACCTTGGTCTGCGTCTGCGGGTAGAAGTACTGGGCGATCTTGCGCACGATACGCACCAGCTCTTTCTGCCACGGCGCCAGCTTGGGCGAGTACTTCTCAATGAAGTACAGCAAGTTCTCTTCGGGCTCGGGCGGGAACGCGGGCGTTTCCGTGCGCGTGTCCTTGTCCGTTTCCAAGCGAGGCAAGGTGCGCCACAGGTCGTTGTATTGCAGCCGCGCATGTTCCTTGCGCTCGGCTTGGCGCGCGGCCTCTTCCTTCAGCGACATGGGCGCCGGACGCTTGTAGCGATCAACCCCGTGGTGGGACAGCGCGTGACAGGAATCCAGCAGCGCCTCGACGGCGTCGATGCCGTAGCGGTCTTCACACGACATCACATACTTGCGCGCGAACACCAGATAGTCCAGCACGCCATCGGCGTCGGTCCATTGCCGGAACAGGTAATTGCCCTTGAAGAACGAGTTGTGACCGTAGCAGGCGTGCGCAATCACCAGCGCCTGCATCGTCATGGAGTTTTCTTCCATGAGGTACGAGATGCAGGGGTTGGAGTTGATGACGATTTCGTAAGCCAGGCCCTGCATGCCGCGCCGATAGTATTGCTCGTTGCGGATGAATTCCTTGCCGTACGACCAGTGCGGATAGCCGATGGGCAGGCCGGCCGACGCATAGGCGTCCAGCATTTGTTCCGAGGTAATCACCTCGATCTGGTTCGGATACGTATCCAGGCCGTACTCGGCCGCGACCTTGGAAATCGCGTCGTCATAGGACTGGATCAGTTCGAACGTCCATTCGGAACCTTGGGAAATCGGCCGAGCCCCGCCGGCCGATTTCGGCTCCACGAGAGCACCCACGATGGCATTCATGCGGTTTCCTTCTTGAACAGGTCATGGAACACGGGAAAGATTTCGCCGCGATCGCAGATGCGCCGCATAACGAAATGCGGCTCCAGCTTCTGTTCATACTCGGCCCACAGGCTGCTCTTGCGAGCCTCTTGCGAGTCGGGAATTTCGATATAGGCGAAATACCGTGTCGACGGCAGCAAGTGTTCCGCCAGGAAGCGCGCGCTTTTACCGGCGTCGGCGCCAAACGAATCGCCGTCACTGGCTTGCGCCGCGTACACGTTCCACGCCGAAGGCGGATAGCGCTTTTCCAGAATCTCGCGCATCAGCTCCAATGCCGACAACACAATGGTGCCGCCGCTCTTGGGGTCGTAGAAGAAGGTCTGCTCATCGACTTCCTCGGCGTTGTCGGTGTGGCGGATGAAAACCAGGTCCACGTGTTCGTACTTGCGCGACAGGAACAGATACAGCAGCGTGAAGAAGCGCTTGGCCAGGTCCTTCTTGCCTTCGTCCATGGAACCGGACACGTCCATCAGGCAGAACATGACCGCGCGCGCCATAGGGATGGCCACGGACACGCGATTGCGGTAGCGCAGGTCAAGGTCATCCAGGAACGGCACACGGGCAAGGCGCTCGCGGCAATCTTCGACGTCCTGCTCCAGCGTGCGGATCGTCGCGGCGGGCGCACCCGCCGCGCGCGCATCGGCCAAGGCCTTTTCCGCGTCTTCGAGATCGGCGCGGGCCTTTACGTTCAGTGAAACCCGACGGGCCAGCGATGACTTGAGCGTACGGCTGATGCTCAACATGCTGGGCGAACCGGTCGTGGTGTAGCCCGCGCGCTGCCACTTCTTTTGGCTGACTTCGCCCAACTGGTTGCGCGCCAGATGCGGCAATTCCAGGTCCTCGAAGAACAGATTCAGAAACTCGGCCCGTGACAGGCTGAAGGTGAACTGATCTACCGATTCCCCTTCGCCCGGCTCGGACCCGCCCTCGCCTTGGCCTCCCTGCGGCCGGTCGATGGTGTCACCCTTGGCAAACTCACGATTGCCAGGGTGGACCATTTCGCGGTCACCGCCCGATCCGTGCCGGAAAGTCGGCTCGGAAATATCCCGGGCGGGCAGGTTGATCTCTCCGCCTTGATCCATATCCTGAATGGAGCGGTCACGGATCATCCCGTGAACCGCCTTGCGGATCTGGTCCTTGTAGCGCCGCAAAAAACGCTCGCGGTTGACGGCGCTTTTATTGCGCCCGTTAAGACGGCGATCGATCAGTGAATTCATGATTCACCTCGCTCAGGAAGACTTCCTCACTCGGAGGTACCACTCGCACAGCAGCCTGACCTGCTTTTCCGTGTAGCCCTTTTCCACCATGCGATCCACAAAGCTCTGGTGTTTCGTTTTGTCCTCGGCCGAAGCCTTGGCGTTGAACGAAATCACCGGCAGCAGATCTTCCGTATTCGAGAACATCTTCTTCTCGATCACTTCGCGCAGCTTTTCATAGCTGGTCCAGGTCGGGTTGCGGCCATTGTTATTGGCGCGCGCCCGCAGCACGAAGTTCACGATCTCGTTGCGGAAGTCCTTCGGGTTCGCAATACCTGCTGGCTTCTCGATCTTTTCCAGCTCGTCATTCAACGCGCTGCGATCGAAGCTTTCGCCCGTTTCCGGATCACGGAATTCTTCATCCTGAATCCAGCAGTCGGCAAACGTGACGTAGCGGTCAAAGATGTTCTGGCCATACTCCGAATACGACTCAAGATAGGCGGTCTGAATTTCCTTGCCGATGAATTCCGCATAACGCGGCGCCAGGAACCCCTTGATGAATTCAAGATAGCGACGGCGAATTTCTTCCGGATAGTCTTCGCGCCCGATACGTTGCTCAAGCACATACATCAGATGCACGGGGTTGGCCGCCACCTCGGTCTGGTCGTAGTTGAAGACGCTGGACAGGATCTTGTACGCGAAACGCGTCGACACGCCATTCATGCCTTCATCGGTGCCCGCGTAGTCCTTGTACTCTTGCAGCGCCTTGGCCTTGGGGTCCACGTCTTTCAGGCTTTCGCCGTCATAGACGCGCAACTTGGAATAGATGCTGGAGTTTTCAGGTTCCTTCAGACGCGTCAGCACCGAGAACTGGGCCATCATATCCAGCGTTCCCGGCGCGCAAGGTGCGGCCGACAACGAGCTGTGATGCAACAGCTTTTCGTAGATGCGGACTTCTTCAGACACCTGCAAGCAGTACGGCACCTTGACGATATAGATACGATCAAGGAACGCTTCGTTGTGCTTGTTGTTGCGGAAGGTCTGCCATTCGGATTCGTTCGAGTGGGCGAGGATCGTGCCGTTGAACGGAATCGCGGAAAAGCCTTCGGTGCCCTTGAAGTTGCCTTCCTGCGTGGCCGTCAGCAGCGGGTGCAGCATCTTGATCGGGGCCTTGAACATTTCCACGAATTCAAGCAGCCCCTGGTTCGCCAGGCACAAGCCGCCGGAGTAGCTGTAAGCATCCGGGTCGTCTTGCGAATGCCGATCCAGCTTGCGGATGTCGACCTTGCCGACCAGCGAGGAAATGTCCTGGTTGTTTTCGTCGCCCGGTTCGGTCTTGGCGATGGCCACTTGACGCAACACCGACGGGTTCAAGCGCACGACACGGAATTGCGAGATGTCGCCGTCGAACTCCTTCAGCCGCTTGACCGCCCACGGCGACATGATGCCCGTCAGGTACCGGCGCGGAATGCCGTATTCCTTTTCAAGCGTGTCGCCAAAGCGTTCCGGATGGAACAAGCCCAGCGGCGATTCATTGACGGGGGAACCCTTCAGGGCATAGATGGGATAGCTTTCCATCAGGGCCTTCAGACGTTCGGCGATGGACGACTTACCGCCACCGACGGGGCCCAGCAGATAGAGGATTTGCTTGCGCTCTTCCAGCCCTTGCGCGGCGTGTTTGAAGAACGCGACGATCTGACCGATCACGTCCTCCATGCCGTAGAACTCCTGAAACGCCGGGTAGCGCCGGATGGTCCGGTTGGAAAACAAACGGGAAAGACGTGGGTCGTTGCGCGTATCCACGACTTCGGGTTCGCCGATCGCCGCCAGCATGCGCTCAGCGGGGCTGGCATACGCCATGGGATCACGTTTGGCGAGGTTCAGATACTCCTCAAGAGAAAGCTCTGACTCCTGCTCTCTTGCATACTGCGACTTGAAGCCTTCGACGATGTTTTGCACGGAAACCTCCTACAACACGCGAAAAATTCACTACGCCTACGTGTCCCCATTGTGCCTAAGTGCCGACGCTTTACCAGTCAATCTCGCGTTTGGCGTTTTCGGCCAGTTGTTATGTTGCTTTCGCCACACATCAACCATGAAGCACGGTCGGACCCTTTCCAGTTAGGCTGCAAGCGCCTGACACAAGTTCCGTCAGGGAATGCAACTTACGTGAACAAGTTAACTCGCTCGTCTTCAGCATATTGCTATGGCAACCATGCGTGGTGCGACCGCACATGAAATGGACGGCAATGATTTGAAGGGATGAGCGATATCCCGGTGGATTCTTATGATTCGAGCAGTAGCTCGATGCGTCCGCCATGCGATGGCGGCGAACGTTCTGAAGAGCGCGTTGCGCTTCATTCAGCAGCGTGCCGGTCGGTTATGAAACAGCGCCGATACTGCGGCACGGGAATCCGTGGTGACGTGGGCGCATAGCACTTTGCGGTGATGGCCGCAGGCAAGAAGCGCCAAGTCATGTGTCTATGCTAAAGCCAATTGACGGTTTTGTGGCAATTCATTTGGCGTAATGATCAAAATCGTAATGCGGGTTTTCAGCAAGCAAAGGAGCGAGCAAACAGTCGCAAACTTTGCCGCAATTGCCGTGCCGGACACGACGCAAAGCATCGTCAATGCGTCGTGAAAAACGCGATTGGCAGCCGCCTGTGACGAGTGCTAGCACCTTGCCTTGAACGTGCGACGATGTTCAAACCAAGACCGCATCAAACCGACGTCGGCAACGCCACGCGCTGCATCAGCTCGCGCCAAGTGGCTTGCACGCGAGCACGCAAACGCAGGTCCGCGCCCACCATGACGCTGTCGATAAATTCGTAGCGGTGCGCGGCATCCAAGTGCTCAAGCATGGGCAAACGGACCATGCCCGCCGCGTCGCCAAGCAGGACAGGCGCCAGATACAACAGCAATTCGTCGACGCAGCCCGCGCCGACCAACGCGCCGCTCAGGCCGGCACCGGCCTCGACGTGCACTTCGTTGAACTCTGCTTGCGCGAACCAGCGCATCATGCCGCCAAGGTCCACGCGACCCGGCACGGCCCCCGGCATGTGGATGACGCGCGCGTTCTTGTCGGCCAGCCGTGAGGCCTTGGCGGCATCTTCGCGCGCGGTGAACAGAATCACTGGCCCCCCATCGAACAGGCGGGCATCTTCGGGAATGGCAAATTGGCCATCAACGACGGCTTTGCGCGGCTGGCGCGGTGTGTCGACGTCGCGCACGTTCAGCAGCGGATTGTCTTTCAACACGGTGCCCATCCCGGTCAGCACGACGCAGCTGCGTGCGCGCCACCGGTGGCCATCCGCCCGGGCTTGCGGCCCGGTAATCCATTGCGACATCCCGTTATGCAGCGCGCTGCGCCCATCCAGAGACGCCGCCATCTTCATCCACACCCAGGGCAAGCCGCGGCTCATGCGCGAAATAAAACCGGCATTCAACGCAAGCGCTTCTTGAACGCACACGCCCGTCGTCACGTGGATGCCGGCGGCGCGCAAGCGCGCCAGCCCCTGTCCGTTGACCAGCGGGTTGGGGTCGCCGATGGCGACGACCACGCGCGCCGGCCGGGCCGCCAGCACGGCGTCAACACAAGGCGGTGTGCGCCCGAAATGGCTGCAGGGCTCAAGCGTGACGTAGATCGTGGCGCCTGTTACGTCGTGGCCACGCGCCTTGGCGTCACGCAACGCGCCGATTTCGGCATGAGGGCCGCCTGGAGGCTGCGTGGCGCCCTCTCCCAGCACTTGCCCATCGCGCACGATGACGCAGCCTACGCGCGGGTTCGGCGCGGTGGTGTAAAGCACGCTTTCGGCCAGCGCCAGGGCGCGGCGCATCCAGGAAATATCGTCGGATTCGCTTGGGTGTGTCATGGCGGAATTGTATGTCCGGCGACGCGCATGCGGTCGTTCCGGCAGGCCGCGGATAGGGGTAAGCTGCTGCCAGGGACCTCGCAACAGGAATGTCCGTTTTGGGCCGATAACTGGCCCGGGAATGGCTCGCCTGGCGCCGCGAGGCGTCGCAGAATACCGCTACCCCCTCAAAAACCCTAGGCCTGGAGGCCGGACCATGAAACAAGCACTGATCGTCATCGACGTCCAAGAGTCTTTTCGGCAACGTCCGTTTTGGGACGAAACCGAGTACCCCGCGTTCGTGACGCAGCTCCAGGGCCTGATCGATTCGGCGCGCGCCAAAGACATTCCGGTGCTGCAGGTGTTTCACAAAAGCCCGTCGGACGACGCGTCGAACCCCTTCTCGCTGGCTTCGGGACACGTCAAAACGCTTGCCGAGCTCCGCATTTCGCCCACGGCCGTTTTCCACAAAACCGTGCATTCGTCGCTGTTTGCGGTCGATGCCAACGGCGCAACGCTGCACGATTGGTTGCGTGAAAACGGGGTGGAAGGCGTCATCGTCAGCGGCATCCGCACCGAACAATGCTGCGAAACCACCTCGCGCCATGCCAGCGATGCGGGTTTCAAAGTGGTGTTTCCGACGGACGCCACGCTGACCTTCGCGATGCAAAGCCCTTCGGGCAAGCATTACAGCCCGGCCGAGATTCGCGACCATACCGAACTGGTACTGAACGGCCGCTTCGCGCGCATTGCGCGGGCAGCGGACGCGCTGGCGGGCTGAAACGAGGCCGGGCACCCATGATTCCGGTGTATTTCGTTCTACCGCGGGGCATTGTTCTCTTGGACCTGGCGGGGCCGGCGGAAGCGTTCCGCGTGGCCAACAAGCTGTGCCCGGGTACGTTCGAACAGCACTTTTGCGGACCCTCACCGGAAGTGGAAAGTGGGATTACGGGCTTGCATCTGGCCCGCATCCGGCCACTGCCGGCGACGCTGCCAGCCAATGCGCTGGTCATTATTTCGGGCGTGGTCGGCCAACACACCCGCCTGGAGGACCCCGACGCGCACGCCATCATCAAGTGGCTGGCCGTCCGCCATCCCGCCGACGGCTTCACGCTGATGACGGTGTGCGCGGGCGCCCTGTTTGCGGCCTCGGCGGGGCTGACCCGCCAGCGCGACTGCACCACCCACCACTCATGCCTGGCGCAACTGAGCAGTATTGATCCCAGCGCCCGCGTGCATGACAACCGCATCTTCATCGAAGACGGCAACCTGGTCAGCAGCGCGGGCATCACTGCCGGCATCGACCTGGCGCTGCATATGGTCGCGCGTCACTGCGGGCCGCGCGTGGCCAGCGAAGTCGCGCGCGAGATGGTCGTCTACCAGCGCCGCGCGGGCACCGATACCGCGCTGTCGCCATGGCTGGAACACCGCAGCCACATGCACCCCACCGTGCACCGCGTGCAGGACGCGGTGATTCGCGATCCCGCCGCGCCATGGTCCGCGCAATCGTTGGCGGACCAGGCGCACACCAGCCCTCGGCACCTTACTCGGCTGTTCCGTGAGCACGCCGGTTGCACGCCGATGGACTACCTGTACCAGATCCGGGTGGCGCTGGCGCGCGACTTGCTGCGTGAAACCCGGCTGGACCTGGAGCGCGTGGCTGAAAAATCCGGGTTCGGATCTGCCCAGCACATGCGCCGCGTCTGGCGCAAATTTCAGCCCCACACCCCCAGCCTGGCGCGTTCGGCGCCCATGCAATAGCGGCGCCGAAGCGCCGCTATTTCACCGTCATATCGCCACCGCGCGCCAACGCCGGCCTCTGCCAGCGTCGACTTATTCCTTGCGCAACTTGCCGGGCAGCAGTGGCCCCTGCATTTCACGGATGGCCTCGACGAATTCGCCGATGTCCTCGAAGCTTTTGTAGACCGAGGCAAAGCGAACGTACGCCACCTTATCCAGCTTGCGCAGCTCGTTCATGACCAGCTCGCCGATATGTTCCGACGGCACTTCGCGTAACCCGCTGGCCAGCAATTGCTCTTCGATGCGTGCGACCGCGGCGTCCACGTCTTCAGTACTGACGGGTCGCTTGCGCAGGGCCAGGCTCAGGCTGGCGCGCAGCTTGACGGGATCGTAGTCGCTGCGGCTACCATTGCGCTTCACGATGGAAGGCATGGCAAGTTCCACCCGCTCGTAGGTGGTGAATCGCTTGTCACAGGACAGGCAACGGCGGCGGCGACGGATGGCGTCGCCCTCTTCCGACACCCGGCTGTCGACGACCTGCGTTTCGGCATTGCCGCAAAATGGACACCGCATGTGTGTTCCCTATAGGCACGAATGGCAAAATTTGAGCATATTGTAACGACGCGCCCATGGGAAGCGCCGACAGGGATTAATTTGTCCCTAATATTTTCGCTGAATGGCGCGAGGATACCGCAGTGCCGCGCAAAGCAAAGGGACGGCGCCTTGCGGGGCCGTCCCTTTATCCGTCGCCCGCGCGGCGAACCGCGCAGGCTGATTGCTTACCGCGTATGGCTTAACGCTTGCCGTACACGGGCAGGCGCGAGGTCAACTCGTTGACCCGGGCACGCACGGCGGCGATGTTGGCTTCGTCGCGCGGGTTGTCCAGCACGTCGGCGATCAGGTTGGCGGTGAGTTCGGCGTCGGCTTCAGTGAAACCGCGCGTGGTCATGGCCGGGGTGCCCAGGCGGATGCCGCTGGTCACGAAGGGCTTTTCCGGGTCGTTCGGAATGGCGTTCTTGTTGACCGTGATGTGGGCCTGCCCCAGCACGGCTTCCGCTTCCTTGCCGGTGATGCCCTTGGAGCGCAGGTCGACCAACATGACGTGGCTTTCCGTACGGCCGGACACGATGCGCAATCCGCGCTTGACCAGCGTGTCGGCCAGCACCTTCGCGTTCTTGACCACTTGTTGCGCGTAGTCCTTGAAGCCGGGTTCCAGCGCTTCCTTGAAGGCCACTGCCTTGCCGGCGATGACGTGCATCAGCGGGCCGCCTTGAATGCCGGGGAAGATGGCCGAATTGATGATCTTCTCGTGCTCGGCCTTCATCATGATGACGCCGCCGCGCGGGCCGCGCAGCGACTTGTGCGTGGTCGACGTGACGAAGTCGGCATGGGGAACCGGGTTGGGATAGGCGCCGCCAGCGACCAAGCCCGCGTAGTGGGCGATGTCGACCATGAACAGCGCGCCGTTTTCGCGGGCGATGCGGGCCATGCGTTCGAAGTCGATGTGCAGGGCGTATGCCGACGCGCCGGCCACGATCAGCTTGGGCTTGTGTTCCTTGGCCAGCTGCTCGACTTGCGCGTAGTTCAGGACTTCGTTTTCGTCCAGGCCGTACGAGATGAAGTTGTACAGCTTGCCGGAAGCGTTGACCGACGCGCCGTGCGTCAGGTGGCCGCCTTCTGCCAGGCTCATGCCCAGCACGGTGTCGCCCGGCTTGAGCACGGCCATGTACACGCCCTGGTTCGCTTGCGAGCCCGAGTTCGGTTGTACGTTGGCGGCTTCAGCGCCAAAAATCTGCTTCAGGCGGTCGATAGCCAGTTGCTCGACCACGTCCACGTATTCGCAACCGCCGTAGTAACGCTTGCCCGGGTAGCCTTCGGCGTACTTGTTCGTGAGCTGCGTGCCTTGGGCTTCCATGACGGCCGGGCTGGCGTAGTTCTCCGAAGCGATCAGCTCGATGTGCTGCTCTTGGCGAACGTCTTCCTTCTGGATGGCGGCCCAAACGTCCGGGTCAGCCTTGGACAAGGTAAGGTTGCGGTCAAACATGACGGGGGATTCCTGAGGCGGTAAGAGAGGAGAAAGCAGTGTCGGGTGGGTAAACCCGAAGAATTTGCGTAGTTTACCGCGTCAACCAGAATCAATTGCCGCCAAAATGCGCCGAAGGCAGGCAATTTTCGGCCGACGGGCGCGAAAACCACGGCACAGGCTGACAGCGGGAAATCGCGCTCATACCGACTTGAACAAGATTCATGCAAGGCGCCGCATAAAAAAAGGGCCGCACTCAATGGCGGCCCTTTTGGTTTTTGCACGGGCGTCAGGTCGCTGACGTTGCGCCGATCTGTTTCGGCGCCAGCCGCGGGTTCAGCGTGTAGGTGCCCGTGACCGAAGCCTGCGCCAGAACGTGCTTTTGCATGGCGCGCAGCGCGTCTTCGCCGGTGAATGAACCGTTCAGGTTCAGGCTCTGGACGTCCAGCGCATACAGCGTGAACACGTAGCGGTGGACGATGGAATCGTTCCAGGGCGGGCACGGGCCGTCGTAGCCGAAGTAGTCGCCGCTCATGTCGTGATCGTTGGCGAACCAGGACGAATACGAGTTGATGCCCTGGCGGGCGTCCATCGGCGCCAGCGGGCCGCCTTTTCCGCGCGGGGTAATTCCATTGGAGAACGCGCCTTCGTCGATTTCGCGAAGATCCGCTGGCAGGTCCACCAGCACCCAATGGAAGAAATCAACGCGGGGCAGGTCGGCGGGCACTTCGCGGCCTTCCTGGTTGACGTCATCGGGCTGCGACGGCACGTCCGGATCATGGCAGATCAACGCAAACGACTGCGTTCCCGCCGGGACGTCGTCCCACGAAAACTGCGGGTTGTGGTTGTCTGCCAGCGCGACGTGCGATTGCGCATCGACTTTGCCGAACGCATAGCGCTCGGGAATCGACTCGTGATCGGAAAAAGACAAACTCGAAAGTTTCATGTCGTGCTCCTTGAAATGCCGCAAAGGCGTACCAGCCTTCGTCCGTACCCTCAGCGTATCAAAACTTCGCAATCATGGGTTCAAGTTAACACGCGCGAACTTGCGCTTGCCCACTTGCACCACGTAGGTGCCCGCAGGCAATTGCAACGATTTATCTTCCACCCGATCGCCATTGACGCGCACCCCACCCTGCTCGACATTGCGCTGCGCCTCGGAACCGGATGCGACCAGGCCGGCCTCGCGCAGCAGCTTCAGGATGCCGACGGGCGCCCCGCCGATATTCACTTCAGGCATGTCTTCGGGGATGGCACCGTCACGGAAGCGCGCCTCGAACGAGGCGAGCGCGTCGTCCGCCGCCTTGGCCGAATGAAAGCGCGTGATGATTTCCTGAGCCAGCATAACTTTGGCATCGCGCGGGTTGCGCCCGCCATCCGTCTCTTGCTTGAGGGCAGCGATGTCTTCCAGCGAGCGGAACGACAGCAGTTCGAAGTAGCGCCACATCAGCGTGTCCGAAATGGACATCAGCTTGCCGAACATCGAATCGGGCGACTCTGAAATACCGATGTAGTTGCCCTTGGACTTGGACATTTTCTCGACGCCGTCGGTACCGACCAGCAGCGGCATCGTCAAAATGCACTGGGGCTCCTGGCCATATTCCTTTTGCAGCTCGCGCCCGACCAGCAAGTTGAATTTCTGATCGGTGCCCCCCAGCTCCAGATCGGACTTCAGCGCCACGGAGTCATAGCCCTGCATCAACGGATACAGGAATTCGTGCACCGAAATCGGGATGCCACCCTTGAAGCGCTTGGTGAAATCCTCGCGTTCCATCATGCGGGCAACCGTATAACGGGACGCCAGCTGGATCATGCCCCGAGCACCCAGCGGATCGCACCATTCGGAGTTGTAGCGGATCTCGGTACGCGCCGGGTCCAGCACCAGGCTGGCCTGGGCGTAATACGTCTTGGCGTTGGACTCGATCTGCTCGCGCGTGAGCGGCGGGCGGGTGCTGTTGCGGCCGCTGGGATCGCCGATGGTCGAGGTGAAATCGCCGATCAGGAAGATGACATTGTGGCCAAGGTCCTGCAACTGGCGCATCTTGTTCAGCACCACCGTGTGGCCCAGATGGATGTCGGGCGCGGTGGGGTCCAGCCCCAATTTGATGCGCAGCGGCACACCGGTGGCGCGGCTCTTTGCCAGCTTGCGCGCGAATTCGGATTCAACCAGCAGTTCGTCGCAACCGCGCTTGGCTATACGCAGATCAGCTTCGACTTCAGGAGTGATAGGGGCTTCAGAGGGAGACATGGCAGGGGGACCAAAGCGGCTTCAGCCGACAAAAAGGTGTAAAAAGTGACGAAAACTATCGAAAATTCTAGCCGAATCAGCTAGGATACCGCCCAATCATACGCAACTGCCATATATACGCAGTTGTGGTTCGGTCTACCACCCGTTGTTCACAAGATGCGCCCCGCGCCAGCCCTTGCCCCGGATATCGTGGCGCGCGGGGGCCGTTCGTGTCACGCACCCTGCGAGCTCATGCCACCTGAGAGGGTATCTTCACGATGAATCGTGGCCTCCACGAACTGGCGAGTAGCATCAAGCGCAAAGTTGCTGCCCTGTTTGCGCCCGTTGAGCCCAAGCCGCATCGCTCGGGACTTTTCCGTCGCACTGTTCTCGTCACCGCTATTGGTCTGTTTGCCGGCGCCGCCGCCCTGGGCATGGTGCAGCAACCCGACCGCTCCGAACTCCCCCCGTCCCGCATCATCCAGAGCGTTCTGCCGCTGACAGCCGAGCAGGTCGAAGTCAGCACGCCCAGCGCCGCGCCGTACATCAGCGAAACCCGCATTCGCTCCGGCGACACGCTGGCCGCGGTGTTGCAGCGCCTGGAACTGGACGCGCCCAGCCTGCAAACGTTCCTGACGCATGACCCCAGCGCCCGCAGCATCTACAAGCTGTACCCGGGCCGCTCGGTGCAAGCCGCCACGGACGAACAGGGCAACCTGATCTGGCTGCGTTACATCCATACGCCGGGCAACGAGACCGACGGCCAGGTCGTCACGCGCATGCTGCACGTCGCCCCTGCCGGCGACACCTACAAGGCCGAGGAAGTCACCGAAAGCACCGAGCGCCAGACGCGCGTTGCCGTGGGCACGATCAAGTCGTCGCTCTTTGGCGCGACCGACTCCGCCGGCATTCCGGACTCGGTCACCATGCAGATGGCCGACATCCTCAGCGCCAAGATCGACTTCCTGCGAGACCTGCGCCAAGGCGACCAGTTCCGTGTGGTTTACGAAGTTCGCTCGCACGACGGCCGCTATGCCGGCGCGGGCCGCGTGCTGGCTCTGGAATTCATCAACGGCGGCAAGACCTACAACGCTGTCTGGTTCAGCCCTGACGAAAAATCCGGTTCGTACTACGACTTCGACGGCACCAGCCTGCGTGGCGCGTTCCTGCGCACCGCGTTGAAGTTCAGCCGTATCAGCTCGACATTCGGCATGCGCATGCATCCCATCCACAAAACGTGGACGGGTCACAAGGGCGTGGACTACGCGGCGCCTTCGGGCACGCCGATCCACTCCACGGCGGATGGCACGGTCGAGTTCTCGGGCTGGCAGAACGGTTACGGCAACGTCGTCATCGTGAAGCACCACGGCAAGTATTCGACGCTGTACGCGCACCAGAGCCGCATCGCCGAAGGCATTACCAAGGGCGCCAAGATCTCGCAGGGGCAACTGCTGGGCTATGTCGGTTCCACCGGCTGGGCCACCGGCCCGCACCTGCACTACGAGTTCCGCGTGGACAACCAGCCGATCGACCCACTGGCGGTGGACCTGCCCGTTGCTCGTGCCCTGGAACCGGCGGAAGTCCGTGCATTCAACAATGCCGTGGCGCCCTACAAGCAGCAGATCCAGCTGCTGACGCAATTCCAGCAGACGCTGCCCGACGCGTTGACCAACGTGGCCAGTCGCTAGGCGGCCAGATCCGCAAACGTCCAGAAAGGCGGCCCGCGCAAACTCTGCCGGCCGCCTTTTTCTTTTTATCGAGGCGCCCGTGAACTCCCCTTCAACCGCATCGCCCGCACACCAGGGGCTTTATATCGGCTTGATGTCCGGCACAAGCGTCGACGGCGTGGACGGCGTGCTGGTGCGCCTGGGCGAATCCCAGGCCCCGCAGGTGCTGGCCAGCGCCAACCTGCCCATGCCGGAAAGCCTGCGGCGCGAGCTCTTGGCGCTGAACGTTTCCGGCAACGATGAGCTGGCTCGCGCCGCCTTGGCCGCCAATGCGCTTGCCCGCTTGTATGCGCAAGCGGTTTCCGCCCTGCTTCAGGACGCCGCAGCGGACGCCACCGACGTGATCGCCATCGGCGCGCACGGCCAGACCGTCAGGCACCGACCCGATAGCGGATATACGGTGCAATTGAATGCGCCCGCGCTGCTTGCTGAACTGACCGGGATCGACGTCGTAGCGGATTTTCGCAGCCGCGATGTGGCCGCCGGGGGCCAGGGCGCGCCGTTGGTGCCGCCCTTTCACGCGGCGATCTTCGGCGCGCCGCATGGCCGTGCCGTCCTCAACCTGGGCGGTATCGCCAACGTCACCCTGCTTGTTCCGGGCCAGCCCGTGCGTGGCTTCGATACCGGCCCCGCGAACGTGTTCCTGGACGCCTGGTGCCAGCGTCACCTGGGCCAGCCGTACGACGCAGACGGCCGCTGGGCCGCCACCGGCCAGGTGGTGGCGCCGCTGCTGGAACAGTTGATCGCCAGCGAACCGTGGTTTGCGCTGCCCGCGCCCAAGTCCACCGGGCGCGACCTGTTCAACCTGCAATGGCTTGATGATCGTCTGGCGGCCTTTGACGGCCCAAAGCCCGCGCCCCAGGACGTGCAGGCCACGCTGCAACGCTTGACCGCCCGCACCGTGGCAAACGCCATCGATGCCGCGGCGGCGGGCACGCAGGACGTCTTCGTATGCGGAGGAGGCGCGCGCAACGCGGGCCTGATGCAAGAGCTGGCGTATTGCCTGCAACGGCCCGTACAGCCAACCGACGCGTTGGGCGTGCCGGCACAACAGGTCGAGGCATTGGCCTTTGCGTGGCTGGCGCAGGCATTCGTGCAGCGGCGGCCGGCCGGGCATCCCGCCGTGACGGGTGCACGCGGGGCGCGTATTCTGGGCGCGCTGTATCCGGCCTGATCGCCCAATCACTGCAATGCAAAAAGCCCTTCGGCATGCCGAAGGGCTTTTACTTTCCTGCCAGGGTTATTACACCGAGAACGAGGAACCGCAGCCGCACGTGGTGCTGGCGTTGGGATTGCGGATGACGAATTGCGCGCCTTCCAGGTCTTCCTTGTAGTCGATTTCGGCACCGACCAGGTATTGGAAGCTCATCGGGTCAACCAGCAGTTGGACGCCGGCCTTGTCCAGCACGGTGTCGTCTTCGTTGACGACTTCGTCAAACGTGAAGCCGTACTGGAAACCCGAACAGCCGCCACCTTGGACAAAGACGCGCAGCTTCAGGTCAGGGTTGCCTTCTTCGGCCAGCAAATCCTTCACTTTGGCGGCAGCCGAGTCGGTAAAGACCAGGGGCACAGGCGGGGCGGCCTGAAGATCGACGGTTTCGGTTACTGCATTCATGGTTCACTCCTGGCCGGGTCGGCCATATTTCGGTGAGCGGCAACGGCGCTCGCATAGTGTCACTATAGCGCAGGGCTTGACTAGACTCAAAGTTCCAGTTTGACACTTCGCGACGCGCGGACGGTTTCGCCTTCCAGGACGCTGACGGTCACGCTTTCGGGGACAAATCCCTCGGGTACGGCCAGGATGCCCTGGCTGCGTTGGTACTGATCGAACTGCAACGCCAGCGAGGCGGCCGTGGTGGTTTCGCCTGTAGTCGTTACCGGGCCGGTCTCGGCCTTGACCTGCATCGGCGCCAGGTCGACGGTAACGGTTTCGCCCTTGAGCACGCCCGTGGCTTGAAACCGCAACGCGCCCGCAAACGGCGTGCCGCCATTGCGGCCGCTGCGCATCAACAACACTTTGTAGCGCAGGCCGCCGCCTTCACGGTCGATCTGCACGCCTCGGATATCCACCGACCCTTCCGGGCCTGCGGGCAATAATTGTTCGTAGAACGCCAGCTGGTCGCGTACCCGCCCGACTTCGGCCTGGGCAACGCGCAACTGCGTTTCAAGCTCTTGACGCGCCGACCGCTCAATGACGAGTTCGCCGTCCGCCGTATCCAGCTGGCTTTGCGTGTAGCGCAGTTGCGCGTTTTGCTGGCGCATGGCCTCTGCCTGCGCCTCGGCCTGTTGTGTACTGATCACCAAGGCGTCCGGCGGACGAGCCTGCCGCAGCGCATAGCCGTAACCGACGGCGCCTCCCAGCAGCACGCCGATCAGCAGCCCGGCAACGATGCGCAGCATCCCGCCTGCTGGGCGGGATGGCGAGTGGGAGGACGGGGCGTCGACGGGCATAAAGCGCGCAGGGCCGGCCACTTGCGCCGCCGGCCCGTGCAAAGCCTCAAGGCAGGATTGCCACCTGATCCAGGCCCGTGGATTCAGTAAACCCGAACATCAGGTTCATGTTCTGCACGGCCTGGCCGGCAGCGCCCTTGACCAGGTTGTCCTGCACGACCATGACGATCAGCAGGTCACCGTTGTCGGGGCGGCTAAGGGCGATGCGCAGGTTGTTGGATGCGCGCACCGACCGGGTCTCGGGCAGGCTGCCGGCGGGCATGACGTCAACAAAAGGCTCGTTGGCGTAACGCTCTTCGAACAGGGCCTGGAAGTCCGTGTCGCGCGCTTCGGGCAGGATGCGCGCGTACAACGTCGAGAACATGCCACGGATCATGGGCACCAGATGCGGCACGAAAGTCAGACCGACCTTGCCACCGGAGATCTTTTCCAGCTGCGACGAAATTTCCGGGTGGTGACGGTGGCCCGACACGCCGTACGCCTTGAAGTTGTCGGACGCTTCGGAGAACAGCGAGCCAACCTCGGCCTTGCGCCCGGCGCCCGACACGCCCGACTTGCAGTCGGCGATCAGGGATTGCGTGTCGACCAGGGCCTTGCCGCCTTCCAGCAACGGGGCCAGGCCCAGCAGCACGGTGGTCGGGTAGCAGCCGGGGTTGCCGATCACGCGCGCCTTGGCGATGGCTTCGCGGTTCAGCTCAACCAGGCCGTACTGGGCTTCAGCCAGAATTTCGGGGCACGTGTGGGGGATTTTGTACCAACGTTCGAACGTCGGGATGTCCTGCAGGCGGAAGTCCGCTGCCAGGTCGATGATGCGGGTTCCGGCGGCCAGCAGCTCTTGCGCTTGCGCCATCGCCACCCCGTGCGGGGTCGCGAAGAACACCACGTCGCATTCGGTGAGCGACGCCTTTTCCGGCGCGGAGAAGGCCAGATTCACGCGACCGCGCAGGTTCGGATACATATCAGCGACCGGCAAGCCGTCTTCCTTGCGGGACGTGATGGCGGTCAATTCCACATTGGGATGCTGCGACAGCAAGCGCAGCAGCTCGACGCCGGTGTATCCGGTGCCGCCGACAATACCAACCTTGATACGGGTATTCGATGCTTGGGCCATGATAGGTATGAACTCTTCGTAGGACGAAAACAGATTGTATCGCCCGGAGAATACAGGGTTGCGCCGACGCGAGCATCGCGTGGAACGATCTGGACTCATCCGACCGAAAAAGGCGGCGCGGAGTTCCGCGTTGCAGAAGGCGGGCGGGACAAATCGGACACCCATCCGCCATCAATGCCCAAAAACAAAAAACCCGCCGAAGCGGGTTTTTTGCAGCAACATTAACGCTTGCTGAACTGCTTGCGACGACGTGCCTTGCGGAAGCCGACCTTCTTACGTTCGACTTCACGGGCATCGCGGGTCACAAAGCCAGCTTGCGACAGTGCGGGCTTCAGGGTCGCGTCGTAGTCGATCAGGGCACGCGTGATGCCGTGACGGACTGCGCCAGCCTGGCCGGTTTCGCCGCCGCCGTGGACGTTGACTTTGATGTCAAACGATTCCAGGTGGCCGGTCAGTTCCAGCGGTTGGCGCACGATCATGCGACCAGTTTCGCGGGCGAAGAAATCGTCAACGGGCTTGCCGTTGACAACGATCTTACCCGTGCCCTTCTTGATGAAAACGCGAGCCACCGAAGTTTTGCGACGGCCGGTTCCGTAATTCCAGTTACCGATCATGGCGTTTCCTTAGATATCCAGCGTCTTGGGCTGCTGGGCGGTGTGCGGGTGCTCGGCACCAGCATAGACCTTCAGCTTCTTGATCATGGCGTAGCCCAGAGGACCCTTGGGCAGCATGCCCTTGACGGCCTTCTGAATGGCGCGACCGGGAAAACGCTCTTGCATTTTCTCGAAGTTCGTTTCGCGGATACCGCCCGGGTACGTGGTGTGGCGGAAGTACTTCTTGTCCTTCGCCTTGGTACCGGTAACGACGATATCGGAAGCGTTGATGATGACGATGTAATCGCCAGTATCAACGTGCGGCGTGAATTCAGGTTTGTGCTTGCCACGCAGACGACGTGCGACTTCGCTGGCCACACGACCGAGGACTTTGCCCTTGGCGTCGATCACAAACCAGTCACGTTGGACTTCATGCGGCTTGGCCACAAAGGTCTTCATGATGGTTCCTAAGAATAAAAAGTTCTTGCTGACTAGAACGTCTAGCCAGTGTTCTTTCCCCAACTGGGCAAAAACCAAAAACCTGATGAACCGCAACCCAAGGATTCGGTTCGGGGTTTTGCCTTTATCGACGTCCCGCCTAAGCGTTATTACCCGCCCGTGCAATAGTCAAAATGAGGGAAAGCCTGAAATTCTAACACGGCTGCTCAAAGATTGGGCAAGCGAAAAGAAGTCAGGTGGCGGCTGGCCGCAAGCAACGTTGCAGCCAGCGCACAGACAAATCCGGGGACAAATCGCTAGCACCCGGGCCGGCCAGAGCCCGGCG
The DNA here is from genome assembly GCF_057291955.1 of Achromobacter sp. 1L-A-4-B-C2. Lineage (NCBI taxonomy): Bacteria > Pseudomonadati > Pseudomonadota > Betaproteobacteria > Burkholderiales > Alcaligenaceae > Achromobacter > Achromobacter sp. 1L-A-4-B-C2. The sequence continues at coordinate 96,085 of NZ_JBXAWP010000004.1, forward strand.
CGATCAGGCGCCCAGGTAGGCTTCGAGCACGCGCGGGTGGCCCAGCAGTTCGCGGCCCGTGCCGGTCAGCGCCATGGCGCCGTTTTCCAGCACATACCCGCTTTGCGCGATCTTCAGCGCCTGACGCACGTTCTGCTCCACCAGGAACAGGGTCAGCCCATCGGCGTTGATGGCGCGCAGCGAACGGAAAATTTCCTGCACGACGATCGGCGCCAGGCCCATGGACGGCTCGTCCAGCAGCAGCAGGCGCGGCTTGGCCATCAGGGCCCGGCCAATCGCCAGCATCTGTTGTTCGCCACCCGACAGGTTGCCGGCGATGCCCGTGATCCGTTCCTTTAGGCGCGGAAACAGGTTGAACACGTATTCCAGGTCGGAAGCCACGTTCTTCAGGCCACGGCGATACGCGCCCAACTCCAGGTTTTCCAGCACCGTCATGGTGGTCAGGATGGCGCGGCCTTCCGGCACCTGCACGATCCCGCGCGCCACCAGTTGGTGCGGCGCCAGGTTGGTGATGTCTTCGCCTTCGAACAGGACGCGGCCGCGCGCCTTGGGCAACAGGCCCGACAGCGCCAGCAGCGTGGTGGACTTGCCGGCGCCGTTGGCGCCGACCAGGGCGGTGATCTCGTTGGCGTTCAGGTCCAGGTCGATGCCGCGCACGGCTTCGATGTGGCCGTAGTTGACTTCGAGTCCGCGGACTTCAAGCATTGCGCTCATTGTGCAGCCTCCGCGCAACGCGCTACGGTATTCATCTTGGGAGCAGCCCGGCGACTCATTTGGCGGCCTCCACTTGTTCGGTGTCTTCGTCGTCTTCGCGGCCCAGATAGGCCTCGATGACCTGCTCGTTGTTGCGGATTTCGTCGGGGCCGCCGCAAGCGATGATCTTGCCAAAGTTCAGCACCGCGATGCGTTCGCACAGGCCCATGACGAAGCGCATGTCGTGTTCGATCATCAGGATGGTGTAGCCGCGATCCCGAATGGCCAGGATCTCGCGCATGAGTTCGGCGCGTTCGCCGGTATTCATGCCCGCGACCGGCTCGTCCAGCAGCAGCAGCTTGGGCTCGGTGGCCAGCGCGCGCGCCAGCTCCAGGCGGCGCTGTTCGCCGTAGGACAGGTTGTCGGCCAGATCGTTTGCCTTGTGATCCAGGCGCATCCACGTCAGCAATTCGTGCGCGCGCTCGCGGGCACGTTTTTCGTGCTCGCGGTAACCCGGCAGGCCCAGCAGCAAGCTGGGAAAGCCGTAGTTCATGTGCCGATAGGCGCCGACCACCACGTTTTCCAGCAACGTCATCTCTTTGAAGAGACGAATGTTCTGGAACGTGCGGGCGATGCCCATGCGCGTGATGCTGTGCGGCTTCTTGGACAGGACGCTTTGGCCGTTGAACGTGATGGTGCCGCCGCTGGGCGGCAACAGGCCGGTGATCAGGTTGAACACCGTGGTCTTGCCGGCGCCGTTCGGGCCGATCAAGCCGAAGATGGAACCCTCGGGCACCGACAAGTTGACGTCATGCAGCACATGCAGGCCGCCGAAGCTCTTGGAGACGGAAGAAAGCTCAAGCATGGCGCTTGCCCCCCTGGCCGCCCCGGCCTTGACGCATCCAGCGCTTGAAGCGCGCCGGATCCCAGATGCCTTGCGGCAGGAACAACACAATCACCACCAGAATCACTCCGTTGGCGACCAGGCGCAGATCCGCAAAACCGCGCAGCAGCTCGGGCAACACGGTAATGATGAAGCTGCCCAGCACGGGACCGGCCAAACCGCCGATGCCGCCCAGGATGGCCATGGTCAGGATTTCAACGCCACGGTCGAAACCGTATTCATTGGGACCGATGAAGAAGGTCAGGTGCGCGTTCAGGGCGCCGGCCAGACCCGCGATCATCGCGCCGGCCACGAAGGCCAGCATCTTGTTGGCGCGCACGTCGATGCCCATCAAGCCGGCCGCCGTTTCGTCGCCACGAATGGCGTCGAACGAACGTCCGATCTTGGAGGCGCGCACGCGCCACAGCACGAACAGCACGATGACGACCGCCAGCACCACATGCCACCACTGCGTCAGCTGCGGGATGCCGTTCAGCCCCAGCGCGCCGCCGGTAATGGATTCGGTGTTCAGGATGGTGACGCGCACCACTTCGCCAAAGCCCAGCGTGGCCATGGCCAGGTAGACCCCGGACAGGCGCAAGGTTGGCAAACCGATCAACGCCGCCACCAGCGCGGGCGCGGCCATGCCCCCGGCCAGCGCAACCGAGAACGGCGCGTCGTAGTTCATGGTGAGCAGCGCGGCGGTGTACGCCCCGATGCCCATGAAGGCGGCGTTGGCCATGGCCAGCATGCCGCAGGCCAGGGTCAGCCAGATGGAGAGGGCCAGCAATGCGTTGGTGCCCAGCGTAAGCACCAGGTTGCCGTAAATGGCCCAGAAGTTTTCGAATCCGCTCATTCTTTAAGCCTTGCGTTGAACCACTTTGCCGAACAGACCTTGCGGGCGCACCAGCAGGATCAGGAACAGCAGGCCGAAAGCCACCGCGTCGCGCATGGTGGAGCCGATGTAGGCCACCGACAGCACCTCGGCGAATCCCAGGAACAGACCGCCCAGCATGGCGCCGCGTATGTCGCCCATGCCGCCCAGGATGATGACCGCGATGCCCTTGTGCAGCATCGGCTGGCCCATCAGCGGGAACAGCGCGTTCGAATACAGGCCGATCAGCACGCCGGCCACGCCACCCAGGGCGGCGGCGGCGAACGAGGTCGTGACGAACAGCTTTTCAACGTTGATGCCAAGCAGCCACGCGGCCTTGGGCGATTCGGCGATGGCGCGAAGCGCGCGGCCGAACTGCGTGCGGCGCATGACGTACATCAGCACGGCCATCAACGCGAACGACAGGAAGATGATGCCCAGCTCGATCACGGTCAGATGCAGGCCGGCGACCTCGATCACTTCCTCGGGCACGGTACCGTGCGGAAAGCGCAGGTTGCTGGCGCCAAAGATGCTCTGGGCGCCGTTATTCAGGATGATGCCCACGCCAATCGTGGCGATCATGGGGATCAAGTGGGGTGCGTTGCGCTTGCGCAGCGGCTTGAGGACCAGGTAATCGATGATGACCCCGGTGAAGCCGGCCACAAAGAACGCGACCATCAGCGCCGCCCACAAGGGCAGGCCGAATTGCTGAACCACGAACAGTGCCGCGTAGGCGCCAACCATGAAGACGGCGCCATGCGCCAGGTTGATCACCCCGAGCACGCCGAAGATCAGCGTGAAGCCCAGCGCGAACAGTGCATACACACAGCCCAGCGACAAGGCATTGACGAATTGTTGTTCGAACATGATGGGACTTTCCAGATCTATGAGGGCCCCATGCAGCGCCCACTGCATGGCCTGACGCCGCCCGCGAAGACGGCATGGCTTTTATTGGGACGGCCCTGCGATAAAAAGCGCCTTGCGGCCAGCCTGTGGGCTGCCCGCAAGGCGCATCCCCCCGCGCGGGGATGCGTAGCGCTTACTTTTCGATGACGTACTTGCCGTCCTTGGTCACGCTGACGATCGGCGCCTGGTCGGCGTCGTAGCCGGCGGGCTTGCCGGCGCGGTCGTTGGCTTGGCGGAACTTGAACGGGCCGGTGGCGCCGGTCCAGGTCACGGACGGCAGCGCGTCGCGCAGCGCGGCACGGTCCTTGGGCAATTCGCCGGTGATCTTGGTGTTCTTCAGTGCCTGGGCCACGATGTACATGGCGTCATACGACTGAGCCGCGAACTGGTCCGGCGAACCGTTGAACTTGGCCTTGTAGGCGTCGATGAACTTGACGTTCTCGGGGGCCTTGTTCTCGATGGACCACGGGCTGCCGATCCACAGATTGTTCGATGCGCCGCCAGGGGCCAGGTCGAAAATCTTGACCGAGTTCATGCCATTGCCGCCGATGACCGGCACGTTCAGGCCCAGTTGGCGCGCTTGCACCATGATCGGGGCGCCTTCGGCCAGCAGTGCGGACAGCACGATGGCGTCGGGGTTGGTGCCCTTGATCTTGGTCAGCTGGGCCTTGAAGTCCACGTCGCCCTTGGCGAACGTTTCGGTCGTGGTGACCGGGATCTTCTGGTCTTCCAGGGCCTTCTTGAAGTTGTCGTAGCCGCTCTTCGTGAAGACGTCGTCGTTACCGTAAAGCACGGCCACGTTCTTCAGGCCGGTCTTTGCCTTGACGGTGGAAATCGTGGCCGGCAGCACGTCGGCTTCGGTGACCGAGTTGCGGAACACGTAGTTGCCGATGGACGTGATGCCATCGGCGGTGTTGGACGTGCCGAAGGCGACCGTCTTGGCCGCTTGCGCGATCGGGTCAGCAGCTTGGGCCGAGTTGGACAGCGTCGGGCCAAAGACCATCAGGACGTTGTCTTTGAAAATCAATTTCTTGAAGACGTTGATGGCTTCTTCTTTCTTGCCTTGTTCGTCTTCGACAACCAGCACCAGCTTGTTGCCGTTGATGCCACCCGCAGCGTTGATTTCATCAGCGGCAAGCTGGAAACCATTACGGATCGACACGCCGTACTGGGCGGCGCCGCCGGACAGGGCTTCTGCCACGCCCAGCTTGATGTCAGCCGCGTGCGCAGCCGGGACGATACCAGCGGCGATCAGCGCAGCCAGCAGCTTCTTGGTCTTGGATTGCATGGTTGATACCACCTTAAAGTCTGTCTCGGAATATTGGTAATCCGGGCTGGTGTAATCCCGCCGGATTGACGTCATATGGCGCCTAAAGGCGCCATGATTGCGCGTCAAGACCCGGGATATTACTCCTTTGTATCAGGCCGAAACTCGAATGTGGTTCGAGAAAAGCCCGAAAACCGCCCATTTTTTTGTAAAAAATGCGCTATTACTAGCAAAAACCCTACTTTGCACCGAATGCCATTCGGCGTCCGGCGCCCTCCTTCTACCGTCCCGACAACGCCACGGCCACGTACTGGCCGTAAGCGTTTTCGGTCAGGCGGAACCACGGCATTTCGCTGTCGCGAAAGCCCATGTAACTGTCGTGTATTGCCTTGAATTTCGGGTCTTTGGCCGACAAGTCCTTGTAGACCTGCTGCGTGGCCTCGAATGCCACGTCCATGATGGATCGCGGAAAAGCGCGCACTTGCACGCCGCTTGCCGCCAGTTGCGCCAGCGCTGAGGGGTTGCGCGCGTCGTAGCGGGCGGTCAGCGACACATGAGCGGCCAAGGCGGCAGCCTGCACGATGGACTGGTAATGCTTGGGCAGCTTGTTCCAGGCGTCGTCATTGATATATAGCGACAGCTGCTCGCCGGGCACCCACCAGCCGGGTCCGTAGTAATACTTAGCTACTTTATTGAAGCCCAGCTTGGCGTCGTCATAGGCGCCCGCCCCCGCGATGGCTTGCAGCCCTTCTTTGTCGAAGGCCTCGGCAAGCGGCACCTGGGAGACCGGCTGCGGCGCTACGCCCAGCCGGGCCAGCACGTCGGCGCCAAGGCCGGAGACGCGCATCTTCAGGTCTTTCAGGTCAGCCTGGCGCTTGATTTCCCGCGTGTACCAGCCGCCCATCTGGGCGCCGGTATTGCCCAGCGGGAAGTTGATGATCTTTTCGGGTTTGAACAGTTCGCGGGTGAGGCGCAGGCCGTCGCCCTCGCTCATCCACGCGTTCATCTGGCGCGCCGTCAGCCCGAAGGGCACGGCGGCATCGAAACAAAAGGCGGGGTTCTTGGCGTGATAGGCGCGCGACGAGCCGTGTCCGCATTCCACCTTGTTGGTGGAGACGGCTTCAAGCAGGTCGGCAGCCGGTACGATTTCCCCTTCCGGGAAATGACGGATATTGAACTTGCCGCCGGTGGATTCCGTGACGAACTTGCAAAACTGTTCGCCTGCGCCGATGCGCAAGTCCAGCGCGCTGGGAAATGCAGAGGCAAGGCGCCAGCTCAAGGACGGCATGTCTTGCGCGAACGCAGGCGCGCTGACGGCGGCGCCGGTTGCAACGGCGCCCAGTCCGGCATGCTTCAAGAATGAACGTCGTTGCATCGCAATGCTCCTCAGCAGCTTCGGGGTACGTCGAGCAATACCCGCCGGATATTACACGGTGAGGCCGTGCCGGGCGCTAGAGGAATTCCCCAGCCGCGCGGCCCCCATCCCAATGCATTCGGCAGGATGGATGAGCGCGCCCGCGAGCGCGCTCATGGCTCAGGTGCCGGCGATGGCCATTTGCTCGATCAGGATCGAGCCGGTGGTCTTCGTGCCGCGCGAAATGGTGTCCGCGCCCACCGCAACGATCTGCTGGAACATGTCGGCCAGATTGCCGGCGATGGTGATTTCCTGCACCGCGTGCTGGATCTTGCCGTTTTCCACCCAGTAGCCAAACGCACCGCGCGAGTAATCGCCGGTGACGTAGTTGACGCCCTGACCGATCAGCTCGGTGACCAGGAACCCCGTGCCCATCTTCTTGAGCATGGCTTCGAAATCGTCGCCGCGCTTGGTCAGCGTGGAGCTGAACACCAGGTTGTGCGAGCCGCCGGCGTTGCCGGTGGTGGCCATGCCCAACTTGCGCGCGGTGTAGCTGGACAGGAAGTAGCCTTCCAGCACGCCGGCCGACACGACGTTGCGGCGGCGGGTGCGCACGCCTTCGTCGTCAAACGGCGAACTGCCCATCGCGCCGGGGATGTGCGGGTCTTCGGTCAGGTTGATGTGCTTGGGGAAAATGGGCTTGCCCAGCGCGTCCAGCAGAAAGCTGGCCTTGCGATACAGCGCCCCGCCGTTGACGGCTTGCGTCAGCGCGCCGACCAGGCCCAGCGCCAGGGGCGCTTCGAACAGGACCGGGAACTTGCCGGTGCGAATGCGGCGGGCCGACAGGCGCGACAACGTGCGTTCGGCGGCGTAGCGGCCGATGGCTTCGGGCGATGCCAGGTTGGCCGGATCGCGTTCGGACGTGTACCAGTAGTCGCGCTGCATGCCGTTGCCCCGGCCGGCGATAGGCGCCACGGACAGGCTGTGGCGCGAATACGGGTAGCCGCCCATAAAGCCACGGCTGTTGCCCATGACGAACTGGCCTTCGTAGGTGCCCACGGTGGCGCCATCCGTATTGGTGATGCGCGGATCGACGTCACGCGCCGCGCGTTCGGCGCGCAAGGCGAGTTCGGCGGCTTCCTCGGTGGACACCGTCCAGGCGTGGTGCAGGTCCAGGTCGGGGAATTCCGTGGCCAGTTGGTCGGCGTCGGGCAGGCCGGCGGCCGGATCGGCGGCGGTGTGGCGGGCGATGTGCCAGGCGGCTTCGACCGTCTGGCGCAGGGCGGCTTCAGAGAAGTCGGACGTCGAGGCCGACCCGCGGCTTTGGCCGGCGTAGACCGTCAGGTCCAGCGAGCGATCGCGTGTCTGCTCAACGGTTTCGATGTCGTTCTTGCGTACCGAGACCGACAGCCCCAGGCTTTCCGAGACTTCCGCCGCCGCGTCCGAAGCGCCAATCTGGCGCGCGTAGGCGAGGGTTTGCTCAACGAGTTCGGAAAAACGCGCGTGATTCGCCGCCAGCGGCAAGGATGAGGAGGTTTTAACCATTGCTGTCCAATTTGCAGAGACGGTTATCATAGCCAAGTCTGTCATTGCGCAGTTTTCCATGAATTCCCATACTGAAGAAGAATCCGTCGACGACGGTTACGACGAGAACGGCTACGACCGTCCCAGCAAGTCCCAGGTCAAGCGTGAAATGCACGCCTTGCTGGACCTGGGCAAACAGCTGATCGAACTGTCCCCCGACCGCCTCAAGCAATTGCCGCTGGCCGAGCGCCTCTATGAGGCAATCCGCACGGCGCAGCGCACGACGGGCCGCGAAGGCCGCCGCCGGCAGATCCACTTTGTGGGCAAGCTGATGCGCGACGCGCCCGCCGACGAGATCCGCGCCCAGCTGGATGTGTGGGAAAACGGCTCGCGCGAAGAAACCGCCGCCATGCACCGGCTGGAAGCCCTGCGCGACCGCCTGCTGGACGACGACGACACGCTGACCAAGCTGCTGGCGAACAATCCACAAGCGGATGCGCAGCAATTGCGCACGCTGATCCGCGCCGCGCGCAAGGAAAAGCTGGGCAATGCCTCGCTGCTGCAAGGCCAGGAGCCGCAAAAGAAGCACTATCGCGCGCTGTTCCAGGCCTTGAAGACCTTGACGCTCTGATTCCCCCTTTTGATTTTTTTCGGCCGTCCATGAACGCTTCCAACGACCTGCTCGACTGCATCGAGATCGAAACCGCCCCCAACCCCACGCACGCCGTCATCTGGCTGCACGGCTTGGGCGCGGATGGCAACGACTTCGCCCCCATCGTGCCGGAACTGGACCTGCCCGCAGGGCTGGGCGTGCGCTTTGTGTTTCCGAACGCGCCGGTGCAGCGCGTGACGATCAACAACGGCATGTCGATGCGGTCCTGGTATGACATTTTGGTCATGGACCTGGTCCGTGTGGAAGACGCCAAGGGGATCCGCGCTTCCGAAGCCGCCATCCACAAGCTGATCGCGCGTGAAAACGCGCGCGGCATCCCGACGTCGAACATCGTGCTGGCGGGCTTCTCGCAAGGCAGCGCGATGACCTTGCACACCGGCTTGCGGCTGACCGAAAAGCTGGCGGGCATGATGGCGCTGTCGGGCTATCTGCCACTGCTGAACACGGCCGAAGCCGAACGCCACGGCGCCAACCACGCCACGCCGATCTTCATGGCGCATGGCCTGCACGACCCGGTTGTGTCCTTGGCGCGCGCCGAGGCGTCGGTGACGGAATTGAAGCGCCTGGGCTATGACGTGCGCTGGCACACGTACCCGATGCCGCATTCGGTATGCGCCGAAGAAGTCCGCGATATCTCGGCGTTCTTGAATAGCGTGCTGGCCTGAAGCAGCAGTGATGTTCGGGCGCGCGCCGGGCTTGCCGGCCCGCCGCGCCTGATCTTGCCGGCTGCCGGAACCCGCTTGCGGCACGCCGCCGTGCCCTGGGCATTGCCCCAGGCAAGCCGGCTCCAGCCCCCTGCCGACAATCCGACAAAAACCCCTTTGGTATACCAAGTGGTATTCAAGCCCTGAATTTTCCGGGCTTCGCCGGCGCTCGTCCATAGAGAAAAACGCCAATCCCAAAAAGCTTGTCTACGCCCGCTGCTTGAATATAGTATTCGATCCATGCCTTATCGGCCCGGGCTGCTGGTGTTCGGGCTTCCCTGTTGTTGCTGTCGATTCAACCCCATTGGCCATGCTGCGCCGGGTTTCGGCGTGCCATATAAGACGCAGGAGAAAGTCCCGTGAAATCCATGCCACTTCCCCGCCTGGCGGGCGCGGCGCTGCTTGCGCTGTTTGCTCCCTTGGCCGCCCAGGCCCAAGCCCTGAATCCCCCCGTGAAGGTGCGCTACGAAGAAGTGGTGCGATCCGTGCTTTACGTGCCCAAGTACGTGGCCCTGTCACAGGGATACTTCAAGGACGCCGGACTGGACGTGTCCATGAAAACCTCGCAGGGAACCGACAAGGGCATGACCGCCCTGCTGTCGGGCAGCGCCGATATCGTGCTGATCGGGCCCGAGGCTTCCATCTATGTGCAGAACAGCGAATCGCCGGTCAAACCGAAGATCTTTGCCGGGCTGACCGCCACCGATGGCTTCTTCCTGCTGGCGCGCAAGCCGGTCGACAAGTTTGACTGGTCGATGCTTAAGGGCAAGGAAGTCATCGGGTTTCGACCCGGCTCGAACCCCATCGTGTTCCTGGAAACCGCGTTGCGCAAGCATGGCCTGGATCCGCAAAAAGACGTCAAGCTGCTGAACAACATCGGCATCCCGGCGCGTGCGGGCGCCTGGATGGCGGGCCAGGGCGAATACGGCATCTTCCTGGAGCCCGAGGCCGGCGAGCTGGTGCGCAACGGCAAGGGGTACATCGTCGCTTCGGTGGGCCATGAAGTCGGCCAGGTCGACTACACCGTCTTCACCGCCACCGACAAATACATCCGCGACAACCCCAAGGTCATCCAGGCCTGGACCAATGTGGTGGCGCGTGCCGAGAAGTACGTGAAGGACACGCCGGCCGCAACGCTGGCGCCGCAGATCATGACGTTCTTCCCGGGCATGGACCAGGGCGCCGTCACGGAAGCCATCGAGCGCTACAAGCAATACCAGATCTGGAAGACGTCGCCACTGGTCACCGCCGAGGCCATGAACAAGTTGCAGGACATGCTGATTGCCAGCGCCGTCATGAAGGACTCCGCCCGCGTGAAATACGAGGACGTGGTGGTGGCCGACTTTGCCAACAAGGTGCAGTAATGGGAGCCGCCATCCATAACCTGAAGCCGGCCACCGCCACGGCAAAAATCGAGCTGCGCGACGTCTGCCTGTCGTACTTCACGACCGATGGCGAAACCGAGGCGCTGTCGAACGTGTCGTTCTCGCTGGCGCCGGGCGAATTCGTCAGCCTGATCGGCCAAAGCGGATGCGGCAAAAGCACCTTGCTGTCGTTGATTGCGGGCCTGATTCCGCCCACATCGGGCGCCGTCATGGTCGATGGCCACAGCGTGACCAAGCCGAACCCGCGCATCGGCTACATGTTGCAGCAGGACTATCTGTTTGAATGGCGCACCATCCTGGACAACGTGATGCTGGGCGCCGAGATCCAGGGCCGGCGCGACGCGCGCAGCGAGGCGCGCGCCGTGCACATACTTGAAAAGTGCGGGCTGGGCGCTTTCCTGACGCACACGCCGCGACAGCTGTCGGGCGGCATGCGACAACGCGCCGCGCTGGCGCGCACGCTGGTCACCGAACCGGACGTGATTTTGCTGGACGAGCCGTTCTCGGCGCTGGATTCGCAGACACGCCTGGCCATCTCGGACGAAGTCGTGGACATCCTGCGGCGCGAGGGCAAGACGGTGGTGCTGGTCACCCACGATATCGGTGAAGCCATCGCCATGACGGATCGCGTCATCGTGCTGTCGCGCCGCCCCGGCCGGCTGAAAAGCCAGTACCGCATCCACTACGGCGACGGTGCGCGTCCCACGCCCTTCCAGGCGCGCTCGCGGCCGGAATTCAACGCCTATTTCAAACAGCTCTGGGATGAGCTGGACGTCCACGTGGAGGGTTGACCGATGAATTCCCCCGTTGCCAACACCGTTCCCCTGCGCGCCGTACCCGCGCCCAGCGCCAAATACCTGGACTACCTGCGCCGGGACCGCGCCAAGAAGCGCAATATCCGCTTAAGCCAGGCGTTGTTGCTGATCGTGTTCCTGTGCGCGTGGGAAATCCTGCCGCGCATGCACATCGTGAACCCGCTGCTGACCAGCTACCCCAGCGCGCTGTGGCCCACCTTTATCGACCTGTGGAACAACGGCCACCTGGCCAAGCACATCATGACCACGCTGTCGGCCACGCTGGTCGGCTTCACCCTGAGCATGGCGATCGGCATCGTGGTGGCGGCCGCGCTGTGGTGGTCGGACTTCCTGTACAAGGTGCTGGACCCTTTCCTGGTGGTGGCCAATGCCATGCCCAAGATTGCCTTCGTGCCGATCTTCTATCTGTGGCTGGGGTCTGACTACGCCGTGTACGGCATGGCCGTCGCTATCGCGGTGTTCGTCACCATCATGGTCGTGTACGCGGGCTTTCGCGGCATCGACCAGAACAAGGTCAAGCTTGCCCACACCTTTGGCGCCAGCCGCTGGCAGGTGCTGACCAAGGTAGTGCTGCCGGGCAGCGTGCCCACGTTGATCGCGGCCGTGAAGATGAACATCGGCCTGGCCCTGGTGGGCGTGATCGTGGGCGAATTCCAGTCGGCCGATTCCGGGCTGGGTTTTCTCATCATGAACGGCAGCCAGGTGTTCAAGCTGAACATCGTCATGACGGCAATTGCCATGCTGGCGCTGATCTCCAGCGTGATGTACCTGATCATCTATCGCGTCGAAGCCGCCGTGGCGCGGCGCTACGGCTAAGGAGGCGTCATGGAATTTCCGCAATGGGTACAAGACCGCGTCGTGGCCCGGCAAGGGTGCCTGCATCCCTACGACACTCTGCCGGCAGCGCGCTGTGCGGTGGTCGTGATCGACATGCAGCAGTACTTCACCCTGCCCGGCTATCAAGGCGAATGCGCCCCGGCGCGTGACATCATCGCGCCGATCAACCGGCTGTGCGACACGGTGCGCGCGGCGGGCGGGACGGTAGTGTGGGTGCAGACGGCGTCGGACAACGCCGATGCGTTCTGGTCGCATCACCACGGGGTGATGCTGACGCCCGAACGCAGCAAGCGGCGCCTGGAAACGCTGCGCCGCGATTCGCCGGGATTTCAATTGCACCCCGACCTGCACGTGGACGATGCCGACCCGCGCGTCGTCAAGCGCTTCTACAGCGCCATGGCGACGGGCTCGTCAGAGCTTGAACCGCTGCTGCGCGGGCTGGGCGTGGATACGCTGCTGATCACCGGCACCGTCACCAACGTGTGCTGCGAATCCACCGCGCGCGACGCGATGATGCGCGACTTTCGCACCATCATGGTCGACGACGCGCTAGCGGCGGTCACGCCGGCCGAACACGAACATGCCTTGCAGGGCTGGATGTTGTTCTTTGGGGATGTGCTGTCGGTGGACGAGGTCACGGCGCGGCTGACGCCGGCCGAGGCGGTGCGGAAAACCGCCTGACGGCGACGGCGCGTCGGCTACACCCGGCAACAGGCGGCGCGTCATCGGCGGCCAGCCCAAGCCCGACCAAGCCAGGCCGGGCCGGGCCGAGCCGGGCCAAGCTGGGCCAACCCGATGCGCTGCCGTGTCGGCGCCTAGGCCAGGCCCAGCCACACGCGCCGCATCGTCGGGTCTTCCGGGTCGGCGTCGTTGGTAAAGCCCAGGCTGGTCATCAGCGCCAGCATGGGCCGGTTGGTCGACAGCACCAGGCCATCGATGTATTCCAGCCCCTGCTCGCGCGCGGCGTCGATCAGCGCCGTCATCAGCTGGCGGCCCAGGCCGCGCCGCTGCCAATCATCGCCGATCACCAGCGCGTATTCCGCGCCGCGCCCGTCCGGGTTGCGCAGATAGTGGGCAAAGCCCACGATCACTTCGCGCGGATGGCCGCGGTTGGCCGGGTTGGGCACCTGCGTGGCCGCCACCAGCGCCAGTTCGCGGTGGTAATCCACCTGCGTATAACGCGACACCATGCGTGGCGTCAGCTCACGCATCATCGACACAAAGCGCATGTAGCGCGACCGTTCGGACAAGCCGCGAATGAACTCCTGCAAGGCCTCGCCGTCTTCCGGGCGGATGGGGCGCAACACCCACGGAATGCCGTCATTGAATCGGCGCACGTGCACCAGCCGCGTGGGATACGGATGGATCGCCATATGCGGATAACCGGACGTCTGCGGCGTTTCACAGCCCGGCGTTTCGGTCAGCATCATGCGCAGCCCGCCCGCGCGCAGATGGGTTTCACCGGCGTAGAGGGGGTCGATATCCAGCGTTTCGATGTCGGGCAATTCCGACACCATTTCAGACACCAGCACCACGGCCTGTTGCAGCGACTCGGCCGCCATATGGCCCACACGCGGCGCCAGCACACGGCGCCACAGCCGGCTGCGTTCGATCAGCTGACGGGCCAGGAAGCCGTTGAGCGGCGGCAGATCCATGCCGCGATCGGCCACGGACAGCACCGCGTCGGGCCCGCCCGCGCCAAAGCGGATGACAGGGCCAAATTGCGGATCGCGCCGCACTCGGATCGCCATGGGGCGGGATTCGGGTTCGGCGGACGCCACCTCCACCGGCATGTCGCGCAGCGGCACGTAGAACAGGCCAAGCAAGGCCCGGATTTCGGAGGTATTCAATTCACGGCGGCAATCCGCCCGCACGCGCGCGATGAGTTCGCGCGCGGCGGCCAGGTCGGGCACGTGGGTGGGGGGTTCTTGCGGTTGCGTTTGCAGCAGCAACTGCTGGTTGTAGTGGTGCGAGGCCAGCACGCCGAATGCGTCGGCGGCCGATTCCGGCGTACGAAACGCCGACGTGCCCGCATCGTCCAGCATGCGGCGCAGCGGCCGCATGCCGGCGTCGCCCATGAAGCAGGTGACGACGGGCTTCTTCGCGCTGGGCGCAATCTGCGCCAGCTCGCGCGCCACGGCGGGCATGTCGGCCAGCGCGTCTGGCGCCAGCAGCACCAGCACGCCATCCACGCCCGTGTCGTCCAGCACCGTTTCCAGAATGGCGCGGATGCGTTCGGGCGTCAGCGGCGTGTAGGTAATGACGGGGTTGTCGCAGGCGGCGTCGGGCTCCAGCATGGCTTCCAGCGCGCGGCGGGTGGTGGGCGCCAGGTCGGCGCGCAGCACGGCGGCGTCGGGGCCGATCAGGTCCATGGCCAATTGCGGAGGCCCGCTGCCGTTCGAGATCAGCGCCACGCGCCGACCCTTGGGGCGGCGCGTATAGCCCAGCACTTTCACGGCCGAGAACAGCTGCACGAAGTAGCGCACGCGCACCGCGCCCGCGCGGCGCAGGGCGGCATCGAAAATGGCGTCGGCGCTGTCGGCATCGGACCGACCCGCCTTGAGCACGATGACGGGCTTTACGCTGGCCGCGGCGCGCAGCGCGCTCATGAATTCGCGCGCCGGCCCCACGTCTTCCAGGTACAGCACGATGCTGTCGGTGCGCGGATCGCTGGCCAGGTAATCCAGCACTTTCGACAGCCCCACCACCGCTTCGTCGCCCAGCGACACGGCGGTGGAAAAGCCGATGTGCACGTCTTCGGCCCAGTCCATGACGGCGGCCATGATGGAGCGCGACTGCGCCACCAGCGCCACGCGCCCCGCGCGCGCCAGCACCGGGTGCTGGCTGAAGTTCAACCCGGCATGCGGCCGCTGCGCGCCAAACGAGCGCGGCCCCAGCAGTTCGCAGCGGTTCTCTTCCGCCCACGCGCGGCACAACGCCCAGGTGCCGCGCGGATACGGATCGGGCAGTTCGTGCGGCAACAGGATCACGGCGCGCGGCGCCAGCGGCGACAGGCGGCGCAGTGTTTCCGGCAGCACGGCGGGCGACACGCAAACCAGGGCCAGATCAGGCCGCGCTCCCGCCGCCAGGCCTTCCAGGGCGGCGGGCAATTCCGGCGCGGCGCCCGCCTGGCAATCAACCACCGTGGTCTTCGCCTTGAGCGCGGGCGACAGAGAGCCCGCCGCCGGCAGTGGCCGGTCGGCAACGATCACCAGCGAACTGGGTTCGAACATGGGGGCAAGCGCGTGTCGCAGCATAGGGGGTACGCCCTAATCTAAAATACCGTTCATCGTAACAAGACAAGCCCGCCGTCCGCTTGATGTGGACCCAGCCTGACGCCGCTTTTGTGGCGCCGCAGCCGCTATCATTGCCACCTATGACTTCCAACGCCACCTCCCCCATTCGTACGCGCTTCGCGCCTTCGCCCACGGGCTTTCTGCATTTGGGCGGCGCGCGCACCGCGCTGTTCTCCTGGGCGTTCGCGCGCCACCATCAAGGCACGTTCGTGCTGCGCATCGAAGACACGGACGTCGAGCGGTCCACGCCGGAAGCGGTCGAGGCCATTCTGGACAGCATGCAGTGGTTGGGCATGCAGCCCGATGAAGGCCCCTTCTATCAAATGCAGCGCATGGACCGCTATCGCGAAGTGGTCGCGCAGATGCTGGCCGCCGGCACTGCCTACCACTGCTACAGCTCGCCCGAAGAAGTGGAAGCCATGCGCGAAGCCGCCCGCGCACGCGGCGACAAGCCGCGCTATGACGGCACGTGGCGCCCCGAGCCCGGCAAGACGCTGCCCGCCATCCCCGAAGGCCGCAAGCCGGTGGTGCGCTTCAAGAACCCGCAAGAAGGCGCCACGTCCTGGAACGACATGGTCAAGGGCACCATCAGCTTCGACAACACCGAACTTGACGACCTGATCATCGCGCGCCCGGACGGCACGCCCACGTACAACTTCTGCGTCGTGGTCGATGACTGGGACATGGGCATCACGCACGTGTTGCGCGGTGACGATCACGTCAACAACACGCCGCGCCAGATCAACATCCTGCGCGCGCTGGGCGCCACGCTACCCGAATACGGCCACGTGCCCATGATCCTGGGCCCGGACGGCGAAAAGCTGTCCAAGCGCCACGGCGCGGTCAACGTCATGGAATATGACAACGACGGCTACCTGCCCGAGGCCATGATCAACTACCTGGCCCGCCTGGGCTGGAGCCACGGCGACGACGAGCTGTTCTCGCGCGAGCAGCTGGTGTCCTGGTTCGACACCAAGCACCTGTCGAAGTCCGCGTCGCAATGGGACCCGAAGAAGCTGAACTGGGTCAACGCCCACTACATCAAGCAGATGGACAACGCGGAACTGGCCGAACGCGTGGCGCCGCGCGTGGCGAACCGGGGCGGCCACCCTGAAAAAATCGACCTGCCGGGCGTGATGGGCCTGCTGAAAGACCGCGCTGAAACCTTGGAACAATTGGCCGATGGCGCGATGCTGTTCTGCGCGCCGTTCGCACCGGCCGCGCCGGAACTGGTCGAGCAGCACCTGACCGCCCCCGCGCGCGAAGCGTTGGCCGACTTTGCCCAGCGCGCGCAAGACACCGACTGGACCCGCGAGGCCCTGTCGGCGCTGATCAAGGCCGTGCTGGCCGACCGTGGCATGAAGATGCCGCAACTGGCGATTCCGCTGCGCGTGGCGGTGACGGGTCAAACGCAAACCCCGGCCGTCGACGCCGTGCTGGCCCTGCTGGGCAAGCAGACGGTGCTGGCCCGCCTGGCTGCGATCTAAGCGGGATGGACTTCAAGCCGGGCCGGGCAAGGCTGGCCCGACTCGGCACAGACCTGTTGAACCCGGATCGGCTTAGCCAAGGCGATCCGGGTCGAATCCGATATGTTGGCCCCAAGACGGCGTTCCGAGTTTTCGGAACGCCGTTTTTTCGTTTTGCTATCGGCTTGCTGTTGGCTTGCTATTGGCGGGCGATTGACGGGCCGTTGGCCGGCGGTTGCCTTGCCATTGGCCCTGCCCCCCGCCCTACGCGTTCGTGATCGCCGCGCGCGCCTTCAACGCCCGGGCGAAGAACGCGCCCAGCAGGGGCAGCAGCACCGCCGACCCGCCAAACAGCGCCGCGGCGCCAATCTCGTCCACCACCGCCCCCGCCAACGCCACGCCCGCCGCCTGCCCCATGAACAGGCACGACGCAAACCACGCCACCGCCGTGCCGCGCGCGGAAGGCACCATCTGCGTCGCGTTGGTTTGCAACGTGGCATGCAGCAGGTAATAGCCAAAGCCCGCCAGCACGCTGGCAAGCAGGCTCCACATCCAGACCGGACCCAGCAGGTACGACAGGAAGGCGACGCCCAGCACCAGACCGCCCGCAACCGCCAGGCCGCGTTCGCCCAGACGCTTGAGTATGCGGCCGGCCACGACCGTGTAGATCAACCCGCCCACCGCGTACACCGCCACCAGCGCACCGGCGGCCGTCAACGAAATGTTGAATCGTTCGTGCAGGTAAGACGGCGCGAATGCCAGCGCGCCAAAGACCAGCAGGCCCTCAACGAACACCGTGGCCAACACAATGCGCGCCCACGGCGTACCCAGCACCAGCCGCGCCTGCCCGATAAAACCCTGGCGAACGGCGTTGGGGTCCACCTGCGCAAAGCCCGCCGCGCGCTGGCGCCGCACCTCCAGGTGCAGCAGCACGCCCACGATCAGGTAGCCCACCACCAGGGCCGCGAAGGCCCAGCGCCAGCCCACGGTGTCCGCGAAAATGCCGCCGGCCAACTGGCCCGCGGACATGCCCAGGATGGTGCCGGTCAAAAAGCGGGCCAGCGTCGCCTGGCGACGCTCGTAGGGCACGTTGTCGCCAATCCAGGCCATCGACAACGGCACGATGCCCGCCCCCGCCGCGCCGGACAGCGCGCGGCAAAGCACCAGCACATCCAGGGATTCGGCCATGATGGCGCCCGCGCTGCCCAGCGCACAGGCCACGGTGGCCACGCTGACCACGCGGTACTTGCCGTAGCGGTCGCCCACGGGACCGAAGAACATCTGCAACACGCCGTAGGCCACCGCAAACGCCGTCACGGCGCGCGCGGCCTGGCCGGTGGTCGTGCCGAATTCCGCCGCCAGCTGCGGCAGCATGGGATCACAGATGCGAAAGGCGCTGGCGCTGACAAAGGCGGCCAGGGCAAGCAGCGCGATGGCGCGTGCTTCAGAGGACATGGCGGGCATGGGGAACCGGCGGCTAGGCAAAAGTCGAAGCCCGCACCTTACCGCAGCCCGGCCATCTTGGCGCGGTGGGCGAACGCAGTGTCCGCCCCGCGCAACGGTGCGTCAGGCGCGGCCTTGTTCTGGCGCAGCGCCGGCACGCGCCCTCCCCGCGCAACGCTCAATACGGCAGGCGATAGCCCTGCGGCATGCGGCGCGCGGTGACCACCTGGCCGCCGCTCTTGAGTTCGCGCAGCGTCAATTTGGCGTGCTCGACTTTTTCGACGCGATAGCGGTTCAGGTAAATGGGGTCGTTGGCATCCACGGGCTCGCCGGCGGACTTGGTGGTCTGCATCGTGTAGACGTTGTCGGCCACCGTCCAGCAACCGGTCTCGCGCAGGGCCGGTCGCGACTTGCGCCCGATCTTGAGCAAAGACTCATAGGCCATCGAGCCATCGGCGGACAACACGATCAGCGATTGCAATTCGCCGCTGACATCGCGCGGGCGCGTGTTCGACAGCCAGGTCCCAATCATGGGGTCGCCGCTTTTGGCCGGCACACAGGCCACCGCCTTGGGCGGGTCCGCGGGCTGCGCCTCGGTGATGACGGCGGGCTTCCTGGCGACGCATCCGGCCAGGATAAGAACGGCGCAGGCGATGCCGGCCGAACGCAAATACACACTGCTCATGACTTCCTCAACACGTCTGTCGACGCGCCGCGCCGATCACACCGGCACGTCCCTCGCGCAGCAAACATCACGCACTCTAAAGAGCCGCTGGGGAAGAATCAACGACGATCCGCGCGGTGTGCAATTGCGCAACAGTCGGCGTCGCAAAGCCGCTGGTTTAGCCATGGATCGCGCACGAATGCGTTGGTTTCAAGCGACACCGCGCGCGTGTCCACGGCTGCTCTTTCCGCGCTCTCTATATATAGAGAGCGCTGCGATCGGCCTGGGTCACAACGGCAGCCGCTGTTCGTGCTTGATCTCGCGCAGCGCCACGATGGTGCGCGTCTGGCGAATGCCCGGCATGTTGAACAGGAAGCGATGCAGGAAACGGTCGTAGGCCTCGGGGCTTTCCACCAGGATTTTCAACAGGAAGTCCGAATCGCCGGTGACCGCGTAGCACTCCAGGATTTCGGGCGCGTCGCGCACCGAGCGTTCGAAGTGTTCAACCGTGTTCGACGAATGCCGCTCCAGGCTGATCTGCGCAAACATGCAGCCCAGGCCCACCTTGCTGCGGTCCACCTGCGCGCTATAGCCCTGGATCACCCCGCTGGCTTCCATCGCCTTGACCCGCCGCCACACCGGCGCGGCCGATAGCCCTACCTTGTCGGACAGCTGCTGCGCCGAAGCCCGGCCGTCCTCCTGCAAGGCCTTGAGGATGCCGATATCGGTCTTGTCCATCGCTTTGTCTCCTGGTTTTTGTCGAACACGAAATGTTCATTGCGAATTATAGGGATAGCACGATCCAAAAACGCAATAAATCGGATGCCTCGCGAACCTATCATGGTGCGAAATACCAGGAGCATTCACTATGGACGGCACTCCCGCCCCCGAACCCCAGCTGGACCTTGATTACCAGCTTGCCGACAACCTTACGCGGGAGTCCGGCCGCATCTTCCTGACGGGAACGCAGGCGCTGGTGCGAATCATGCTGACGCAGGCACGGGTCGACCGTGAACGCGGGCTGAACACGGCGGGCTTTGTGTCGGGCTACCGCGGATCGCCATTGGGCGGCGTGGACATGGCCATGTGGAAGGCGAAGAAGGCGCTGGACGCCAGCAAGATCTCGTTCCTGCCCGGCATCAACGAAGACATGGCCGCCACCGCCGTCATGGGGACGCAGCAGGCCGGCGTACGCGCCGACCGCAACGTCGATGGCGTATTCGCCATGTGGTACGGCAAAGGCCCGGGCGTGGACCGCGCGGGCGATGCGCTGCATCACGGCAATGCGGCCGGCGCATCGCGCAACGGCGGCGTGCTGGTGGTGGTGGGCGATGACCACACCGCCGTGTCGTCCTCGATTCCGCACGCCAGCGAAGCGTCGTTGATCGGCTGGCAAATGCCGATCGTGCATCCGACCTCGATCGACGAGTACGAGACCTTTGCGCTATGGGGCTGGGCGCTGTCGCGCTATTCCGGCACGTGGGTCGCATTCAAGGCGGTGTCCGAAACCATCGAAAGCGGGCACTCGTTCACCCCCGCCGCCGTGCAGCACTACGACATGCCGTCCAACCCCGACATGCCGCCCGAGTCGCTGGAGTATTCCGCGCGCGACTTCCTGTCGCTGGCCGTGGAAGCGCGCATGAATCTGCGCATGAAAGCGGTGGCCGCCTTCGCGCGCCGCCACAGCATTGACCGCCTGACCTGTCCGGCGCCGCGCGCCACCGTGGGCATCGTCACCGTCGGCAAGGCGCATCTGGACACCATGGAAGCGCTGGCGCGCCTGGGCGTGGACACCGTCACCGCCAACGCGCCCGTGCGCATCTACAAGCCGGGCCTGACCTGGCCGATGGACGGTGAACGGCTGCTGGAGTTTGCACGCGGGCTGTCGCACATCCTGGTGATCGAAGAAAAAGGCGCCGTGGTCGAAAGCCAGATCAAGGATCTGCTGTTCAACCTGCCGGACCGCCCGAGCGTCATCGGCAAGAAAGGCCTGGACGGCGAAACGGTGGTGCCGTCGGCGGGCCAATTGCGCCCGTCGCTGCTGGCGCGGCCGCTGGCGGCGTGGCTGTCGCGCAGCGCCGGCCTGCCGCTGGGCACGGACCTGGCCGCGTTCGATTGCCAGTCGGCGCTGTCGAACGACGCCGACGGCATGCGCCGCCGGCCGTATTTTTGTTCGGGCTGTCCGCACAGCACGTCGACCAAGGTGCCCGAGGGCAGCCAGGCCTTGTCCGGCGTGGGCTGTCACTACATGGCTGCGTGGATGGACCGCGACACGGGCGGGCTGACGCAGATGGGCGGCGAAGGCGTGGACTGGATCGGGCTGTCGCGCTACACCAAGATGCCGCACATCTTCCAGAACATGGGCGAAGGCACCTACTACCACTCGGGCTATCTGGCGATTCGCCAGGCGGTCGCCGCGCGCGCCAACATCACCTACAAGATCCTGTTCAACGACGCGGTTGCGATGACGGGCGGGCAACCCGTGGACGGCCCGATCTCGGTGCCGCAGATCTGCCAGCAACTGCGCGGCGAGAACGTGGCGCGCATCGTCGTCACCAGCGACGAGCCTGAAAAATACCAGGGCGTGGACCTGGGACCCAACATCAAGGTGCACCACCGCCGCGAGCTGGATGCGTTGCAGCGCGAGCTGCGCCAGATTGCCGGCGTGACCGTGCTGATCCATGACCAGACGTGCGCCGCCGAAAAGCGCCGCCGCCGCAAGAAGAACCAGTTCCCCGACCCGGCGCGCCGCATGCTGATCAACAGCGCGGTGTGCGAAGGCTGCGGCGACTGCGGCGTGCAATCGAACTGCCTGTCGGTGGTGCCGCTGGAAACGCCGTACGGCCGCAAGCGCGCCATCGACCAGTCCAGCTGCAACAAGGACTATTCCTGCGCCGAAGGTTTCTGCCCCAGCTTCGTGTCGGTCATGGGTGGCAAGCCGCGCAAGAGCGCCGCGCCCAAGACCGATCAGGAACGCCTGCAACGCCTGATCGAGCAATTGCCGCAACCCGCCACGCCGTCGCTGGACCGGCCCTACCGGCTGCTGGTCGCCGGCATGGGCGGCACGGGCGTCATCACCATCGGCGCCATCGTGTCGATGGCCGCGCACCTGGAAGGCCTGTCGGCGGCGGTGCTGGACCTGACCGGCCTGGCGCAAAAGGGCGGCACCGTTGTCAGCCATATTCGCCTGGCGCCTGCCGGCGCGCCGGCGGGTCCGGTGCGACTGGACTGGCAGCAGGCCGATGCCGCCATCCTGTGCGACCCGGTCGCCTCGGTCGCGCCGGATTCGCTGGGCGCGTTGCGCCGCGGGCACACGCAGGTCACCGTCAACACCTATGTGGCGCCCGTGTCCGAGTTCACGCGGGACCCCGACGCCGCCATGCGCCCCGAGGCGTTGCTGGCCAAGATTCGCCACGCCGCCGGCGATGCCAACACGGCCGCCATCGACGCGCACGAAGCCGCGCTGGCATTGTTCGGCGACAGCATCCTGTCGAACATGTTCATGCTGGGCTATGCCTGGCAGCGCGGCGGCGTGCCGTTGTCGCAGGCGTCGATCAACCGCGCCATCGAACTGAACGGCGTGGCCGTAGCGGCGAACCGCGCGGCATTCGACAGCGGCCGGCTGGCTGCGCATCAGCCCGACGCGCTGGAAAGCGCGCTGCGTCCGCGTGCCCAGGTGGTACAGCTGCACGTGCCGGAAACCTTCGAACGCGCCGTGGCCCGCCGCATTGCGGACCTGACCGCGTATCAAGACGCCCGCTACGCACGCGTCTACCAGGACGTGGTCGAAGCGGTTGCCGCGCGCGAACGCGAATTGGCGCCCGAGGCCAAGTCACCGCGACTGGCGATGGCGGTGGCGCGCGGCCTGTTCAAGCTGATGGCCTACAAGGACGAATACGAAGTGGCGCGGCTCTACACCGGCGAGGCGTTCCAGGCGCAGCTGAAGGGCCAGTTCGAAGGCGACTACAGCCTGCGCTTTCACATGGCCCCGCCGATCTTCGCCCGCAAGGATCCGCGCACCGGCGTGCCGCGCAAGATGACGCTGGGGCCGCGCACCATGTCGGCGCTGAAATTGCTGACACGGTTGAAAGGACTGCGCGGCACCTGGTTCGACCCGTTCGGCCACACCGCCGAACGCAAGATGGAGCGGGCGCTTGTCACCGAGTACCGCCAGACCATAGACCAGCTTCTTGTAGGGTTGACCCGCGACAAGATCGCGCAAGCAGCTACAATCGCCGGCCTTGCAGAAACCATCCGCGGCTACGGCCACGTGAAGTCTGCGAACGTCGAGAAGTACCGGACGCAATTGGGTCGATTGATGCAGAGCTATATGGCACCGGCCCCGCGCGACATACCCCTGCGGAAAACCGCATAAACAGTCGCTCTGAGCGGTGCAGTCCTGGGCGCGCCTTACTGGGCGCGCCCAGTGCATTTAGTAACAATCTTTTGTGAGCTTCGTCATATCTTCTTCTTGTTCCAGTAGGTCTCGATCACTAGAATTAGTGTCCAACGAGGGGTGCTACACTACATGTTGTGGTCGCCTAAGCGCTGATTCTCGTCGGCCACGCCTTTTGGACTAAGCCGTCCAAGCCGTTCCGACCCCCTCAAAAGATCCACATTCGTACCCGACATGACCGCCGTCATGTCGCTATCTACGCGTTTTCGCACAGGAGCTTCCATGCAGACTTCGATCGCCTCTGTGACCCGGCCTTCGGCCGTGCCGCCCTCGCAAACCGATTCCCCTGCCGACGCCAATGGCGGGCAATGGGCCAGCTACAACATCATTCGCCGCAATGGCTCGGTGGTTGGGTTTGAACCCAGCAAGATCGCCATCGCCATGACCAAGGCCTTTCTGGCCGTCAACGGCGGCCAGGGCGCCGCGTCCGCGCGTGTGCGCGAACTGGTCGAAAACCTGACCAGCCAGGCCGTGAACGCCCTGGTGCGCAACCGCCCCAACGGCGGCACCTTCCATATTGAAGACATCCAGGACCAGGTCGAACTGGCGCTGATGCGCTCGGGCCAACATGACGTTGCCCGCGCCTACGTCCTGTATCGCGAGAAGCGCACGCAAGAGCGCGCCGCCGCCGCTGCCGCCGAAGGCCAGGAAAAGGCCGCCGCCGCTCCTGAAGAACACGTGCTGAACGTCACCGACGCCGGTGTGCGCCGTCCGCTGGACCTGGCTGAGTTGCGCGCGACCATCGTCGCCGCCGGCGAAGGCCTGGACGAATTCATCGATAGCGAAGCCATCCTGAAGGAAACGGTCAAGAACCTGTACGACGGCATCCCCGTCGACGAAGTGTTCAAGTCCGCCATCCTGTCCGCGCGCGCGCTGGTCGAAAAAGACCCGGCCTACAGCCAAGTCACCGCTCGCCTCTTGCTGCACACGATCCGCAAGGAAGTGCTGGGCGAAGAAGTCTCGCAAGACGGCATGATCGCGCGTTACGCCGAATACTTCCCCACGTTCATCGCACGCGGCATCGAAGGCGGCCTGCTGTCGCCCGAACTGGCCAACTATGACCTGACCCGCCTGGGCAAGGCCTTGAACGCCAAGCGCGATCTGCAATTCGGCTACCTGGGCCTGCAGACGCTGTACGACCGCTACTTCCTGCACATCCGCGGCACCCGCATCGAACTGCCGCAGGTGTTCTTCATGCGCGTGGCCATGGGCCTGGCGCTGCGCGAAGCCGACCGCGAAACGCGCGCCATCGAGTTCTACGAGATCCTGTCCTCGTTCGACTTCATGAGCTCGACGCCGACGCTGTTCAACTCGGGCACGCTGCACTCGCAGCTGTCGTCGTGCTATCTCACGACCGTCTCCGATGACCTGGAAGGCATCTACGACGCCATCAAGGAAAACGCGCTGCTGGCCAAGTACGCCGGCGGTCTGGGCAACGACTGGACCCCGGTGCGCGCGCTGCGCAGCCACATCAAGGGCACCAACGGCGAAAGCCAGGGCGTGGTTCCGTTCCTGAAGGTCGTCAACGACACCGCCGTCGCGGTGAACCAGGGCGGCAAGCGCAAGGGCGCGGTGTGCACGTACCTGGAATCGTGGCACCTGGACATCGAAGAATTCCTGGAACTGCGCAAGAACACCGGCGACGAACGCCGCCGCACGCACGACATGAACACGGCGAACTGGATTCCCGATCTGTTCATGAAGCGCGTCATGGAAGGCGGTGAATGGACGCTGTTCTCGCCGTCCGACTGCCCCGACCTGCACGACAAGGTCGGCCGCGCGTTTGAAGAAGCGTATGTCGGCTACGAAAAGCGCGTCGCCAGCGGCGAGCTCAAGCTGTACAAGAAGATGCCGGCGCTGACGTTGTGGCGCAAGATGCTGTCGATGCTGTTCGAAACCGGCCACCCGTGGATCACGTTCAAGGATCCGTGCAACATCCGTTCGCCGCAGCAACACGTGGGCGTCGTCCACAGCTCGAACCTGTGCACCGAGATCACGCTGAACACCAACGAATCCGAAATCGCGGTGTGCAACCTGGGTTCGGTGAACCTGGTCGCGCACATGAAGCCGGCTGCCCGCGGCGGATTCGAACTGGATCACGACAAGATCAAGCGCACGGTCAGCATCGCGATGCGCATGCTCGACAACGTTATCGACATCAACTACTACGCCGTCGAGAAGGCCCGCAATTCCAACGCGCGCCATCGTCCGGTGGGCATGGGCATCATGGGTTTCCAAGACTGCCTGCAAATGATGCGCGTGCCCTACGCATCGCAAGCCGCCGTTGAATTCGCTGATCGTTCGATGGAAGCCGTTTGCTATCACGCGTACTTCGCGTCGAGCCTGCTCGCCGAAGAACGTGGTCGCTATCAATCGTATGAAGGTTCGTTGTGGTCGCGTGGCATCTTGCCGCAAGACACGTTAAAGATGCTGCGTGATGAACGCGGTGGTCATGTTGAAGTTGATGAATCGAGCACGCTCGATTGGGATACGTTGCGCGCGCGCATCAAACAACACGGCATGCGCAACTCCAATTGCGTGGCAATTGCCCCAACCGCGACTATTTCCAATATCATTGGTGTATCTGCGTGCATCGAACCTACTTTCCAGAACTTGTACGTCAAATCGAATCTCTCCGGCGAGTTCACGGTCGTTAACGATTACCTCGTGCGTGACCTGAAGAAACTCGGTCTCTGGGACGAAGTCATGGTCGCCGACCTCAAGTACTTCGACGGCAGCCTGTCCCGCATCGATCGCGTACCTTCCGAACTCCGCGAACTCTACGCCACCGCGTTCGAAGTCGAACCGAGCTGGCTGGTTGAATGCGCGTCGCGCCGTCAGAAGTGGATCGATCAAGCTCAGTCGCTGAACATCTACATGTCGGGCGCATCGGGCAAGAAGCTGGATGACACCTACAAGCTGGCATGGCTGCGTGGCCTGAAGACCACGTACTACCTGCGTACCCTGGGCGCCACCAGCGCCGAGAAGTCCACGGGCCGCGGCGGCGAACTGAACGCCGTCACCGCTGGTGGTCAATCCACGGCCGCGGCCGTGGGCGCCGCACCTGTTTTGCCGGAACCCGAAGTTCTCGGGGCGGTTTGCACCATGCGGCCGGGCGACCCCGGCTTCGAAGAGTGCGAAGCCTGCCAATAACCGCCTCCGGAGAATTGAAATGATTAATTGGGAAGACGACACCACCGCCACGCAACCTGCTTCCCCCGCCCCTGCGGGCGGCCAGCAGGCTGCGCCCGAAGTCCGGGCGGCGACGGGTGTATTCGGCGACACCGCCATGCCCACGCCTGCCGCGCCTGAACACGCGGCGGGTCTGGCTGCCAGCGGTGCCGCTACCGCGCAGCGCGTGAAGGTTGCCGACAAGCGCATCATCAACGGCGAAACCGACGTCAATCAACTTGTGCCGTTCAAGTACAAGTGGGCGTGGGAAAAGTATTTGGCCACGTGCGCCAACCACTGGATGCCGCAAGAGATCAACATGTCGCGCGACATCGCGCTTTGGAAGAACCCCAACGGGCTCACCGAAGACGAACGCCGCATCGTCAAGCGCAACCTGGGTTTCTTCGTCACGGCCGACTCGCTGGCCGCGAACAACATCGTGTTGGGCACCTACCGCCACATCACGGCTCCCGAATGCCGCCAGTTCCTGCTGCGCCAGGCATTCGAGGAAGCGATCCACACGCACGCTTATCAATACATCGTCGAAAGCCTGGACCTGGACGAAGCCGAGATCTTCAACGCTTATAACGAAGTTCCGTCCATCCGCGCCAAAGACCAGTTCCTGATCCCGTTCATCGACGCGATCGCGGACCCCAACTTCAAGACGGGCACGCCCGAAGCCGACCAGACGCTGCTGAAGTCGCTGATCGTTTTCGCTTGCTTGATGGAAGGCCTGTTCTTCTACGTTGGCTTCACGCAGATCCTGGCGCTTGGCCGCCAGAACAAGATGACCGGCGCCGCCGAACAGTACATGTACATCCTTCGCGATGAATCCATGCACTGCAACTTCGGCATCGACCTGATCAACACCGTCAAACTGGAAAATCCGCATCTGTGGACGCCGGCCTTCCGCGAAGAAATTCGAGAACTCTTCCGCAAAGCGGTCGAACTCGAATACGCTTACGCCGAAGACACGATGCCGCGCGGCGTGTTGGGCTTGAACGCACCTATGTTCAAATCCTACCTGCGCTTCATCGCCAACCGTCGTTGCCAGCAAATCGGTATCGAACCGCTGTACCCGCAGGAAGAAAATCCCTTCCCCTGGATGGCGGAAATGATCGATCTTAAAAAGGAACGCAACTTTTTTGAAACTCGCGTGATCGAATACCAAACCGGTGGCACGCTGAGCTGGGAGTAAAGCAGTACGTCATCAGGCCCGGCGCGGGCACGCTCTGCCAACACAGAGCGTCGCGTTCGCGACAGGCTTGATGACGCGCTTCCTGGTCAGGGTGTTTTCGAACACGTAGAACAAGCGGTCGGCGGCCTGTGATCAGGCTGCGACCGGCGCCATTTGAAATGGCTCGCGCCAAAGGAGCGGGGGCCATATCAAATGGCTGTGCCGAATTCATTAGCGCAAACCGTAGTAGCTGTTGCTCGCACAGAACAGCGGCATGCGCCGATGAATAGCCCGGGCACGGTTCGCCTTGTTGGCGAGTCGGGGCACGGGTTTAAGTTCTGGGACCCCTGAACCTAAGGAGCATGACCATGGCAACAGCCAAGAAAGCCGTAAAGAAAGCAGCGGCGAAGAAGCCCGCCGCCAAGAAGGCAGTCGCTAAGAAGGCCGCACCGGCCAAGAAAGCCGCTGTCAAGAAGGTAGCAGTCAAGAAAGTCGCCGCCGCCAAGAAGCCGGCAGTGAAGAAGGTTGCCGCCAAGAAGCCGGCAGCCAAGAAGGTCGTCGCCAAGAAAGCGGTAGCCAAGAAGGCCGTCGCTAAAAAGGCCGTCGCCAAGAAGGCGCCTGCCGCCAAGAAAGCGGTAGCCAAGAAAGCCGTCGCCAAGAAGGCCGTTGCCAAGAAGGCAGTTGCCAAAAAGGCCGTAGCCAAGAAAGCGGTAGCCAAGAAGGCCGTCGCCAAAAAGGCCGTTGCCAAGAAGGCGCCTGCCGCCAAGAAAGCGGTAGCCAAGAAGGCCGTCGCCAAGAAGGCAGTTGCAAAGAAGGCCGTTGCCAAGAAGGCTCCCGCCGCCAAGAAGGCCGTTGCCAAGAAAGCGGTAGCCAAGAAGGCCCCCGCTGCCAAAAAGGCTCCTGCCGCCAAGAAGGCGCCTGCTGCAAAGAAGGCTCCTGCTGCTGCGAAGAAGGCTCCTGCTGCCGCCAAGCCGGCTGCTGCTGCCAAGCCCGCCGCTGCCAAGAAGCCTGCTGCCAAGAAGGCCGCTCCCAAGAAGCCCGCAACGCCGCCCTCCACGGCTGCTGCCCCGGGCGCAAAGACCGCGCTGAATCCCGCCGCGTCGTGGCCCTTTCCCACGGGTGGCCGTCCTTAATTCGGACGGTTCGAAGCAATAGCTTCACTAGAGCCGCCTGGCCTTGGCCGGGCGGCTTTTTTGCGCCTGCGCCATCCGCCAAATGCGGCGGCAATATGTGCGCGCAGCGTGCGACAATTGACTCCTCTTTTTTTGGGTGATCGCGTCCATGCTCGGTGAAATCTTCCGCTTCCTACTCGAAATCGTGTTCACGCTGTTTGGCGCGGCATTGATTGCCCGCGCCTGGATGCACGCGATCCGCCTCCACGCTTTCAACCCCCTGGCGCGCACGATCTACCAAGCCACGAACTGGCTGGTGCTGCCGCTGCGCAAGGTCATCCCGGCAGGCAACAAGATCGACTGGACCAGCCTGGTCGCCGCCTGGCTGGCCGCGCTGTTCTATATCGTGCTGATCTGGCTGGTGGCGCTGGGCGCACTGATTCCCGCCGCGCTGCTGCCGGCCGCCATGGGTTCGGCGCTGATCATGGCCATCAAGTGGGCCTTGAACCTGGTGGTGTGGCTGACGCTGATCCAGGCCGTGCTGTCCTGGGTCAACCCGACGGCGCCGATGATGCCGCTGTTGCAGGCGCTGACCGCGCCCATGCTGGACCCCATCCGCCGCATCCTGCCGCGCACCAGCATCGACTTTTCGCCGTTGGTGCTGCTGATCGTGGCGCAGATCCTGCTGATGGTGCTGGCCAACCTAAGCCAGCGCATGATGGGCCTGTAGTAAACCAGGACACGGGGCATTGCGCCCCGTTCCTGTTTTCCTGTCAGCCCGCTAGGCCGGAATCCCGGCGTAGATCTCGACCAGCTTCTTGCGGTCGATCTTGTGGTTGTTGGACATGGGCAGCGCCGGGCAGGCCACCAGTTCCGACGGCACCATGTACGGCGGCAGCCGCTGGGACAGCCGCTCTTTCCAGCCGGCCAGCGCGTCGGGCGCCAGAAAGCGCGCATCGGGCTCTTGGGCCACACCCGCCACGAAACCAATCAAGCGCACCGCCGTGCCATCGGGCCGGCGCAGGACCGCGCACGCCCCGCCCTCCACGCCCGGCAGGCCATGCAATGCCTCATCGATCTCGGCCAGCTCGATGCGATAGCCGTTCAGCTTGATCTGGTCGTCCATGCGGCCACGACAAAACAGCAGCCCACCTTCCTGCATCAGCCCCAGGTCGCCGGTGCGAAACGCGCGGCGGCCATCTTCATAGGTGTAGAGCTTGGCTTCGTTCAGATCGGGCCGATTCAGGTAGCCGCGCATCACGTGGTCACCCACGATGCAGATCTCGCCTTCGTCCACGATCAATACGCTATCGGGTTTGGCATGGCCCACGGGCAGCGGATCGTGCGCGGCCAGCACCGCGTCGGTGACTTCGATCCAGGTGGTTGCCACCGTGGCTTCCGTGGGGCCGTACGTGTTCAGGATGACGGCATCGGGAAAGCGTAGGCGCAGCTTCTTGGCCAGCGCGGCGGGCAAGGGCTCGCCGCAAAACAGGAACGTGCGCAGCGCCGGCAAGGTCGCGGGGGAAAAGTCGCGGTTGGCCAACTGCTGGTGTGCGAACGACGGGGTCGACACCCACACCGTCACGCCATGCTCTGCCAGGCGCGGCATCCACGTGCCGGCCGCCGCGATCTGCTCGCGTGCGTTCAACACACAGGCGCCGCCCGAGGCCAGCGTGGCAAACACTTCATACATCGACAGGTCGAAGCTGAACGGCGCCTGGTTCATGAACACCGGCGCGTCGCCCAGGCCAAAGCTGCCCAGCATCCAGTCGCCCAGCAGGCCGACGCTTTCGCGGCCAATCTGCACGCCCTTGGGGTCGCCCGTGCTGCCGGAGGTAAACATCACATAGGCCAGGCCGCGTTCAGCCAGCATCGCGCCTTCGCCACGCGTGAAGGTATCGGACGCCGCATCATAGACAGCCGCGGCGCGCACGATCTCGACGATGCGGCGCAGGCGGTCGGCCGGGTAGATGGTGTCGACCGGCACGAACGGCGCACCGATCAGCAGTGCGCCCACCATGGCGACGAAGAACGACGCTTCTTTGTGGCCGTAGATGGCCACCGGCACATCGGGGGCCACGCCCTGCTCGCGCGCCACGTCCGCCCAGGCCTGGGCTTCGTCGCGCAACTGCGACCAGCTTAGCGAGCGGTCGGCGGCGGCAATGGCCAGGGCGTCGGGCGAGACGTCCGTATCCACGAACTGGAACGATTTCAGATCGAAACGCATGCCGAAACTCCCGGCGTCAGATGGGGCTGCGACCGCTGAACACGTACAGCGCCAGCGCAGCCAGGATCAAGGTAAGCACGCGGCCCAGGAAGCGCATCACCGGATGCGCCAGCGTGGCCTGCAACGCGGGGCGGGTGCGCGACGCGTTGATCAGCAGGTTGTGGCCCACCGAATACGCGCCGAACATCAGCCCGCTGACGATGTAGTGCAGCGACAGGCCGTTCCACACGCCCATGGCCAGCAGCGTGGCGAAGATGCCGATGTTCTGCGCCGCCATGCGATGGCGTCCGAAGAACCTGGTCTTGCTCAGCGCCTTGTAGATCGGCATGAACACCACGTCGCGCAGCCACTCGGACAGGCTGATGTGCCAACGGCGCCAGAAATCCTGCGGGTTCAGCGTGGCCAGCGGGTTGCGGAAGTTGATCGGCAAGGTGAAGCCGAACAGCATGCCGATGCCGATTGCCATCGTCGAATAGCCGGCGAAGTCGAAGAACAGATACGCGCTGTACAGCGACGCGTTCAACGCCACGCCCGTGAACGAATAATCGTGCGCGTCCAGCGTGGCCAGGCCATAGCGCCAGATCAGCTCGGCCAGGCCGAACTTCTGGATCACGCCCACCATGATCAGTTCCAGACCGACCAGCCACGTGTTCAGGTTCACGCCTTCATAGCCGCGCTTCAGGTCGGCCTGGAAATTGCGCCAGCGGTACATCGGGCCGGCCAGCAGCGTCAGCGGGAAGAACAGGTAGATGAAGTAGTCCAGCGGCGACACGCGTTCGTTGCGCTGTGCGAACAGCAGTACATCGATGGCGCGGAAGGTCGCGAACGACAGGCCCAGCATGGCGCCCAGATGCGACACGCCCGTCTTGACCAGCAGTAGCGGCGTCATGGTGATGATGACGGCCAGCCACGTCGGAATGTAGTTGCGGCGTACCGCCCACAAGGCGCTGCCCGAGATGGCAAGCAGCGCGATGGGCTGATACGGCCGCGCCCAGAAGACCGCCATCCATACGCCCAGGCAGATCACGCCGATGATGTGGCGATAACCGATGCGCAGCGGCATGCCGAACGACCGATACGCCAACAGGCCCAGGCCGCCGCACAGGGCGCCGCCAAAAAAGCTCAAGCTTGCGAACAATTCCATGGCGCGCTCAGAACTGTTGGTATTGGAATTCGACCTTGATCGGTCCGCCGCTGCCCGTGGTGGGCTGAGCCTGAAGCACGAATACGAGGATGACCCCGATGTACAGGCACAAATGCCAGAAGAAGCGGCGCCCGGCGCCGTCCTTGCGAAAGAATTTCATCGGGAAAAGTACTCCGCAATACCTTGGTCCGCCAAGGCCCAGCCTAGCTCGGCCAGATGCATGTCATCGCGCACCATGCCCGGTTCGAACGGGATGCTGTAAAGGTCCAGGCAGCCCATCTGATAGCGCTGGCACATGCCGGTGATGGCGGCCACCACCGGGTCGAACCGTTCGACATCCAGGATCAGCTTGGGGTTGAACGGCTGAATGACGAAGTACGCCTTGACCTTGCGCTTTTGCAGCAGGGCCATCACGCGCGACAGATCTCCGAGCTCGGTGCGGGTGATCGGGTCGACGTCGGCGAACTCGTTGCGCGCTGGCGAATACAGCGGCGCCAGGTACTGCTTGTAGTAATCGTCGCGCACGTCGTAGGGGTTGTTGCCGCCCAGTTGCCGTTCGACTTCGCGCGCTTCATGCGTCAGCCGGCCCCACTGCCCTTCGTTCAGGCGCGCGGCGGATGGCCAGGACACGAAGCGGTGCGCGGGCACCGACAGCTTGGTGCGCGGACGGTCGGGCGCCGGCTCTTTGCGGGCATGCCACCACAGCGACAGCTTGTCTTTCAGTTCAGCTACCTGGCCATTGGCGATCAGCCAGAGCAGCCCCCAGTTGGCGTTGTCGCTGATCCAGTTCTGCATCTGCTCGCGCGTGCTGGGCTGATCCCACAGGCGGTCCCAGACGGGGCCCGTCACGTGTTCGGCAAAGGCGCTGCGCGGCAGTTGGCCGCCCGAAGCAAACCAGGCCGGCGACACCATGATGACCAACCGCGTGTTGGGCGTCAGGGAATCGGCCACGGACTCCAGCACGCTGACGATGCCGTAGGACTGGAACATGGCGTGGCCGTACGCCAGCGTCGGCACCTTCAGCTCTTCAGGGAAGAAGCGGTAAGGCACGAAGCGCAGGTCGTGGCTGGACAATTCGGACGAACCCAGCACGACCAGCGTCCCGTCGCTCAGGGCGTTGCCCAGGCGATTCAGGTTGACGTGTTGAGTGCCCCAGTCCGGCCCGAGATTAGGCAGGTAGTTGCTCTTGTCGGTAGCGGCGGCCGAGGGCGAAGCCGCGGGTGTCACGATGCGGCTGAGCACATCGTCCGCGCCCCAGTACACCCCTATCGCCAGTGCTACTGCCGTCGCGGCGGCCGCGACATGGGACAAGAACCGGGTGTTATGCAGTATGGGCAGCGACATAGCCGGCAAGCGTACGGACCGACTGCAGGTGTTCCGCGATTTCAGGAGCCGGGATGCTGCAACCGTACTCGGATTCGACAGCCAGCGTGATGTCCACGGCGGCAAGGGAATCAACCAGACCCGTGGCGATCAGCTGCGTATCGGGGGTGACTTTCTTCATGACGATCGACTCGACGATCTCGCCGATCTTGGTGTGGAGTTCTTGCTCGGTATGCATAGATATTGCAGTTGCCTTGTCGGCAAAACATCCCCGCCCCTGGGATTCAGGTGACGAGAATACAGAAAAAAGCTGAAGCTCAACTGACGGGATTCAGCGATCCAGAACGATGTCGGGGAGCATGCAGGGACGCCCAGAGGGACGCACTTGGTTACATCGCCGCGAAAGCTTGACATCGATCGCAGGCGCAATCATTGCACTTTGGCCGTCGAATCGCCATGAAACTTTTGGGCTAAATCGCGAGAAAAGGCAGGGAAACGTAACGCCTGCGGGTAAATCCCGGGGTTCTCGTTGCGGCGGAGCGACACTTTCAGGCAAAAAAAGGCCCCGATAATCGGGGCCTTCATACGCGTCGGCGCGCATCGAAAAAGCCCGCTTGCGCGGGCTTCGGGAATTACATCGGGGTGACGCGGGTGGGGCCTGCGCCGCTGATCACCTGGACGCGTTGGCCCACGCTGATCGGCACGTCGGCTTCTTGCGCCACGACACGGGTTTCGCCGTTGTCCAGGCGCACGGTGACTTCATAGCCCGAGTTGGTTCCAACGCGGTTTTCGACCGCGTTGCCCGCCAGCGCGCCAAGAATGGCCCCGCCAACCGTGGCGATGGTGCGGCCCGTGCCGCCGCCAACCGCGTTGCCGGCCACACCACCCAGCGCACCGCCGGCCAACATGCCGACACCGCTGGACTTGTCATTCTGGATCACGATCGGGCGCACGCCCGTGACCGTGCCCGTACGGACGATCTGCTCACGCTGGGCTTGGTCGTAGCTATATACCCCGCTGGACGCGCTGCGATTCGCGCAGCCGCCAAGCACAGCCATCGACGTCACGACGGCCGCGATGGCCAGCCACCGGCCAGTACGCGGGGTCACCAGGGAAAGAGATTTACTTTGATTCATTTGGACTCCTCGATCGGGCACTGCCGACGAAAACTGATCATACCCCGCGCACTACCCCGGGCAGGCGCGGTTGCAACACACTGAAACTCACGGCCAAAGCCAGCAATCACCTTGTGACAGCGCGATATTCGCGCCGTCGCATCGGTGATTTTCAACGTCCGTTCGACCGCGCAATCGCGCGGCGGTTCCCGTGTGTCGAAGTCCGGATAAAACGATCAAGCCGGCAAGTGGATGCCGTAGGTGGCGTGCAGCACCGCGTCGATATCGGCGCGCGACGGCGCGTGATTCTGCGGTCCGCGCGAGGCGATCTTGATGGCGCCCATGACGTTGCCCAGGCGGCAGCTGTCTTTCCAGTTCCAGCCGCTGGTCAGGCCGTAAAGCAGGCCGCCGCGCTGCGCGTCGCCGCAACCGGTCGGGTCGACCACTTGCGTGGCGCGCACCGGCGCGATCTGGATCGTCTTGCCGCCGGTCAAGAGCGTGGCGCCTTCGGCCCCGCGCGTGACGACCACGGCTTCCAAGGTGGTGGCAATGTCCGCCATGCCACGGCCCGTGCGCTGTTCGACAACGCCGGCTTCGTAGTCATTCACGGTCAGGGCGCGCGCCATCTTCAGCATGCGTTCCAGGTCGGCGCCGTCGAACAGCGGCATCGCCTGGCCCAGGTCAAAGATGAAGGGGATGCCACGCGCGTGCAGGCGTTCGGCGTGCGCGAACATGCCTTCCTTGGCGTCCGGGGCAACGATGGCCCAGGCCGCTTGCGCATCGCTCAGGTCGTTGTCGGCCGAGAACGACATGGCGCCCGGGTGGAAAGCGGTGATCTGGTTATCGTCCAGGTCGGTGGTGATGAAGCACTGCGCGGTGAACGTATCGGGAATCACCTTGACGCGGGCGATGTCGATGCCCAGGGCCGACAGGCGTTCCAGGTATTCGCCGGCGTCTTCGCCCACGGTGGCCACGGGCAGCGGCTTGCCGCCCAGCAGATTCATGTTGTAGGCGATGTTGCCCGAGCAACCGCCATATTCCTTGCGCATGCTGGGCACCAGGAACGACACGCTCAACGACTGGATGCGGTCGGCAAGAATGTGCTCTTTGAAGCGGCCTTCGAACACGGCGATCGTGTCGAACGCCATCGAACCGCAAACCAGGACGGGGGTTGCCATGCGTGTCATCCTTTAAGGAAAGAACTTATCAAGTTGGTAGCCATTGACCTGAACACCAGTCACTTCAATGGGCACGGAAATCTTCAGCTCGCCCGCCGGCGCGAACGGCCCGCGCAGTTGCTCGGGCGTCAGGTAGTCTTCGGGCCGCAACACGCGGCGCACCACGACCGTGTCGGACAGATCCGTCAGGTCCAGCACCAGCGCCGGCCAATGCTGCGGCTTGTCGTAGCGGTTGCGCAGCACCAGGTTCAGCACCAGGCGGCTGCGACCATCGTCGATGGCGGCGGCGCCCGTGGGCGGTTGCAATGACGACGAGGAAATCGCGATGCGCTCCAAGCGCCGCGCGTAGCCGACCGTGCAGCCCAGCGGCTTGCACGCGGCTTCCAGCACCGGGCGCACGGCCGGCACGGAGTTGGCGATGTCGGTGCGGTAAACGTATAGCAGTTGCAGGCCCAGCGCGATCAGGCCCAACAGGCACGCATAGCCCCACAATTTGCGCAGCAGGCCACGGCGTTCGGTACGGTCCTGGTCCAGGAACTCGGGCGGGGCGCGGCCCACATCGGTGGCGCTGGAATATCGCGTGCGCGCATCGCCCAGCACGGGCTCGATGCCGTCGTCAAAGCCGGGGCCGTCGTCGTCGGCGCGGTAGGCGTCGTGACGGCTCAGGGCGTGGTCGGCGACGTAAGGCTGGCGAACGTCGTGGTGGCGGGGGGTGCGATCGCGGGAGACGTTGCGGTGATCGACGCGCGGGTCATCGTGGTGGCCTATGCGGTGATCGTCGTGGTCGTGATCGCGGTCTTGGTCGCGGTCGCGGTCGTGATCGTGGTCGCGGTCGTGATCCCGATCGTCGATTCGATGATCGTCTCGGTCGTCTTCGTCGGCCCGGTCCTGCCAGTTGAACACCGGTTCGTTGCCGCGCGGCGTGGCGATGATGGGTTCGGGGCGATACGTCTGGACGCGGCCATGCCGGTCGTCCCGCATTTCATCTTCCAGGTCCCGGTCCAACGGGCCTTCGTCGTCAAACTCGTCTTCCGGCAGCTTATCGTCGGGCTCGACGTGGCGGCGTATCGCGTCGCGCCCGCGCAGCACGGCGGGCGCAGCGGCAGGCGCCACGGCGGCCGGAATTACCGGCTCGGCTCGGCCCGGCGGCGGCGGCGGCGTCATCGGGGCGTACGCAGGCGTGGCGGGGGCTGGCGGCACTGCCGGAGCAGGCCTTGGTGCGGCAGGCGTCGGCGCGGCGGCCGGGGCATGCGGATGCGAGGCCGGTTCGTCTTCCCAGGGCGGAACCTGGCGCGGCTCTACCGAGGGCCGCGAGAGGACCGGCGCGGCGGCGGCTGCGGCCGGGGCCGGCGTTGCGGGACGCGCGGCTGGCGGCACGGGCGGCAGCGCCTTCGCGTCGGCGCCGGGCAAGAGGCAGGCGCGGCCGTCGAAAACCGTCGAGCAGGCGCCGCAGCGCACCAGGCCGTTACGGACGCGCAGCTGGTCCGGCACCACCTTGAACGTGGTGCCGCATTGCGGGCAGCGGGTGGTCAAAGCCATGTGATGCGATCCTGCCTAAGCGGTGCTCAGGCCTTCTGGCCGTGCAGGCAAACCCAGCCGTCGCGGGCGCGCCAGACCGACATCGCCATCCAGGGCGCGTAGGCGGCAGCCACTTCCTCGGCCTGGCGTTCCAGCACGCCGGACAGCACCAGATGCCCGCCCTCTGCCACGCGGCCGGCCAACATCGGCGCCAGCACTTTCAGCGGATTGGACAGGATGTTGGCCACGACCACCTGGAAGGTGCCGTCGGCCAGCGCGTCGGGCAGCATGGCTTGCAGTGCTACGTGGTTGACCTCGGCGTTGTAGGCCGTGCTTTGCACGGCCTGCGCGTCGATGTCCACGGCCAAGGTCGGGCCTGCGCCTAGCTTGCGCGCGGCAATGGCCAGAATCCCCGAGCCGCAGCCGTAGTCCAGCACGGTCGCGCCGGCGGGCAATTCGGCTTCCAGCCAGGCCAGGCACAGGTGCGTGGTGGGATGGCTGCCCGTGCCGAACGCCAAGCCCGGGTCCAGCTCGATATGGATGGCGCCCTCTTCAGCGGTGGCCGGGTCCAGCCCGGGCACATCGGGATTGTCGCGGTGCCAGCTGGGCACGATCCACAGGCGTTCGGCAATGTGGATGGGGCCAAACTGCGATTGCGTCAGGCGCACCCAGTCGGCGTCCGGCACGTCGCGCAGCGTCCAGCCGGCAAACAGCGTCGGGTCCAGCTCACCGGCCGACGCGGCTTCTTCCATGATCTGCGTGGGATCGGCGCCATCGGGCAGCAAGGCCACGACGCGGTTGCGGTCCCAGGCCTGCACGTCGGGCTCGGTGCCCGGTTCGCCAAACAAGGGGCGTTCGTCATCGGTGCCGAAATCGGCGTCTTCCACGGACACCGACAGCACGCCCGCTTCGAGCAACGCGTCCGACAGGGCTTCGGCCTGAGCCTCCAGGCAATGGAGCACGAGTTCACGCATGATTATTCTTCCATCTGGCCATCGGGCCGCGGCTCGCGCCGCGGCCCGATAGACCATAAAACGTAAAAAGGGGCCGTGAGGCCCCGGGTCGTCGGTCAGGGACGCTGAGCCAACTTGTTTTCCAGATAGTGGATGCTGGTGCCGCCTTCGATGAAGCGGGCATCTTGCAGCAATTCACGATGCAGCGGGATGTTGGTCGAAATGCCTTCCACCACCATTTCCGACAGCGCGATGCGCATGCGCGCCAATGCCTGGTCACGCGTATCGCCATACGTGATGACCTTGGCGATCATCGAATCGTAGTTGGGCGGCACGAAGTAGCTGTTGTAGGCGTGCGAATCAATCCGAACGCCAGGGCCGCCCGGCGTGTGCCAGTTGGTGATGCGGCCGGGGCTGGGCACGAAACGGAACGGATCTTCGGCGTTGATGCGGCATTCGATGGCATGGCCCTTGAAGGCGATGTCGCGTTGGCGCAGCGTGAACTTCTCGCCAGCGGCGATCAGGATCTGCTGCTGCACCAGGTCGATGCCGGTGATCAGTTCGGTGACCGGGTGTTCGACCTGGATGCGGGTATTCATTTCAATGAAATAGAACTCGCCGTTTTCAAACAGGAACTCGAACGTGCCCGCGCCGCGATAGCCCATCTTGCGGCAAGCGTCGGCGCAGCGGTCGCCGATGCGCTCGATGGCGCGACGGGCGATGCCAGGAGCCGGCGCTTCTTCGATGACCTTCTGGTGGCGGCGCTGCATGGAGCAGTCGCGCTCACCCAGCCAGACGGCGTTGCGGCCACCATCGGCCAGCACCTGGATTTCCACATGGCGAGGGTTCTCAAGGAACTTCTCCATATAGACTTCCGGGTTGTTGAACGCGGCGCCCGCTTCCGAACGCGTCATGGTGACGGCGTTCAACAGCGCGGCCTCGGTGTACACCACGCGCATGCCACGGCCACCGCCGCCGCCTGCTGCCTTGATGATGACCGGGTAGCCCACTTCGCGCGCAATGCGGATGATTTCCTGCGGATCTTCGGGCAACGCGCCTTCAGAACCGGGCACCACCGGCACACCCGCTTCGATCATGGCGCGCTTGGCGCTGACCTTGTCGCCCATCAGGCGAATGGTGTCGGGACGCGGGCCGATGAAGACGAAGCCGCTCTTTTCGACGCGATCGGCGAAGTCGGCATTTTCGGACAAGAACCCGTAACCCGGGTGGATTGCCTCGGAATCCGTCACTTCGGCGGCCGAAATGATGGCCGGCATGTTCAGGTAGCTGTCACGCGACGGCGCGGGCCCGATGCACACGGATTCATCGGCCAGGCGCACGTACTTGGCCTCGCGGTCAGCCTCGGAGTGCACGACCACGGTTTTGATGCCCAGCTCACGGCAAGCGCGCTGAATGCGCAGGGCGATTTCGCCCCGATTGGCGATCAGGATTTTTTCGAACATTTTCAGCTATCAGCCAATGACGAACAGGGGTTGACCGTACTCGACGGGCTCACCGTTTTCGACCAGGATTTCTTTGATGACGCCGGACTTGTCGGCTTCGATTTCATTGAGCAGCTTCATGGCTTCAATGATGCACAGCGGATCGCCTTCCTTGACGGTGGCGCCCACGTCGATGAACGGGGCGGCGCCCGGGTTCGGCGAACGGTAGAACGTGCCGACCATCGGCGCCTTGACGACGTGGCCCTGGATGACCGGGGCGGCTTCGGCGGCCGGCGCGGCGGGCGCGGCGGCTTGTGCGACGGGCGCGGCTTGCGCGCCGGCTTCGGGCTGGTGGTAAGCCACCGGCTGCAAGGTTTGCGAGAACTTGACGATGCGTACCTTGCCTTCGCCTTCGGTGATTTCCAGCTCGGCAATACCCGATTCAGCCACCAGGTCGATCAGGGTTTTGAGTTTTCGAAGGTCCATAGAAGCTGCTTCCCGAGATAGTGTCGGCGGCGTCCCAGCGTGGGGTCCGCGCCGTATAAGATGTAAAAGCCGTGAGTTTGGTGCGAGATCAGTGCCGCACTGCGTAACGCAGAGCCGCCTCGTAGCCGTCCGCGCCCAGGCCAGAGATAAGGCCTACCGCCAAGTCGGACAGATAAGAGTGATGCCTGAAGGGCTCTCGCTTATACAGATTGGACAAATGTACTTCAATAAATGGGATCGCGACCCCAGCCAGCGCATCGCGGATAGCGACGCTGGTGTGCGTATAAGCCGCCGCGTTGATGATGATGAAGTCTGTGCCGTCTTGCCGGGCCGCTTGAATGCGGTCAACCAGCGCGCCTTCGTGATTGCCTTGCCAAGCAGCCAGCTTGGCGCCCAATTCCCCTGCAAGCAGCTCCAGGCGCTCATTGATCTGAGGCAGCGTCAAACTGCCGTAGATATGAGGTTCCCGGGTGCCAAGCAGGTTTAGATTCGGGCCATGCAATACCAGTATGTTTTGCGCCATGCGCTTGCCAATGAGTGGATTGCCAACGGTGGAATTGTTGGCAAAACAGCCGATAAACCAGCTTTTTACGCCAATTCCTACTATTTGTCCAACAGACTTATGCCTTCAAACCGGATAAGGTTTGGTTCAGATCGTCGGGTTGAATTTCGCCCAGTATCTTCCGGTTAATTGCGCCATCAGCGTTGAACACGATGGTAAAAGGCAAGCCGCCGCTGGGGTTGCCCAGCTTGCGCAAGGTATCGATCGCACCTGCCCCGATCACCCACAAGGGGTACGAAACTTGCACTTTCTCGACAAATTTTTGCATGTTCGCTGCGGAATCAACGCCGATGCCGACAAAGCGGACATTCGGGTATTTTTTCTGCAAGGCATCCAATTCCGGCATCTCGCGCACACACGGCGCGCACCACGTTGCCCAGAAATTGACCACCATCGGCTGGCCCTTCCAGTTGGCCAGCGACTGCGTCGCGCCATGCAGGTCGGGCATCTGCAATTGCATCAAGGCGGCAACCGGGTCGCCGGCCTCAGTGGGCGGTGCAGACGTGCGGGACTTCTGCCCCAACAGGGTATAGCCCCCGGCGACCGTGGCGGCCACGGCCACGCCGGCGGATAGAAGTAGGCGTCGATTCATGGCGCGATCATAACCGCTGCCGGTATTTTGCGCGCTGCCCGGGCGGCATGGCCGGTGGCCGCTATATATACAATGCCGGACAGGAGAGTTTTCAATGCACCTGCACATTCTTGGCATCTGCGGTACGTTCATGGGCGGCTTGGCGCTGATCGCGCGGGCCGCCGGCCACAAGGTCACTGGTTGCGATGCGGGCGTATACCCGCCAATGAGCACGCAGCTGTCCGAGCAAGGCATCGACCTGATCGAGGGCTTTGGCGCGGACCAGATGGCGCTGGCCCCCGACCTGTACGTGATCGGCAACGTCGTCAGCCGCGGCAACCCCCTGATGGAAGCCATTCTGGAATCCGGCGCGCGCTACGTGTCCGGCCCGCAATGGCTGGGCGACAACATCCTGCCGGGCGCGCACGTGCTGGCGGTGGCGGGCACGCATGGCAAAACCACGACCAGCTCGATGCTGGCCTGGATCCTGGAAGCCGCCGGCCTTGCCCCCAACTTCCTGATCGGCGGCGTGGCGGCGGACCTGCATGTATCCGCCCGCTATGACCCCACGCGCCGCCCCTTCGTGATCGAAGCGGACGAATACGACACGGCGTTCTTCGACAAGCGGTCCAAGTTTGTCCATTACCGCCCGCGCACCGCCATCCTGAACAACCTGGAATACGACCACGCCGACATCTTCCCCGATCTGGCGGCCATCGAAACGCAATTTCACCATCTGGTGCGCACCATTCCCGCCTCCGGCCGCATCGTACGACCCGCCCATTGCGACGCACTGGACCGCGTGATTGCGCGCGGTTGCTGGTCTGAAACGGTCACGTTCGGCGCGGATGGCGCCTGGCAGGCATCCCCGCCGGATGATGACGGCGCCTTCACGGTGATACGCAGCGGGGTCGACATCGGCACCGTGCGCTGGAACCTGACCGGCGAGCACAACCGCATGAACGCGCTGGCCGCGCTGGCCGCCGCCGAGCACGCGGGCGTGTCGGCCCCGGAAGGCATCGCCGCGCTGACGCGTTTTGCGGGCGTGAAGCGCCGCATGGAACTGCGCGGCACCGTGGACGGCGTCAAGGTCTATGACGATTTTGCGCACCACCCCACCGCCATCGCCACCACCGTCCAAGGGCTGAGCCGCCAAGTCGGGTCGGCCCGCATCCTGGCGGTGCTGGAACCGCGCTCCAACACGATGAAGCTGGGCACCATGGCCGCCCGCCTGCCCGACGCGCTGGCCGACGCTGACCTGGTGTTCTGCTTTGGCGCCCACAGCGGCAAACATGCGCTGGGCTGGAATCCGGCCGAGGTCCTGGCGCCGCTGGGCGACCGAGCTTCCAGTTACGATGACATCGACGCGCTGGTCGCGGCCGTGACCGCCGCCGCCCGCCCCGGCGACCAGGTGCTGGTCATGAGCAACGGCGGGTTTGGCGGCGTCCATGGCAAGCTGCTGGACGCGCTGCGGGCACGCCGCTGATCCCTCTTTATTGGACGAGCACGAAATGATTCTCTACCTGCACGGTTTTCGTTCCTCGCCCAGTTCCACCAAAGCCCGGCAGATGGCCGATGCCATGGCCGGGCTTGGCCTGGCCGCGCAGTGGGCCTGCCCCCAGCTGCCCGCCAGCCCCCGGCAAGCCATTGCGCTGGCGACGGGCATTGCGCAGCGCCAACTGCAAGGCGCGGACAGCCCCAGGGCACTGACCGTGGTGGGCTCGTCGCTGGGCGGTTTCTACGCCACCTGGCTGGCAGAACAACTGGATTGCAAGGCGGTGCTGCTGAACCCGGCCGTCGAGGCCGCGCGCGACCTGGCCACCCAGGTCGGCGAGCACCACATGTATCATTCCGACGCGCCGTTCGTCTTTTTGCCTGAATATGTAGACGAACTGGCCGCCATCCACGTCCCCCGCATCACCCATCCCGACCGGTACTTCCTGCTGGCGGCCACGGGCGACGAGGTCCTGGATTGGCGTGAAATGCGCGATCGCTACGCGGGTTGCCGGCAGCGTATCGTCGAAGGCAGCGACCACGGTTTATCCGACTTCGAACGTTGGATGCCCGAGGTGCTTGAATTCGCCCTTGGCGGCAAGCAGGTTAGCCCTCAATAATCAGTACCAGACATCAACACTCTATTTCGCTGCGCAAGGCGGTGCGTACGCGCCGCCCAGGAAGATCCCCACCATGTATGTGTTTTACGAAGATGACGGCAGCTTCAAGGCCGGCAACATCCTGTCCGAAACCGACGCCAGCTTGCAGGTGGAGTCAGAGTCGGGCAAGCGCAGCAAGATCAAGCGCGCCAATACCCTGTTCAATTTCGCGTCGCCCGAACCGGCGGCGCTGATGAGCCAGGCGGCCGCGGCCGCCGACGAACTGGATCTGCAATTCCTGTGGGAATGCGCGCCGCAAGAAGAGTTCGACACGCCCACGCTGGCCGCCGACTACTTCGGCCACGCCCCCACGCCGGTGGAACATGCCGCGCTGCTGATGCGCCTGCACAGTGCGCCCGCGTACTTTCACCGCCGTGGCAAGGGCCGTTACCGCCCTGCCCCGCCGGACATCCTGGCCGCTGCGCTGGCG
The DNA here is from genome assembly GCF_057291955.1 of Achromobacter sp. 1L-A-4-B-C2. NCBI lineage: Bacteria > Pseudomonadati > Pseudomonadota > Betaproteobacteria > Burkholderiales > Alcaligenaceae > Achromobacter > Achromobacter sp. 1L-A-4-B-C2. Next base: position 139,887 of record NZ_JBXAWP010000004.1, read on the forward strand.
GCACTGGAAAAGAAGCAGCGCCAGGCCGAGCAGCAACAGGAATGGGTCGACGAGATGGCCGCCGGCCGCCTGCCCGAACCCATTGCCCAGGTTGCCGAAACGCTGCTGATCCGCCCGGACAAGAATTCGCAGCAATGGAAGGCGCTGGACGCCGCCTGCGCCAAGCTGGGCAAAAGCCCCGACCGCCTGCTGCTGGAACTGGGCGCATGGCCGCACGCGCTGGCGTTGCACAAGCGCCGCTTCCTGGCCGTCAACTTCCCGCGCGGCCTGGAATTCCCGGAACTGGAACTGCCGCCCATCGACCGCGAACTGCCGTTGTCCGATGCCGAGATCTATTCGGTGGACGACGTCACCACGACCGAGATCGACGACGCGCTGTCCGTCACGACGTTGCCCGACGGCCGCCTGCGCGTGGGCGTGCACGTGGCCGCCCCCGGCCTGACCGTGACCCGCGACAGCGAATTCGACAAGCTGGCGCGCGCCCGCCTGTCCACGGTGTACATGCCGGGCGACAAGATCCCGATGCAGCCGGACAACGTCATCAAGGCGTTCTCGCTGGATGCCGGGCGCGAAGTGCCGGTGCTGTCGCTGTATGTGGTGGCCGACCCGGAAACGGGCGAAATCATCGAATCCGACACGCGCCTGGAACGGGTGGTGGTGCGTGAAAACCTGCGCCACAACATGCTGGACGCGCAAGTCACCGAGGCCAGCCTGGCCGACCCGTCGACCGACATTCCCTACGGCCATTGGTTGCGTCCGCTGTGGAAACTGGCGCAGGCGCTGTCGGCGCAACGCGAAAACGTGCGCGGCAAGCCCGAAAACAATTCCCGCGTGGAATACAGCTTCTACCTGGACGGCAACCCCGACGACCCGGACACGCCGGTGCGCCTGGTGCCGCGTCAGCGCAACGCGCCGCTGGACCGCATGGTGGCCGAATACATGATCCTGGCCAACAACCTGTGGGGCGGCTTGCTGCACCAACACGGCGTGCCGGGTATTTATCGGTCGCAACAGGCGGGCCGCGTGCGCATGAGCACGCAGGCCTTGCCGCACGAAGCTATCGGCGTGCCGCAGTATGCGTGGAGCACGTCGCCGCTGCGCCGCTATGTCGACCTGGTCAATCAGTGGCAACTGATCGCCGCGGTGGAACACGGCGTGTCGGCGCGTCTGGTGGCGCCGTTCAAGCCGCGCGACGCCGACCTGTTCGCCATCATCGGCGCGTTCGATGCGCAGTACGCGGCCTGGGCCGAATTCCAAAGCGCCATGGAACGCTACTGGTGCCTGCGCTGGTTGAAGCAGAACGGCATCACCCGCACGGTGGCGCACGTGCTGCGCGATGATCTGGTGCGATTTGCCAACGCGCCGCTGGTGACGCGCGTGGGTGGCATGCCCGAACTGGAACGCGGCACGCCCGTTGAAATCGACATCCTGGGTATGGATGAGCTGGCGCTGGAACTGGACTGCCGGTATGTCGGCCAGCTGGCTCCCGAGCCCGCAAGCACGTAGGATGCATCCAGCGCGACAGCGCAACGTAACAAAAGCATAAAAAATGTCCCTGCCGCGGGCAGCCCTCCCGCCATTGCGCAAGAGGGGTTGCCCGCGGCAGAGGACCATAACAAGACGGAGACGCAACATGCGCATTTTGCTGGTCGAGGACAACCTTGATCTGGGCGATGCGGTGGAGAGCAAGCTGCGGTCGGCCGGCCACAGCGTGCAATGGGTGCGCGACGGCGTCGCGGCCTTGCGCTGGGGCCTGGACGAAACCTGGGACGCCCTGGTGCTGGACATCAACCTGCCCGGCAAGGATGGCTTCTCGGTCATCCGTGAATTGCGCGCCGCCGGGCTGGAAGCGCCGGTGCTGGTCATGACCGCGCGCGCTGAAATCGAAGACAAGATCGACATGCTGGACCTGGGCGCGGACGACTATCTGGTCAAGCCCTTCGACCTGCGTGAACTTGAAGCGCGGCTGCGCGCGCTGATGCGCCGGCCGGCCGGGCAAACCAGCAGCACCACCTCCTACGGCAATCTAAGCCTGGACCTGGCCGGGCGCAGCGTGACGCTGGCGGGTACACCGCTGGAACTGGGCCGGCGCGAATTCCGCCTGCTTGAGATCCTGGTGGGCCGCCTTGGCCAGACCGTGGCGAAAGAGCGGCTGATGAACCAGCTGTTCGATCTGGACGACGGCTCGCTGAACGCGCTGGAACTGTTGATCTCGCGGCTGCGCAAGAAGCTGGCGGGCGCGTCGATCGACATCATCACCGTGCGCGGCGTCGGCTATCAGGCCCGCAGCCATGAACATCCCTGAAAGCGCCTCGATCCGGCGCCGCGTCTTCACCTTGGGCGCGGCGCTGCTGGCCTGCGCGCTGATCGGGCTGGTTTTTTTCCTGCGGGGTTATGCCCAGCGCGCCGCCGAGCAGGCGTTCGACCGCCTGCTTGCCGCGTCGGCGCTGACCATTGCCGGGTCCGTCCAGATCGATGACGAAGGCGTCACCGTCGAGCCGCCGGTGTCGTCGCTGGCCATGCTGTCGGGCGGCGAACGGGTCTTTTACGAAGCGCGCACCTCCAATGGGCACCTCATCACCGGCTATGGCGACCTGGCGCCCAAGCTGCCGCTGGCGCAAGCCGCCACGCCGGTGTTCGCCTACGTCACCTACCACGACGAGCCGGTGCGCGTGGCGACTGTGGGGCGGCTGGTGTCGGCCAGCCAGCATGCCGGCTGGGTCACGGTGCGGGTGGCCGAGACCCTGGGGTCGCGGGATGAGCTGGCCGACGAAATACTGGGGCGTGGCGTCCTGCCGCTGGTGGTGGTGTCGTTGGTGGCGCTGGGCCTGTTGTGGTTTGGCGTGCAGCGCGCGTTTGCGCCGCTGGCCGTGCTGGAACGCGACCTGCGCACCCGCGCCCCCGAAGACCTGACGCCCGTGACGACGCCCGTACCGCGCGAAGTGCGCCGTCTGGTCGTAGCGCTGAACGCCTTCATGCAGCGCCTGTCCATCATCATGGACACGCTGAACACGCTGGTGGCCGACGCCACACATCAGGTCCGCACACCACTGGCCTCGCTGCGCGCGCAAGCCGAAGTGGCGCTGGACGAGACCGACCCCAAGCGGCTGCGCGAACGCATCGTACGCATCCACCAAAACGCCACGCATGCCAGCCAGCTGATCAACCAGCTGCTGATGGACGCCACCATCACGCACCGACTGGGCAAGGGGCCACCGGAATCCGTGGGCGTGGCCGAGACCATCAACGAAACGCGCCGGCGCATCGGCCCGGTGGAAGCCGAGCGCCTGCGCATCGAGATCGCGCCGGAAGTGCGCCGCGCGCGACTGGCCGGTGACCGGGTCGCCTTGCGCGAGATGCTGCGCAACTTGGTGGACAACGCCTTGCGCTATGCGCCCGACGGCACGGTGGACATCCAGGCCACGCCGGTAGCCGGTTTCCGCGTGGCGTTGACGGTGTCCGATCGCGGGCCGGGCATTTCGGACGACGAAAAAGAAGCCGTGCAGCAGCGCTTTACGCGCGGGCGGGCTGGCGAGTCGCAGCCGGGATCTGGCCTGGGACTGGCCATCGTGCGTTCGGTGGCGACGGCGCACGGGGGGTCGCTATGGCTGCATGATCGGCCGGGCGGCGGCCTGTCGGCGCGCGTCATCCTGCCGCTGCAACAACAGCCGGCCGGACGCAACGTTGCGGCGTGGCTGGGCGCGGCGTGCACGGCGGCGATGCTGCTGGTGTCCGCCCCGCAGGATGCGCGCGCGGCCGATCTGGACGAAATCGTCACGCGCTACCCCGCGCCGCAGCCCACGTCGCGCACGCTGGTCATCGCCGGGCCCACGGACACGCCCGTCGTCGCGCCGCTGATCCAGGGCTTTCAATCGTTGCGGCCCGACGTGTCGGTGGTGTATCGCGAAATCAGCAGCCGCGACCTGTACGAAGCGACCGTGGACGGGCGCCTGAAAAACGTAGACGTGCTGATGAGTTCGGCGTCGGACTTGCAGATCCGGCTGGCCAACGACGGCTATGCGCAGGCGTACTCGTCGCCCTACGCGTCCAAGCTGCCGTCGTGGGCGGTCTGGCGCAACGAGGTCTACGGCTTCACATTCGAACCGGCCGTCATCGTCTACAACCCCAAGCGCTTTACCGAGGCCACCGTGCCGCGTTCGCGGCAGGACATCCTGCGCCTGCTGGAACGCGAGCAAGCCAGCCTGCAAGGCCGTGTCGGCACCTACGACATCGCCGCCAGCAGCCTGGGCTATCTGCTGGCCGAGCAAGACGAACTGGTGTCGTCCAACTTCTGGGGGCTGGCCAACGCGATGGGGCAAGTGGGCGTGCGGCTGTCGCCCACCAGCGCGCAGATCCTGGACGCCATCGAGAACGACGAACTGGACCTGGCCTACAACATCCTGGGTTCATACGCCCTGTCGCGCCAGGCCGCCGGCAGCAAGATCGGCGTGGTGTTTCCGCAGGACTATGTGCTGGTGCTGGCGCGGTCGGTGCTGATCTCGCGGCGCGCGCCCAGCCCCGATCTGGCGCGCGCGCTGGTGGACTGGCTGCTGTCTCCGGCCGGCCAGCAGGTGGCGTCTAGCCACGCGGCGCTGGGTTCCATCATGGAAGACACGCCGGGCCGCTGGACCTCCGAGGCCGTGCTGGCGCGCTCGCAAGGCATCGTGCAGCCGGTGGTGTTAAGCCCGGCATTGCTGGTGGGGCTGGACCAGCGACGGCATTCGCGCTTCGTGCAGAACTGGGTGCGGCTGGTGACGGACACGCCCAAGCGGCCGTAGGCAGGGCGCGGCAAGGCCAGGGATTACCCCTAGCCGCTTATCGCCCCCATGACAGGACGACGACAGACGCCGCCTCCTAAGATGGCCGCAGGCTGGACCCAGATCCCGCTATAGACCAATTCCAATCGGAGACGAACACATGCTTGCCAAGTCCCAACTGGCGGCCGCCTGCGCCGCAGCTTTCGCCATCGCCACCGGCAGCGCCTTCGCGCAGGCCGTGCCGGCGGGTTACCCGGCCGACTATCAAAAGATCCTGGACGGCGCCAAGAAGGAAGGCAAGGTCGTCATCTATTCGACCACCGACACCAAGGCCGCCGGCCCCATCATCAAGGGCTTCGAAGCGCTGTATCCGGGCGTCAAGGTCGAATACAACGACATGAACAGCACCGAGCTCTACAACCGCTACATCAGCGAGCAGGCGGCGGGCGGCGGTAGCGGCGACATCGTCTGGAGCTCGTCGATGGATTCGGCCTTGAAGCTGGCCACCGACTACGCGCTGCAATACAAGTCGCCCGAAGCCGGCAAGCTGCCGGCCTGGGCCGTCTGGAAGGATTCGGCCTACGGCACGACCTACGAGCCGGCCGTGTTCATCTACAACAAGCGCCTGATCCCCGCCGCCGAAGTGCCCACCACGCACGGCGCGCTGGCCAAGCTGATTGCCAGCCAGCCCGACAAGTTCAAGAACAAGGTCACCACCTACGACATCGAAAAGTCGGCCGTGGGCTTCATGCTGGCCGTGCAGGACAAGGCCAACGACCCCAAGTATTTCGACACGCTGAAAGACATCGCCAAGGGCGGCCTGGTCGTGCAATCGTCCACCGGCACCATGATGGAACGCGTGTCCTCGGGTGAAAACCTGATCGGCTACAACATCCTGGGTTCGTACGCCGAAACCCGCGCCAAGGCCGACCCGTCGCTGGGCGTGGCCTACCCGACCGACTACGCGCTGGTGCTGTCGCGCGTGGCGTTCATCAGCAAGAAAGCCAAGAACCGCAACGCCGCCAAGCTGTGGATGGATTACCTGCTGTCCAGGAAGGGCCAGGAAATCATGGCCAACCAGGCCGACCTGGCCTCGGTGCGCGATGACATCGACGGCGACAACGATGTGGACGGCATGACCAAGAAGCTGGGCGCATCGCTCAAGCCGATTCCGGTCAACGAAACGCTGCTGGACTACCTTGAGCAGACCAAGCGCCTTCAGTTCATCAAGGACTGGCGCGCCGCGGCCGGCAAGTAAGGCCGCGCGGGTCCGGGGCGCGGCGCGCCCGCCCCGGCGCCCCATACGCGTAGCGGACGGCAGCTTGCCGCCCGCCTGACCGCCCCCCGGGCGGGCCTGCCCCTACCCGGGCGGCGCGACCGTCGCGTCACTTTGAATACAGGATTTCCCCATGCAGTCATTGCGCAGAAAATGGCAGTCCCTGCCGCGCGGCGTGGTGGTGTTGATTACGGCCCTGGCCATCTATGTGCCGTTGTCGTTCATCATCGTCCAGAGCTTTCTATCCGCGCCCTTCTTTGCCCCGTCCAAGGTTTTCAGCCTGGACGCGTTCCGCTTCATCTTCGCGGACCCGGATTTCTACAAGGCGCTGAAAAGCGGCTTCATCCTGGCCTTCGGGCTGGCCATCATCGCCATTCCGCTGGGCGGCATGCTGGCCTTCCTGATGATCCGCACCGACCTGCCCGGCCGCCGCTGGATCGAACCGCTGATCCTGGTGCCGGTGTTCGTGTCACCCATGGTGCTGGGCTTTGGCTACGTCGTGGCCGCCGGCCCGGTGGGCTTTTTCTCGATCTGGGCGCAGAACATCCTGGGCTTCGTGCCCTGGAACGTCTATTCGCTGACCAGCATCGTCATCATCGCCGGCCTGACGCACGTGCCGCACGCGTACCTGTACATCTCGTCGGCGCTGCGCAGCATGGGCTCCGACGTGGAAGAAGCGGCTCGCGTGGCCGGCGCGTCGCCGCTGCGCGTGATGGTGTCGGTCAGCCTGCCGATGGTGCGCCCGGCCATGCTGTACGCCACCGTGCTGCTGTTCTTCCTGGGTCTGGAAGTGTTCGGCCTGGTGCTGGTGCTGGGTGACCCCGAAGGCAACCTGGTGCTGGCCACGTACCTGTACAAGCTGACCAACAAGCTGGGCATTCCGTCGTATCACCTGATGGCCGCCGTGGCCGTGATCCTGATCTGCATGACGATTCCGCTGGTGATGCTGCAACGCCGTTTGATGCGCACTGCGAATCGCTTCGTCACCGTCAAGGGCAAAGCCTCGCGCGCTCGTCCGCTGCCGTTGGGCAAGTGGCGCTGGGCGGCGGGCGCGGTCGTGGCGTTCTGGCTGGTGGTCACCATCATCGTGCCGCTGCTGGGCGTGCTGCTGCGCGCGTTCGTGTCCAACTGGGGCATGGGCGTGTCGCTGTTCGACGTGCTGTCGCTGGACGCCTTCCGTACGGTCTTCGCACAGCCCAACCTGATCCGCGCCATTGTGAACTCGGTCGCCATCGGGGTGTTCGGCGGCGCGCTGGCGGTGATGTGCTACATGTTCGTGGGCCTGGCCATGCACCGCAAGCCCGACAACGTGACGCGCTTCATGGACTACAGCGTGTTGGTGCCGCGCGCCGTGCCCGGCCTGCTGGCCGGCCTGGCCTTCCTGTGGGTGTTCCTGTTTGTGCCGATGTGGCTGGACAACGCCCTGGACGTGGACCAAAACGGCTGGCTGTCGGCGCTGCCGTTCGCCGAATGGCTGCGCGAGAACTTCATCGAATGGCTGCGCGCCATGCGCAGCACCATCTTCAGCGTGTGGCTGGCCTACACGGTGGTCTGGATGGCTTACGGGCTGCGCTTGATTTCGTCGACCCTGCTGCAAGTGGGCCCCGAACTGGAAGAGGCCGCCCGCAGCGCCGGCGCGCGCCGCGGCCAGGTCACACGCCACGTCACGGTGCCGCTGGCCAAGTACGGCCTGATCGGTTCATGGCTGCTGATGTTCCTGATCTTCGAGCGCGAATACTCCACCGGCGTCTACCTGCTGTCGCCCGGCACGGAAACCATCGGTTCCATGCTGGTGTCGCTGTGGGCCTCGGGCGCCATCGACATCGTGGCCGCGCTTTCCTTCATCAATATCGTTCTGGTCGTGATCGGCCTGGGCATCGCCCTGCGATTCGGAGTCAAACTTCATGATTGAGCTTTCTGTAGAAGACCTGCACCTGGACTACGGCGACAACCCCGTGCTGAAGGGCGTGTCGATGCAATTGCGCCAAGGCGAAGTGGTGTCGCTGCTGGGCCCCTCGGGTAGCGGCAAGACCACGCTGCTGCGCGCCGTGGCCGGGCTGGAAGGCCCCAAGCGCGGCCGCATCACCATTGGCGATCGCATCGTCTATGACGGCGGCGCGCGCAAGGAGATTCCGGCCGAAGAGCGCAACCTGGGCCTGGTGTTCCAGTCTTACGCGCTGTGGCCGCACAAGACCGTGTTTGAAAACGTGGCCTACCCGCTGAAGTTGCGCAAGGTGCCGTCGGCCGAAGTGCGCGAACGCGTGCAGGCCGTGCTGGACCAGCTGGGCCTGGGCAAGCTGGGCCAGCGCCATCCGCATGCGCTGTCGGGTGGCCAGCAACAGCGCGTGGCCATCGGCCGGGCGCTGGTGTACAGCCCGCCCGTCATCCTGCTGGACGAGCCGCTGTCCAACCTGGACGCCAAGCTGCGCGAAGAAGCCCGCGCCTTCCTGCGTGAACTGATCATCCGCCTGGGGCTGTCGGCCCTGATGGTGACGCATGACCAGAGCGAAGCCATGGCCATTTCCGACCGCATCCTGCTGCTGAACAACGGCAAGATCGAACAGCAGGGTACGCCGCAGGAAATGTACGGCTCGCCGTCCACGCTGTTCACGGCGGAGTTCATGGGCAGCAACAACCGGCTGGAAGGCAAGGTCACCGAAGTGCGCGATGGCCGTGCCCGCATCGAGGGCCGTGGCTGGGCGCTGTGGGGCAAGGCGGGCGAAGGCGTGTCGGCCGGCCAGGACGGCACCGCCGTGATCCGGGTTGAACAAGTGCGCCTGGCGGACGACCCCGACGGCAACCACATCGACATGCCGCTGTTGACCAGCATGTACCTGGGCGACCGCTGGGAATACCTGTTCCGCACGCCCGACGCGGACCCGGCCAATACCCTGGCGCTGCGCGCCTATGGTCCCGAAGGCCGCGAACCCGGCCCCAGCCGCCTGGCCCTTCCGGCCAGCAAGGTCTGGGTATTCCCGCGCAAGCAGGCCTGATCGGGCCGGGCGGCGCCGGACGCCGGCCGCCCGCCCGCCTTCCCGGCATGCCGTCCAATAGCTGTTACAAGCGGTTGGCCGGCCTGTCCGGGCGGCGCGGACTCGCCTTACAATGCGTCCGTGCAACGCCCTGATTCCTCCTCCCCGCTAGGCCGTTATCTGCGGTGGCTGGGCGCTCCCGCCCAGCACTACCTGCGCATCGGCATTGCAATATCGCTGTTGGTGCACGCCGGCGCCCTGGCGTGGCGCTTCGGCGTGCCCGCGCTTACCCGGCCGCCCGTAACCAGCCTGGAAGTGGTGCTGCTGAACGCCCGCAGCGAAACCCCGCCCGAGGCGCCGCGCGCCCAGGCGCAAAACCAGATGACCGGTGGCGGCAATGCCGAACAAGGCATGACCACCACGCCACTACCCCAGACCGGCGCAGCCGCCGAGACCATCGTGCTGGAAGCCATGCGCCGCCGCCAGGTGCAGCTGGAAGCCGAACAAACCCGCCTGATGACCCAATTGCGCTCGGCGCAACAGGCCGGCGCCGAACGCCAGGCCGTCAACCCCTGGCCCGACGGCGCCGACCTGGGCAAGGACGCCGAGGACCAGGCCAGCGTGATCCAGAATGCCCAGGTTGCCGCGCTGGCCGCGCGCGTCCAACAATACAGCAACGAACCCCGCAAGCAGTTCGTCGCGCCGTCTGCCGAAGCCTCGCGCTACGCCGCCTACCTGGACGCGTGGCGTGCCCGCATTGAAACGGTCGGCACCCAGCACTACCCGGACGAGGCGCGCGGACGCATCTACGGGTCGTTGCGCATTACCGTATCGGTGCGCGCCGACGGCAGCATCGCCAACGTGGAAATCGACCAGCCGTCCCCGCATGCCGTGCTGAATCAAGCCGCGCGCCGCATCGTCCAGCTGGCCGCGCCCTTCCCGCCCTTCCCCCCCGATATCGCGCGCGATACCGACGTGCTGGTCATCACCCGTACGTGGCATTTCGTCAACGACACCCTGGAAACCCAAGCCCCATGACCGAGGCGCCCCCTCTTGCCCGCTACGCCGTCATCGGCAACCCCGTCGCGCACAGCCGCTCGCCCCAGATCCACGCCATGTTTTCCCAGCAGACCGGCAAGCCGCTGCGCTACGAGCGCCTGCTGGCGCCGGTCGACGGCTTTGGCGACGCGGTGGCCGCATTCGTGGCCGAGGGCGGGTTGGGGCTGAACGTCACGGTGCCTTTCAAGCTGGATGCCTACGCGCTGGCGGCGGGCCACCTGTCCGCCCGCGCGCGCCTGGCCGGCGCCGTCAACACCTTGTCCTGGCGCGATGGCGCCTGGCACGGCTGCAATACCGATGGCGTGGGCCTGGTGTCGGACCTGCAACGCCTGGGCCTGCGGCTGGCCGATGCCGCCGTGCTGATGGTGGGCGCGGGCGGCGCGGCGCGCGGCGTGCTGCAACCGCTGGCGCAAGCCGGCTGCGCGCGCATCCACATCGTGAACCGCACCGCGTCCAAGGCGCTGGAACTGGCCGATGCCTGGCGCGCCACCGGCGTGTCGCCCCAAACCCAGGTCACGGCGGGCGGCTTGACCGACGCCGCGCGGCCCGGCGGCTGGAACCTGGTCATCAACGCCACGGCCAGCGGCTTGCAGGATGCCGCGCCGGACCTGCCGCCCGGTTTGTACGCGCCGGGCGCCGCCGCCTACGACATGATGTACGGCGCCAAGCCCACCGCCTTCATGAAGCAGGCCGATGCCGACGGGGCCAGCTTGACGGCCGACGGCCTGGGCATGCTGGTGGGCCAGGCCGCCGAGAGCTTTCTGATCTGGCATGGCGTGCGCCCCGACCCGGCGCCGGTGCTGGCCGCGCTGCGCGAGGCCCTGGCGGCCGGACACTAAGCGGCATGGCGACTCGCAAGCAGGGCCGATCCTGGTTCCGGATCATCACCGGCGTGCTGATGGCGTTGGTGTGCGCGGTGCTGTTGTACCAATTCTGGCTGTTCTCGCAGGTGGTCTGGTACAACTACCGCGATCCCGGCAGCAGCGCGATCATGCGCGAAGAACGCTCGCGCCTGCGCGAAGGCAACCCCGCCTTCCAGCTGAAATACGAATGGGTCCCCTACGACAAGATCAGCCGCAACCTCAAGCGCGCGGTGGTGGCGTCCGAGGATTCCAGGTTCACCGAACACGACGGCATCGAATGGGACGCCATCCGCAAGGCCTGGGAATACAACCAGCGCCAGGAAGAAGCCGGCCGCAGCAAGATGCGCGGCGGCTCCACCATTACGCAGCAGCTGGCCAAGAATATGTTCCTGTCCAGTTCGCGCAGTTACATCCGCAAAGGACAGGAACTGGTCCTGGCCTACATGATCGAACACGTCATGAGCAAGGAACGCATTCTTGAGCTGTATCTGAACGTGGCCGAGTGGGGCGTGGGCGTCTTTGGCGCACAAGCCGCCGCGCAGCACTATTTCAATACGTCGGCCGCCAACCTCAGCGCCAGCCAGTCCGCGCGGCTGGCCGCCATGCTGCCCAACCCGCGCTTCTACGACACCCGCCGCAATTCCAATTACCTGAACTCCCGCGTGGGGGTACTGACCCGCCGGATGCAGATGGTGGACATCCCCTGATCCGCCTTGACGTCCCTGTGACGCATTCTTGCGTCTCCTGACCTCCCGAACCCGCCGCCCGCTACGCGCACTTCGCACCCTGGGCGGTGGGATTTGTTAAGCTTTCACGTTTAGCGCTTCCCCACATTTTCATGCGTACCGCCCGTCGCTACCTGGCCCGCGAAATCTATCGCTCTTGTGCAGTGGTCCTTATGGCCCTGCTCGGCCTTTTCACATTCTTCGCGCTGGTAGACGACCTGGACAACGTGGGCGACAAGTTCTCCATGATGGCCCTGCTCTACATGCAGGCGCTGGCCATACCCACCCGTCTGTACGATCTTCTGCCCATCGGCCTGTTGATCGGCGCGATCCTGGCGCTGGCCGGCCTGGCCCAGCGCAACGAACTGGTCATCCTGCGCGTCTCGGGCGTCAGCGGCATGCGGCTGTTGCGCATGCTGTGGGTGGTGACCATCCCGCTGATGATCGGCGCCGCCCTGTTGTCCGAATACGTCACGCCCTGGGCCGAAATCAAAAGCGGCGAAGCCAACCTGATGTTTCGCGGCAAGGCCGGCGGCGACCGCCTGAAAAGCGGCTACTGGTTCAAGGAACCCACCGCCAACGGCGGCATGCGCATCATCAACATCGCCGAACTCAAGGGCGACGGCCAGGTGGCCGGCATCACCCTTTACGAATTCAAGAAAGACCAGACGCTGACCGTGCTGTCCACGGCGCCCACCGGCCTGTTCGCGCATGGCGACCTGGTGCTGAAAGACGTGTCGGAAACCCGCCTGGACGACGACGCGGCCGAAGCACTGGCCAACGCGCGCCAACCCAAGAACCCGCCCGCCTCGGTCGCCAAGGTGCCCGAGCGCACGGTGGACACCACGCTTAGCGCCGAACGCCTGCTGGCCCGCGTGCTGACGCCCGAACGCATGTCCATCGTCACGCTGCTGGACTACGTGCAGTACTTGCGCGACAACCAGCTGCAATATGGTCGACAGGTGGTGGCCCTGTGGCGCAAACTGGCGTATCCGTTCACGCTGCTGGTGATGATCACCATTGCCGCGCCTATCGGCCTGATGCAAACCCGCCGTGGCGGCGTGGGCGCCAAAGTGTTCATCGGCATCCTGCTGGGCGTGGGGTTCTTCATGCTGAACCAGCTGGCGCTTAACGTCGGCATGCTGGGCAAATGGCCGTCATGGCTGACAGCGCTGGGTCCGAACATCGGTGCCATGGCCCTGGCCTTGGGCGCGATGAGCTACATGGAATACCGCCACACGATCACGCGCGTGGTCCAACAACGCTGGCCCTGGAGCAAGAGTCCCGCATGAACGGCAGTATCTGGATGATCGGCGACGTGCAGGGGTGCTGCTCGCCGCTGGACCGCTTGCTGGCCCATCCCGACCTGGTCGGAGACCCCCGTTCGCGCTTCTGGTTCGCGGGCGACCTGGTCAACCGGGGGCCGCAATCGCTGGAAACCCTGCGCCGCATCATCGATCTGGGCGACCGCGCCACCTCGGTGCTGGGCAACCATGACCTGCACCTGCTGGCCGCCGCGGCCGGCGTGCGCAAGCCGTCCAAGTCCGACACGCTGGACCCGATCCTGCGCGCGCCCGACGCCGCCGAACTCATCAACTGGTTGCGCTTTCGCCCGCTGGCCCATTTTGAACAAGGCCATCTGCTGGTGCACGCCGGTACGCTGGCCAAGTGGGACGTGGCCAAGACCCTGTCACTGGCCGGCGAAGTGCAGGACGCGCTGCGCGGCCCGAACTGGCACAAGGCGCTGCAAAAGATGTACGGCAACGAGCCGGCCACGTGGAAAGAAGACCACAAGGGCGGCAAGCGGATGCGGGTCATCATCAACGCGCTGACGCGTATCCGCCTGTGCACGCCCAACGGCCACATGGAATTTGCCACCAAGGTGGCCCCCGGCGCGTGGCCACCCAACCTGGTGCCCTGGTTTGACGTGCCCAATCGCGCCACGCGCGACATCACAACCGTGTTCGGCCACTGGTCCACGCTGGGCCTGCTACAGCGCCCCGACGTGATCTGCCTGGACACGGGCTGCGTCTGGGGCGGCGCGCTGACGGCCTTGCGCCTGCAAGACCGCAAGCTGGTCCAGGTCAAGTGCTCGCAATTCCAGAACCCGCTGTCGGACTGACGCCGCCACGCGCTCAGTGACGGATTTCGGCCAGGAACTTCTGCGCCCGCACCGTTGCGGGCCGGCTGAAGAACGCGTCGGGCGTGCCCGTTTCCACGATGCGCCCGGCGTCCATGAACCACACGCGGTCCGCCACTTCACGCGCGAAACCCATTTCGTGCGTCACGCACACCATCGTCATCCCGTCCTTGGCCAGGCCCTTCATCACCTGTAGCACCTCGCCCACCATCTCGGGGTCCAGCGCGCTGGTCGGCTCGTCAAACAGCATCACGGGCGGGTTCATCGCCAACGCACGCGCAATCGCCACGCGTTGCTGCTGACCGCCCGACAACTGGGCGGGATACGCCTCTGCCTTGTGCGACAGGCCCACGCGTTCCAGCAATTGCAGCGCCCGCTCGCGCGCTTCGGGACGCCGCGCGCGTTTCAATTGCAGCGGCGCCAGCATCAGGTTTTCCAGCACGGACAGATGCGGGAACAGGTTGAACTGCTGGAACACGAAGCCGATGTGGCTGCGCAGCTGGTCCAGGTGCACCTTCGGCCCGTAGATGTCCTGCCCGTTCACTTCAATGAGGCCCTTCTGGATGGGTTCCAGCCGGTTGATGGTGCGGATCAAGGTGGATTTACCCGACCCCGACGGCCCGCACACGACGACGACTTCGCCCTGCCTGACCTCTTCGGTCACGTCGGCCAGCGCCTGGTAATCGCCATACCACTTCTGCACTTGTGAAAATCGGATCATGTCGGCACCACTTTAGGGGCGGCCCCCAGCCCGGCGCGCCGTCTGCCGATACGTCGTTCGGTCAGGTGCACCAAGGAACTCAGGCCAAAATTCAAAACAAAATAGGTCATCGCCAGCAAGCCGAACACTTCAAACGGCTTGGTCAGCAACACGCTGTTGATCTGGTTGGCGGCGTAGGTCAGCTCCTGCACGCTGATGACGTAGGCCAGCGACGTTTCCTTCACCGTCGAGACGAACTGGCTCAGCATGCTGGGCAGCATGTTGTAGAGCGCCTGCGGCAGGATCACGCGCCGCATCGTCTGCATATACGACAGGCCCAGCGCCCGGCTGGCCTCTTGCTGTCCGGGCGGCAACGCCTGGATGCCGGCGCGGATGATCTCGGCCAGGTACGCGCTTTCGTAGCACACCAGCGCAACCACCATCGTGGTCGTGCCCGCCACGGGCCGGCCGATGATGAGCGGCACAAAAAAGTATGCCCAGAAAATAAACATCAGCAGCGGCAGCCCGCGCACCAGATACACCACGGCCGACGACGGCCAGTAGAAGATCCGGTAGGGGCTGATCCGGCCCAGCGCCAGCAGCACGCCGCAAGGCAGCGCCAACGCCAGGCTGATCGCCGCCAGGCCCAGCGTGGCGACCAGGCCACCGACCGGGCCGTGCGGATACTGCCCGATCAGCAGCAGCAGCCAGTTGTCTTTCAGGATGTCCCACATATCAGCGCGCCCCCAGCGGACGATACCGTCGTTGCAAGATCGCGCCGCCACCCATGATGAGGAACGACAGCACCAGATAAATCACCGTCACCACCGCATAGGCCTCGAACGTGCGGAACGTGTAGTTCTCGATTTCGCGCCCGGCCGCCGTCAGCTCCGTCACCCCGATCGCCATCGCCAGGCTGGTGTTCTTCAACAACAGCAGCGTCTGGTTCAGCAGCGGCGGAATGGCGATGCGAAACGCCTGCGGCAGCACCACGCAGCGCATGGTGCGCAGAAAGCCCAGGCCCAGCGCCCGCGCGGCCTCGACCTGCCCCGGCGCAATGCCGCGCACGGCGCTGCGCAGGTCTTCGCAGATGTAGGCCGACATCACCAGCGCGATGGCGATGCACGACATGATGAATTCACTGCCGTGGCTGTTGAGCCAGTCGCTGGCCCCTTGCGGCAGCAGCGCCGGCACGCCGAAGTACCAGAACAGGATGTGCACCAGCATGGGCACGTTGCGATGAAACGCCACATAAGTGGCGATCACCGCGTTGGCCACGGGCGAGCCCGTCAGGCGGATCACCGCCAGCAGGCTGCCCACGCCGAACGCCAGCACCCAGGACAGCCCCGCCAGCGCCAGGGTGGTGACGAATCCCCTCCACAGCCACGTTGGATACTCGCCCTGGAAAATGGCGTTGAAGTCGAAAACGTAATGCATCGAGACAGGCTCCGGCGCGCGTCGCGCATCAACCCTTGATGGCTTCGATGCGGAAGTCGCGCTTCATGTTGAACTGCGTGCCGGCGCCGAACCACTTGTCGAACACCTTACCGGCCTGGCCAGATGCCTCCATGCCGTCCAGCACCTTGTTGACCTGATTCAGCATTGCCGTGTCGCCCTTGCGCACGCCCATGCCCCAGGGCTCGACGAACAGCGCCGGCTCCAGAATCTTGACGGGCACGGCGCTGGTGGCGGCCTGATGCTGAAGCTTGACCAGCATCAGCTCAGACCCGACAAAGCCGCTGACCTTGCCTTGCTGCAAGGCCAGGAACGCGCCGCTGGGGTCCTTGAACGTCACGGGGTCCACGTTGGGGATGTTCTTGCGAGCGCCTTGCTCGGACGACGAGCCGCGCACCGCGCTGACGCGCTTGCCGGCCAGGTCGGCGGGCGCCTTCAGGTCTTTCTCGGAATCGCGGGCCAGGATCTTTTGCAGGCTGACGAAATGCTGGTGCGAATAATCGATCTGCTGCGCGCGTTCGGGGCTCCAGCCCAGGTTGGCCGCCACCACGTCGACGCGACCCGCGATCAGTTCGGGGATGCGGGCCTCAACGGCGATCAGCTTGAGCTCCAGCGGCACGCCCAGGCTGTCGGCCACCGCCTGGCACATATCGACTTCATAGCCGACCACGGCACGGGTCTTGGGGTCCTGAAAGCTGAAGGGCTCGGCGGTGCCCATGGTGCCGCAAATGAATTTGCCGCGCGCCTTGATGTCCTGCAACGTGTCCGCGTGCGCGGTGGGCGCCAGCGTGGCGGCAACGCCCACGGCGGCAAGAAGGCTGGCGATGGTGGTCTTCATGATTATTCCCCTTAAGTATCGGTATGTAGGTCAATCCAGCGCCGCGCAAGCCTGGGCGATGCGGCGGCATCCTTCTTCGATGTTTTCCATCGATGTGGCAAAGCTCAGGCGCAGGTACGGCGACAAGCCATAGGCCGCGCCGTCCAGCACGGCGACACCCGCGTCATCCAGCAGGTACATCACCACGTCCAAATCGGTTTGCAGTACGCGGCCGCCGGGCGTGCGCTTGCCCAGCAAGCCTTCCACCGACGGATAGACGTAGAACGCGCCCTGCGGTTGCGGGCAGCGAATACCGGGCACGGCGTTCAGCAAAGACACGATGCGGTCACGCCGCGCATGGAAGATGGCGGCGGCGTCGGTGACGCAGCGCTGGTCTGCGGTCAAGGCCACGCGGGCGGCCGCCTGGCTGATGGCGCTGACGCAGCTGGTGCTTTGCGAGATCAGCGTGGCCATGGCGCGGATCAGCGGCTTGGGACCGCCCGCGTAACCCAGGCGCCAACCCGTCATCGCATAGGCCTTGGACACGCCGTTGATGGTCAGCGTGCGGCCCGCCAGCGCCGACACCACGGCCGCCGGCGAGGCATGGCGCGCATCGCCATACGCCAGGTGTTCGTAGATTTCGTCGGTCAGCAACCACACGTGGGGATGGCGCGCCAGCACCGCGCCCAGCGCTTGCAGCTCCGCTTCGCTGTACATCGCGCCGGTGGGGTTGCTGGGGGTGTTCAGCAGCAGCCACTTCGTACGCGGCGTGATGGCTTGTTCCAGCGCTTGCGGCGTCAGCTTGAAGCCGTCGGCTTCGGGGCAGGCGAGCACCACCGGCTTGCCGTCGTTGACCAGCACCATGTCCGGGTACGACACCCAGTACGGCGCGGGGATGATGACTTCGTCGCCGGCCTGTACGGAGGCGGCCAGCGCCGTGAAGATGAGCTGCTTGGCGCCCACGCCCACGATCAGTTCGTCCAGGCCGTAGTCCAGGCCGTTCTCGCGCTGGAACTTGGCGCGCACCGCTTCCAGCAGCGGCTTGGCGCCGACCGATGCGGTGTAGCGGATGTCGCCGCTGTTCAGCGCGTCGATGCCAGCCTGCACGATGTGCGCGGGCGTGGGCAGGTCCGGCTCACCGACCGTGAAGTCGACGATGTCGCGGCCCTGCGCGCGCAGTTGATCCACGCGCGTCTTGGCGGCCATGCTGGGCGATGGCTTGATGGCCAGGGCGCGGTCAGCCAGGAAGGCGGTGTCGGCGGCGTTCATGCCAGCCCCTTGGCGGCAAACGCGGCCTGCATCCAGCTTTGCGTCTTATCGCCCTTGGCGATCTCGGCCATGATGCGTTCTTCCTTGGCGGCGTGCGCGTGCGCGGCCTCGATCAGGCTTTGCGCGTCGGACGCGGGAAAGCTGACCAGGCCGTCTTCGTCGCCCACCAGGATGTCGCCGGGTTGGATGACCTGGCCGCCGACCGACACGGGCACGTTGACTTCGCCCGGGCCGTCTTTGTACGGGCCACGATGGATGTGGCCGCGCGCATAGCAGGGAAAGCTGTCGGCCTCGAACGCGGCCACGTCGCGGATCGCGCCGTCGACCACCACGCCGGCGCAGCCGTGCAGCTGCAAATAGCGCTTCATGATTTCGCCCAGCACGGCGTTGGACAAGTCGCCGCCCGCATCCACCACCAGGACGTGGCCGGGCTGGATCTGCATCATGGCCTTGTAGATCATCAGGTTGTCGCCCGGGCGGGTCTTGACGGTCAAGGCAGTGCCAACAAGCTTGCCGCTGCGGTTGTAGCGGTGCAGGCCCGAGATGCCTTCGCGGCGCGCCAGGTTGTCGCTAAGGTGCGGCGTGACGATGCCGGCCAGGGCTTGGAGTACGGCGGCGGGAGCAA
The DNA here is from genome assembly GCF_057291955.1 of Achromobacter sp. 1L-A-4-B-C2. Taxonomy (NCBI): domain Bacteria; kingdom Pseudomonadati; phylum Pseudomonadota; class Betaproteobacteria; order Burkholderiales; family Alcaligenaceae; genus Achromobacter; species Achromobacter sp. 1L-A-4-B-C2. The sequence goes on from NZ_JBXAWP010000004.1 coordinate 158,545, forward strand.
CGGGGGAAGCCGGCAATTGGCGTGCGCCGGTAAGAATCTGAGCCATGACGATCTGCAACGTCCTCTATCGAAAGCCGCCGGGGGCAAGGGGGGTAAGGCTTCGGGATGCCGGCGGTCGGGGTGGGTTCAGATCGCATGTTGCGAGCTTTTCGTTTTCAGAAAAAGGGATTAAATTTCCACGATCTATATCGCTTTTAAGAATATACGGGTTACCCCTAGGCGGAAATTTCGGAATGAACATCACCCTTGCTCAGGGCTCGACATGCTGACCTTCAAGCAGATCGAGGCGCTGTACTGGACCGTGCGGCTGGGCACGTTTTCGGCATCGGCGCAAAAGCTGCACACCACGCAATCGGCCATCACCAAGCGCATCCAGGAACTGGAGGCGGACTTCGACGTGGCGCTGTTCGACCGATCGGGCCACCGCGCGGAATTGACGGCGCGCGGGCACGAGGTCTATGCGCTGGCCGAAGAAATGCTGGGGCATCGCGACCGCTTGCTGGTGCGTTTGAAGGGCCAGCACACGCTGACCGGAACGTTTCGCTTCGGCATCACCGAGATCACGGCGATGACGTGGCTGCCCGCGCTGATCCGCCTGCTGCGCGCGCACTATCCGCGCATCACGCTTGAGCCGCACATCGACCTGGGCGCCGACCTGCTCAAGCGCTTGCAGGCCGGGCAGCTGGACATGGCGTTCCTGCATGGGGAATTCGCGGAACCCAACTTGCAGGTGGTGGCGCTACAGCGGCTGGAATTCGCGTGGATGGGCAGCCCCGACCTGATCGACGCCAGCCGCGTCTACACGCCCGCCGACATCGCGCGCCTGCCGCTGCTGCGGCAAAGCCGCGAATCGGGCTTGAACATGATTTACGACGGGTGGTTGCGGCCGCACACGCCCGACAGCAATATCTTCACGATCAACAGCCTGATCGCAATGGCGGGGCTGACCGCCGCCGGCTTTGGCGTCAGCTGCCTGCCGCGCGATTACTTTGCGGACATGGTCAGCAAGAAGCAGCTGGTGATTGCGCGCACCAGCACCGCGCCGCCGCAATCGGTCTACAGCGCGATGTTCCGCCGTGACGCGGACGTGGCGTTTTGTGAAAGCGTGGCCGAGCTGGCCGAGAGTTGCTGCGAGTTTTCCGGCGGCATCTGAAGCCCGCCGGTGGGTCGGGCGCGGGCGTTACAACGCGCCCAGGATTGCGTCGCGAGCCTGATGCGACAGCTCCAGCCGCGTGGGCAGGCTGCCATCCGGATGCCGCGCCGCCAGCGGCGGCAGGAACACCACTTCAACGGCCAGCCCCGTCGCGCCCAACACGCGCCAAAGATTGGCCACCAGGCTTTCTTCGCCAACAAAGGCGGCAAAGCCGTCGCGCTTGCCGTGGCGCAAGAAGCGCAGCGCCACCGGCTGGATCTCAACGGCCGCCGAACGCGCCGGTTCGAACAGGCTGGCATGAAATGGAAGCAGGTCGAAGCCTTCGGTCGTGGTGCCTTCGGGAAACAGCCCCACCGCATCGCCCAGCTTGAACCGGGCCTGCATGGCCTCGCCCATCGCGTGCACCGCGTGCCGTTGGCCGCGTTCGATGAACAAGGTGCCGGCGCCCGCCACCAGCCAGCCGATCACCGGCCATTTGCGGATCTCGCTTTTGGCGACGAACGAGGTGGGGCGCGCGGAATTCAGGACGAAGATATCGATCCACGACACATGGTTGGCCACCAGCAGCACGGGCCCGGTCATGCGGGGTTCGCCTTTGAAAGCGACCTTCAGGCCACAGACGGCCATCAACGCGCGAGACCATGAACGGTTCAGCCAGGCGCGCGTCGCGGGGCGGATGAAGGGGTAGACAAGGCCCACGCACACCAGGCCATAGACAATCAGCGGCAGCACCAGGGCCAACCGCAAGACAAAGCGCAGCAGCTTCAAACTGAAGTCTCCCAGGCCAGTTGGCCACCGACCACGGTGGCGCGTACCCGACCGGGCAGCATCATACCCGCGAACGGCGTGTGCGGGCTGCGGCTTTGCAGCGCCGACGGCGTCACCAGCCATTCGGCGTCCAGGTCCACCACGCAAGCATCGGCGGGCGCACCCACGCCCAGTTGCCCGGCCTGCGCCGCGCTGCTTGTTGAGCCGACCGCCGGGGCAAATGCCGAGCCGACCGTCCGGCGATTCTCCAGGCTGTTCAATACGGCGCCGGGGCCGCAGGTGACGCGCGCCAGCGCGTCGGCCAGCGGCACACGATGGTCGCGCGCCCATTTCAAGGTCAAGGACAGCAACAGCTCCAACGCCGTTGCCCCTGGCGTGGACGACGCGAACGGCGCCGCCTTGCCCAGCGTGTCCACGGGCGTGTGGTCCGAACACAGCGCCGCGACCAGGCCGTCGGCCAACGCCGCCTGGATGGCGTCGCGGTCACGCTGGCCGCGCAGCGGCGGTTGCAGGTGGTAGTGCGTGTCGAAGAATCCGATGTCCACGTCGGTCAGGTGCAGGTTGTGGACCGACACGTCCGCCGTCACCGCCAGCCCCTCGCGCTTGGCCGCGCGCAGCAACGCCAAGCCCGCCGCCGTGGACAACCGCGTCAGGTGCACGCGCGCGCCCGTTGCCCGCTGCAATTCGAAAATCGTATTCAGCGCAATCGTTTCCGCTTGCGGCGGCAGGCCTTCCAGCCCCAGCCGTTCGGCATAGGCGCCCCCGGCAACCACGGCGCGCGGCGCCAACCACGGGTCTTGCGGGCGCAGCCACAGCGTGTGGCCCAGCCCGCTGGCATAACGCATCGCGCCCCACAGCACACGGGTATCCGCGATGCCATGTTCGCCCTGTGCGAACGCCACGCAACCGGTTTGGGCCAGCAAGCCCATCTCCGTCAGCGTCTGGCCCGCCAGCCCAACCGTCATCGCGCCCAGCGGGTAGATGCGCGGGTGGCCGGCTTCCTGTTGGCGCATCAGCGCGTCGACCTTGCCCGGTTCGTCCGGCGCGGCGTCGGCATCCGGCGGCATCACCAGGCGCGTCACGCCGCCTGCCAATGCCGCGCGCAATTCGGCGGGCGCGAAGGCCAGACCGGTCGCGTGGCCAGGCTGCGCGACGCGGGCCGACAAGTCAACCAGGCCGGGCAACACGGCCAAGCCCTGCGCATCGAATACGCGGTCGGCCTGGAAGCCGTCGGGCGCGGTGCCCACCGCGACGACATGGCCGTCGGCAAGGTAAAGATCGTGCCGCCCGTCCACCGCATTGGCGGGATCGATCAGGCGGCCGTTGGCGATATGCAGCCTCATGGCGCGTCTCCGGCCAGCAGGCTCAACGCGGCCAGGCGCAGATGCTGTTCCAGGTCCGCCAACTGCGCCTGCACGGGCGGCAGGCTGGCGGCCACGTCGCCGTCCACTTCCACGCCCGGCGTCAATGCGCCCACGGGCAACAGCAGCGCATCGGGTTTGGCGGCGGCAAGCGCGGCGGGCGTCAGGCCGTAGCCATGTGCGTATTCGCGCGCGGACGGCAGCAGCGCGCCGCTGATCTGCTCAACCTTCAACGGCAAGACGATGATGACGTCGGCGTCCAGCAAGCCTTCGTACAGGCTGCCGCATTCGCGCACGCCCAGCTGCGGCAAGCCTTCCGGCAGCAAGGTGCGCGGCGCGACCACGCGCACTTCGGGCACGCCCAGCGTGGTCATGGCGTGGATGACGGAACGCGCCACGCCGCAATGGCGCACGTCGCCCACCAGCGTCACGGCCAGGTTGGTCAGGTCCTGCCTTGCGTTCAGCATCGCCTGCACCAGCGCCAGGGCAGGCAAGGGGTCGGCATGCGATCCATCGCCGGCATTAAGAATGCGCAGTCCCGGCGCGGCATGCGCGGCGGCGCAATGCGCCGCGCCACTGGCCGCGTGGCGCAATACCAGCACGCCCGGCTGCAAACCGGCCACGGTCTGCGCCAGGGGATCGCCGGCGTGCGGGTCCACGGCTTGCGCGTCCAGGACCACGGGCAGCAGGGACAGGCGCGTCGCGCAGGCGGCATACGCCTCGCGGTCGTCAGCCAGGGACAGGAACACGGGACATGGCGCGGCGATGGCGTCGGACGTGGGGGAGAAGGGCGTCGGGGAGAACGATGTGGCGGAGAACGACGTGGGGGAGACGGGCACGGAGAGCGTCGGCGCCGTCTCAGCCGACCGGGCATAGCCGCGCGCGTCGTCAAGCAAGCGCTGGACGTGGCGCTTGGGCAGCCCTTCCGTTGTCAGCAGATGGATGAGTTCGCCGCGGCGATCAAGTTGCGGATTGAGCATAGAAGAAGCCGGGCCGCACGTATCACGGCGCTGGCAGGGTATCCAGATATCGTTGCAGGATAACAGCCGCTGCCATCGCGTCGTCGGCGGCGTGCGTGCCCAGCAGCCGCTGCGCTTCCATGCTGGAACCGCGTTCGTCGACCAGTTCAACGGCGATGCCGAAGCGGCCGTGCAGTTGATGGGCGAAGCGGCGGCAGCGCGCGGTGGCGGGTTGTTCGCCGCCATCGGCGTCAAGCGCCAGCCCTACCACCACACGGTGCGGCTGCCATTCCTGCAACAGCGCCGCGATGCGGCCAAAGCGCGCATCGCGGATTTCACTGAAGATGATTTCCAGCGGGCGCGCCTGGCGCGTCAGCGTGTTGCCGATGGCGATGCCGATCTTTTTTTCGCCGAAGTCAAAACCAAGCAGTGTTTCTTCAGGCATGGCCCGCATCGCCCGCCAGCATGACCGGATCGATGCCCAGCAGCTTGAGCGCGGCCGGGTAGCGGTCTTCGGCGGGTACGTCGAAGATGATGTGATCGTCGGCGCCGACATTGAGCCACGCGTTCTGGCCCATCTCGCTTTCCAGCTGCCCCGCGCCCCAGCCGGCATAACCCAGCGTGACCAGCATGCGTTCGGGGCCGTTGCCGTCGGCCACGGCTTGCAGCACGTCGCGCGAGGTGGTCAGCGCCATGGCGCCCATCTTGATGCTGGAGCTGTAGTCGCCGGCGGGCGCGTGCAGCACGAAGCCGCGGTCGGTCTGGACCGGGCCGCCGAAATAAACCAGCGTGTCTTTGACGGGGCCGATTTCAAGCGTCAGTTCGATGCGCTCGAACAAGGTGCCCAGCGTCAGGTCGGTAGGCCGGTTGATGACCAGCCCCAGCGCGCCGCGCTCGGTGTGTTCGCACACGTAGATGACCGAGCCGGCCAGGCTGCCCTCGACCATGCCGGGCATGGCGATCAGGAACTGGTTGGCAAAGTTGGCCGCCTGCGTGGTGGCGGATTCGTGGTGTTTTTCCGTCATGGCAACCCCTTTGGGTAGTCTGAAAGAACCGTCGACGTGGCACACGGCGGCGTGGCCATCTTGCCTGTCGGCAGACCGTCGTCGGTTGCGGTGGATGGGGCGATGCCCCATCTTACGAGCCCTGGCGGAATGGGTCAGCGGGTCGGGTTCAGATTTCCATCAATTCGAAATCCTCTTTGCGGGCGCCGCATTCGGGACAGACCCAGTTCGGCGGCACGTCTTCCCAGCGGGTGCCGGGCGCGATACCTTCGTCGGGGAGGCCGGCCTCTTCGTCATAGACCCAGCCGCAAATCAGACACATCCAAGTACGCATAGTTCTCTCTTACATCAATTCCCGACCCGGTTCCCCGTGGCGGGGCAAAGGTGGGGGGCTTCCATTAGAATGGGGACAATCTTACCGAAACCCAATAGGGGTTCCCCTGATTCACCTCAAAATGAGTCCGGGTACTCCGCTCAAAGCTCAAGCGCTGTCCACGTGGCCCCCGTTACCCCCCCTCTCGTTTTGGTCTTCGGCCCGTTTGATCCCTCGGGATCGGACGGCCTGCCCGCGGACGCCGTTACCTGCGCCCGCCTGGGCTGTCATGGCCTGGCGGCCGTGACCGCACTGACTGTGCAGGACACTGCCGGCATCGAAGAAATCCATCCCGTTTCGCCCGACCTGCTGGACGACCAGGCACGCTGCCTGCTGGAAGATATGTCCGTGCAGGCCATCAAGGTGGGCGGACTATACACCGCGGAAACGGCAAGCGTGGCCGCGCAGGTGGCCGCTGACTACAGCCAGGTGCCGCTGGTGTTGCACCTGGGCCAGCGCGCCCCGCTGCCCGCCGACGCCGCCGATGAAGACGACGCCGACGACCTCCTGGCCGCGACGCTGGAGCTGGTGCTGCCGCAGACGAATCTGCTTGTCATCGAACACCTGCGGCTGGCCCAGTGGCACGCCGACGGCGACATCGATATCGGGGACGCCCCCTCACCCATGCACGCCCTGGTGGCGGCCGGCGCGCAGTGGGTGTTGGTGCTGGGCAGCCCGCAGCGGCCCGGCCACTTCGCCAACGTGCTGCTCGGCCCCAGCGGCCAGACCCACACCTGGCCCTGGCAGACCCCGCCCGACCGCAACGGCGACGCCGGCGGCCTGGCCGCCACAGCCATCACCGCCATGCTGGCGCGCGGGCTGGACATGCCGGAAGCCGTGCGCCAGGGCCTGGCGCATGCCGATGCCTCGGTGGCCGCCAGCTTCCTGCCGGGCATGGGCCGGCGCATTCCCAACCGGATCCAACCGCAATGAAACCCCTGCGCTTTCCTTCCGGCCTGTACGGCGTGACGCCCGAATGGGACGACACCGACCGCCTGCTGCAAGCCGTGCGCAAGGCCGCTGAGGGCGGCATGCGCTCCCTGCAATTGCGCCGCAAGAACGTGCCCGACGCCGTGCGTGCGGCGCAAGCGCGCGCCCTGGCGCCGCTGTGCCGCGAGCTTGGCGTGGTGTTCCTGATCAACGACGACTGGCGCCTGGCGCTTGACGTGGGCGCCGACGGCGCGCACGTCGGCCGCGACGACGAAAGCCTGGCGCACATCCGCGCCGAAGCCGGCCCCGACCTGATTCTGGGCGGCTCCAGCTACGACGACCTGACCCGCGCCCGCGAACTGCTGGACGCCGGCGCCGACTACATCGCCTTTGGCGCCATGTTCGCGTCCACCGTCAAGCCGGACACCGTGCGCGCGCCGCTGTCGGTGCTGACCGAAGCGCGCCGCCTCGTCGACGAGCGCGACGCGCCCCGGCCCGCCGTGGTCGCCATCGGCGGCATCACGCCCGCCAACGCGCCGCTGGTGGCCCAGGCCGGCGCCGACGCCATCGCCGTCATCACCGCCCTTTTCGAAGCGCCCAGCATCCGTGCCGCCGCGGTGGCCTGCTCCGTGCCCTATTCCGCCAACCCTCTTCGCAAGCCTTGAACGCCATGTCCCGTAACGAACAGCTTTTCGATCGCGCCTGCCGCAGCATCCCCGGCGGCGTCAACTCGCCCGTGCGCGCCTTCCGCTCCGTGGGCGGCACGCCGCGCTTCATCAAGCGCGCGCAAGGGCCGTACGTGTGGGACGCGGACGACAAGCAGTACATCGATTACGTGGGTTCTTGGGGCCCCGCCATCCTGGGCCATTCGCACCCCGAAGTGGTGCGCGCGGTGCAGGAAGCGGCCGTCAACGGCTTGTCGTTCGGCGCCCCCACCGAAGCCGAAATCGATCTGGCCGAAGTGCTGATCTCGCGCCTGCCCTCGCTGGAACAGGTGCGCCTGGTCAGCTCGGGCACCGAAGCCACCATGACGGCCATCCGGCTGGCGCGCGGCGCCACCGGCCGCGCCAAGATCGTGAAGTTCGAAGGCTGCTATCACGGGCACTCCGACAGCCTGTTGGTCAAGGCCGGTTCGGGCCTGCTGACCTTCGGCAACCCCAGCTCGGCCGGGGTGCCGCCGGAATTCGTGTCGCACACGCTGACCCTGGAATACAACAACCTGGATGCCGTGCGCGAAGCCTTCGCCCAGCACGGCGCCGACATCGCCTGCATCATCGTCGAGCCGGTTGCCGGCAACATGAACCTGATCAAGCCCGCGCCCGGCTTCCTGGAAGGGCTGCGCGAAGTTTGCACCCAGCACGGCGCGCTGCTGATCTTTGACGAAGTAATGACGGGTTTCCGCGTGGGTCCGCAAGGCGTGCAGGGGCTGACCGGCGTCAAGCCGGACATCACCACGCTGGCCAAGGTGATCGGCGGCGGCATGCCGGTGGGCGCCTTCGGCGGCAGCGCCGACGTGATGAAGCACATCGCCCCGCTGGGCGGCGTCTACCAGGCGGGCACGCTGTCGGGCAACCCGGTGGCCGTGGCCGCCGGCCTGGCCACGCTACGTTTGATTGCCGCGCCCGGCTTCTATGACAAGCTGGCCGCGCAAACCGCAAAGCTGGCCCAGGGCCTGCAAGAACGCGCTCGCGCCGCCGGCCTGGCGTTTTCGGCCGACTCGGTGGGCGGCATGTTCGGCATTTACTTCAGCAACACGATCCCGACGTCGTTCGCCGAAGTCTCGCAATGCGATACCGCCGCGTTCAACCGCTTCTTTCACGCCATGCTGGACCACGGCGTGCACTTCGCGCCGTCGGCATTCGAAGCGGGCTTTGTGTCGGCCACGCACGACGACGCGGTGATCCAGTCCACGCTGGATATCGCTGAAAAGGTCTTCGCCGCCATCTAGGCATCCAGGCGGCACGGGCGCCGGGCGGCAAGCCTGGCGCCGGTTTTTGTTCAGGGCGTTTTGTAGTGCTCGTACAGGGCCGTCACGTCCCGCACATACGCCTGCGTTTCGGCATACGGCGGCACCGCATCGTATTTGCGCACCGCCCCTTCCCCCGCGTTGTACGCCGCCAGCGCCAGATCCAGCCGGCCGGGATACTGGTCGATCAGCCGACGCAGATGGCGCGAGCCCGCCCGCACATTCGTTGCCGGGTCCACCAGGGCGCGCTCGATATCGTCCACCGCCAGCACCGACGCCGCCGTCGCGGGCATCAGCTGCATCAAGCCCAGCGCGCCCTTGGGCGAACGCGCATCGCTACGAAAACCCGATTCAATCGCAATGACCGCCGTCAGCAAGGCGCGGTCCACGCCCGAGTCCTGGGCGGCCCGTTCGATCAGGCCATCGTGCGCGGTAGGCATGGCCTCGCCCCAGCGCAGCGCGCGTGATGTCGGCGCCAGCGCGGCCAGGCGGGCGCCGTCGCCGGCTTGCGGCGCGCAGTCCAGACAGACCTTCATGCCGTTGCCCCGCCACGCCGTCCGCGTCTGCGCCCGCTTGTAATGCTTGGCATAGCCGGTCGGCACCTTCATGGCGCGCCAGACGCCGTAGGGGTCCTTGTAGCGGTAGATCTCGGCAGCCTGCGCGGGGCGCGAGGGCGCCAGCGCCAGAGCGCCCAACGCAATCGCCATCAGCACCGCCATGCCGCCCGCACGTGCCACAAAGGCGTTGAAGGCCTGCGGAATGGGTCGGTGTCGAGGGTCCATGGTTGGGGCTCCGGCGGCGTCCAAAGACGCGTTGGCGAGCCCCTATGCTGCGGCGGTCGACCCGGTTTGTCGCTAGGCCCTACGCCCTAGTCCCTTGCCCGAGGATGCGCCCGCTGGGAACCTGGGGGACATACCTAGGACATACGGCGGACGCGAAGCTCAATATGTCGTAATATTTCGATTATTTTCCAAATGAATGAACCTGGCCGATCGTGCCAGGCACGGAGAGGCAAAGATGGACGCAGAAAACACGCTCCAGCTGGTGCTGGAAGCCAGCACCAACGTCCTGACGGCAATCTACACGCCGCCCCCACGCCAGGACCCCTCTGCCCAAGACCCCGCACAATCCTCTGCCGACGCCGGCCCAGACGCCGCGTCCGACTCGCGCTCCGCCTCCGCCGACGGCGACGCCGATGCGCAGCAGGCCGACGCCGACCTGGCCGTCGAAGCCGAACCCGCCCCGCCCTTCAATACCGACATCCCCAGCTGGGACACGCTGACCGCCGCCGCCGTCGCCAACGGCTGGGGCGCCGAAGCGCTGGACAACCACGCCGTGCTGGCCTTTATCGACCGCTGCCGCACCGCCACCGAACCGGTCCAATTCCCGGTGGGCATGGTGGTGGACGGCGCGTTCGAGCTGGAACTGGACCCCAACCGCATGACCGCGCTGCTGACGCTGCACCCGCCCAAGGGCGGCAAGCCGGTCACGCTGGACACGCTGCGCCAGGCCGTGGCCGACCGCGGCATCGTGCACGGCGTGCTCGACCAGCCGCTGGCCGAGGCCGTTGAAAAGGGCACGCGTGAAACCGTGGTCATCGCCCGGGGCACGCCGCCCACGCGCGGCACCCCCACCCGCTTCGAAAGCCTGCTGGACCGCCTGAAACCGCGCGCGCAGGAAATCGATGAGTTGGCGCAGGTGGACTACCGCGACCTGGGCAGCTTGCTGCTGGTATCGCCCGGCACGCCCTTGATGCGCCGCATACCGCCGCTGCCCGGCGTGGACGGCGTCACCGTGCTGGGCGAACCGGCCTTGCCGGATGAACTGCCCGACACCCCGTTTTCCCGCGACCTGTCGGGCGTCGAGGTGGACCCCGAAGATCCCCTGCTGCTGCGCGCCACCATTGCGGGCACGCCCACCTTGATCAGCCACGGCGTGCAGGTGAACCCGATGGTCGAGGTGGACGCCGTCAACCTGTCCACCGGCAACATCACCTTTGAAGGCTCGCTGCAAGTGCGCGGCGACATCGCCGCCACGATGGAAGTACGCGTGACGGGCGACGTCGTGGTCAACGGCACCATCGAAGCGGCCCTGGTGGAAGCCGGTGGCAGCGTCACGGTCAAGGGCGGCATCATCGGCATGGCGGAAGCCTTGCAGGACCCGACCGCCACCGCGCGCACCGCGCACATCGTCTGTGGCGGCATGCTGCGCGCCAAGTTCATCGAAAACGCGATCATCAGCGCCGGGCAGGACGTCGAAGTGGAACGCGAGATCCGCCAGAGCAGCATCGCGGCGGGCGGCAGCGTCCACGTCGGGCCGCCCAACACGCAGCAAAGCGCCATCACCGGCGGCCAGATCCGCGCGCTGAACGCCGTGCGCGCCGGCACCATCGGTTCACCGTCGGGCATCCCCACCCTGGTCCAAGCCGGGCTGGACCCGCACGCCGACATCAAGCGTTCCGCGTTGACGCGCAAGCGCCTGAAGATGAACGAGGAAAAGGCCAAGCTGGAACAGCTGCTGATGTTCTTGCAGGCCAATCCGCAACGCGCCCCGGGCGACGTGGTCGAGCGCGCGCGCAACACCCACGTCAAGCTCAGCGGCGACTTGATCGCCCTGGACGAGGAAGAGGGGCAACTGGTGCGCGACCTGCAACCGCTGCACACCGCCACCGTCACCGCTACCCGCCGCTTTTGCAGCGGCGCGAAGATTCAGCTGGGCAACAAGGTGCAGGAATTCCTGGAAGACCAGGTGGGCGGCAAGGCCGGTCTGGAAGAAGGCGAGATCGTTATCCGCTAGCTCGGCTCGAGCCGGCTCAGGGTGCCAGTTCCTTGAACCACACGCGCGGCGAAATGCCACGGTCGGGGCCCAGGATGGAAAAGCCGCCGTCCACCGGGATGTCCACACCCGTCATCCACGAGGCCGCGTCCGAGCACGCGAAGCACACGGCGGCGGCAATTTCGTCGCCCGACCCGATCCGGCCCAGCGGATGAAAATGCGCCCCCACGGCGTCCGCCGCCTGGCGCGATCCGCCCGACAGCTGTTCAACGGACGGCGACCACGTCCACGCCGGCGACACCGCCAGCACGCGCACGCCGGCCGGCGCCAATTCCACCGCGAAGTTCTTGGTGATTTGCAGCATGGCCGCCTTGGATGCCGGATACAGCGCGCGCCCGGCCGCGCCGAACTTGCCGCCCGTGCTGCCCATGTTGACCACCACGCCCCCGCGCGGCAAATGCGGCGCGGCCAGCTGCGTGAAGATGGCGGCGGACACCAGGTTGGTGTCCAGCGTGGCGTGCCATTCGTCGCGCGATGACGCCAGCCCGCGGTCGGCGTACTGGCAGGCGTTGTTCACCAGAATGTCCAGCCGGCCAAAGCGCGCCAGCGCGGCGTCGATGCAGCGCTGAATCTGCGCATCCTCGCCGATGTCGGTCTCGCAATACAGCGCGCGCCCGTCCAGTTCTTGCGCCAGTGCCTGGCCGGCCGGTGCGTTGCGCCCCACCAGCACCACGTTGGCGCCCGCCGCCGCCAGGCCGCGCGCGATGTCCGCGCCCAGGCCCTGCGTGCTGCCGGTGATGATGGCGGTCTTGCCGGCCAAGCCGGGAAAGCCTGAAAAGTCCATGAAGAATCCTTGATCAATGCGGCGCGGCTGCCCAGCGCATCGCTTGCGCCACCGAACCCGTTTGCGCAATCAGCCGCATGCTGGCCAGCGAGGCCTCATGCACGGACAGGTCGGCGGACGCGCACGCGTCCTCGGCCACCATCACCTCAAAACCAATATCGGCGGCGTGGCGCACCGTGCCTTCCACCACCGAATGCGTGGCCACGCCGGCCACCACCAGCCGGCGCGCGCCGATCACGCGCAGCGTTTCCTCTAGCGGCGTGCCGTAGAAGGCGCTGATGCGGGTGTGCTTCACCACGAACTCGCGCGGGCTTGCCGCCACGGGTTGCAGCCCGTCGTAGAACTCGCTGCCCCACTGGCCCTCTGGTACCGCGCCAATCGACGCCACGTTGCGAAAGATGGCGCAGTTGGGCAGCAGGTCGGCGTAGTCCGGACGAAACGCAATGCGCACGTGCACGATAGGCAACGATTGCGCGCGCGCACCGTCCAGCAGCGCCGCCGCGCTATCCAGCAGGCGCTGGCGCGCGCCATTGTCCGCATCCAGCCCGACGCGGATCTTGCCGTCGGGATGCAGCACGTCGTTCTGGTAGTGCAGCGCCAGCACCGCGGTATCCGCCGACATCACACGAACACCTCGAACACATCGTGCACGTCGTCGCAATTGACCAGGTCCACGCGCTTCATGCGGATGCGCCAGCTGTCGCCTTCGGCGGCCAGCTTGTGCGTGTAGCGGCCCGCCAGCTGGCGCGGCTGTCGCTTGCGCCATTCGGTCATCTGGAACGCGGAATGCACCACCAGGTTGCCGCCCGCGTCCACGCCTTCCACCTGCACCCCGCCCACCAGCCGCACGCTGCGCGTAGGCGGCTGCTGCGACCAGTTGCGCGGATGCTCCAGCCGCCGGATGCGCACGTCGCGCAGCATGCGGTCTTCCCAGAACAGCGAGATATGGTCGTACGGGCTTTGCTGCCCGTGCACGCGCGGCATCCAGTACATGCCGTCCTGCGTCCACAGCGCCTGCCAGTCGTCGTAGCGGCGCTCGTCCAGCAGCCGGGCCTCGCGATACAGGAACTGCGCGATGCGGTGATACGCATCGGCGGGCACCTCGGCGGGCGACAGGTCGGCCGTGCCGACATCGAAATCCAGGTCTAGCAGCATGCGCCTTCTCCCGTGGCGGGCGCGTTCGACGCCGCGCCGGCCTCCATGTAGGTCTTCCACGCGCGGAACTGGTTGCGCATGGGCAGTTCGCTGGTGCCGTTGACGGACACCATGCCGTCCGCGTCGCTGCGGTCGCTGCCGTGATAGCGGTGCATGCTGACCCATTCGCCGCCGCGCGTGGCGTTGCCTTCCTGACAGCGGTTGTAGAGCTCGATGTCGTCGGGCATGACGTTGGACGACGGCGAATTGATGACATTGGCGTACAGCATTGCACGCTTGAAGACGCCGTCGGGCGCGCCCTTGCAGCGGAACGTCTGGATTTCGATCAGCGTGCGGTCCACGGCGATGGGGCGAATCACGCGAAATTGCTGGAACACCGTGTGAGGCGAGCCGCTGCCGTAGATGACGGTGTTGTGGCGGTTCATGCCCAGGATTTCACGCGCGCGGTCTTCACCATACGCGGCGCTCAGCGTGTCGAAGTGCGCGCGCGATACCGGATCGCGTTCGGCGGCGCCGGGGTTGAAGATGCCTTCCATATAGCCGTGGCCGTTGTCGTAGGCGCGCAGCTCCAGCTTTTCCCAGAATTCGTAGGGCTCGCCGTTGCCGTCCATGATGTGCAGCTCAAGCGGCATTTCGCCCATTTCCTTGGCCTCGTCGCGCGCCGCCGCGTAGGACGATTCGTGCGTGACGCGGGCGTGCATCGTGTCGTGCAGGTTTTCGTAGAACACCTTCCAGTTCGACCGCTGCATCACGCGGAAAATGCCGCCGGCCACTTCCACCTCGCCCACCGGCGAGCGGTCGCACAGGTTGTCGATGGACGAGCGCACGCCGCCCAGGAAGTCGACCAGCGCCGGGCCTTCCTTGGCCTGGCTGGCGAACACGAAGCCGCGATAGCTTTCCACGCGCGCCAGGCGGCGCATCGAGAACGCCGGGTCGGTGGGGTCATACGACGTACCTTCCAGGCCCTGCTTGAGCGGCACGCCCAGATGGCTGCCGTCCAGCTTGAACGTCCAGGCGTGGTACGGGCAGCGAAAGAACTTGCCCACGCAGCCCTCGCCGTCCGCCACCACCTTGGCGCCCTTGTGCGGGCAGCGGTTGTACAGCACGTGCACGCGGCCATCGGACGCGCGCACCATCAGCACGTCCTGGTCGCCCACGCGGGTGGTGTGATAGTCGCCCGTCTTGGGCACCTGGCTTTCATGGCCCACGTAGATCCAGGCGCGGCCGTAGATGCGTTGCATCTCCAGGTCGAAGATGGCCGGATCGGTGTAGACGCCTCGGTGCACGCTGTCGCCGCGCACCATCTCGGACAGTTGTTGGTCGGTGTAAGACATCAGGCGCTCCTACTTGTTCTCGCTGTCTTTCCAACGCGCCATCAGCGTGTTGGACGGCAGGGTTTCATCCAGCAACTTGGCGGCGGTCTCGCGGCCCGCCACCGGCAAGCCGGTGGGGTCCAGCAGGCCCACCTGCACCAGCACGCTGGCCTGGTCCCAATAGATGTGCTCGTGATAGAGCTTGTCGCCCCGAAACTTCACCACGGCAAGCAGCGGAATTTCCACGGTGCGGCCGGTGGGCGGCACGCCGGGCAGCATCCAGTCGATCTCGGTGGTGTGCGTGAAGCAGAACAGCAGTTCGTCCACGATCTGGGTGGCGCCCACGGTGCGCGACAGCGGAATCAGGCGCGTGTCGGGCGGGTTGCCGTTGACGAAATGGTGCTGGTAAAAACGTGACAGTTCCTTGTGGCCCACGCCGCCCGTCATGGTGGGGATGTGGTTCACGTAGGGTTCGGCCACCATCGTCGCCATCGTGGCGGCCACGTCGCGCGTGCCGAATTCGTATTCGCAGTGCTTGTCCCACAAGTACGAATAATCGAACTCGGGGCCGATGGCGCGTTGCAGCGCGGCCATGCTGCGCTGGTGCGCCATCAACGCGGCGGGCTTGTCGTAGTGATCGCCGCCCGTGCGCGCAAAAGCGTGGTCCATGCCCGGGTACACATACAGCTCGACGCCGGGCTTGCCCCCCAGCGCGTCCAGGATGCGCTGGCGCGCGGCGGGCGGACAGAAACCGTCCTGCTCGGCAATGTGCAGCACCAGGCGGCCGCGCAGGTTGGCGGCTTCGTCCAGGCTGTCTTCGATGCCCACGCCGTAATAGCCCACGGCCACGTCCACATCGGTGCGGCAGGCGGCCAGGTAGGCCAGCTTGCCGCCCAGGCAATAGCCCAGTACGCCGACGCCGCCCTGCTGCTCGGGCAAGTCGCGCAGCAGGGTGATGGTGGCGGCAATGTCTTTCAAGCCCTGCTCGACGTCAAAGCCCTGATACAGCTCGAACGCGCGCGGCATGTCGGCCGGGCCGTCGGTCAGTTCAATGCCGGGCTGCTGGCGCCAGAACAGGTCGGGCACCAGCACCACATAGCCCTCTTCGGCCAGCAGCTGCGCGGCGCGGCGCATGAAGTCGTTCACGCCGAAGATTTCCTGGCACAGCACCAGCCCCGGGCCGTGGCCCGAGGCGGGCACGGCCAGATAGGCGCTGAAGGTCTTGCCGTCGTGCGAGGGAACGGTCACCTCGCGCGTCGTGATGGATGGGGTCATGCGGTTCTCCTGTGTTGCAACGTGCCCGCGGCGCGATTGCCGTGGCGGCCGGCGCCTATTTCATCTGGCAGGCGGCGGCGAACGGGTCCTGGTACTGCGTCAGCACCGTGCCCGACAGCTTGTTGGCCAGCTTGCCGTCCGCGCCCGCCTCGACGACGCGCAGGTAGTAGTTCTGGATGGGGTATTGGTTGCGGTTGAACTTGAAGTCGCCTCGCACCGATTTGAAATCCGCGCGCCGCAGCGCCGGGCGCAGCGCGTCGGCGTCCAGCTTGCCGCCCGTTTGCCGCACGGCGCTGTCCAGCAGCATGGCCGCGTCATAGCCCTGCGAGGCATACAGCGTGGGCGTGCGCTTGTAGGTCTTCTTGAAGTCTTCGACGAATTTCCGGTTGGCCGGGTTGTCCAGGTCGGTGGCCCACTGCGACGTGTTGCGCATGCCCGCAATCGGCGCGCCCACCGCCGCGATGGTGTCTTCGTCACCCGAGAAACCGGGCGCCAATAGCGCGATGTCCTTGGACAGGCCCGCGCCGTTGAATTGCTTGATGAAGTTCACGCCCATGCCGCCGGGCAAAAAGAAAAACACCGCATCGGGCTTGCTGGCGCGCAGCCGGGTAATCTCTACGCCGTAGTCCAATTGGCCCAGCTGCGTG
The DNA here is from genome assembly GCF_057291955.1 of Achromobacter sp. 1L-A-4-B-C2. Classification (NCBI taxonomy): domain Bacteria; kingdom Pseudomonadati; phylum Pseudomonadota; class Betaproteobacteria; order Burkholderiales; family Alcaligenaceae; genus Achromobacter; species Achromobacter sp. 1L-A-4-B-C2. The sequence goes on from NZ_JBXAWP010000004.1 coordinate 175,068, forward strand.
TAGATCTCCTCGGACAGCCCGCCCTTGTACAGACGCTTGAAGCCGTTGAGCGATTCGCGGCCACCCGGGTAGTCGGGCGCAATCAGCGCCACGCGCTTATAGCCCTGGTCCATGGCGTACTTGCCCATGGCGGCGGGGATGTCCTCGTTCTGCCAGGCCACCGCGAAAAAGTTGGGGTTGCACCCGGCGCCCGCGTAGTTCTCGGGGCCCGTGTTGGTGCTGAGGTACACCGTGTTCGATTGCAAGATGGCGGGCATCACCGGCAGCAGCACGTTCGAGAACACAATGCCCGTCATGACATCCACGCGGTCGCGCTTGAGCAGGCGTTCCACCGCCTGGCGGCCTGCGTCCGCCTTCTGCTGGTCATCGGCCACGATGACCTCGGCAGGCAGGCCGCCCAGCTTGCCACCGGTATGTTGCAGCGCCAGATTGAAGCCGTCGCGGATCTCATTGCCCAGCGCCGACCCTGGCCCGGACAACGTCGTCAGCAATCCCACCTTGACCTTGTCGGCCGCCCCGGCGCTTGCCATGGCGGACATACAGACCAGCGCCGCCAGCGCGCGCCGGCTCCAAAGATGTTGAATCATGGGCTACCCCGTTTTCGCCGCCAGCCACGCTGGCGCAAAGCTGACAGATCCCGTCTGCCGTCGGTACACGCATGCCGCCGATCGAAGTCGCCAAGCTTACGCGCCGTGACGACGCCCTCCAATACCCACAAGAGAGCTTGGGCTAGCGTATGCCGCCCGGGCGCGCCGCTCTATCCGTTTCCGCCCAGCCTTATCCGGGATTCACTTAATTCCAAACCCTGGACGATTAATTTATTCTGGCCCCAGATACGGGAGCGTTCCCGTTCCGGAGGCTTCCATGCACGGCTGGTCACGACGAGAACTTGCGCCGCTATTCAAGCGCCGCGTGTTCAGCTCCACGCAACAGGACGAGACTCGCACGCGCGTGTCCGAAGCGCTGAAGGAACACCGGCTGACCTGGAAGGGCGGCCGCGTGGACGCCGAGCTGAACCGGGGCCGGTTTGGCGCGCTGACGGTCTGTACGTTGCGCTACGGCGCCGAAGTGCATATTGAGCCCGACCGCTTGCAGGATTTCATGCTGGTGCAGGTGCCGCTGCGCGGCCGCGCGCGCATTGAATGCGGCGACGACTGCGTGGACGCCCACCCCGATTGCGCCGCCGTCATCGCACCGAACCGCCCGCTGCGGCTGCACTGGGAGGCCGGCTGCGAACAGCTGCTGTTGAAGATTCCACGCGGCAAGCTCGAAGCCATCGGCCGCCGCGCCTTTGGCGAGGCCGCCACCCTGCCGCTGGACTTCAGCCCCGCGCTGCGCCTGGACAACCCCGTGGGCGCGGCCTGGCGCAGCATGGTCACCAGCATGATTCACCTGCTGCCCACGCTGGATGACGGCGCCCTGCGCCCGCCTTCGGCATGGCTGGAACACCTGGAAGACACGCTGGTGCTGCACCTGCTGTACAACCAGCCCAACAGCTGGCAGTCGCACGCGGGCCAGTCGCCCCGCTTGCCGCGCCGCCTGACGCTGGCGGAATCGTATATGCGCGAGCACCTGTCGGCCCCGCTGACCTTGACCGACATCGCCCGCCACGCCGGCGCCAGCGCCACCGCGCTGACCCGCTTGTTTCAGGAACACCGGGATACCACGCCCATGATTGCGCTGCGCGCGTTGCGGCTGGACACGGCGCGACAAAAGCTCAAGACAGACGCCCACGCCAGCGTCACCGACGTGGCGCTGGGCGTGGGCTTTGGGCACTTGGGAAGGTTCTCGGAGTATTACCGGGAACGGTTTGGCGAACTGCCGCGCGAGACGCGGCGTGGGCAAGGGTAGAACGCGGCCCGGGGCAAAGCGCCGGAATCAAGCCGCCCTTGGCACCGGCTCAGGCAGCGGGCACCACCGCCGTCACTTCGATTTCAACCTTGGCGCGGTCCTCGACCAGGTCCGCCACTTCCACCGCCGTCATCGCCGGAAAGTGCCGGCCGATGAACTCGCGGTAGTGCTTGCCGATGGCCGGATACGCCGCCACATAGGCCTCCTTGTCGGTGACGTACCACGTCATGCGCACGATGTGTTCGGGCTTGGCGCCGCCTTCGGCCAGGATGGCGACAATGTTCGACAGCGTCTGGCGGACCTGGTCCGCCAGATCATCCGATTCGAATTGCTGCTGCCCATTCCACCCCACCTGCCCGCCCACGAACACGAGCTTGCTGCCCACCGTCATTTCGGTAAGCACACCATTCGAATAGCCCCGGGGCGCCATCCAATCCGGCGGTTGCAGAATCTTCATAACGTCTCATCCTATTTATAAAAAACAAACGACTGGGTGGTCTCGCGGCGTCAGGCCGCGGGAACCAGATAAGCCTGCATGCGTTCCCGCAGGTCGGCAGGCATGGGCATGGACTTCATCGTCCGTAAATCCACCGTCACGATCGTCAGCGTGGCCGACAAGCGCAACTGTCCGTCCGGCCCTTCAAAGCGCACCAGCGCCTTGAACGACGCGCCGCCGATACGCTGGACTTCAAGCGTTTGGCGCAGGCGTTCATGCCAGCGGCTGGGCGCGCTGAAATCGCACGTCACCGACGCCATGGGCGTGCCGATATGCCGGTCCACATGCAGGGCATGGAAAGGCAGGCCCATGCCCTTGTCGAACCATTCTTCGACAAAGTCATTGATCATTTCAAAATAGCGGGGGTAGAACACAATGCCCGCCGGGTCGCAATGACGAAAGCGGACTTCTACCTGACTGGTGAATGCTGCGGCCATGATGAGTTCCTGAGTTTCTGATTTCCTGATTTCCCGACTTCGCGTTCAAGCCATCTTGCGCAGTGCAAAGCGTTGCAGCTTGCCGGTTTCGGTACGGGGCAATGCGGCCACGAATTCAATGGCGCGCGGATATTTGTACGGGGCGATGCTGGCCTTTACGAACGCCTGCATGTCGGCCACCAACGCATCGCTGGCCGTGTAGCCGGGCTTGAGCACCACAAACGCCTTGACCAACTGGCCGCGCTCGTCGTCCTGCGCGCCGACCACGCCGCACTCGGCCACGGCTTCGTGGCGCAGCAGCGCGTCTTCCACTTCCGGCCCGGCGATGTTGTAGCCGGCCGAGACGATCATGTCGTCGTTGCGCGCCTGATAGTACAGATAGCCGTCATCGTCCTGCATGAACGTGTCGCCCGGCAGGTTCCAGCCCTGCTGTACAAACCGGCGCTGGCGCTCGTCGGCCAGGTAGCGGCAGCCGGTGGGGCCTTTGATGGCCAGTCGGCCGACCGTGCCGTTGGGCACCGGCTTCATATCGTCGTCCACCACTTGCGCCACATAGCCCGGCACCACCTTGCCGATGGCGCCGCGCTTGACGGCCTCGGGCGGGCTGGACACGAACACATGGATCATTTCGGTGCCGCCGATGCCATCGATCATTTCGATGCCGCTGGCCTGCTTCCACAACTGACGCGTGGCGTCCGGCAACGCTTCGCCCGCCGACACGCTTTTCTTCAGCGACGACAAATCAAACTTGCCGACCAGCGCGGCCATCTGGCGGTAGAACGTGGGCGCGGTGAAAACGATGGTGGCGCGGAAGTCCTGGATCAGCTCAAGCAGGCTTTCCGGCGACAGCTTTTCCGCCAGCACCGTGCTGGCGCCCACGCGCAGGGGAAAGCACAGCAGCCCGCCTAGGCCAAACGTGAAGGCCAGCGGCGGCGTGCCGCAGAAGATATCGTCGGGGCCGGGCTTGATCACATGCTTGGGGAACAGGTCGCACATCGCCAGCACGTCGCGATGAAAGTGCATGCAGCCCTTGGGCGAGCCCGTGGTGCCGCTGGTAAAGGCGATCAGGCACACGTCGTCGGCGGCGGTATCGCAAGCGGTGAAATCGTCGGGCTTGGTGGCGGCCAGCGCGTCCAGCGCATCGGGCGCGGCATCATTGAAAAACATCACCTGCGTCAGCTGCGGGCAATGATGCTCGTGGTCGGGCTGTGCGCAGAACTGCGCTTCTTCCTTCAGGCGCGCATCGCACAGCACCGCCTGGATCTGCGCCTTTTCGATGATCTGCTTGAGTTCCTTGGCGCGCAGCAGCGGCATCGTCGGCACCGTCACCAGCCCCGCCTTGATCGCGGCCAGCCAGGCCGCCGCCATCATCGGGTTGTTCGGTCCGCGCAGCAGCAGACGATTGCCGGGCGCGAGGCCCATGTCCTCGGTCAGCACGCGCGCAATGCGGTTGGTCAGCGCGGCCAGCTCGCGATAGCTCATCGTGGCTTGCTTGTCGCCGTCGCGCCAGCGCAGCGCAACGCGATCGCCAAAGCCGCGATCGGCCATGGCATCCACCAGTTCAACAGCGCAATTGAACCGCTTGGGGTAGGCCACGTCGGGGCCATCAAGCAGGAACTCGGGCCATTGATCGCCCGGGGGTAGATTGTCCCGGGCAAAGGTGTCGATGTGGGCGGATACTTCCATGAAATTCCCCTTGATGTGCGATGCGGTGCGGTGTGGTTTTTTCTTGCTGGAAGGCGAGGGCTCGATGGCCCCTTACGACTTCAACAATTCACGGGCAATGATCAACTTCTGCACTTCGGTGGCGCCTTCGTAAATACGCAGCGCTCTGATTTCCCTGTAAAGCTTCTCCACCGGCATCCCCGATACCACGCCCGCGCCGCCAAACATCTGCAAGGCGCGGTCGATCACGGTCTGCGCCGATTCCGTGGCCGTCATCTTGGCCATCGCGGCTTCGCGCGTGGTGCGCAGCTTTTGCACGTCGCGCATCCACGCGGCGCGATACGTCAGCAACGCCGAGGCGTCGATGGCGGTCGCCATGTCGCCCAGCGCGGCTTGCGTCAGTTGCAGGTCGGCCAGCGTCTGGCCGAACATGCGGCGCGACTTGGCGCGCGCCAGGCCTTCGTCCAGCGCGCGGCGTGCAAACCCCAGCGCTGCCGCCGCCACCGAGGCGCGGAAAATATCCAGCGTCATCATGGCCAGCTTGAAGCCCTGGCCCGCATCGCCCAAACGATGCGAGGCCGGCACGCGGCAATTGTCGAACGTGATCGTGGCCAGCGGGTGCGGCGCGATCAGTTCGATGCGTTCGCTGACGTCAAACCCCGGCGTGTCGGCATCCACCACGAAGGCACTGATACCGCGCGCGCCCGGGGCCTCGCCGGTGCGAGCGAAGACCACATAGAAATCCGCGATGCCGCCGTTCGAGATCCACGTCTTGGTGCCGTTCAGTACGTAATGATCGCCGTCCTGCCTGGCTTCGCAGGCCAGCGCGGCCACGTCGGAACCGGCATCGGGTTCCGACAGCGCAAAGGCGGCAATGGCTTCGCCCCGCGCCACGCGCGGCAGGTAGCGTTGGCGCAATTCGTCCGAGCCCATCAACGAGATGGCGCCGCTGCCCAGCCCTTGCATCGCAAAGGCAAAATCCGCCAAGCCTTCGTGGCGCGCAAACGTTTCGCGCAGGATGCACACGGCGCGCGAATCGACTTCCGGCAGCGCGCCGCCCCAGGCACCGCCCGGGCCGCCCGCCACCGCGTAGCGCAACCAGCCGGCCTGGCCCATGGCCTTGACCAGCTTCTTGCACGCGGCGTCCGCGTCGTGATGGTCAACGTCGCCCAGCGACGCCTCGCACCAGGCGTCCACCTCGTGCGCCAGCTTGCGGTGCGCATCGTCAAAAAAAGGCCAGTCCAGCCAGCTTGCGTCACGCATCATCAGTTCCCCTCGAAGACCGGCTTTTGCTTGGCCACGAAGGCCTCGTAGGCGCGATGGAAGTCCCGCGTCTGCATGCAGATGGCCTGGGCCTCGGCTTCAGCCTCGATGGCCTCGTCCACGCCCATGTTCCATTCCTGATGCAGCAACTTCTTGGTGACGCCATGCGCGAACGTCGGGCCGGCGGCCAGTTGCGCGGCCAGCGTCTGCGCGGCTTCGGCCAGCTTGGCCGAATCATGCAGCGCGTTGAAGAAACCCCAGCTGGCGCCCTCGTCCGCCGTCATGGCGCGGCCGGTGTACAGCAATTCGGATGCGCGGCCCTGGCCGATCATGCGCGGCAGCAAGGTGCACGCGCCCATGTCGGCGCCCGCCAAACCCACGCGGGTGAACAGGAACGCTGTGCGCGCGGCCGGCGTGCCCAAACGCATATCGGCGGCCAGCGCCACCATGGCGCCCGCACCCGCGCACACGCCATCCACCGCCGCCACGATGGGCTGCGGGCAGGCGCGCATCGCCTTGACCAGGTCGCCCGTCATGCGGGTGAAGTCCAGCAGCTCGGGCATGCTCATCTTGGTCAGCGGCCCGATAATCTCGTGCACATCGCCACCCGAGCAGAAGTTGCCGCCCGCGCCCGTCACCACCACGACCTTCACGTCGGTGGCATACACCAGCGAACGGAACAGGTCGCGCAGTTCGGCGTACGAATCGAACGTCAACGGGTTCTTGCGTTCGGGCCGGTTCAGCGTGACCGTGCCGATCTTGCCGTCGGCCGACACCTCCCACAGAAACGTCTGCGCCTGATAGCCGGCCAGCGGACGCTTGTGGTGCTTCATGGTGTGCTCTTCGGACTGCTTGCTCATGGTGTCTCCGTTCGTTATCCAGGGGTTGATGGGGCGCCGGCCTAGCCGGTCATCACTTCGCCGCCGTCCACGGCGATCGCCTGCCCGTTGACCGAGGCAGAGGCCGGCAACGCCAGCCATGCCACCGTTTCGGCCACTTCCTCGGGCTGCACCAGGCGGCCCTGCGGGTTGCGCTCGGCCAGTTTGGCGCGGGCGGCGTCCGGCGTCATGCCGGTCTTGTCGACGATATTGGCCACCGCGCCGCGCACGATGTCGGTCTCGGTGTAGCCCGGGCACACCGCGTTCACGGTGACGCCCTTCTGCGCGGTTTCCAGCGCCAGTGAACGGGTCAGCCCGATCACGCCATGCTTGGCGGCGCAGTAAGCACTGACATACCCATAGCCGATCAGGCCCGCCGTGCTGGCCACGTTGATGACACGGCCCCATTTTTCTTGCAGCATGCCGGGCAACGCAGCCTGGATGCAGTGAAACGTGCCGGTCAGGTTCACCGCGATCATCTGGTGCCACAGCGCGGCGTCGGTGCGGTCAAAGCGCTGGCTGACCGCCTGGCCCGCGTTGTTCACCAACACCAGCACCGGGCCGAATTCTGCTTCTGCCTGTGCAAACGCGGCGCGTACCGACGCTTCGTCCGCGATGTCGGCGCTAACGGACTGCACCTGCCCCAACGCGGCCAGGCTATCCGTGGCCGCTTCCAGCGCCGCGCCATCACGGCCCAGCAGCGTCACGCGTGCACCACGCGCCAGCAGCGCACGCGCGCTGGCCAGCCCGATGCCGCGCGCGCCCCCCGTCACCAAGGCGTGGCGCCCCGCCAGCGGTTGCGCAAGACTTGTCATTTGATATCCAGTTGCGCCATCGCGGCAGCGCGTTCGAAGTTGGTTTCCAGCTGGCGCTTGCCTGCAAAGTACTGGCTGGGCCAGGCCACATCGCGGTAGCCGACGCGCGCCGCTTCACGCAGCGTCCACGAGGCATCGGCCAGATGGGGACGCGCCAGTGCGCACAGGTCCGCCCGGCCCGAGGCGATGATGCCGTTGGCATGGTCCGCTTCGAAAATGGCGCCCACCGCGATGGTGGGAATGCCCGCCTCGTTGCGCACGCGGTCCGCGAACGGCGTCTGGAACATGCGGCCGTAAACCGGCTTCTCTTCCTTGCTGACCTGACCGGACGAGCAATCGATCATGTCGGCGCCCGCCGCCTTGAAATGGCGCGCGATCTCCACCGCGTCGTCGGCGGTGATGCCGCCTTCCACCCAATCGCTGGCCGAAATCCGCACCGACATCGGCTTGTCCTGCGGCCACACCTCGCGCACCGCCTTGAAGACCTCCAACGGGAAGCGCAAGCGGTTTTCCAGGCTGCCGCCGTACTCGTCGTCCCGATGGTTCGTCAGCGGCGAAATGAAACTGGACAGCAGGTAGCCGTGCGCGCAGTGCAGCTCCAGCCAATCGAAACCGGCCGCTTGCGCGCGCCGAGCCGCCGCCACAAAGTTGTCGCGCGCATCGTCCATGTCGGCACGCGTCATCGCGCGCGGCGTCTGCGACACCCCTTCGATGTACGGCAGCGCCGAGGCCGATAGCAACGGCCAATTCCCTTCCGCCAACGGGTGATCGATCTTCTGCCAGCCCAGCTGCGTTGACCCCTTGCGGCCCGCATGGCCCAGCTGCACACCGATCCGCGCATCGCTATTGCCATGCACGAAATCCACAATGCGCTTGAACGCCTGCGTCTGCTCGTCGTTCCACAGGCCCGGGCACCCCGGCGTGATGCGCCCATCCGGCGACACGCAAGTCATCTCAACCATGACCAGCCCCGCGCCGCCCATGGCGCGCGCCCCCAGGTGCACCAGATGAAAATCACCCGGCACGCCGTCCGTGCACGAATACATCGCCATCGGCGACACCAGAATGCGATTCTTCAAGCGCACGCCGCGCACCTGATACGGCGTCAGCATCGGAATGGCCGGACGCTGACCCGGCGCCGCCGGCGCACCGGCACGTTCCGCAATCCAGCGCTCAAACCCTTCCAACCACGCCGGATCACGCAAGCGCAGGTTTTCATGCGAGATGCGCTGCGAACGCGTCAGCAACGAATACGCAAATTGCTCCGGCTCCAGTTCGGCGTAACGCTCAACGTTCTCGAACCACTCGGTGGAATTGCGCGCCGCGTTCTGAATCTTCAGCACCTCGACGCTGCGCACCTCTTCATAGTGCTTCAGCCCCGCCTCGACGCTGCCCTCGGCGCCGCTCAGGCAGCGCGCCAGCTCGATGGAATCCTCAAGCGCCAGCTTGGTGCCCGAGCCAATGGAAAAGTGCGCCGTGTGCGCCGCATCGCCCATCAGCACCACCGGCACCCGACGCTGACCGCGCGCCGTCTCCAGCGTATTCCAGTGCACCCAGGTGTTGCAGATCACCCGCGGGAAACGGATCCAGATCGCCGAGCCACGCAGGTGCGACGCATTGCTGATCAGCGCATTGCCATCCAGCCAGGGCGCAAACAGCTTTTCGCAGTACGCAATGCCCTCTTCCTGGCTCATCTGCTCAATGCCCGCCGCCTGCCACGTCTCTTCAGGCGTCTCGACAATAAACGTCGACATGCCATCTTCGTACCGATACGCATGCGCCTGGAACCAGCCGTGTTCCGTCTGCACGAACGCAAACGTGAACGCATCAAACACCTTCTTCGTGCCCAGCCACACAAAGCGGCAACGGCGCTGGTCAATATCCGGGTGGAACGTATCCGCGTAACGCGTACGGATCTGGCTGTTGATGCCGTCCGACGCAATCACCAGGTCCGCGTCGTACTCGCGGGCAATGGCCTGATCGTCCTGAACAAAGTTCTCGAACACCAGCTTCACGCCCACATCCTCGCAACGCGCCTGCAAGATGTTCAACAGCTTCTTGCGCCCAATCCCAATAAAGCCGTGCCCGCTGCTGCGGATGCTGCGGCCCTTGAAATGGATGTCGATGTCATCCCAATGGTTGAACGCATCGCCAATGGTCTGAGCGGACACGGGATCGGCTTCACGCAAGTTCTGCATGGTGGCATCCGAAAACACCACGCCCCATCCAAAGGTGTCATACGGACGATTACGTTCGATGACCGTCACTTCGTTAGCGGGGTTCTGCAACTTCATGAGCAGACCAAAATACAGGCCGGCGGGACCGCCGCCGATGCAGACTATTTTCATTGCCGTATACGCTCCGAGGTACGCGACAGTCGCTCGTGTATCGGAGCGGGGCGCCGCGGATATTTAGGTCTGGATAGTTTAGGCTTGAAATATATACCTGAAGTGAGGGGTGCGCAAATGCGGGAAAGCTATTAGGAAAACCAGAAAAAAGGGACACGGCAACGAACGTCACCGCGAAAAAGACAAACCGTACAGACCGCAAAATAGTGCCGCACCCGCCGCGCGGAGCCAGCAAGGCAAATCGAAAGAAAGGAATAGAAGCAGGGGAGAGAGGCAGAGAACGAGAGCCAGAGCCAGCGCGCCAACGCACGCAAGACCCGCCCCGAAAAGCGCGAGAGCGCCCCCCACCGACGCACAAAAGCGCGTAAGCCCCAAAAGGCCGCCCGCGCGGCCGGCCTGGGGCGGGCCCCGCAAGACCTTCCGCCCCACCCCACCCGTGGCTAAACCCTCAAGAACCCCACCCGCCCCAGCGACCGATCACAATGCCCGATCGCAGCCCGGCGCGGCGGCGGCACGGGGCGGTGGGGAGTCGATAAGCCCGAGGGAATCCGAAGGCAGTCGCCGCAGGCGACAACGAGGATGACGACGGGGCAGTCCGGAGCGAAGGCTCCGGACCGCAATCGTTGACCCGCCGCCCCGTGCCGTCGCCGCGCCGGGCGTCAAAAGAACCCAACACCCGCCCCTAGAACGCCAACCCAAAACAGCCACCTACCTCCCCCGCAACCACTCCTCCAACTCCCCCGCCGGCAACGGTGGCGAAAACAAAAACCCCTGCCCCGCCGCGCACCCCTGCTCGATCAAAAACCGTCGCTGCTCTTCATTCTCGACGCCTTCAGCCACCACAGGCAGGCTCAAGCTTTCACCAATCCGTATCACCGCACTGGTCAACGCCCGCGCCGCATCATCGCTTTCCAGCCCCTGCACAAAGCTGCGATCCAGTTTCAGCTCATCGACGATCAGCCGCCGCAAGTGCCCCAGGCTGGAATACCCGGTTCCGAAGTCATCCATCGACAGCCGCACCCCCAGGCGATGCAGCTCCGCAATCGTGCGCAGCGTCCCGGCCGTGGCATCCAGCACCACCCCTTCCGTGATCTCAAGCATCAGATCCGCCGGCGCCAGCCCAAACTCCGCCAACGTCGCCGCAATCATCCGGGGCAGATTCAGATTATGGAAATTCGTGGCCGACAAGTTCACCGACACCGACGGCACCCGCAAACCGTTATTGCGCCAGATCGCCAACTGCGAACACGCCTCGCGCAGCGCCCAGTCCCCCAGGTCGCCGATCAGCCCGCATTCCTCGGCCAACGGCACGAACCGCGCCGGCGAAATATCGCCCAACGTCGGATGGCGCCATCGCGCCAGCGCCTCAATTCCATACAGACTGCCGTTCTTCAACCCCACCTGCGGTTGATAATGCAGCCGCAACGCCTTCGCTTCCAACGCATCCCGCAGCGCCGCTTCCAGCGCCAGACGTTCTTGCGCCTGACGGTTCATTTCCGCGCTGAAGAAAGAAATGCGGTTCCGCCCCGCCGTCTTCGCCTGATACATCGCCATGTCCGCATGGCGCAGCAACGTATCCATATCGCGGCCGTTCTCCGGGAACACGCTGATCCCGATACTGACCGACGGATTCAACGTCACGCCACCCACCGAAAACGGCTGGGCCAACGCCACCAGGACATGTTCCGCCGCCGCCGTCAGACGGCCATGCTCGAAGTCCGGCATCAGCATCACAAACTCGTCGCCCGACAAGCGGCCCACGATGTCCGACGCCCGCGCCAGCCGGCGCAAACGCTGCGCCACATCCCGCAGCAACGCATCGCCGATGGGATGTCCCAGCGTATCGTTCACCTGCTTGAACCGATCCAGGTCCAGGAACAACACCGCCACCCGCTTGCGTTCCGGCTCCGCCCGCGCAATCGCCTGCTCGGCCTGCGCCAGCAACAGATTGCGGTTCGGCAAGCCCGTCAGCTCGTCATAGAACGCCAACTGACGAATCCGCGCGCGCGCTTCCTCGCGTTCCAGCGCCAGCGCGCACAGATACACACACACATCCACCAGCCGATGATGAAAATCGTCCGGCAGGCGGCGTTCGCGGAAGTAAAAGCCGAACGTACCGATCACCCGGCCATCGCTGGACTTGATGGGCGACGACCAGCATGCCTTGATGTCTTCAGGCAGCGGCAGATGGCGGTAGTCGTCCCACAGCGGGTCCGTCGCGATGTCCGGCACGATGACCGGCCGACCCAGGAACGCCGACGTGCCGCAGGCGCCCACATTCGGACCAATCTTTACCCCGTCCAGCGCGCTGGAGTAGGCGTCCGGCATGCTCGGCGACGCCAGCGGGCGCAGATGCCCCGTATCGTCCACCCGCAACACCGTCGCCGCCACTTCGGGCGCCAGGCGCTCGACCTCGCGGCACACCATGTTCATGACCTCGACCACCGACGCCTCGTTCACCATGGCTTGCAGCACGCGGCGTTGCAGCACCTCGTGCACCTTGGTGGGCGTAATGTCGGTCAGCACATCCACGATGTTGACCAGCGTGCCACGGTCATCGAAGACCGAGTTGGCCATGACCGACACCCACAACGGCTTGCCGCAGCGGTCATAGACCAGCACGTCTTTATGGAAGCCTTCGCGGCAAGCGATGCGGCGGTCCAGTTCTTCGCGCGTGCCGCCGTCCGGGCGTCCGCCCGCCAGCAACTCGCCCAGTTCCTGATGCAGCGCGTCGCCGCGCGCAAAGCCCAGCATGCGCTGAAAGCCGTCGTTCACGTAGACGATGCGGCCATCGCAACCGGACACTGCCACCGCGTTGCCCGTTTCGTTGATGCCCAGCAGCAGCAAGCGAATCTCTTCCTGCCGTTCCGCGTCGGCAATCGACTTGCGCGACACCACCGACACGCGCGTGATGGCACCGTCCTCGTCGGGCAAAGGCAGGTACGTGGCTTCGATCCACAGGCTGCCGCCGTCCTTCATGCGGTAGCGACACGTGCCGGAAAAATGTTCGCCCCGACGCAAGCGCGTCCAGATGCGTTCGCCGCTGGCGATGCCCTTGCCTTCATCCATGCTGTCGCACAGCATGTCGTGGCGCAGCGTCAGCGCCTCTTCGCGGGTATAGCCAACCGCCGCCAGGAAATTGGCGTTGGCCTTCAATAGCGCGCCATCGGCGTCAAAGTCGAACAGCAACAGCGCCCGATCCATCGACGCCAGGTAATTCTGGGTATGCCACGCGGCGCCCTGGGGGCCCGCGCTTGAAACGCTTGCCTGATGAGTGTCAAGCATAAGGGGCTCCATACCGGAAAACAGCAGTTCCGGTTTCATTCAGCGCTTTGGAAAACCAAGGGCGACGCGATCGCGTCCGTCCTGCTTGGCCAGATACAGCGCCTGGTCCGCTCGGCTTAGCGTTTCGGAAAAGGTTTCTCCGGATTGGTAGTGCGCCATGCCGATGCTGACCGTCAGCCTCAATACGTCGTGCTCGCCCGCCGCCACCGCCAGCCCGCGCACCGCGCCGACCAGCCTGTCCATGACGCCTTGGGCGGCTTCGGGTTGCGTGTTGGGCAGCATCACCAGGAATTCTTCGCCACCCCAACGTCCGCATAGATCACCGGCGCGCAGGCTTTCGCGCAGCACCCCGGCCAGTTCAACCAGCGCGCGGTCGCCGGTTTCGTGCCCATAGCGGTCGTTGACCGCCTTGAAGTGGTCCACATCCAGCATGGCAACCACGAAGCTCTCGTTGCTGCGCGAGGCGCGGCCCACTTCCTGCTTGATCATGTCCATCAGCGCGCGCCGGTTCAGCAGGCCCGTCAGCGGATCGCGGCTGGACGTTTCCTCCAGCGCGGTGTTCAAGTCCCGCATCATGTTCTGGTAGTGATCGGAAATGCGGGCAATGCGCGTCAAGCGGCGCAGTTGGCGGTCGAACTGGTCGCACAGGCCCAGCTCGCGCTCGTGCGCCATCGATTGGTACGCGTCCGACAACTGCGTCACGCGTTCGATACGCGCCATCTGTTCGGCCGTGTGCCGCCACAGCGCTTCAAGCGCCTCGCGCAGCGGGTGGCCGGTATGGGCAGGGTCCGCCAGCAGTTCGGCGATGCGGCGATCCAGCTCGGCGGCGCCCGGCTTCATTCGCGGCCAACCACCGAAAACGGAAAGGTGCAGTCTTCCTTGAATTCCTCGGCCAGCTCGCCGACGCGTTCGTTGCGCTTGTCGTAGAACCAGGTCACGCTGACCGGCTGGCCCTTGCAATGGGCCGCTTCCAGCAGGTCGAAGATGTCCATGACGGATTTGATGCTGCTGGTGTTCAGGTACAGCAGCTCCAGTTCCAGGCGCAACGGGGCCGTCGTGCCCAGCAGATAGGCTTCGACCCATTCAATGACCGGGCCGAACAATTCAAACGAATTCTCGGGGTAGGAGTCGCCGCGCATCGCCAGCACGCCGGCAGCGGCGTCGGCGGTGATGGCGGGCGTGGACTGCGTCCCGGGAATGTTCAGGTCTTTCATCAGATACTCCGAAAATGATTCTTGGCTGCGCACGTAGCCTTCAGATCACAACGCTAAGGCTGAAGAACGCAATGCCCTCGCCCGCCGTGGGCGTCAGGCTGGCTTCCAGCGGAGCGCCGGCGCGCCGCGCAATATCGATCAGGCCCAGGCCCGCGCCCGAGGCCACGCCCTGGGCGCGCGGCTTGTGCAGCTGCGCCTTGTATTCGGCCTTGAGCGCCGCCTTGTCCAGCGCGGCCAGTTCGCGGATGCGCGCAACCAGCGCGTGGCCGTCCTCGGCCTTGACCCGGTTGCCCGCCGACACCACGTAGCGGCTTTCGTCGCGGCGGCCAATGACCACCGTGGCGCAGGCTTCGGCATCGCCATTGGCGGTGGCGTATTGGCGGATGTTCTGGATCATTTCGATATAGACCGAAAAGACATCCATGGCTTCCGCCGGTCGCGCATGTTCCGCGTTCAGGTAGTTCTTGAGCGCGTTGCCGATTTCCTCGATCAGGCTGCGGGAGATCGGCCCGTTAAAGCAAAGCAGGGTCCGGTTCTGGTTGAACCGTTCGCCCAACGCGTAGAGATCGGAGGCATTCATAGGGGGTTACCGCCCTGATAACGTTTATTCGAAACGGAAAGACAGCAGGGTGATGTCGTCACGCTGGGGACGGCCACCCTGGTACTGCGCCAGCGCCTGCGAAAACGCGGCTGCTTGCTCGGTTAACGGCTGCCGCGCGTGTCTCTTGAGCATTTCCGCAAAACGCGTGTTGCCGAAACCGAATCCGTGCTCGCCGCCGGCCTGGTCCAGGAAGCCGTCGGTGGCCAGGTAATACGTCCAGCCGGATTGCAGCGGCACGTCGATGTTTTCATAGACGCCCACCCGCTTGTCGCCCAGCGCGCGCTTGCCGCCCTGGATTTCGCGCAGGGTCTCGCCATCGCTGGCGTACAGGCTGATCTTCGCGCCGGCATAGCGCAGGCGCGCGGATTGGCGGTCAATATATACCAGGCCCGCATCGGTATTCGTGGCCAGCGCGCGCGGCAATTGCGCATCCGCAAGCATCGCGCGGATGGCGCCGTCGGTGCGGGTTAGCACCCCGGCCGGGTCGCTGGGGCCGACCTCGGTAATCGCCAGATCGATCGCGGCGCGCGCCAGCATCGTCATCAGCGCGCCCGGCACGCCGTGGCCCGCGCAATCCATGATGCCCAACAGGCAGTTGGCGCCATCGGAACGGAAAACGTAGAAGTCGCCGCCGACCACATCGCGCGGCTTCCACAGCACGAAGTGGTGCGCGCCCAGCGATTGCGTCATCTGGCGGTCGGGCAGGATAGCGCGCTGGATCAGGCTGGCGTAGTCGATGGAATCGCCGATCTTCTTGTGCGCGGCCGCCATGGCGCGGTTGGCGTCTTCCAGGGCAGAGGTGCGCTCGCGCACCTTGCTTTCCAGTTCGGCCGTGTGCTGGCGGACCTTGTCGGCCATGACGCCGAACGCGCGGCTGAGGTCGCCGATTTCGTCCTGGCCGCCCGGCGGCAGGCGCACGTCGTAACTGCCGTCGGCGATGGCGCGTGCCGATTGCTGCAAGCGGCGCAAGGGGCGCAGCATCAGGCGTTCAATGGCGTAGCCAAAGCACAGCAGCATGGCGGCGAACAGCACCACCAGGCCGATGGCGGCCGGCCACAGCCAGTCGGTGTCCAGCACGCGCGCGGCGCCCAGGTCCACCAGGGTGAGCACGTGCCAGTGCAGTTCGGGCATATACGCCACCGACACCAGCTGGCGCGCGCCATCCATGACGACCCAGGCCGTCTGCACCGATTGCGGGTCCGCCTGCGCGGCATGCATGGCCGCGCGCAACTCTTCCCGGCCCGGCCCCGCGTCCAGCAGGCTGAACACCCGCCCGCGGTCCGCCGCGCCGCCGCCCGCGCCCGAGTTATAGGCGATCAGCGTGGGGTCCATGTGCGCCTGGATGGCGCCGTCTTCGTCAACGATGATCGGCGTAACGCCAGGTTGGCCGCTGTTGACGAATTCGCGCAGGAAGCCGCCCACATCCAGCCCCGCACCGGTCAGCCCCACCACCTTGTCGCCGTCGCGCACCTGCGCGTTGATCCAGACCTTGGTGGTCTTGAGCTTCAGGTCTGGGTTGACGTTGATGTTGTACTTGGCCGGCGACTTCAGCGTGGCGTAGAACCAGCCGTCGTCCGCTGCCGAGGGGCTGAGCGTATAGCGCGGCGCCTCGGACAGCGGCTGGTCGTCGTTGAAGTAGTAGTTGCCGGAGGCGGCGCTGGCGATAAAGTAGGCGCGCCCAAGCAAGTCGCGCCGATAGCCGTCGGCCTCGCGAAAGAACAGCTCGCGGGCGGCGGGATCGTTTTCGTTGCGCAGCCAGCGGCGAGTGACTTCGCTGTCGGCCAGCCGCAACGACAAGGCCAGTTCGCGCGACACCGGCGCCAGGATGCGTTGCCGGTTCAGCTGCGTGAAGTTATCGGCGAAGGCGCGTCCGAAGTGGTCCCGGACGCCGTCCAGCACCAACCAACCGATGACGGCGGCAGGCGCCAAGGCGACCACGCACGCCAGCAACAGCGCCATCAATGATTTTTTGCGCAAACCCCATTTCGCCATGCGAAGTCTTCCTGACAACTTGATAAGACATAACGTGCGTCACGTGCGTACCCAGTCGGCAAGCACACGCGATGGGGACAGGCGCGACAAGTGTAGAGAACAGCGGGGGCTTTTGAAACAGCTGCAAACGTCTGGATTCGAGCCAGACACCTTGTGTTTCAACGCAGCAATGAAAATGGCGGTTTATTGCGTTTTATTTCCTACTTTTTTCTTATTATTTTTCCGCTCACCCGCCCCTGTGCAGCTTTATTACTACACGCCCAGATAGCGTTCCCATAGGCCACGGTCCGCGTCCAGCGCGGGCGAGTCGCCCGTCCAGACCACTTTGCCGCGTTCCAGGATGACGTGCTGATCCGCCAGGCTGAGCAACCTTTCGACATATTTATCGATGACCAGGATGGTCTGCCCGGCTTCGCGCAGACGCGCCAGGCAATGCCAGATCTCTTCGCGGATCTTGGGGGCCAGCCCTTCGGTGGCTTCGTCCAGGATCAAGAGGCGCGGATTGGTCACTAGTGCCCGGCCGATAGCCAGCATCTGCTGCTCGCCGCCCGACAACTGGTTGCCCATGTTGCGGGCGCGTTCGCGCAGGCGGGGGAACAGGTCGAAGACGCGGTCGGGCGTCCACGGGTCGGTAATGTCGGGGTTGCGGCCCGCCACGAAAGCGGTCAGGTGTTCGCGCACGCTCAGGTTCGGAAAGCACTGGCGACCTTCCGGCACGATGGCCACGCCGGCCCGCGCGATACGGTCCGTGCTCCAGCCGCTGATGTCCTGGCCCGCAAAGTGAATCTTGCCGCCGCGCAGCGGCAACTGGCCGAACAGGGTGCGCAGCAGCGTGGTCTTGCCCATGCCGTTGCGGCCCAGCAGCGTCACCACCTGCCCCGCGCCAATTTGCAGGTCCACGCCGAACAGCACCTGGCTGGCGCCGTAGCCGCTCTTGGCCGATTCAATGGTCAGCATCATGCGGTCTCCTCGTCGCCCAGGTAGGCTTGGCGCACTTCGGGATTGGCGCGGATGTCGTCGGGGGTGCCGGTGGCGATGACGCGGCCATACACCAGCACCGACAAGCGGTCGGCCAGGCGGAACACCGCCTGCATGTCGTGTTCGACCAGCAGCATGGCGGCCCGGCCGCGCAGGCTTTCGATCAGCTCGGTCAGGCGGACGGTTTCGTCCGGCCCCATGCCGGCCATGGGCTCGTCCAGCAACAGCACACTGGGACGCGCGGCCAGCGCCAGCGCGAATTCCACCTTGCGCTGCTCGCCGTGCGGCAGGGTGCCGGCCGGGCGGTCCAGCAGACTGGCATCGATGGCGCATTCACGCGCCAGCTCGCGCGCCTGTTCGTACAGCGCGGCCTCGGCGGCGCGCGGCTTCCAGAACCGGAAGCTGCTGCCCGCGTGCGCCTGCACCGCCAGGACCAGGTTGTCCAACACGTTGGACTGCTTGAAGATATTGGTGATCTGGTACGACCGGGACAAACCGGCCGCCACCCGCTGGTGCGCGTTCAGGCCGGTCACGTCGCGTCCGCCGACCGTCAGCGTGCCGGAGTCGGCCGCCAAGGTGCCGGACAACAGATGGATCAACGTGGACTTGCCGGCGCCGTTGGGACCGATCAAGGCGTGGATCTCACCCGGATTCAAGGACAGCGACACATTGTCGGTGGCCACCAGCGCACCAAAGCGGCGCACCAGGCCGGTGGCTTGCAAGGCGGGCGTATTTGCCGAGGTGGCCTGGGCAACGGATGACAGGCTCATGATCCCACCTTGCCGGATTGGGCAGCGGCGCGTCCGCCGAACATCGGGCCGAACAGGCCCACCAGACCGCGCGGCGCGCCGAACACCACGCACAGCAGCAACACGCCCAGCGGCAGGTGCCAGTATTCCGTCCACAAGCGCAGCACTTCTTCCAGCGTCAGCATCACGACCGCGCCGGCCACACCGCCCCAACGCAGCCCGATGCCGCCCACCAGCACCATGATCAGCAGGTTGGCCGACTGCGTCCAATGCATCAGGCTGGGGGAAATGAACAGGTTGTGATTGGCCAGCAGCGCGCCCGCCAGGCCCGCCGCCGCGCCGCTGAGCGTGAACGCCACCAGCTTGATGCGGTAGACGGGATAGCCCATGGACTCCATGCGCGATTCGTTTTCGCGAATGCCCTGCAAGGCGGTGCCAAAGCGCGACGACACCACGCGGCTGAACACCCACATCAGCAGCGCAAACAGCACCAGCACCAGGTAATAGAAGCTGACGTCATTGGCCAGGTCGATGCCCGGCAAGGTGGAATAGCCGGGCAGGTTCAGCCCGTCTTCCCCGCCGTACTGGCGCAGCGAAATGAAGATGTAGAACAGCATCTGCGCGAACGCCAGCGTGATCATGATGAAGTAGACGCCACGCGTGCGCAGCGAGATCGCCCCCGTGATCGCGGCCAGCACGGCCGCCAGCAGCATCGCCACCGGCCAGACGATAAACGCCGATGTGATGCCCGACATCGCCAGGATGCCCACGGCGTAGGCGCCCGCGCCAAAGAAGGCCGCGTGGCCCAGCGCCACCATGCCGCCGTAACCCAGGATCAGGTTCAGGCTGGTCGCGGCCAGGGCGTAGATCAGCACGCGGCGCACGAATGAAATGTAGAAGTCCAGGCCCAGCGCGGGCGCGATCAGCGGGAATGCCGCCAGCGCCAACAACAGGACCACCGTCCAGATTGTGCTTTTCATCATCAACCCCGCGCCGGAAAGAGGCCCGAGGGCCGGAACACCAGCACGGCCGCCATCAATACGTAGATGGCGATGGCGGCCAGCGTCGGACCGACACTGGACGCGACAGCGGGCGAAAAGACCTGGCGCAGCAACATGGGCAGGAAGGCACGCCCCGCCGTGTCGACCATGCCCACCAGCAAGGCGCCGACAAACGCGCCACGAATCGATCCGATGCCGCCGATGACGATGCACACCAGCACCAGGATCAGGATTTCTTCGCCCATGCCGACCTGCACCGACGTGATCGGCCCCAGCAACGCGCCGGCCACGGCGGCCAGCATGGCGCCCAGCACGAACACGCCCAGGAACAGCAAGGGCACGCGCACGCCCATCAGCGTGGCCATCTGGCGATTGGACGCGCCGGCCCGCACCAGCACGCCGGCGCGGGTGCGCGTCACGAACCAGTACAGCCCTGCGGCGGCGGCCACGCCGAACACGATGATCATCAGCCGATAGGCCGGGTACAGCAGGTCGGGCAGCAGCCGCACCGGACCTGACAACACAGCCGGCATGTTCAGCATGACGGGCGCCGGCCCCCAGATCATCTTGACCAGGTCATTGGCGATAAGGATGACGGCGTAGGTGCCCAGCACCTGGGCCAGATGGTCGCGCAGCGCAAGGCGGCGGATAAGCGTCAGTTCCAGCACCACGCCGACCAGGCCGGTGGCGACGGCCGCCACCAGGACGGCGGCGGTAAATGAACCTGTGCGCTGCATGGTTTCGGCGGCGACATAGGCGCCGGCCATGTAGAGCGAGCCGTGAGCCAGATTCATGATGTCCATGATGCCGAAAACCAGGGTCAGCCCGGCCGCGATCAAAAACAACATCAACCCAAACTGCAGACCGTTCAGCAATTGCTCGACGATCAGCGTAAACGTCATGAACACTTCCCCCTGCCGCGCGCCTGGATGGCGGTGCGCGTGCGATTCAAACCTACATGGGACGGCGGCGCGCGCCGGCCGCGTCCGGCTGGGCCGGAAACCACGGCTGACGCGCGCTTGGGCGTCTTACCTCAGAGCTTGCACTCGCCGACGTAGACGTCCTGGTACTTGTCGAACACCTTGCCGACCAGCTTGTTGGTGATGCGGCCGCTGCCGTCCTTGTCGACGACGCGCAGGTAATAGGCCTGGATCGGATAGTGGTTCTTGCCGTAGGTGAAGCTGCCGCGCACCGACGGGTAGTCGGCCTTTTCCAGGGCGGCGATGACGGCCGCGCGATCCGAGGCCTTGCCGCCGGCCTGCTTGACGGCGGCGTCCATGGCCATGATCACGTCGTACGCCTGGGCGGCGTAAACCGACGGGTAACGGCCGTTGTATTCCTTGCGGAAGGCGTCCACGAACACCTTGTTCTGCGGCACGTCCAGGTCATGCGCCCACTGGGCGGTGTTGTACATGCCCAGCATGGGTTCGCCCACGGCCTGGATCACGTCTTCGTCAGCCGAGAAGCCCGGGCCGATCAGCTTGACGCTTTGCGACAGGCCGGCCGACACGAACTGCTTGACGAAGTTGATGCCCATGCCGCCCGGCAGGAAGATGTAGACGGCGTCCGGTTTGGCGGCGCGAATCTGCGCGATCTCGGCGGCGTAGTCGATCTGGCCCAGCTTGGTGTAGACCTCGTCGCCCGGGGCGGTCTTGTAGCCGCGCTTGAAGCCCGTCAACGCGTCCTTGCCCGCCGGATAGTCGGGGGCCATGATGAACATTTTCTTGAAGCCACGGTCGGCGGCGACCTTGCCGGCGGCTTCGTGGAAGGCGTCGTTCTGGTACGACGTGCCGAACCAGTAGTTATTGCACTGGGCACCGGCGAACTGGCTGGGGCCCGGGTTGTTCGACAGGTACGGCACCTTGGCGGCGAACAGGGCGGGGCCGACGGCCAGCGCCACGTTCGAGCCGATCGGGCCGGTGAAGAAATCGATTTTTTCGCGCTGGATATAACGCGTGACCAATTGGCGGGCCTGGTCAGGGTTGCCGCCCATGTCGGTCTGCACGAATTCGGCGGGCTGGCCGCCCAGCTTGCTGCCCAGTTGCTTGATGGCCAGGTTGAAGCCATCGCGCGCTTCGGCGCCCAGCGCCGAGAACGGGCCGGAGATATCGTTGGCGATGCCGACCTTGACGGCGTCGGCCATGGCCACGGCCGGAACCAGCGCGGCGGCGGCGATAAGGGAAGTGATCAAACGCATGGTGGTGTGCTCCGTGCGCGAGCCCGCGCAGAGGGTGTTCTTATTGAGGGTGCGATTCGAATGACTTCTGCGCGCGGCATAGGGAAAGCTGGCGCGGTTCATAGTTTAGGTTTAAAGTATTCTTCAAAACAAGACTAGGGTTTTTACCAGCGGGGTTTCTACCGCGGGTTTACCAGCCCCCCATCAACGATGACCACTTCGACGACACGCTGGGTACGGCGCACGCGCGACAGTACCCGACATCTTGCCGAACCTCAAGAAAACGCCGATGACTGACGCTCCTGATCTCGAATCCCGCGCCGCGCCCGACGACCACCATGCGTTGCGCCTCTGGCTGCGCATGCTCACCTGCGCCAATCTCGTCGAAAGCGAGATCCGCAGCCGCCTGCGTAACGAGTTCGACACCACCCTGCCCCGCTTCGACCTGATGGCGCAATTGCAACGCGCGCCCAAGGGCATGAAGATGGGCGAGCTCTCGCGGCACATGATGGTCACCAACGGCAATATCACCGGCATTACCGACCAGCTTGAAAAGGAAGGGCTGGTGGTGCGCACCAAGGTCGAGTCCGACCGCCGCAGTTCGCTCATCAAGCTCACGCCGCAGGGCAAGAAAAGCTTTGCCCGCATGGCGCGCGCCCATGAAACCTGGGTCAAGTCCATGTTTGGCGACCTGCCCGAGTCCACCCGCAACGCGCTGTTCCAGGCGCTGGGCGAACTGAAGCTGCAAGTAGTGGCCACCCGCTCGGAATCGGCCAAGCCATAAGCCCGCGCTTTGCCCCCGCCAGCGCTGAAAACCGACCCCGGTTTGGCGCATAATTGCCGCCATGATTCCGGTTTCCCTTCCTGGCGGTAATTTCTATGTGCTGATGGCAGCGTCGCTGGCCTGCCTGGCGACCTTGCTGACCTGGCTGGCCGTGCTGGCGACCACGCCCAGCGCGCGGCTGTGGCTGGGCGACCACCGGCGCATCGGCACGACGCTGATGACCATTCTTGCGCTGGTCGGCGCCATCTTTCCTTATCAGCAGTTCAGCCTGTGGTTTGCCGCCCACCGCGACGCCGAGGCCGACGCCGGCCGCAAGACCACGCTGGCCCACGCCACGCGCCTGTCCGGCGTGGACATGCCCGCCGGCACCGTGCTCAGCCTGACCCGGCCGGGGGAACTGGCCTCGTTCGACCGCGCCGTTTTCCCCGACGCGCAACCCGCCGCCATCCTGGGCGTGTCCGCCACCCGCCTGTTCCGCTACGCCGCCACGCCCAAGCAACCCGAAACCCTGTCCGTGGAAATTGCCCGCGACCAGGCCCAGGAAGGCTGGCTGTGCGCGCACGGACATCGGCTGGAATTCGTGTTGCAAGGCGGCCAGCCGCGCTTTGCCAGCTGCCATCTGGCGGTGGGCAATACCCTGGACCAGCAGCCGGTGCCGCCGGGCGCCTGGTTGAAAGTGGACGAGGCCGCGCGCGGCACGCCGCCCGACGCGGGCGCCAGCACGCCGCGCTGGTTGCTGCGTACCGAGGGCAGCGACGCGGTGACGTTGCGCCAACTGCCCTTGCTGAAGGTGGACATGCGGCTGGACAGCCAGCGCCGCCTGCTGGATTTTGAAGGCCTGCTGGCGCGCGAGACGACGCTGGGCGCCATGACCTACCCGCCCGGCACCCGCGTGCTGGCCGCCAACCCGCGCCTGCCCGGCGCGCAAGCAGGCGACCTGTTGTTTTCGCCGTCGCGCGGGCGCTCGGCGCGCCGCAATGGGGGTGAAGACGTCGACGCCGGCAACTCGGTGCTGCAAGCGCCCGACGGCACGGTGCGCAGCGTGCTGACCAACCGCCAGGCCGGCGTGCTGGACGTGGCGGCCATGCGGATGGCCCCCTGACCGCCTTGCCCGCCAGGGGCCACCCTGCCCCACCAGCCGCCGCCTGACAAACCCCTGCCGCAAACCGGTGGGATAATACGAAGCTTTCCCCCGCGCGCCGCCTTACCGGCGGCGATTTTGTCCTGCCTACTCAAGAGACGAAGTCATGGCCGTTAATTTGCAGATCCCCTCCGAGTCCGAAATTTTTCCTGTAGCCGGTGTTGAAATCGGCGTCACCGAGGCCGGCATCCGCAAAGCCAACCGACGTGACCTGACCGTGTTCCGCCTGGCCGAAGGCACCAGCGTGGCGGGCGTGTTCACGCGCAACCGCTTCTGCGCCGCCCCGGTGCAGGTCTGCCAGGCCCACCTGGCCGCCGGCGGCCCCATCAGCGCGCTGGTCATCAACACCGGCAACGCCAACGCCGGCACGGGCGAAGAAGGCTTGAAGAAAGCGCAGGACACCTGCGAAGCGCTGGGCAAGCTGCTGGGCGTGCCCGCCGCCGAAGTCCTGCCGTTCTCCACCGGCGTCATCCTTGAGCCCCTGCCGCTGGACCGCCTGGTCGCCGGCCTGCCGGGCGCCATCGCCAACCTGGGCGCCGACCATTGGTCCAGCGCCGCGCACGGCATCATGACGACCGACACGCTGCCCAAGATCTCGTCGGCCAAGGTGCTGATCGACGGCAAGACCGTCACCTTCACCGGCATCAGCAAGGGCGCCGGCATGATCCGCCCCAACATGGCGACCATGCTCAGCTTCCTGGCCACCGATGCCGGCATTGCCCAGCCGCTGTTGCGCAAGCTGGCCGGTGAAATCGCCGACGCGTCGTTCAACCGCATCACGGTTGACGGCGACACGTCCACCAACGATTCCTTCATCATCGCCGCCACCGGCAAATCGGGCGTGAACGTCAACAGCGAATCAGACGCCGCCTACGCCGCCGTGCGCGACGCGCTGACCGCCGCCGCGCTGGAGCTGGCCACCAAGATCGTGCGTGACGCCGAAGGCGCCACCAAGTTCATGACCATCCGCGTCGAAGAGGCCGGCACCACCGAAGAAGCGCTGAAGGTGGCTTACGCCGTGGCGCATTCGCCGCTGGTCAAGACCGCGTTCTTCGCGTCGGACCCCAACCTGGGCCGCATCCTGGCGGCCGTGGGCTACGCCGGTATCGACGACCTGGACGTGTCAAACATCCGCCTGTGGCTGGACGATGTGCTGGTGGCCAAGAACGGCGGCCGCAACCCCGACTACCAGGAAGCCGATGGCCAGCGCGTGATGAAGCAGGCCGAAATCCTGGTGCGCATCGCGCTGGGTCGGGGCCAGGTGTCTGACACCGTCTACACCTGCGACTTCTCGCACGAATACGTGTCCATCAACGCCGACTACCGTTCGTGATCGGCCATGAGCGCTAGCGAGTTCACCACCCTTATCCAGCGCGCCGAGCGCGTGTTGGCGCAGCTTGAGGCCTTTCTGCCGCCGGCCACGCCCGAGATCGACTGGAGCGCGCACGCGTTCCGTTGGCGCAAGCGCGGCTCGCGCGGTTGGCTCGATGCGGTGCGCCACGTGGCGCGCATCGACATGCAGGACCTTCAGCACATCGAGCGCCAGAAGGCCACCATCGACCGCAACACGCAGCAGTTTCTGGCGAACAAGCCGGCCAATAACGTGCTGATGACCGGCGCGCGCGGCACCGGCAAGAGCTCGCTGGTCAAGGCGATGCTGGCGGCGTACGGCGACCAGGGCCTGCGCCTGATCGAAGTGGACAAGTCCGACCTGGGCGACCTGGCCGACATCGTCGAACTGGTCGCGCCGCGCCCCGAACGCTTCATCGTCTTCTGCGACGACCTGTCGTTTGAAGAAGGCGAGCCCGGCTACAAGGCGTTGAAGTCGGTGCTGGACGGCTCGGTGTCGGCCTCGGGCGACAACGTGCTGATCTACGCCACGTCCAACCGGCGTCATCTGATGCCCGAATACATGAGCGAGAACCTTCAGGCCAAGTATCAGCCCGATGGCGAAATCCACCCCGGCGAAACCGTCGAGGAAAAGATCTCGCTGTCGGAACGCTTTGGCCTGTGGCTGTCGTTCTATCCGTTCAAGCAGGATGACTACCTGGACATCGTCTACCACTGGCTGCGCGAGCTGGGCTGCCCGGAGGCGCACATCGAGCCCTCGCGCACCGAGGCGCTGCAATGGACGATTGAACGCGGATCGCGTTCGGGCCGCGTGGCCTATCAGTTCGCGCGCGATTGGGCGGCCCGCCATGTCTGAAAAGATCGTTGACGTTGCAGCGGGCCTGATCCTGCGTCCCGACGGCATGCTGCTCTTGGGCCAGCGGCCCGAGGGCAAGCCCTGGTCGGGCTGGTGGGAGCTGCCGGGCGGCAAGCTGGAACCTGGCGAAACGGTGCTGCAAGCGCTGGCCCGCGAATTGCAGGAAGAGCTGGGCATCCGCGTGACGCAGTCGCGCCCGTGGGTGACCTATGTGCATGTCTATCCCCACACCACGGTGCGCCTGGCGTTCTGCCATGTCACGGCGTGGGAAGGCGAACCGCAAGGACTGGAAAACCAGCGCCTGGAATGGGTCAACCCCGCCAACGCGGCATCGGTCGGCGACTTGCTGCCCGCCACGCTGCCGCCGCTGCGCTGGCTGCAACTGCCCACCACTTATGGCATCAGCTCGATCGGCTCGCGTGCGGGCGTGGCCGCGTTCCTGGGCCGGCTGGACGCAGCGCTTGCGCGTGGCGTGAAGCTCGTGCAACTGCGTGAACCGCAATGGCCCGATGGCGCCGGTGCGGCATCGCTGCATGAAGTTTTTCAGCAAGTGATCAAGCGCTGCCGCGCCGCCGGCGCGCGTGTGCTGGTCAACAGCGCGCACCCCGCCGCATGGTGGAAAGAAGCCGACGGCGTACACCTGCGCACTGCGGATGCCGCCCGCTTGCACGCACGGCCCGAATTGCCGGCCGGCGCGCTGGTTGGCGTGTCCGCGCACGACAACGCGCAAGTCGTCCACGCCCGTGAACTCGGCGCCGACTTTGCCGTGCTGGGTCCCGTGCTGGACACGCCCAGCCACCCTGGCGCCGCGACGCTCGGCTGGGAAGGCTTTGTGGCGGGTAATCGCGACGCGGGCATACCCGTATTCGCGCTGGGCGGCCAGTCCACCGCCACCGTGTCGCACGCACTACGTCATGGTGCGCACGGCATCGCGGGTATACGTGGCGTGATCTAACTACCCTGCGGGGCCGGAAGTCTGGCAAGATGTAAGTCTTATCGGCCCCGCCGCCGGCTCGTCCGGCGCCGCTCCGGTCCTGATAGCCGGGTGCCCCGCGTGGCGGGCCACGACAGCTCTCTCGTCATGAAGGAACCTGTCATGTCCCGCCGTGCGAATACCGAGCGCCAAATACTCCAAGCCCTTGAAGCCCAGATCCTGGAAACAGGCATGGGCGGAGTCGGCATCAACGCCATCGCCAAGCGCGCAGGCGTCAGCAAAGAACTCATCTACCGCTACTTTGACGGCATGTCGGGCCTGCTGCTGGCGTGGATGAAAGAACAAGATTTCTGGACACGCAACCCCGGCTTGTTGACCACGGAGGAATCCAGCCAGCGCACGCCGGCCGATCTGATTCTGACGATGCTGCGCGCGCAGATTGAAACGCTATCAGGCAATGAAACCTTGCGCGAGGTGCGGCGCTGGGAGCTGATCGAACAGAACGACGTCACCGCAACGCTTGCCGAACGCCGCGAAAATGCCGCGCGCGGATTCATCGAGCGCGTTGACGAACTTGCGCCTGACGTAGACGTGCCCGCCGTAGCGGGCGTGATACTGGCCGGGGCGGTCTACCTGACATTGCGCGCCAAAACCGCCACGCACTTTTTAGGCTTGCCGCTGCATGAGCCTGAAGGCTGGGCGCGCATCGACAAAGCGCTGGAATACCTGGTCGCGCACAGCTTTCCGGATGAGCTCAATGCCGAAGCGTTATCGACATTGGAAGCGCGCCGCCAAAGCAGCGCGGCGTCCGGCGAACCCGTCGTGTGAACGGCTGCGCGCTCAGTTCACGGGGGCCGTCGTCGAAGCGGGCGCTGGCGCCGCGTCGGCCTGCTGCACCGCTGGCAGGCCATCCCACCCCCCACCCAACGCCACAATCAAATTCACGCTGGCCACCAGGCGCGTGCCCAGCAGGCTTAGCGCATTGCGCTCGCTGTTAAGCGCGGTGGCGTCCACTACCGCCACGCTCAGATAGTCCACCAGGCCGGCCTTGTACTGGTTCTGGATCAGGCGCAACGACTCGCGCGCGGACTCCAGCGCGCGGCGTTGCACGGTCTGTTCGTTTTCCATGACGCGCAGCTGGATCAGATAGTCCTCAACTTCGCGCAGGCCCACCAACGCCGCTT
This sequence comes from Achromobacter sp. 1L-A-4-B-C2, assembly GCF_057291955.1. NCBI lineage: Bacteria > Pseudomonadati > Pseudomonadota > Betaproteobacteria > Burkholderiales > Alcaligenaceae > Achromobacter > Achromobacter sp. 1L-A-4-B-C2. Next base: position 203,066 of record NZ_JBXAWP010000004.1, read on the forward strand.
GGCGATAGGCCGCCGCTTGCGAGTCGTAGGCGGCGCGCGCCTGTTCGACTTGTGCGGCGCGCGCGCCGCCATCGAACAGGGTCAGCGCCAACGCCGGGCCCAACGACCAGAAGCGCGCGGGCGCCGTCAGCAGGTCGGCGAACTGGCCGTTGCGAAAGCCGCCGTCGGCCGACAGGATCAGCGAGGGGAACCACGCGGCCTCGGCCACGCCGATCTGCGCATTGGCCGCGGCCGCGCGACGTTCTGCGGCGGCGATGTCCGGCCGCCGCTCAAGCAGTTCGGACGGCAGCCCCACCGGAATCTGCGGCAGCTGCAAGGCAAATACCGCCGGCGGCAGGCTGAACTGCGACGGGGCCTGCCCCATCAACACGGCGATGGCGTGCTCGTACTGGCCGCGCTGCCAGTCCAGGTCAATCGACTGGGCGCGCGTGCTTTCCACCTGCGTGCGCGCCACGGCGATGTCGGCCTGCCCCGCCACGCCCACTTCATAGCGGTTTTGCGTCAGTTGCAGCGACTTTTCATACGCCGCCACGGTAGCGTCCAGCAAACGTTTCTGTTCGTCCAGCACGCGCAGTTGCAGATAGGTCTGCACCAGCGCCGCCTGCGCGCTCAGGCGCGTGGCGGCCAAGTCGGCCAGGCTGGCCGCCGCGCTGGCCTCGGACGATTCCGTGCTGCGGCGCACGCGTCCCCACACGTCCAGTTCCCAGCTGACGCTACCCGTCACGGAATACTGGTTCGACACATTGCTGCCATTGCCTGACGACGATGACGAGCCCGTGCCGACGCCCGCGCGCGACATGCCGGCGCTGGCGCCCACGGTGGGATAGAAGCCCGCGCGCGCGGCGCGCACCAGGCCCAGCGCCTGACGGTAGTTGGCCTCGGCCTGGGCAATGGTCTGGTTCGACGTGTTCAAGCGCTCGACCAGCGAATTCAACGTGTCGTCGCCATACACCTGCCACCACTTGCCACGGTCGGCCACGTCACGCGGTTCCGCCCGCTTCCAGCCGTCTACCTGCTCTTGCCCCTGCCCTTCCTTGTAGGACGCGCCCACATCCAGCGCGGGGCGTTGGTAATCAGGGCCGACCGCGCACGCGCCAAGCAGCGCGCACAGCGCCAGCGTGACGGCGCTGCGGGGTAGGAAGGATGCGGCAAACGGCTTGGGTCGGATCATGTAGGTTCTATGGAAGCAGGGGCGTCATTTCGCCGGGCGCGCCAGCGCGATGCCCACAGGCGAAAACGGTCCAGGTAAAGATAGACCACGGGGGTGGTGTACAGCGTCAGGATCTGGCTGAGGACCAGGCCGCCCACGATGGTGATGCCCAGCGGCTGGCGCATCTCGACGCCCGCGCCGGTTGCCAGCACCAGCGGCAGCGCGCCGAAGATGGCGGCCATGGTCGTCATCATGATGGGGCGAAAGCGCGTCACGCACGCCTGGAAGATCGCTTCACGCGGCGCCATGCCCTGCACGCGCTGCGCTTCCAGCGCAAAGTCCACCATCATGATGGCGTTCTTTTTCACGATGCCGATCAACAGGAACACGCCGATCAGCGCAATCAGCGTGAAGTCCTGCCGCACCAGCAGCAGCGCCAGCAGCGCGCCCAGCCCGGCGGACGGCAAGGTGGACAGGATCGTCAGCGGATGCACGAAGCTCTCGTACAAAATGCCCAGCACGATATACATCGTGACCAGCGCCGCCAGGATCAGCCACGGCTGCTGCGCCAGCGTTTGCTGCAAAGCGGCGGCGGTGCCCTGGAAGCCCGCCTGGATCTGGTCCGACGGCAAGCCGATGCGCGCCACGGCCGCATCGATGGCGGCGGTGGCCTGGCCCAGCGACACGCCGGGCGCCAGGCTGAACGACACCGTGTCCGCCACGAACAAACCCTGGTGCTGCACGCTGAGTGGCGCGTTGCCGTTTTCCAGGCTTGCAAACGCCAGCAGCGGCACGCGCGCGCCGGTCGACGTGATGACTTCCACCTGCTTGAGCGATTCAATGTCTTCGGCAAACCTGGGCTCCAGCCCCAGCACCACGTGGTACTGGTTCAGCGGCCCGTACATCACCGACACCTGCCGCTGGCTGAACGAATTGTTCAGCACCGTGGATATCGTGGACATGCTGACGCCCAGCCGCGTTGCGGCCTCGCGGTCGATCACCAGGTTGATCTGGCGGCCCTTGTCCTCGACGTCGGTATCCACGTCGGTGATTTCAGGAATCTTCGCCATCGCCTGCTGCACCTTGGGCATCCAGGTGCGCAGCAATTGCAGGTCGCCCGACATCAGCGTGTAGTCGTACGAGCCCTGGCTCTGACGCCCACCGATGCGGATGTCCTGCTGCGACACCAGGAACATGCGCGCGCCCGGCATGTTTTGCAGTTTGCCGCGCAGCCGGTTGATGACCACATCGGCCGACACCTTGCGCTCTTCCAGCGGCTTGAGCTGGATCTGCATGAAGCTGCTGTTGCTGCCGCCGCGCCCGCCCGCGTACCCCGTCATGCTTTGCACCGCCGGGTCCGCCAGCACCACCTTGCGCAGCGCGTCCAGCTTGGGAACGGTGGCCTGGAACGAGGTGCCCTGGTCGACCCGGAAAAAGCCCAGCAGCTGGCCCGTATCCTGCTGTGGGAAAAAGCCCTTGGGCACCGCCATGTACAGGTACACGTTCAGGCCCACGGCCACGGCCAGCGTCAGCATCATCAGGCGCCCATGCGCCAGCGCCCAGCGCAGGCTGCGGCGATAGCCGTCCAGCATGGCTTCAAAGCCGCGTTCGGACCAGCGCGCGAGCCGTCCGGGCGGCTTGGCGTCCTTGGGCTCGGGACGCAACAGCCGCGCGCACATCATGGGCGTCAACGTCAACGACACCACCAGCGACACCATGATGGCGGCCGACAGCGTGACGGCGAATTCGCGGAACAGCCGCCCCACCACGCCGCCCATCAGCAGGATGGGGATGAACACCGCCACCAGCGACAGGCTCATGGACAGCACCGTGAAGCCCACTTCGCGCGACCCGCGCAGCGCCGCGCGCATGGGCGACATGCCGTTCTCGACATGCCGCATGATGTTTTCCAGCACCACGATGGCGTCGTCCACCACAAAGCCGGTAGCCACGATCAGCGCCATCAGCGAAATGGTGTTCAGCGTGAAGCCGCACATATACATGATGCAGAACGTGCCGATCAGCGATACCGGCACGGCCACGCTGGGGATGATGGCCGCGCGCCAGCGGCGCAGGAACAGCAGCACCACCAGCACCACCAAGCCCACGGCGATGATCAGGGTGAGTTCGGCTTCGTGCAGCGATGCGCGGATGCTGGGCGTGCGGTCTTGCGCGACCGTCATGTTCACGTCGGCCGGCATCAGCGCCTGCAACACGGGCAGCTGCGCGCGCACGGCGTTCACGGCTTCGATGATGTTGGCGTCGGCCTGCCGACGCACGATCATCAGGATGGCCTTTCGGTCGTTGTAGAAGCCGGTCTGATACAGGTCTTCGACGGAATCCTCGACCTTGGCCACATCCGACACGCGCACCGGCGCGCCGTCTTTCCAGGCCACGATCAGCGGCCGATATTGCTCGGCGCGGCTGAGCTGGTCGCTGACCATGATCTGCCAGTGGTAGCGGTCGTTTTCCAGCACGCCCTTGGGGCGGTTCGAGTTGGCGTTGGCCAGCGTGCTGCGCAGCTGGTCCAGCGACACGCCGCGATTGGCCAGCGCGCCGGGCAGCACCGTGACGCGCACGGCCGGCAGCGAACTGCCGCCCACGGTGACTTCGCCCACGCCGTCCACCTGCGCCAGCTTCTGCGCCACGATGGTGGAGGCGATGTCGTACAGCTGGCCCTGGCCCAGCGTGTCGGACGTCAGCGCCAAGGTCATGATGGGCGCGTCCGACGGGTTGGACTTGTGATACGTGGGATTGCTGCGCAAGCCGGAAGGCAGCAACGAACGCGCCGCGTTGATGGCGGCCTGCACGTCGCGCGCCGCGCCGTTGATATCGCGCGACAAATCAAATTGCAGCGTCACGCGGGTAGACCCCTGCGAGCTGCTGGACGTCATTTCAGTCACGCCCGCGATGCTGCCCAGCGACCGCTCAAGCGGCGTGGCCACGCTGGATGCCATGGTCTCGGGGCTGGCGCCGGGCAGGCTGGCCGACACCGAAATCGTGGGGATATCCACCTGCGGCAAGGGCGCCACCGGCAACAGGAAAAACGCCAGCAGCCCCGCCATCACAACCGCCACGCTAAGCAGCGTGGTCGCTACCGGCCGGACGATGAAGGGCGCCGACATGATCATGACGCGTCCCCGGCGGCGGGCGCGCGCACGCCACGCCAGCGGCGCGACAGGCGGTCGAACATCAGGTAGATGACGGGCGTGGTGAACAGCGTCAGCACCTGGCTGAGCAGCAGGCCGCCCACCATCACCAGGCCCAGCGGCTGGCGCAATTCAGCGCCGGTGCCCGAAGACAGCATCAGCGGCAAGGCGCCGAACAGGGCGGCAAGCGTGGTCATCAAGATGGGCCGGAAGCGCAGCAGCGCGGCTTCATGGATGGCGGCGCGCGGGCTCAGGCCGCGCTTACGCTCGGCGTCCAGCGCGAAGTCGATCATCATGATGGCGTTCTTTTTCACGATGCCGATGAGCAGGATGATGCCAATGATGCCGATCATGTCCAGCTCGGTGCCGCTGATCAACAGCGCCAGCAAGGCGCCCACGCCGGCGGACGGCAGGGTCGACAGGATGGTGATGGGGTGGATGTAGCTTTCGTACAGCACGCCCAGCACGATGTACATGGTGACGACGGCGGCCAGGATCAGCCACAACGTGCTGGTCAGCGAATTCTGGAACGCCAGCGCGGCGCCCTGGAAGCGGGTCTCGACCCCGGCGGGCATGCCGATCTCGGCTTCGGCGGCGGTGATGGCTTCGACCGCGTTGGACAAGGACGCGCCCGGCGCCAGGTTGAACGACACCGTGACCATCGGGAACTGGTCCAGCCGGTTCACGGCAAGCACCGTACGCCCTTCGGTGATGTGCGCCACGGACGACAGCGGCACCTGCGTGCCCGCGGCCGTGGGCACATGGATCTGCCCCAGCGCGGACGGGTTCATCTGGAACTGTGGCTGCACTTCCAGCACCACGCGGTACTGGTTCGATTGCGTGAAGATCGTGGAGATCAGGCGCTGGCCGAAGGCGTCGTACAGCGCTTCGTCGATGACGGCGGCGGTAATGCCCAGGCGCGAGGCCGCATCGCGGTCGATCTCGACCCAGGTCTGCAAGCCGTCGTCCTGCAAGTCATCCGTTACGTCCTTCAGGCCCGGCACCTGGCGCAGCCGGTCCACCAGCTTGGGCGTCCATTCGCTCAGCACCTTCAGGTCGGGGTTGGACAGCGTCATCTGATATTGCGTGCGGCTGACGCGGTCTTCGATGGTCAGGTCCTGCACGGGCTGCATGTAGACGGTCAGGCCGTCCTGCTTGCCCAGCGATTCCTGCAAGCGCGCCATCACCGTGCGCAAATCGCCGCTGCGCTCGGCTTGCGGCTTTAGGGAAATCTGCATGCGGCCGGCGCTAAGCGTGGCGTTGCTGCCGTCGACACCGATGAACGAGGACACGGCCTGCACGTCCGGATCTTGCAGCACCAGCCGCGCGGCGGCCTGCTGGCGTTCGGCCATGGCCGGGAACGAAATGGATTGCGGCGCCTGCGTGATGGCCTGGATCAACCCGGTGTCCTGCTGCGGGAAAAAGCCCTTGGGCACCACCATGTACAGCACCACGGTCAGCGCGAACGTGCCCAGCGCCACCAGCAAGGTCAGCGGCTGATGGCGCAGCACCACTTGCAGCATCCGGTCATAGCCGGCGATGACGCGATCAATGAAGTTGCCGGTGGCGGTGTGAAAACGCCCGTGCTTCTGTTCCGATTCCGCGCGCAGCAGGCGTGCGCACATCATCGGCGTCAGAGTCAGCGACACCACCAGTGAAATCAGGATGGACACCGCCAGCGTGATGGCGAATTCGCGGAACAGCCGGCCCACGACTTCGGTCATGAACAACAGCGGAATCAGCACGGCGATCAGCGAGAACGTCAGCGAGATCAGCGTGAAGCCGATCTGCGAGGCACCCTTGAGCGCCGCCTGCATCGGCGTTTCGCCTTCTTCGATGTGGCGCGCGATGTTCTCGATCATGACGATGGCGTCGTCCACCACGAAGCCGGTGGCGATCGTCAGCGCCATCAGCGTCAGGTTGTTGATGGAGAACCCGGCCAGATACATGATGCCGAACGTGCCCACCAGCGACAGCGGCACCACGACGCTGGGGATCAGCGTGGCGGTCAGGCTGCGCAGGAACACGAAGGTCACCATCACCACCAGCCCCACGGCCAGCAGCATTTCAAACTTCACGTCTTCGACGGAATCGCGGATGGTCTGCGTGCGGTCGGACACCACGGTGACATCCAGCGTGGCCGGCAGCGCGGCGCGCAGCTGCGGCAACAGCGTCTGAATGCGGTTGACCACGTCGATCACATTGGCGCCGGGCTGGCGCTGGATGTTCAACAGGATGGCGGGCTTGTCGCCGGCCCATGCGGCCTGGCGCGTGTCTTCGGCGCCTTCGACCGCGCGCGCCACGTCGGACAGGCGCAGCGGCGCGTTGTTCTTGTAGGCGATGATCAGGTCGTTGTAGTCGGTGGGCGACTTCAGCTGGTCATTGGCGTTGATGGTGGTGGAACGCAGCGGGCCGTCCAGGTTGCCCTTGGGCTGATTGACGTTGGCGCCCACGATGGCGGTGCGCAGGTCGGACATGGCCAGGCCGTTGGCGGCCAGCGCCTGCGGGTTGACCTGCACGCGCACGGCCGGGCGCTGCCCGCCCGCCACGCTGACCAGGCCCACGCCGGGGATCTGCGACAGCTTCTGCGCCACCCGCGTGTCGACCAGGTCGCGCACCTGCGGCAAGGGCATGGTGGGCGATGTGATCGCCAGCGTCAGCACCGCGGCATCGGCGGGGTTGACCTTGTTGTACGTGGGCGGCACCGGCAGGTCGCTGGGCAGCAGGTTGGATGCCGCGTTGATGGCGGCCTGCACCTGCTGCTCGGCCACGTCCAGTGGCAACGTCAGGTTGAACTGCATGGTGATGACCGACGCGCCGCCCGAACTGGTGGACGACATCTGGTTCAAGCCCGGCATCTGCCCAAACTGCCGTTCCAGCGGGGACGTGACCAGCGAGGTCATCACGTCGGGGCTGGCCCCGGGGTACAGCGTCACCACCTGGATCGTCGGGTAGTCCACCTCGGGCAGCGCCGACACGGGCAACATGCGGTAGGCGATGAAGCCGGCAATCAGGATGGCCACCATCGCCAGCGTGGTGGCGACGGGGCGCAGGATGAACAGACGCGACGGACTCACGATGCGCTCGGCTTATTTGGACGGCGGCGTGGTGCCGGCAGGGGCGCCCGCGCCCAGCGTCTTGTCGCGGGTGGCGGGAATGACTTCGGCGCCGCCCACGATTTCAACCTTGGCCCCGGCGCGCAGGCGGTCGGTGCCTTCGGTGACGACGCGGTCGCCCGGTTGCAGCCCTTCGTTCACGGCGACCATGCCGTTGTTGATGGCGCCCAGCTTGACCTGGCGCACGGCGATGGTGTTGTCCGGCTGCACCAGGAACACAAAGGCGCCGGCCGAGCCTTGCTGGATGGCGGCGGTGGGGACGGCGGTGACGTCCTTGCGCGTCAGCACGTGCAGGCGCACGTTGACGAACTGGTTCGGGAACAGCGCGTCGTCCGCGTTTTCAAACTTGGCCTTCAGTTTCAAGGTGCCGGTGGTGACGTCGATCTGGTTGTCCAGCGTTTCCAGCACGCCGGTGGCGATACGGCGCGTGTCGGCGCGGTCGTACGCGTCAACGGCCAAGGTTCGGCCGGCCGCGATTTCGCCACGCACTTCGGGCAGCTGGGTTTCCGGCAGCGTGAAGACGACGGAGATGGGCTGGGTCTGGGTAATGACAACCAGCCCATTGGTATCGGAGCTGGACACCAGATTGCCCCGGTCCACCTGGCGCAGGCCCAGCCGGCCGCTGATGGGCGCGGTGATGCGGGCGTAATCCAGCTGCAACTTGGCGTTGTCCACGTTGGCCTGGTCGCTTTTGACGGTGCCTTCGTATTGGCGCACCAGCGCGGCCTGGGTGTCGACCTGTTGCTTGGCGATGGAGTCCTGCTTGAACAGGGCTTGATAGCGTTGCAGGTCGCGCCGCGCGTTTTCAAGCTGGGCCAGATTCTGCATCTGCGTGCCGCGCGCCTGGTCCAGCGCCACCTGGAAGGCGCGCGGGTCGACTTGCGCCAGCACATCGCCGGCCTTCACTTGCTGGCCTTCCTGGAATTTCACATCGACCAGTTCGCCGCTGACGCGGCTGCGCACCGTGACCGTGTTGTACGCGGTGACGGTGCCCAGGGACTTCAGGTAGATGTCGATGTCCTGCTTGGTGGCGGTTGCGATGCGCACCGGCACGGGCAGGTTGGCCATCGCGGCCGCGGGGGGCCGGCCGCCGCCCGGGCCTCGCGCGCCGGCCGGACCGCCCTGCTTGGCAGAGGGCCGCAGCACCAGCCAGGCAATACCGGCAACCACCAGCAGCAACACGACCAAGCCGCCAATGCGGCGGCGGGTCCAGCGGGACGGTGGGGAAACAGGACGACTTTCGGACATGGAAACGGTTCCGGCACTAATGCAGAAAGCCGTATTGTCTACTAGTCGGGTTCCGTTTCGCGCATCGCGGGCGCCAGTTGAAACTGGCCGCAACAAGAATCAGCCTTGCGGCGGCCGTAGGCGGGCAAGGCAGCAGCCTACGAGCTGCACAACGTCATCTGAAAGGCGACGTCGCGGGCCACCTGCTGGGGCTTGAATTCGCCGTCTTGCGTGGAAAAACGTATCCAGATCATGTACTTATTGGCGCTGATCTCGGGGAATACGCCTTGCTCGGGGTCGACCCACACGCGCAGCAGATGAAACTGCTTGCCGCCCAGCATCTGCTGGTAGGCGCCCTGCTCGGCCACGATGTCGGTCTTGCGGCCGGACTCGCGCAGCAGCCGCAACGCCAGCGTCAGCCCGTCGTACAGGGCAAGAAACGGTGAGATCCAGGCCTGAAGGTCCGCAAGGCGGGCGGCTTCGGATTTGTTCTGCCAGGCAAAGTAGGACGGCATGTCGACCTGCGTGGCGCTGCCCGGCACGGACAAGCGACCACGCAGGCTGGTCAACCATTCGTTTTCGCGCAGCGACTGGCCGGTCTTGCCGGGCGCGGCCAATGCCGTGGCCACTTTTTCCAGTTCGCGCAGCATGGCTTCCAGCGCATCCTGCGCCACGCCGGGGTGATCGCGCAGACCCACCAGCGCCATGCGCTGGCGTTCAAGGTCTTGCAGCACGGCGCCTTTCACGTCCGTGCGTTCGCAGGCGTCAAGCAAATCGAAAAGAGAAGTAACGGCAACCTGATGTTGGCGTGAATCCCCTGCCTGAGCAAAGAAGAACAACCTGTCGAACAGGTATTCCAATCGCAGGTAGGCGCGGATGCGCTCATTGAAGGGGTATTCGTAAACAATCACGCTTTTTTACAGGCCCATCAGTGGTCAGCCAGCCGGCCGGGATGTGGAAGGGTGCCGGCCCGCTTGCGCTTACCGGCCCTGGGTGGTCGCCAGCGCAAGCCAGCGGTCATGCAAGGTCTTTGCCTGCGCGCGCAATTGCTCGGGTGTTGTGGCGCCGTCGTTCATGATGACGTCGTCAGCGGACTCCAGGCGGACTTGCCGCGCAGCCTGTGCCGCCATAATACGCCTGATGGCGGGCTCCGTCAGCCCGCTGCGAGCCTGCACGCGAGCCACCTGTGTGTCGGGGTCGCAGTCCACCACGCAGATGCGGTCAACGCGCCCGCGCCACCGCTTTAAGGACTCCACCAAAAGCGGCACCACAAAGACCAGATACGATCCGGTCGCGGCCGCCGCCTGGCGCCGTGTTTCTTCGGAGATGATGGGATGCAGCACGGCTTCAAGCCGCTGCCGCACGGCGGGGTCGGCGAAGGCGCGCTCGCGCATCCAGTCGCGGTTCAGCGCACCGTCCGGGGTCAACGCATCGGCGCCGAACTCGGTCGCGATGGCGGGCATGGCCGCGCCATTCGCGGCGGTCAGCGCGCGCGCGATTTCATCGGTGTCGACCAGCGTTGCGCCCCAGTCCGCCAGCATGTCGGCCACGCGGGACTTGCCCGACCCGATGCCGCCCGTCAGCCCAATCTTGAACATGATGCCTATCCTTTCCCGCCGGCTCACGCCTGGCGCATCAACAACCACAAGCCCTCGTCGCCACCCAACAGCAACATCACGATACCGGCCAATGCCAGGTAGGGTCCGAAAGGCAGCGGCTGCCCCCGGCCCGCGCGACCGCTGAGCGTGAGCGCGCCGCCGATCAACACGCCCACCAACGAGGCCGCCAGCAACAGCATCGGCAGCGACTCGGCGCCAAACCAGGCGCCCAGCGCGGCCAGCAATTTGAAGTCGCCATAGCCCATGCCTTCGCGCCCGGTCAGCAGCCGGAACAGATGGAAGATAACCCACAGGAACACATAGCCGGCCACCGCGCCGATCACTGCCAGCGGCAAGGTGGTGAAGGTGCCGAACAGGTTGACGAGCAGGCCGGCCCAGACCAGCGGCTGCGTCAGCACATCAGGCAGCAGCGTGGTTTCAAAATCGATCCAGCCCAAGGCGATCAGCATGGCCGACAAGCCCATGGCGCACAAGGCGACGGGCGTGGCGCCGTAGCGCCAGGCGCAGGCGGCGAACACCAGGCAGGTCAGCAATTCAATGGCGGGGTAGCGCCACGCAATCACGGCATCGCACGCGGCGCAGCGGCCCCGCAGCAAGAGCCAGCCCAACACCGGCAGCCGCCTCCAGCCACGCACCGGCGCGTTGCAGGCAGGGCAATGCGATGCCGGATGGAACAGACCGTCGGGGCTGTCGGGCCGCGCCCGGCCCACCGCGTCCAGGCATTGCGCCTGCCATTCGCGTTCCATCATGCGAGGCAGCCGATAGGTCAGCACGGTCAGCCAATTGCCGACGAACAAGCCCGCCAACGCGGCCAGCGCAATGAAGGCGCCCAAGGGAATATCGAAAGCGTGTCGCAGCACGTTCATGCCCGCCCGCGACGAAGGCGCGCGCCAGACCCAGCGCCAGATCCCGCGCCCTGTCCGTCGGCCAAAAGGCCGACAGCAAAACGGCGGCCGTGTCGTTTATTGTGCATAAAGTACTGACTACACCCAAGAGTGGCTAAGGGAACGTATCGAATCTTCGCATAAGTGCGTAAAATCGGAGACAGACTCAATTCACGGATAAGCTGCCATGACCGCCCGCGTCGACATCGTTACCCGATCCCGCAAACTCAGCGTCATGGGGCTGCTGCTGGCCGGTACCGCACTAGGTGCGGCAGGCTGCGCCCAGCAAAAAACCGAAGGCTATTACGACCCCCCGGCTGAAAGCACGGTGACCGATGCCCAGTACCAGGGTTCGGGCGCCGGCTACCGCAGCGTCATCCGCGCGCCGTCGCAAGTGCAAATCGCCCTGAAGCCCGACGCCCGCAAACCCCAGAACCAAGCCGCGCAAGCCGCTGCCGGTGGCCAGACCACGGAAGACGGCCAGCCTGTTCCGGAAGGCGCCGACAACAGCGCCGCCGTTGCCGCTTCCACGCCCGCCCCGGCTGCCCCGCCCAATGCCGCGGCCCACAGCCTGGTGCCACAGCCGCAGACCTACATGGGCACGTTGCCGTGTTTCTCGCCCGCCATGCAATGCACGGCGCAGCGCGTGACGTTGACCCTGGCGCCCAACGGCCGTTGGCGTGGCCGCACGGCCTACCTGGAAAACGACCCGAACAAGGGCCCCGCCGTAACCGAACAGGGTTGCTGGGACGCCACCGACGAACGCCCGCCGCGCGTCATCATGATGGACGGCAACGGTAACGTCCGCGCCGAGTTCGTGGTGGCCGCCAACAACGTGCTGCGCGTGCGTTCGATCGCCGGCCAAACGCCCAACTTGAACTACAACCTGACCCGCCAGCCGGATCTGGACCCGATCGACGAGTTGGCCAAGGCCGCGGCGCCCAAGTGCCCGTAACGCCGGCATAACGCAACAACCCGATCCCGCCGGGCCCGCCGAACACCTTGTTCGCGGGCCCGGCGTTTTTTTGGGCCCCGTGCCGGCTAATCATGAGTGTCCGCAGGGTCGTCCGTGGGGTCATCCGTGGGGCCATCCGTGGGGTCGTCCGTCGGGTCGTCCGTCGGGTCATCAGATGCTGCGGGATCGACTCCATATCCCAGCGGCGGTTCGTGCAGCGTCGTGCTGGACGCCATAGGGGGGAACATGGCGGCGGAATAAATCCCGGGGATGATCGGCTGCGAGACGATGGGCAAATTTGCGTCGGCGGGCAGCGTGGGAGAGCCAGTCATCGGCCTGCCTCCAGCCATACCCAGCGCGGGCCGTGAACCCGTGGCCGCGCCCCGCTCAGCACCCCGCTCAGCACCCACCCCGGCACCCCGCTCGGCAGCCAACGCCGCATCCACTGCCGCGGCTTCGAGAATGGGCGACGCCCCGGAACGGCCGTGCGCGCACAGGCGGCAGGCCAGCTCCATGGCGTTGCGGGTATGTAGTTTGGCGAAGATGCGGGCGCGATGGGCTTCCGCCGTGCGCAGCGAAATACCCAGGTCGATGGCGATCACTTTGTTCGGCCTGCCGGCCGCCACATAGTCGACGATCTGCCTTTCGCGGGGCGTCAAGGCGACAAGCGCTGCATCAAGGTCGGGACGGGGAACACGCATGGGGCGACTCGTTTTTTGCAATGTAGGATTACAAGAAGTCTGCCCTCCCCCTAATAACGGCGAAAGCTAGCAATTCTGTCAGGGGTCGGGATGCCGCAATCTGCGGTCCCTACCCTGTTCATGCGGGATCAGGCCGTGTAGGCCAATTCCAGGTTGTCGATCAGACGCGTCGCGCCCAGCTTCGCGGCGGCCAGCACAACGACCGGCTCGCCGGCCTGCAAGTCGGCAGCCTCGGGGCGCTTCAGATCGCGCTGGCGGCGCAGGGCCACGTAATCGACCTTCCAGCCGCGCCGGGTCAGCTCGTCAATGGCGTCGCGCTCCAGGGCTTCGGCATTGCGCTCGCCCTGCGTCAGACGCTGGCCGATCTTCTGCAAGCCCGCATACAGCGCGGGCGCTTCGGCGCGTTCTTCCGGAGTCAGGTAGCGGTTGCGCGAGGACAGCGCCAGGCCGTCATCCGCGCGCACCGTTTCATGGGCCAGCACCTCGACCGGCAGCTGAAACTGGCGGCACATATTGCGCACGACCATCAGCTGTTGGTAGTCCTTCTTGCCGAAGACGGCCACGCGTGGCTGCACGCACGAGAACAGCTTGAGCACCACCGTGCTGACGCCCTCGAAGAAGCCCGGACGGAACTCGCCTTCCAGGATGTCGCCCAGATCGTCCGGCGGCTGCACACGGTAGTTCTGCGGCTCGGGATACATCTCGCGCTCATTCGGCGCGAACAGCACGTAGACGTCGCGCGCCTGCTCCAGCTTTTCAATATCAGCCGCCAGCGTGCGCGGGTATTGGTCGAAGTCCTCGTTCGGACCGAATTGCAGCCGGTTCACGAAGATGCTGGCGACGACGGGGTCGCCATGCTGGCGCGCCAGCTTCATCAGCGACAGGTGGCCTTCGTGCAGATTGCCCATCGTGGGCACGAACGACACGCGGTTCTGGCCGCGCAGGTGATCGCGCAATTCCTGGATGGTGTGTACGACTTTCAAGGGAACTCTCCGGGGTTGGGGGCAGCCCGGTCAGGATCAGGCCGCGACCGCCGCCACGCTGGTGTAAGCCAGGCGGACATAGATGGGCGCATAAGGCTCGGCCTGCGTAATTTCCAGCAGGGATTCGCGAGCCAGTTCCAGCATGGCGATGAAATGCACGACGACGACAGCCGCCGGCGCGCCTTCGCGGACGCGCTCCATGAACAGGTCGCCAAATTCCATGAAGCGCACATCGTTCAGGCGCCGCAGGATATGCGTCATGTGGTCGCGCACCGACAGCTGTTCACGCGTGATGTGGTGGTGCTGGTTCAGCTTGGCCCGCTTCATGATGTCGGCCCAGGCCAGGCGCAGATCGTCCACGCTGACCTCGGGCATCATGCGTTCAACGCTGAGGTCCGCCACGGCCTGGCTGCTGACAAAATCGCGGCCCAGTTGCGGCAGCTTGTCCAGCTTTTGCGCGGCCAGCTTCATCTGCTCGTATTCAAGCAGGCGACGCACGAGTTCGGCGCGCGGGTCTTCGGGCTCTTCGCCGGTGTCGGTCTTCTTGACCGGCAGCAGCATGCGCGACTTGATCTCGATCAGCATGGCCGCCATCAGCAGATATTCGGCGGCCAGCTCTAGATTGGTGATGCGGATCTGGTCCACATAAGACAGGTACTGCCGCGTGACATCCGCCATCGGGATGTCCAGAACGTTGAAGTTCTGCTTGCGGATCAGGTACAGCAACAAGTCCAGCGGCCCTTCGAACGCCTCAAGAAACACCTCCAGCGCGTCCGGCGGAATGTACAGATCCGTCGGCATCTGGAACAGCGGCTCGCCGTACAGGCGCGCGAACGCCACGCTGTCGACGGTGTCTGGCGTGCTGTCCACAGGCGGTTCCACTAGCTTGGCCAGTGCCTCGCCAGGGACTGAAGGGTTACGGGACATGTCTGCCGCAACGGGAATCAGTCTGCCGAATACACGTACGGTTTTTGCGGCACGCGGGCCGCGCGGAAGCCTTCGAGCAGTTCCGGATCTTGCGGTTTGTCCCAAAGACGGGCGCGGCCTTCACGCTGGCGTTCTTCCGTGCCAGGGTGCGACTGCTTGAAGTCTTTCAGGAAAAGGGTGATCTCGGATTCGTAGTTGGTCGCCATGACGCCAATTTCAGTAGGTTGCAGATCCGACGAGTTTACTTCACGCGGGGCCAATTCCCCGGCGTTACAATCGTCAGGCACCCAACGCCCCCCTCCGCCATGTCAGCCGAATCCGTCGCCGCAGCCAATCCCGCACCCCCCTCAACCCCGGATGCGGTGCGCGCAGCGCGCATGATTCCCTTCATTGTCGGCTGCGCGCTGTTCATGCAGATGCTGGACGCCACCGTGGTGGCTACCGCCCTGCCCGCCATGGCCCGCGCCTTGGGCTCCACCCCCGTGCGGCTGAACGTGGCCATTACGTCCTACCTGCTCTCGGTGGCCGTGTTCGTGCCCGTCAGCGGCTGGGCGGCCGACCGCTACGGCGCGCGCCGCGTATTTGTGGCCGCCATCGGGCTGTTCACGCTAAGTTCCGTTGCCTGCGCCCTGTCTCAGGACCTGCCCCAGCTGGTCGTGGCCCGCATCGTCCAGGGGATGGCCGGCGCCATGATGGTGCCCGTAGGTCGCATCATCCTGCTGCGTACCGTGCCCAAGCAAGACCTGCTCAAGGCCATGTCATTCCTGTCCATCCCGGCCCTGCTGGGTCCGGTGATCGGCCCGCCGCTGGGCGGCTTCATGGTCACCTATATGTCGTGGCACTGGATTTTCCTGATCAACATCCCCATCGGCGTGCTGGGTATTGCGCTGGTGCTGCGCTATGTATCTGAAATCAAGGAAGCATCCGCCCCGCGCCTGGACTGGCTGGGCTTTCTGCTCAGCGCGGTGTGCCTGGCCGCGCTGGTCAGCGGCTTTGAAGCCATCGGCCGCGACATCATGCCGCTGCCCATGCTGCTGGGCCTGATCGCCGTGGGCGCCGCGTGCGGTTTCCTGTACGCCTGGCACGCCCGGCGCATCGACCACCCCATCATCGACCTGTCCTTGATGCGGATTCCCACCTTTGCCATCTCGACGCTGGGCGGCAACCTGTGCCGCTTTGCGGTGGGCGCCACCCCCTTCCTGCTGGCCATGCTGCTGCAAGTGGGCTTTGGCCTGACCCCGTTTTCTGCCGGCCTCATCACCTTTGCCAGCGCCGCCGGCGCCCTGCTGATGAAATTCGTGGCCACGCCCATCGTCCGCCACTTCGGTTTCCGGCGCGTGCTGACCGTGAACGCCCTGTTGACCGGCGTGTTCATCATGGTCTGCGCCACCTTCACGCCCACCACGCCGGTGTGGCTGATGATCGCCATTTTGCTTGTCGGCGGCTTCTTCCGGTCGCTGCAATTTACCGGGGTAAATACGCTAACCTATGCCGACATCCCGCCGTCCCAGATGAGCCGCGCCAGCAGCTTTGCCGCCATGGCGCAGCAACTGGGCATCAGCCTGGGCGTGGGCGTGGCCGCGGTGACGCTGAACGTCAGCATGACGTTGCGCGGCGCCGAAACGCTGGCGATCAGCGACGTCGTCGCCGGCTTTATCGTCATCGGGCTGATGTGCATGGTCTCGACCCTTTCCTTTAGACGCCTCGATCCGCAAGCCGGGGCACACCTGAACGGCGCCAAAAAAAGTGACGACGAATGAATTTGTCCTAGCCCTGGACCAGGGCACGACCAGCTCCCGAGCCATCGTGTTCGACCGCGAATGCGTGGTCCGCGGTGTCGGCCAGCGTGAATTCCGCCAGCACTACCCCCGGCCCGGCTGGGTTGAACACGACGCCAACGAAATCTGGCACAGCCAACTGGACGTGGCCCGCGAAGCCCTGCGCAACGCTGGCGCCACCGCCGCCGACGTGGCCGCCATCGGCATCACCAACCAGCGCGAAACCACGCTGATCTGGGAACGCGCCACCGGCCGCCCGCTGGCCCGCGCCATCGTCTGGCAAGACCGCCGCACCGCACCGCTGTGCGACCAGTTGCGCCGCGACGGCCACGCCGACTTCCTGCAATCGCGCACCGGCCTCGTCGTGGACGCCTACTTCTCCGGCACCAAGCTTGCCTGGCTGCTGGACCACGTGCCCGGCGCCCGCAAGATGGCCGAACGCGGCGAACTGGCATTCGGCACCGTCGACACTTGGCTGATCTGGCAACTGACTGGCGGCGCCGTCCACAGCACCGATTGCAGCAACGCGTCGCGCACCATGCTGTTCGACCTGCACACGCAAGACTGGAACGACGACATCCTGGCCTTGCTGAACATCCCGCGCAGCGTGCTGCCCAAGATCGCGCCCAGCAGTGCCGTCGTGGGCGACGCCCTGCCCGAATGGCTGGGCGGTTCGATCCCCATTGCGGGCGTAGCCGGCGACCAGCAGGCCGCCACCTTCGGCCAGGCCTGCTTCACGGCCGGCATGGCAAAGAACACTTACGGCACCGGCTGCTTCATGCTGATGAACGTCGGCGACCAACCGGTGCAATCCAAGAACCACCTACTGTCCACCGTGGGCTGGGGCCTGCCCCAAGCCGACGCCGGCAAGTGGAAGCCCACCTACATGCTGGAAGGCGGCGTGTTCGTTGCCGGCGCCGCCGTCCAATGGCTGCGCGACGGCCTGGGCATCATCCAGCGTTCCGAAGAAATCGAATCCCTGGCCGCCAGCGTCTCCGACACCGACGACGTCTTCATGGTGCCCGCTTTCGCCGGCCTGGGCGCCCCCCACTGGGACCCCTACGCCCGTGGCACCCTGGTGGGCCTGACCCGCGGCACCACCCGCGCCCACATCGCCCGCGCCACACTGGAATCCATCGCCCTGCAAAGCGCTGAATTGCTGACCTGCATGAACGGCGACAGCGGCATCGCGCTGACCGAACTGCGCGTAGACGGCGGCGCCGCCCGCAACGACCTGCTGATGCAAATGCAAGCCGACCTGCTAGGCGTCCCCGTCGTCCGCCCCCGCGTGCCCGAATCCACCGCCCTGGGCGCCGCCGGCCTGGCGGGCCTGGCGGTAGGCTTCTGGAGCAACCTGGAAGAGTTCGCCTCCAAATGGCAGGCCGAACGCACCTTCACCCCCACCTGGCCCCAAGCCGTACGCGACGCCAGAATGAAACGCTGGCGCCAAGCCGTAGACCTCTCCAAAGGTTGGAGCGCGCCCGCCTGAAGGCGGACCGGGGCGCAAAACCAGCGCCCGCCCCCCCCGAAGCACCACAATCCCCGCATTCGCGCAGCGCCCCCGCCCCGACGCACCACAATCCCCCCCATTCGCGCAGCGCCCCCGCCCCGACGCACCACAATCGCCGCATTCGCGCAGCGCCCCCGCCCCGACGCACCACAACCGCCGCATTCGCGCAGCGCCCCCGCCCCGACGCACCACAACCGCCGCATTCGCGCAGCGCCCCCGCCCCGACGCACCACAACCGCGTAAGCCCCAAAAGGCCGCCCGCGCGGCCGGCCTGGGGCGGGCCCCGCAAGCCCTTCCGCCCCACCCCTCCAGTAGGCAAGAACCAAAAGAACGCCCCCCCTCCCCAGCCCCCCTCAGCGCCAACTGACGCAGCCTGGCGTGGTGGTGGCGCGGGGTGGCGGGGAGTCGATAAGCCCGAGGGAATCTGAAGGGAGCCGAAGGCGGACGAAGATGACGACGGGGCAGTCCGGAGCGAAGGCTCCGGACCGCAATCGTTGACCCGCCGCCCCGCGCCGCCGCCGCGCCAGGCGTCAAAAGAACCTGCTCCGCTCCAAAGACCCAAACCGCCCCTGGCCCTAAATCCAAGCTTCAAATCCAAGCTTCAAATCCCAGCATCAAAACCCAGCATCCCCCCCAACCTCAACTCCCACCCCATCCCCCCTCAAGCCGCCCGAACCCCAATCGCCACCACCCTCGCACTAAATTCCTTCAACAACTCCTCCCGCACCAAAGCCGCCCGCGCCACCGCCTCCTCCTTCACATGTCCATACCCCCGAATCTCCTCCGGCACCCGCGCTAACGCCACCGCCCTTTCCAGATTCCCCCGATTCAACTTCACCAAAATCGCCGACAACGTCTCCCGATACTCCCGTATCAGCTCGCGCTCTGCCCGCCTCTCCGCCGTATACCCGAACACATCCAACCGCGTCCCCCGCAACCGTCGCATCTTTGCCAGCACCCCGAACACCTTCAGCATCCCCGGCCCATAAGCACGCTTGACCAAATGCCCCGCCTTGTCGCGCCGCGAGAACAGCGGCGGCGCCAGATGGAAGTGCAGCTTCCAGTCCCCTTCGAACTGTTCCCCGATCTTCTTCACGAACTCCCCATCCGAATACAGCCGCGCCACCTCGTATTCGTCCTTGTAGGCCATCAGCTTGAAATAGTTGCGCGCCACGGCAACCGCCAACCGATGCGTGCCCGTGGCTTCCTGTTCCGCGCGCGCCACCTTGTCGACAAGGTCCGTGTACTGCTTGGCATACGCCGCGTCCTGGTATTGCGTCAGAAACGCCTTGCGCACCGCCACCACCTGCGCCAATTCACCGGTTGGCTTTTTCAAGTCCGTCACCGGCGCCGCGCTGCGCGGCCGCTTGAGCTCGATGATGTCTTGCGGCCCCGCCAACGGCACCCCGCCGTTCGCCATCAACCGCATCACGTCCGCCGGGTCGTGCGCCGCGCGGCGCCCCCACGCAAACGCCGCCTGATTGTTCGCCACCTGCTGACCGTTCAATTCAATTGCCCGCAGCAACGCCTCGCGTGACAACGGCAGCCAGCCCTTTTGATACGCATATCCCATCATCAACGGGTTGGAGTAGATCGCGTCGCCCAACAACACCACCGCCATCGCCGCCGCATCCACCGCGTACAAATTGTCCTTGCCGCACGCGGCTTGCAGATCCGCCGTCAGGTCCGCGCCCGGCAGCGTCCAGTCCGGGTTCGACACAAACGCCGCCGTGGGCGCGGTGTCGCTGTTCAACAGCACCTTCGTGCGGCCCGGGCACACCCGCGCCATGCTGTCCGCGCTGGTCGCCACCACCAAGTCGCCCGCCAGCACCAGATCGGCCTCGCCCATCGCCACGCGCGTATTCAACAGATGTTCCGGCGATTGCCCCAGCACCACATGCGAATACACCGCGCCGCCCTTCTGCGCCAGACCCGCCATGTCCAGCACCGAACAGCCCTTGCCCTCAAGATGCGCCGCCATGCCCAACAACTGCCCGATCGTCACCACGCCCGTGCCGCCCACGCCCGCGATAAACACGCCATAAGCGTGATCCGGCACCGGCACGCGCGGCTCCGGCACGCCCTCGTCGACGACGCCTTCCTGCGACAACGCCTGCGGCTTCTTCAGCTTGCCGCCTTCCACCGTCACGAAGCTGGGGCAAAAGCCCTTCAAACAGGAAAAGTCCTTATTGCAGCTGGATTGATTGATCTTGCGCTTGCGCCCAAACTCCGTTTCCAGCGGCTCCACCGACAGGCAATGCGACGCCGTTGAACAGTCTCCGCAGCCTTCGCACACGCGCTCGTTGATGACCACGCGCCGCGCCGGGTCCGCATACGCGCCGCGCTTGCGGCGACGCCGCTTTTCCGTTGCACAGGTCTGGTCGTAGATCAGCACGGATACGCCCGGATGCTCGCGCAAATCGCGCATCACCGCGTCCAGCTCATCACGATGCAGCACCGGAACATCCGGCGCCAAACCCGGCGCGTCCTTGTACTTGTCCGGCTCGTCCGTCACCACCACGATTTTCTCGATTCCCTCGGCCGCCATCTGCCGCGAAATCATCGGCACGCTGATGGGTCCGTCCACCGGCTGCCCGCCCGTCATCGCCACCGCGTCGTTGAACAGAATCTTGTAGGTGATGGGCACCTTCGCCGCCACCGCCGCGCGGATCGCCAACAGCCCCGAATGGAAATACGTGCCGTCGCCCAGGTTCGCGAACACGTGTTTTTCTTCCGTGAACGGCGCCTGCCCTATCCAGGGCACCCCCTCGCCGCCCATCTGCGTGTACACCTCGGTATTGCGGTCCATCCACCGCACCATGTAGTGGCAGCCAATGCCCGCCATCCCGCGCGAACCTTCCGGCAAACGCGTCGACGTATTGTGCGGACAGCCCGAACAGAACCACGGCTTGCGCTCCTGCACCACGCGCGGCCGTGCCAGCGCCTGTTCGCGATCCTGAATGAATTGCAGCCGCGCCTCGATACCCGCGCGCACATCGTCCGGCAACGCAAAGCGCAGCAGCCGCGCCGCAATCGCGCGCGCCACCATCGCGGGCGAAAACTCGTAATGCGCCGACAGCAGCCAGTTGCCCTGCGGCACCGACCACTCACCGCCATCCTTGTCGTCGAATTTACCCACTACCCGGGGAATCTTCTTGCCGCTGCCGATCCAGCTGAACAACTCTTCCTTCAGCTGGTATTCCAGCACCTGGCGCTTTTCCTCGACCACCAGAATCTCGTCCAGACCGTCGGCAAACTGCTGCATGCCGGCGGACTCCAGCGGCCACACCATACCCACCTTGTACAAGCGCAGGCCGATGCGTTGGCACACGGCCTCGGTCAAGCCCAAGTCCGACAGCGCCTGGCGCGTGTCCAGATACGCCTTGCCCGACGTCATGATGCCAAAGCGCGCATCGCGTTGCGGCACCTGCCACAGCTCGCGATTCAGCTTGTTGGCGCGCGCGTACGCCAGCGCCGCGTACAGCTTGTAGTCCAACAGCCGCGCCTCTTGTTGCAGCGGCGTGTCGGGCACCCGGATGTTCAGGCCGTCGGGCGGCAACATGAAATCTTCCGGCAACTGAATTTGCACGCGATGCGGGTCCACGTCCACCGACGCCGACACTTCAACGATGTCGGTAATGCACTTCATGCCTACCCACACACCCGCATAGCGGCTCATCGCCCACCCGTGCAGCCCGTAATCCAGCACCTCTTGAACGCTGGACGGAAACAGCGCCGGAATCATGCACGCCTTAAGGATGTGATCGCTTTGGTGCGGCAAGGTCGAAGACTTGGCCGGATGGTCGTCGCCCGCCACCACCAGCACGCCGCCATGGCGCGACGTGCCCGCGGCGTTGGCATGCTTGAAGACGTCGCCGCAGCGGTCCACGCCCGGCCCCTTGCCGTACCACATGCCGAAGACGCCGTCGTACTTGGCGCCCGGAAACAGGTTCACCTGTTGCGAGCCCCAGACCGCCGTGGCGGCCAGGTCTTCATTGA
Source organism: Achromobacter sp. 1L-A-4-B-C2 (assembly GCF_057291955.1). Classification (NCBI taxonomy): domain Bacteria; kingdom Pseudomonadati; phylum Pseudomonadota; class Betaproteobacteria; order Burkholderiales; family Alcaligenaceae; genus Achromobacter; species Achromobacter sp. 1L-A-4-B-C2. The sequence continues at coordinate 225,064 of NZ_JBXAWP010000004.1, forward strand.
CGCCCGGCTGAAATTCAATGTGGTGCGCCTTCAAGTGCCTGGCCGCCTTCCACATGTTCTGGTCCACCCCACCCAGCGGAGAACCCCGGTAGCCGGACACGAAGCCCGCGGTGTTCAACCCCGCCCGCGCATCGCGCACGCGCTGCATCATGGGCAGGCGCACCAGGGCGTGGATGCCGCTCATCCAGGCGCGGCCGGATTCCAGGGTGTACTTGTCGTCAAGTTGGACGGATTCAAGCGCCGTGCGTACGGCGGCTGGCAGGGGGGCATTCATGTGTACTCCAAAATCCTGGAGGCCCCCTCCAGCTTCGCGAGCCGCCTCGCTTGACGGTCACGCGGGCCAACAAGGGCCGTGAAAGTGAAGTCGTGGCGCGTTAGCGCTGTAGTGCCGATAGTTGTAACCGGTCGCCCCCACCCCGGCAATAGGGCGATGCGATAATTGCCGCCATGGACTTCGCCCCGAGAATCGTCGCCTGGCAACGCCAGCACGGCCGCCACGATCTGCCCTGGCAAAACACGCGTGACCCCTATCGGATCTGGCTATCCGAGATCATGTTGCAGCAGACGCAAGTGGCCACCGTCATCCCGTACTACGAACGTTTCCTTCAGCGTTTTCCGGACGTGGCCGCGCTGGCCGCCGCCAGCCAGGAAGACGTGATGCCGTATTGGGCCGGGCTGGGCTACTACGCCCGCGCGCGCAACCTGCATCGCTGCGCGGTGCAGATCGCTGAACTGTGGAACGGACGCTTTCCGCCTTCGGCCGAAGCCATCGCCACGCTGCCCGGTATCGGCCGGTCCACCGCCGCCGCCATCGCCGCGTTCGCCTACGGCGAGCGCTCGCCCATCCTGGACGGCAACGTCAAGCGCGTCTTCACGCGCCACTTCGGCATTGCCGGCGACCCCGCCAAGCGCGAGGTCGAAACTCGCTTGTGGGCATTGGCCGACGCGCAGGTCGAAGCGGCCCCCGGGCTGGACATGGCCGCCTACACGCAAGGCTTGATGGACCTGGGCGCCACGCTGTGCACGCGCGGCAAGCCCGCCTGTGAACGCTGCCCCATGGCGGACACCTGCGTCGCCCGCCGCGAAGGCCGCCAGGCCGAACTGCCCACACCCAAGGTACGCAAGGCGATTCCTGAACGCGAGACCGGCATGTTGGTGTTGCAGCACCAGGGCGCTTTCCTGTTGCAGCAGCGGCCTGAACCGGGCATCTGGGGCGGCCTGTGGAGCCTGCCTGAATTCGACGTGGCCGGCGACCCCGACGCCGCCTCGCGGGCGCTGGGACTGGAACCGGAACAGCGCTTCGAACTGGCCGCTTTCGCCCACACGTTCACGCACTATCGCCTGCACATCCGTCCGTGGCTGGTGCCCGTGCGCGCCGCCCGCTTGCGCGAATCGCCCGTGCCGGAACGCTGGGTGCCCGCCGACAAGCTGGCATCCATGGCGCTGCCCGCGCCGGTCAAGAAACTATTGCAGGGGCTGGTCGACGCGGGCATGCAGGACAGCCTGTTCTGCACGGCCAAGCGCTGAAAAAAAGGCAGCTCGCGGCCGCCCCGCGAACTATCTGTCTTCAGGCGCCGAGCCGCTCAACAGCATCACCAGTTTCAGGTCGGGGTGCGTGGCCAGTCGGAACGTGATCTGCTGAAACGCCAGCTTGCCGTCGCGGGGATGCTGGAATTCACGCAGGCCGCCTTCGCGTTCCACCACCGCATGGCGCGTCCACCAATGGGCGAACACCGGGCTTTGGCGATTCAGCGTGTCCAGCAGGCCAAGCACGGCTGGCTCATCCAGATGCGCGCCCGCGTCGGCGCGAAATTCCGCCACCACGCGGCGCGCGCGCTGATCCCAATCCACCACCAGGTCACGGGCGGCCGGGTCCAGGAAGATGTAGCGCAATAGATTCGGTTCGGCATCGCGCTTGGGCCAGTTGTCGAACAGGTCGCGCAGCGGCTCGTTCCACGCCAGCACATTCCACGCGCGGTCCAGCACATAGGCCGGCGCGTTGATGGCGTCCACGCATTCCTGCAAAGGGCCGGGCGCGGCGCCTGCGTCATCGCGCGCGTGCTGGGGGTCGGCGCAGTCGGCAAGGTCGAACAGGTAGGCGCGTTCGGCGCGCGCCAGTTGCAGCACACCCGCGATGCGCGACCACACGGACGGCGACACCGAGACTTCCCGGCCTTGCTCGATCCACGTGTACCAGGTGACGCTGATCCCGCAAAGTTGCGCCACTTCTTCGCGTCGCAGGCCCGGCGTGCGGCGCCGCATGCCTTCGGGTAGACCCGCCATCTGGGGCGTAATGCGCGACCGCGCGCTGCGCACGAATTCGCCTAGCGCCTGGCGGCGCAGGGGCGATCCATCTTGGTTGGCCGCGCTTTGGGGGGGAGTAGTCATACCAGGATAAGCAATGGACTTGTACGTGTATAAAGGCCGGCCTATCTTAGCGCCTGCACCTTACACCCCGCACAACGCCAACCAAGGAATTTCATGACCGCCAGCACCCACGACGCCGCCGTCGACCGCCAGTTCAGCCCCCGCGCCACGGCGTACCTGACCAGCGCCGTCCACGCCCAGGGCGAAGACCTGCTGCAAATGGCCGGCATCGCGCGCGAACACCCACAGGCACGCGTGCTGGACCTGGGCTGTGGTGGCGGCCACGTGACGTTTCACGTGGCGCCCGAAGTCCAGGCCGTCACCGCCTACGACCTGTCCCAGCAGATGCTGGACGTGGTGGCCGGTGAAGCCGCCAAGCGCGGATTGGCCAACGTGGCCACGCGCCAGGGCAAGGCCGAATACCTGCCCTTTGCCGATGGCGAATTCGACGTGGTGATGTCGCGCTATTCCACCCACCACTGGCAGGACGCCGGCCGTGGTCTGCGCGAAGCGTTCCGCGTGCTCAAGCCCGGCGGCATCGCCGTGTTTGCCGACGTGGTCTCGCCCGGCGAGCCGCTGCTGGACACCTGGCTGCAAACGATTGAAGTGTTGCGCGACACGTCCCACGTGCGCGACTATTCCGTGGCCGAATGGACGCGGATGCTGACCGAGGCAGGCTTCACCTTGCAGGGCCTGTCGCCGCGCCGCCTGCCGCTGGAATTCCAGACCTGGGTGACGCGCATGCGCACGCCGGACACGTTGGTTGCGGCGTTGCGCCATATGTTCAGCATTGCGCCCGATGTGGTGCGCGCGCATTTCGATGTGCAGGACGACGGCTCGTTCACCAGCGACACGGCGACGATCGTGGTGAAAAAGCCGGGGTGATGAACACGGCTACGGAAACAGGCCATACGGAAACAGCCCATACCGAAACAGGCCACACGTAAACGGGCCTAGGTGCAGGCCTAGGTGCAGGCCTACGTGCAGGCCTACGTAAGCAGGCCCTGCGCGCTCAGCGCCCCCGCCACGCCCCGCGTGCGCAGCGCATGCGCAGCTTGCGACACGGCCCGCACAAAGCGCGGGTCGTCGCCCAAGTCGCCAAACACCGCGGTCACGCCGATTAGCGTTTCGGTCCAGGCTTGCATGGCGGCCGGCCCGGCGCTGCGGGCATCAACGGCACGCTCCGCCTCGGCAAGCCGTTGCGCCAACTCTGCCGCCATCGGGTCCTGGATGTCATAACGCCGCCCCGCCTCGTCAACGCCGCGCAAGAAGTGCAGCCACGCGGCCACCGCCAGCGCCAGCTTGTCGATCGGCATATCCGCCGCCAAGCGGGCACGCACGGTGTCCAGCAAGCGTTGCGGCAGCTTCTGCGAACCGTCCATCGCAATCTGCCGAGTCTGGTGTTTTAACGCCGGGTTCTCGAAGCGCTGCAACAGCCGCTGCTGATAATGCGCCAGGTCCAGGCCCGGCAAGGTGGGCAGCGTCGGCACGATTTCGTCCTGCATCAACGCGGCCAGATAAGCCTTCAGCGCCGGCTGGGCCATCGCTTCGTCCACCGTCGCCCAGCCCGCCATCACCGACAGATAGGCCAGCGCCGAATGCAGGCCGTTGACGGTGCGCAGCTTCAAGGTTTCAAACGGCGCGGCATCCGACACGAAACGCGCGCCGCCCGCCGCCCAGTCCGGCCGACCGGCGGCAAACTGGTCTTCGACCACCCATTCCAGATAGGGCTCGCCCACTACCGGCCACGCATCGTGCAGGCCCAGCGCGCGTGCCACGGCGCGGCGATCCTCGTCGGTTGTACGAGGCACGATGCGGTCCACCATGGAACACGGGAACGCGCACGAGGCATCGATCCATGCCGCGAGGGCCGGGTCAAGCTGCCGCGCAAACGCCAGCACCATGCCGCGCAGCAGATGCCCGTTGCCGGGCAGGTTGTCCAGCGACATCAAGGTGATTGCGCCCCGCCCCGCCGCGCGCCGCTGCTGCAAGCCCCACACCAGATAACCGATGGTGCTGCGCGGCGCCAGCGGATGGGCAAGGTCGTGCACGATGTCGGGGTGTTGCAGGTTCAACCGGCCAGTGGCCGGATCGTGGCAATAGCCCTTCTCGGTCACGGTCACGCTGACGATTCGCGTGTCCGCATGGGCGATGCGCGTCAGGACGGCGTTGGGATCTTCGGGCGCGACCAGGGTTTCGATCAGGCAGCCGATCACCGCAATCTGCTGTTGCAGGCCGCCGCCCGCGCCTGCGCCCAAACCTGCGCCCTGGCTCGCGCTGCGTAGCGCCAACGCGTACAACCCCGCTTGCGGCGCCAGCGCATCGCGCGTGTCCGTCTGCCGCAACGACACGCCGCAGATGCCCCAGCCCACGTCCACGTCCACGCCCGCGCCCGCATGCAGCGCGGCCTCGTTGACCGCCGCCAGATGCGCGCGCGCGAATGCCCCCAAGCCTAGATGCACGATGCCCACGCGCAAGGCGGCCCGGTCATACGTGGGCCGCGTCACCGCATCGGGCAATGAGGCCAATCGCTCAGGCGCAAGCCGCGCGGCGTCGGCCGCTACCAATTCCACAGCGTGCCGTCCTGCTGCAAGCGGTTGACCGGCAGGTAAGCACGTTTATAGGGGTACTTGGCCGCCAGCGCTTCATCGATGTCCACGCCATGGCCCGGCACGTCGCCGGGGTACAGCATGCCCTGGTTGAACGTATAGGCGTGCGGAAAGACGGCGTCGGTTTCCTCGGTGTGGCGCATGTATTCCTGGATGCCGAAGTTGGGCACCCACAGGTCAAAATGCAACGCCGCGCCCATGCACACCGGCGACAGGTCGGTAGCGCCGTGGCAGCCGGTGCGCACCTGGTACAGCGCGGCCAGGTCCGCGATACGGCGCAGATGCGTAATGCCGCCCGCGTGCACCACGGTGGTCCGGATGTAGTCGATCAGCTGGTTCTGCACCAGGTCCTTGCAATCCCAGATGGAATTGAAGATCTCGCCCACGGCCAGCGGCGTGGTCGTGTGCTGCCGGATCAGGCGAAAGGCGTCCTGGTTTTCAGCCGGGGTCGCGTCTTCCATCCAGAACAGGTTGTAGGGTTCCAGCGACTTGCCCAGCCGCCCGGCTTCGATCGGCGTCAGGCGGTGATGCACATCGTGCAGCAGGTGATGATCAAAGCCCAGCTTGTCGCGGATGCGTTCGAACAGTTGCGGCGTGTGACGCAGGTATTTTTCGGTGGACCAGTCATGTTCGCTGGGCAGGTCGGCGTCGGCGGGCTCGTAGAACAGGTTGCCGCGCCCCACGCCATAGACCTTGTCCAGCCCCGGCACCCCGCTTTGCGCGCGGATGGCGTGATAGCCCATGTCGGCATAGCGCAACACTTCATCCAGCGTGTGCTCGATGTCCGAGCCATTGGCGTGGCCGTAAACCATGACGCCGCTGCGGCTCTTGCCGCCCAGCAACTGATACAGCGGCATGCCGGCCGCCTTGGCCTTTAAGTCCCATAGCGCGGTGTCCACGGCGGCGATCGCGGTCATGGTGACCGGGCCGCGCCGCCAGTACGCACCTTTGTACAAGTACTGCCAGATGTCCTCGATCTGATGCGCGTCGCGCCCGATCAGGCAGGGGATCACGTGTTCGGTCAGATACGCCGACACCGCCAGTTCGCGCCCGTTCAAGGTGGCGTCGCCGATGCCCGTCAGCCCCTGGTCGGTCTCTATCTTCAGGGTCACGAAGTTGCGGCCCGGCGAACAAACGATCACGCGTGCATTCGTAATTTTCATTGTGGTTTTCCGAGTAGACAGCGGGGGGCAGGGATAGGGGTTGGCCGGAGCAGGCCGCGTCAGAACGTCACCATTACCTTCATCGCCAAATGCCGATCGGCCGCCAGCGCGAAGGCGTCATGCACGTTGCGCACCGGCACCGCCGCCGTCAGCAGCGGCGACACGTCCAGTACGCCACGGCTCAGGTAATCCACCGCCCAGGCGTACTCGTCGACGAAGCGAAAGCTGCCGATCACCGACAGGCTTTTCACCATGATCTGATTGAACGGGCATTGGTCGCTGCTGCCGTTCAAGGTTCCTACCGTGACGATGACGCCGCGCGGGCGCGTGACGCGGATGCAGTTGGCCAACCCCGCGTAATTGCCGGACGCTTCAAAGCACACGTCGACCGTGCCCTTGCCCGCGGCAAGCGCGTCGATGGCGCCGGGGTCGGTAGCGGCATTGATGGTGCGCGTGGCGCCCACGCGGGCGCAGGCGGCCAGCGTTTCATCCACGATGTCCACCACCGTCACGCGGCTGGCGCCGGCCAGCCGCGCCGCCATCAGGATCAAGGCGCCGATGGGGCCGGCCCCCACCACCATCACCGACTTGCCCAGCAGACTGCCAGCGCTGCGCACCGCGTGCAGCGCCACGGCCAGGGGTTCGCCAAAGGCCGCCAGTTCGAACGACAAGCTATCCGGCACGGGCAGGCATTGCGCGTCCTGCACCACAACCTGTTCGCGCATGGCGCCCTGCATGTGCGGATAGCGGCTGGCACTACCAAAAAAATGCACCGCTTCGCAGTGGTTGGAATCGCCTTGACGGCAATAGCGGCACACGCCGCAGGTGCGGGCCGGGTCCAGCGCCACGCGGTCGCCCGGCTTCACGGCGGTAACGGCGGCGCCGACTTCAAGCACCTGGCCAGAGGCCTCGTGGCCGGGCGTCAGCGGTTCGCGGATGACAAAGTCGCCCACCCTGCCATGACGGTAGTAATGCAGGTCCGACCCGCAGATGCCCACCGCCTTGATGGCCACGCGCACCTGCGTCGCGCCCAACGCTTCAGGCGCCTGTACGTCCAGACGCAGATCCTGTGCACCATGAATTGCGCAATTCAACATGCTGGTGTGCCCCTATGTGACGGGATGCGCTATCGCCACCCCTGGGCGAATTCGCCGATGACGCGTTCCAGGTGCGCACGCATCGCCAGCCTGGCCGCCTGCGCATCGCGCGCAACCAGCGCGCTGAAAATTCGCTGATGGTCTTGCTGCGATGCCTGACGCAAATCCTGCGAATGGAAATGCTGTTCTATCTTTTCCCAGATCGGGCCTTGGGCCTGGTCCCACATTGACGTTACCGTCGCCAGCAACACGCTATTGCCGGTGGACTGCGCGATAAGAAGGTGAAAGCGCCGGTCGGCCTCTTGGTTGGCCGCCTTGTCCGTCATCTGCTCGCGCATGGTGGTCAGCGCCTCGAAGATGCGGTCCAGGTCGGCATCGGTGCGCGTCGTGGCGGCCAGCGCCGCCACCTCGGACTCGATCAGGCAGCGCGCCCGCAGCAGTTCAAACGGCCCGGCCCCCGCTTCCTGCGCGGGCGGCAGGCGGGCCACGCCGGGCTTGGGTTCGCAGACATAAATACCCGACCCGCCCCGCACTTCCACGACCCCTTGCAGTTCCAGCGCGATGATGGCTTCGCGCAGCGCGGTGCGGCTGACATCAAAGCGTTCAGCCAGCGCGCGTTCGGCCGGCAACCGCTTGCCGACGGCGAATTCGCCTTGGGCGACCAGGGCGTGGATCTGCGCGGCCAGCCGCACGTAGGCGCGGTCCGGCGCGGGCTTGCTGGCCGGCTCTTCGGGTTTGGGGATGAGTTGCAGCGTCATGGCATATTGAAGTGGTCTGACCAAATAATATTTGGTTCACCAATCCTAGGCATCATGGTTTACCAGTAGCCCGTCGGCAAACCGTCGGTAAACAGTCGGCGCCCCCCCCGTGAACCAAGTCCTGGGTGGCCAGGCGTAGCGGCCGCGCTCGACACGCCCGCCCGCTAACGGTATAGATGGCGGTTCCATCAACCGTGCCTAAGGGAACCGCGCCATGTCCGATTCATCCAAGCAGCCCACCTCCGCGCCGCCCTTGCCTCATGCTCACGGCGACGACGTGCTGGCCGCCCTGACCGTCGGCCAGGCCGCGGCCCTGATCCGTGAGGGCCGCTTGTCCAGCGAAGCGCTGACCCAGGCCAGCCTGACCCGTATCGACGCCCACGCCGCGCTGAACGCCTTCATTACCGTGGACCACCATGGCGCACTGGCCCAGGCCCGCGCCTACGACGCGCAACCGCACGGCGGCCCGTTGGGCGGCGTACCCATCGCCATCAAAGACAACATCCACGTTGCCGGCCTGCCCAACACGGCCGGCACGCCCGCGCTGAAGTCGTTCCGCCCGGCCGAGGACGCGCCGGTGGTGCAGCGGCTGCGCGCGGCGGGCGCGGTCATCGTTGGCAAGACCAACATGCATGAACTGGCGTTTGGCGTGTCGGGCTACAACACCGCGTTTCCCGGCCCGTTGGGAGACGGCACGCGCAACGCCTATGACACCAGCCGCATCGCAGGCGGCTCGTCGTCGGGCAGCGGCGCCGCCGTGGGCGCGCGCCTGACGCCGGCCGCCATGGGCACCGACACCGGCGCATCGGTGCGGCTGCCGGCGTCGGTGAACGGCGCCGTGGGGTTCCGGCCGTCCGTCGGGCGCTATGACGGCGCGGGCATCACGCCCATTTCGCATACCCGCGATACCCCGGGCCCCATTGCCAACAGCATGGACGACATCGTGCTGCTGGATGCCGTGCTGGCCGACGACAACGCACCGCTTGCGCCCCTTGCCGCTGAAAACGTGCGCCTGGGCCTGGCCAGCTATTTCTGGAACGACCTGGAACCCCAGGTGCGCGAGGTCACCCACGCCGCGCTGCAAAAGCTGCGCGACGCGGGCGTGCAGTTGGTGGAGATCGACATGCCCGAGCTGCCTGCCGCCAACGCCGCGGTCGGCATGCCACTATGCCTGTATGAACAAAAGCCGGACCTGACCGACTACCTGCAACGCTACGACACGGGCGTGAGCTTTGACGAGGTGGTGGCGCGGATATCCAGCCCCGATGTCAAAGGCATTTTTGAAGGCTTGATCGTGCCCGGCGTATTGCCCACCCCGGATGGTCAGGTACTGGCGCTGCAACCCTTGTACGAGCGCGTGATCTCGCACCAGCGCGATGAACTCATCGACGTCTATCGCCGCGCGTTCAAGGAACACCGGCTGGACGGCCTGCTGTTTCCCACGCTGCCGATCCTGCCGCTGCCCGCTACGCCGCAGGCCAGCAGCTTCGAAGCGTTCAGCCGCCTGGCCCGCAACGTGGACCCGGGCAGCAACGCCGGGCTGCCGGGCTTGAGCATCCCGGCCGGGTTGTCGAAAGAAGGCTTGCCCGTGGGCTTGGAGATAGACGCGCTGCCGAACGCAGACCGCGCGGTGCTGGCGATTGGGCTGACCCTTGAACGCATCCTGGGCCGCATCGCCCCGCCGTCGGCCTGACGATAGACGACACGCGTGACAAACAAACGGGTCGAGGCATCGTGCTTGCGCCGGTGCGCCTCGACCTGGTCTTACCTGCTGCGGCGCCCACCACGGCGAGCATGATTGCGCCCGTTATGTGTCACGCATCGAAAGGCTCGAAGCGACCGCTCAGTTCGATTGCCACGCGATCGCCGTCCGCGTGGGGAATCCGGTCGACGCTTATCCGAAAGTCCGTCGTCGACATCACGCCATCGCCCAACCGTTCGGAAAACAGCGTCTTCATCGTCGGGCCGTACATGGCAAAGATCTCTCTGAAAGCGCGCATCAACGGGTCGTTGGGACTGAGCCGGACAAGGGCCGACCTTCCCGCGGGCGGCGTTGGCGGCGCGGTGTAGACCACCGACTCCAGCGTGGTGAAGACCTTGGCGGCTTCACTGTTCAGGCTGGCGGCATTGCCCCCGTTAGCCGCCAACACCAGACCCGCCACCGCGTTGACCGAACTCATGAACGCGCCTTCTAGCCAGCCGCCCAGGTGGCTGAAGCTGTCAGACGCGATGAAGAAGCGGCTGTCCAGCTCGGGATGCTGGGCGTGCGTGTGATAGCGAAAGCAGAAATTGCTTTGGTAGTGGTCACCGCTCAGGTCAAGCTTGAAGCCGCCGGCCGAACCATTGGTCGTCCAGTCGAACACAAAGCGGTTCTGCACCTGGATCTTTTTCAGGATATCGACAAACCACCAGCGCTTGTAGACGTCTTCGCCGGGAAACTTGATGTCCTTGTCGGCGCGATTGATCATGCGCGTAAACATGCCGTTGGCGTCGTTTTCGCCCGCGCTTGCCGGCGGGTTTTGCGGATACGCACCGAAGTCGCGTTGCAGGCGGGTGGAGTCGTCGTCCCAGGTGTAGCTTGCCAGCACGCTGGAATAATCCGCGCTGATCGAGCTTGGCACGATGTAGCTCGTGGCCAGGCCGCTATCGGACACGACGGCCTTGATGGGTTCCGAAACGCCGTCCGGTAGTGTCAGCATCGGCAGGTTAGCCAGATCGGCATTGCTGATCGTGCCGAAGATTTTCGAGGACCGCACCATGCGCAACATGCTGATCGCGGTGACGGCGCGGGCGTTCGGAATGTCGCTGGTGGTGCTGAGCAGCAAGGGCGGCAACACGTCGGTAAACGCGCGTCCTTCCAGCCCCATAGTTTGATCGCCGAACGTGACGCTGGCACTGGGCTGCGTGGCATAGCCGGCCCGGGTCACCAGGCCGATCAGTTGTTCGTGCGGCAGCGCCAGAATCACGTAATCGAATGACTGGTCCAGCAGTTTGTCGCTGCCGGGCGCATAGTGCGCGACCACGGCGGTGTTCGCCCCGGAAACCTTGCGATGGAACACATCGGACACGCGACCTTGAATCGGGGTGACGCTGAATTTATTCGCCGGTGCACTGGCCAGCGTGGTCGTGTAAAGCTGGCGGATGAAGTCGACGTTCTCGACCACGGGCAAGGTGTATTCGTTGGAATAATCCCAAAGGACCAGCCGCATCATTTCGACGATGGAGATGCCGAACAGCGATTTGAATCCGCCCGTGCCGAAACCGAATCGGGCAAACAGTTCTACATAGTAGTTTTCAGTATCGTCGGGGCTCAGGCCCGGCAGTGCGGGCAAGGACGCGCCGTACTCCCGGATGATGGTGCGCACGGCGCCTTCCAGAGTGGTGCCATCGTTGTCCGCGATAAATCGTTTCCAGTCCCGGTCGATTTCCTGCAACAACGCATCGGAGCTGGTATCCGTGGTCAGGATCCGAATGACATCGAGCGGCGTGCGCGGGCCAATGGGCAGCAGCGCCGGCACGCCGTCGCCGACCAAGCGCGACGACACCAGGTCGCGGACCGCCCGCGTGGGCGAATCGGGGTCCTGCCACGCATTGCCCTTGTAGCGGTCGGCGCGGTGCCCGAATACGAATTCCGTAGCGATCTTGCCCGGGTTGGGAAACACCTGCACTTTCGCTGCCGCGCCGAACACGCGCTGCGCATACTGCCAGGTCAGGCCGGCGCTTTCCGGAAAGCGCATCGCGCCCACCTCGTACACCGTGCGGTCATCGGACTGCACGGCCAGGACACGGCCTGCCTTCTTACCCTTGACGGTCAAGCCTCGGGCCAGATCGAACAGAAAACTGTCCGGGTCCGATTCATACAGCGAGACGTTCACCGTCCCCGTCGTGTCGTTCACCATGCGCGACAGCTCGTTCAAGGCAGCGATGCCTGCCGCGCCCGCGCCCACGATTGCGACACGCAGATTCTTGCCGGCGGGCAAGGTGCCAAGCGGTTGCTGCACGATGGTGGGATAAACGATCCGCGCGGAATCGGGATGGCGGAAATACCGGCCGACTTTGGCCACGTCGGCGATGGTTTTTGCATCGGGCGCTTTGGCAAGATTGCGGATTACAGTGACGCTCATCTCGTCCTCCTTGGTGAGTGACGGAAGGGGCTTGCAGGGGTCTGATCGAGGGATGGCCTCGCGGGCCTGACCAGCTATGAAAGGCGGGGCCGCGACGCCTGTCACGGCCCCGCGCGGCACGAGATTCAGTTCATCGTGAACGGCATGAACTTGCCCGTCATCTGAAGCCGCACGCGGGGACCGCCCGCGTCTTCGGTTTTGTCCACCACCAGGTCAAAATCCGTAGTGGACATGACGCCATCGCCGAATTTTTCCGAGATCAGCTGCTTCAGGGTGGACCCGTAGATCAGCAGAAACTCATAGAAGCGATAGACGGCGGGATCCGTGGGAATCAGGGCTTCCAGCGAGCCCCGGTCGGGCGACGTCTGAAGAATCAGCTTTTCCGTGTTGGTCAGGCCCAAGCTCAGCAGGCCGTCCAATTTGCCGACGTTGAGTTCGGACAACGGCATCTGGCCCAGGCATGCCGCGGTGGCCTTGGCAAGGGGCAGTCCGAGCGCATCTGCAATCGCCTGCCACTTGATATTCGTTTCCAGTTTCTTGATCAGGATCTTTTCGATAAGCGCAGCGCGCATCTTCATCTCGTTCTCCTAGCATTGAAAAGCACAGGAAATGACACGACGACCGATAACGGCACAGCATCCGATTACTACAGGGAAATTGAAAGTAAAGACTTACGTACTCGGACAAGCCGGCGTTTTTTATTATTGATGTTGCAACTGTGATTCGACGCCAGCAGATACCACCATCGACCGCACATGAACGTAAAGCGTTGAATTTAAATAGACATTCAAGCTTGAAGGCGATGTTACTTGCGGCTTCTGCTTATTAACTGGAATACATACGTAGACATATATATTCTGATTCTTCCTATACCAGTCCTATACCACTCCGATACCAGTCCGATACCGGCCCGAAAGGGCTCAGATATCTTTTGGGCCTCTTCCCGCGTACCAAAGCACGGCGGGCCGGCCCATCGACTGGGCCGGCCCGCCTATAACAGCCTGGAAAGGAACTCAGGCGCGCCCCGGCGCGCCTGCGGGGATCACCCCAGGTTTGGCGCCAGCGTACGCTTCAGGTCTTCAATGCCGCGGCCGCTGCGCTTGGCGTAGTCTTCAAGCTGGTCTTCGCCGATGACACCCACGTTGAAGTACTGCGATTGCGGGTGGCTGAAGTAAAAGCCCGACACGCTGGACGCCGGGTACATGGCGTAGCTGTCGGTCAGCATCATGCCGATGTCGCTGCCGTCCAGCACGCGGAACATATCGGTCTTGACCACGTGTTCCGGGCACGCCGGGTAGCCGGGCGCGGGGCGGATGCCCACGTACTTTTCGGCGATCATGTCTTCGTTGGACAGGGCCTCGTCGGGCGCGTAGCCCCACAGGTCCTGGCGCACGCGGGCATGCAGGCATTCGGCGAAGCCTTCGGCCAGGCGGTCGGCCAGCGACTTCAACATGATGCTGGAATAGTCATCCAGCGCCTTCTCGAATTCCGCTTCCTTTTTCTCGATGCCGATGCCCGCCGTGACGGCGAACATGCCGATGTAGTCCATCTTGCCCGACGACTTGGGCGCAATGAAATCCGCCAGCGACTTGTTGCTGACGCCCTCGCGCTTGGCGCCCTGCTGGCGCAGGTTGCGATACGTGAACAGCACCTCGCTGCGCGTTTCGTCCTTGTAGATTTCGATGTCTTCGTCGTTGACGCTGTTGGCCGGGTAGAAGCCCACGACGCCGTTGGCCGTCAGCCAGCGGCCTTCGACAATGCGCTTCATCATGGCCAGGCCATCGGCATAGACCTTGCGGGCCTGCTCGCCCACGACCTTGTCATCAAGAATGGCGGGGAACGGGCCGAACAGGCTCCATGTCTGGAAGAACGGGCCCCAGTCCACGTACTTCACGATCTCGGCCAAGTCATAGCTCTTGAACGTGCGACGGCCGATGAACTTGGGGCGCGGCGGCGTGTAGTTGTCCCAGTCGATGACGGGGCGCGACGCGCGCGCGTCCGCCAGCGGCAGAATCGGCGTGGCCTTGCGGTTGGCGTGGCGACGGCGCACTTCCTCGTATTCCTTGGCCAGCTCGGCCAGGTACGTTTCGGATTGGTCCGACATCAGGTTGGTGGCCACGCCGACCGAGCGGCTGGCGTCGGGCACATAGATGACCGGGCCTTCGTAGTTGGGCGCGATCTTCACGGCCGTATGCACGCGGCTGGTGGTAGCGCCGCCGATCATCAGCGGCAGCTTGCGGCTGCGGAAGTAATCGTCGCGCTGCATTTCGCTGGCCACGTAGGCCATCTCTTCCAGGCTGGGCGTGATCAGGCCTGACAAGCCGACGATGTCGGCGTTTTCTTCCTTGGCCTTTTCCAGGATCTGCGCGCAGGGCACCATCACGCCCATGTTCACGACTTCGAAGTTATTGCATTGCAAGACGACAGACACGATGTTCTTGCCGATGTCGTGCACGTCGCCCTTGACGGTGGCGATGACGATCTTGCCCTTGGCGCGCACGTCGCCGCCGGCCGCCGCGATCTGGCGCTTTTCTTCTTCGATGAACGGGATCAGGTGGGCCACGGCCTGCTTCATGACGCGCGCCGACTTCACCACTTGCGGCAAGAACATCTTGCCTTCGCCGAACAGGTCGCCCACGACGTTCATGCCGTCCATGAGCGGGCCTTCGATGACTTCGATGGGGCGACCGCCCCGGTCAAAGATCTTCTGGCGCACCTCTTCGGTGTCTTCCACGATGAAGGTGGTGATGCCGTGCACCAGCGCGTGCGACAGGCGCTGCTCGACGTCCGCCTTGCGCCAGGTCAGGTCTTCTTCGCGCTTGGCGCCCGAGCCCTTCACGCTGTCGGCAAACTGCACCAGGCGTTCGGTGGGCGTGCGTTCGTCGGACGGGTCCGTCTTGCCGACGGGGTCGGGGCGGTCCAGCACCACGTCTTCGACCAGGTCGCGCAGCTTGGGGTCCAAGTCGGCGTACACGCCCAGCTGGCCGGCGTTGACGATGCCCATCGTCATGCCTTCCTTGACCGCGTAATACAGGAACACGGTGTGGATGGCCTCGCGCATCGGCTCGTTGCCGCGGAACGAGAAACTGACGTTGGACACGCCGCCCGAGATGCGGGCGTGGGGCAGGTTTTGGCGGATCCAGCGGGTGCCTTCGATGAAGTCCACCGCGTAGTGGTTGTGTTCGTCGATGCCGGTGGCGACCGCGAAAACGTTCGGGTCGAAAATGATGTCTTCCGGCGGAAAGCCTTCTTCCTCGACCAGGATCTTGTACGCGCGGCCGCAGATTTCCTTGCGGCGCTCCAGCGTGTCGGCCTGGCCCAATTCGTCAAAGGCCATGACGACCACGGCCGCGCCGTAGCGGCGGCACAGGCGGGCGTGATGGCGGAAGGGCTCGATCCCTTCCTTCATGGAAATGGAGTTGACCACCGCCTTGCCCTGCACGCACTTCAGGCCGGTTTCGATGACTTCCCATTTCGAACTGTCGATCATTACCGGCACGCGCGCGATGTCGGGCTCGGACGCGATCAGGTTCAGGAAGCGGTGCATGCAGGCCACCGAATCCAGCATGGCCTCGTCCATGTTGATGTCGATGATCTGCGCGCCGTTCTCGACCTGCTGGCGCGCCACGGCCAGCGCCTCGTCGTACTTTTCCTCGCGGATCAGACGGGCAAACATCTTGCTGCCCGTCACGTTGGTGCGTTCGCCCACGTTGACGTACAGCGTGTCCTCGTCGATGTTCAGTGCTTCCAGGCCGGACAGGCGCGTCTTGACGGGAATGTCCGGCACGACGCGCGGCGTCAGCGCCGTGACCTTGTCGGCGATGGCGCGAATGTGGTCCGGCGTGGTGCCGCAACAGCCGCCCGACATGTTGACCAAGCCGGCGCGGGCGAATTCTTCCAGCAGCGCGGACGTGTCGGCCGGCGTTTCGTCAAAGCCGGTTTCGGCCATGGGGTTGGGCAGGCCGGCGTTGGGATACACGCAGACGTAGGTGTCGCAGATCTTGGACAGCTCGGCCACATACGGGCGCATCAGCGCCGCGCCCAGCGCGCAGTTCAGGCCGATGGTGATGGGGCGCGCATGGCGCACCGAGTTCCAGAAGGCTTCAACGGTCTGCCCCGACAGAATGCGGCCGGACGCGTCGGTGACGGTGCCCGAGATCATGACGGGCAGACGGATGCTGCGCGCCTCGAACACTTCTTCGGTGGCGAAGATGGCGGCCTTGGCGTTCAGCGTGTCGAAAATGGTTTCGATCAGGACGATGTCGATGCCACCGTCCAGCAAGCCGTTCAACTGTTCTATATAGGCCACGCGCAATTCGTCGAACGTGACGTTGCGCGCGCCGGGGTCGTTCACGTCGGGCGAGATCGACGCGGTCTTGGGCTGCGGGCCCAGGGCGCCGGCCACGAAGCGCGGCTTGTCCGGCGTGCTGTAGGCGTCACAGGCCTGGCGCGCCAATTGCGCGGAAACCAGGTTCAGTTCGTAGGCCAGTTCCGGCAGGTCGTAGTCGCCCTGCGCGATGGTGGTGGCGCCGAAGGTGTTGGTTTCGATGACGTCGGCGCCCGCTTCCAGGTATTGCCGATGGATCTCGGAAATGACATCGGGGCGCACCAACGACAGCAGCTCGTTGTTGCCCTTGACGTCTTTGCCGTGGGCCGCGAAACGCTCGCCCCGGAAGTCGGCTTCGCCCAGCTTGTAGCGCTGGATCATGGTGCCCATGGCGCCGTCCAGGATCAGGATGCGCTTGCCCAGCAGGCGGGCGAATTCGCCACCCTGGGTATAGGCTTCGGGCGGGTACGGCAGGCGGGGATACGACACGGGCAGGTCCAGATAAAGTTGGCCAACAGCGGCGCGGATGTGGCTAAAAAGCGAAAAACGCCGAAAAAACAAGCCCTGATCGTAACAAAACGGGGTCTCTCGCGCCCTCGGGTGATACAGTTTCGGCCCCGAACCGGTGCTTTCGGCGCATCAGGCTGGCAAGAACACAACACTTGCCTGTCCGCGTGCGAAAGGTAAACGGGAAACAGGAAGATGCCCGCCCGGGCCGCCGCGCCGCCTTGCCCCCCAGCAGGCAGCCGGCAAGCCCCGCGTCCAGCCTGTGCTGCCCCCGCAACGGTCCCCATGCGCTTTTCAAGCCCATGGCAGCCCGATACCGGCCAGTTCGCTCGTCAGGAAGTCCGTCGCCGCCGCCAGGCCAGCCTGGTGCGCCGTGGCGCGCGGACGTCCTTCCATCGTGATTGGCCTGCGGGGTCGCGGGTCGCATCGAGGTTATGTAGATGAAAGCCCGCTCTATCCGGCGTTACGCCGGCGCCCTGCTCTGTTCCGCTCCGGCCATCGCCGCCGCCCAGCAAGCTGCCACCTCCGAACTCGACCCGGTCATCGTGACCGCCCAGCGCGTGCCGACCGACGGCCGCACGCTTCCAATATCGATTTCGGTGATCACCGCCCAGGACATCGCCGCCAGCAGCGCGCGCACCATGCAGGACCTGCTGTCGACGCAGGCCGGCGTCAACCTGATCAACACCAGCAGCTCCAGCGACAACGCGATTGTCGATCTGCGCGGCTTCGGCATCACGGGCGCCAGCAACACGCTAATCATGATCGACGGCGTCAAGCAGAACACCAACGACCTGTCGGCCCCCAGCCTGGGCGTGGTGCCGCTGGACCAGGTGGAACGCATTGAAATCGTGCGCGGCAGCGGTTCGGTGCAATACGGCGGCGGCACGACCGGCGGCGTGATCAACATCATCACCCGGTCCGATTTCTCGAAAGAACCGGTCACCGCCCGCGCCACCGCCACGTTCGGCAGCTATGGCCTGCGCCAGTACGACGCGGCCGTCGCCATGAACAACCAGAAGGTGGGCGTTGACGCCTACCTGCAATCGCTGCACACCGACGGCTACCGCGACCACAGCGGCGAGCGCCGCGAAGGTGGCGGCGGCGGCATCACGCTGCGCCACGACAACGGCTCGATCCGGCTGTACGGCCGCACCACCACGCAAAAGCTGGAGTTGCCCGGCCCGCGCCTGATCAGCCCGTCGACCGGCGTGAACGAATTCCAGGACGACCCGCGCGGCGCGAAGAACGATGTGGACTTCGTCAAGACCACGTCCACCACCTTCGGCCTGCAAGTCGAGCAGGCCATTGGCGTGGGCACCTTGTACGCCGACCTGTCCACCCGCGAAAAGAAGCTGAACGGCCTGACGTATGACGGCTTTGGCGACACGCTGCGCGACCAGAAGCTGGAAGAGAACATCGCCAGCGTGCGCTATCGCCTGCCGATCAACGGCGGCCACAGCCTGGTGTTCGGCGCCGACGCGCAAGAATCCAAGACCACCGCCAACCAGAACGCCTACTACGACTTCGAACCGTCCAAGTGGCAGTCGCGCCAGCACCAGTACGGCCTGTTCGCCGAAGGCCTGTTCCGCGCCACCGACAGCACCACGGTCACGGCCGGCGTGCGCCGTCAGTACGCGTCGGACGACCTGGAAGTGTTGAGCGGTTCGGGCACCCCGTCGGATCGCAGCAACCACCTGACCGCCTGGCAGCTGGGCGTGCGCCAGGACCTGTCCGCCGGCTTCGGCCTGTACGGCAAGGTCGGCCGCAGCTTCCGCCTGCCCAACGCCGACGAACTGCTGTCGGTGCAAAGCCCGCTGGCCGCGCAAACGTCCACCGACAAGGAAATCGGCGTGACGTGGCAAGGCGCCGCCAGCAGCGCCCGCCTGTCGTACTTCCGCTATGACCTGACCAACGAAATCCAGTACAACCCGCTGGCCGACGGCATGTGGGGCCCGGGCACCGGCGCCAACACCAACCTGGACCCGACCCGCCGCCAAGGCATCGAACTGGAAGGCCGCACCGCCGTGTCCAGCAGCGTCACGCTGGACGCCAACCTGACCTGGATGGAAGCGCAATTCCGCTCGGGCAACTACGCGGGCGTGGACCTGGCCGGCAAGACCGTGCCGCTGGCGCCCAAGTGGCTGGCCAACGCGGGCGTGACGTGGCGCCCCACCGATGCGTTCCTGTGGAACGTGTCGGCGCAGTATGTGGGCAAGTCGCGCATGGACAACGACCAGGCCAACCAGTTCGACAAGGAACTGGATGCCTACGTGCTGTTCAACACGAAGGTCGCGTACAAGTTCACGCGCAACGTCGAAGGCGCCATCGGCGTGAACAACATCTTTGATCGCCAGTACGCCACCTACGGCATACGCGGCGGCAATGCGTCGTTCGAAATGCTGGGGCCGGTTGCCAACTACAACCTGTACCCGGCGCCGGGCCGCAATTTCTACGCCTCGCTCACGCTGCGCTATTGATGGCGGACATCCGATATAGTCGGCGTTCTTTGCTGACCTTATCGGCTCTTGCATGACGTTCGCACGCGCATTGACCCGCCCCCGCCCGGGGCGGTCCCTGAAGGGGTCCCTGGGCCTTGTGCTGGCCCAGGGCGCCCTGCTGGCTTCGGCGACGACCATGGCCGCAACGTCGGTCGCATCCTCCGCTGCATCCTCCGCCGCATCCTCGGCCGCAACGTCGGCCGTACTCTCGGCCGCAACGTCGTCCGCACCCTTGGCCAGTACCCCGGCCGCTACCCCGGCCGCAACGCCCGCCGGCACCGCCGTCCACACGCAGGACGACAAGGGCCGCGCCGTCGCGCTGGCCGCGCCCGCGCGCCGCGCCATCACGCTGGCGCCGCATGCGACCGAACTGGTATTCGCAGCCGGCGCGGGCGACTATCTTGCCGCCACCATCCGCGGCAGCGACTACCCCCCGGCCGCGCGCCAGGTGCCCGTGATCGGCGACGGCACGCAACCCGACGCCGAGCGCGTGGCCGCCGTCCGCCCCGACCTGCTGATCGCCTGGCAACCCAGCGCCGCGCAACCTGTCGTACGTGTCATGGACAAGCTGGGCGTGCCGGTGTTCTACAGCGACCCCTTGACGCTGGCCGCCATTCCCGACGCCGTGGAACGCATGGGCGTGTTGTTCGGCACCCAGGCGCAAGCCGGACCGGCCGCCGCGCAACTGCGCGCGCGCCTGGCCGCCCTGACCGCGCGCTACGCTGGGCGCCGCCCGGTGCGCGTCTTCGTCCAGGCCGGGCTGGACCCGATCTACACCCTGAACGACAGCAGCATCGTCAGCGACGCGCTACGCATCTGCGGCGGCGTCAACGTCTTTGGCCAGGCGCCCGTCGTGGCCCCCCAGGTCAGCCTGGAAGGCGTGCTGGCCGCGCGGCCCGAGGCCGTGCTGGCAGGCGTGAGCCGGCCTGAAGACACCGCCCGCAACCTGGCCGCGTGGCAGGCGCTGGGGCTACCCGCCGCCCGGCTGGGGCATGTGTACGGCGTGGATGCCGACGCGCTGTATCGGCCGGGCCCGCGCCTGATCGACGCGGCCGAGGCCATCTGCGCCGATCTGGACCGGCTGCGCTGATCCGTTCCTTGCTGATCCGTTCTTTGCTGATCCTTTCTTGCTGATCCTTTCTTGCTGATCCCTTCTTGGCGATCCCTTCTTGGCAATCCCTTCTTAGCGATCCCTTCTTGCTGATCCCTGCTTGGCAATTGCCGCAATCCTTGAAAAACGGAACGCGGCTTCCCAGGGACTTCCGCATGCGGCGCGACATCGTGCTTTATCATTCTCGAAAGCCTTTCAGTCAGCCTCCCGCGGGTATCGCTGCGCGCACCCGCCCTTTGAAACACCGCCATGACCACACAAGACACTCTCACCATCGCCGGGCGCGCCTATTCGTCGCGCCTGCTTGTCGGCACCGGCAAGTACAAAGACTTCGAACAGACCCGCGCGGCGCTGGATGCCAGCGGCACGGAAATCGTCACCGTTGCCATCCGCCGCACCAACATCGGCCAGAACGCCGGTGAACCGAACCTGCTGGACTACGTCCCGCCGTCGAAATTCACGCTGCTGCCCAACACGGCCGGCTGCTACAGCGCCGACGACGCCGTGCGCACGCTGCGCCTGGCGCGCGAACTGCTGGACGGCCATGACCTGGTCAAGCTGGAAGTGCTGGGCGACCCGCACACGCTGTTCCCCAACATGCCGGAAACCCTGAAGGCCACCAAGACCCTGGTCGACGACGGCTTCAAGGTCATGGTCTATTGCACCGACGACCCCATCCAGTGCCGCATGCTGGAAGACATGGGCGCCGTGGCGGTGATGCCGTTGGCGTCCCTGATCGGCTCGGGCATGGGCATCCTGAACCCCTGGAACCTGCGCCTGATCATCGACCAGGCCCGCGTGCCGGTCGTGGTGGACGCCGGCGTGGGCACTGCGTCCGATGCCGCCATCGCCATGGAACTGGGCTGCGACGCCGTGCTGATGAACACCGCCATCGCCGCCGCGCAAGACCCGATCCTGATGGCCAGCGCCATGAAGAAGGGCGTGGAAGCCGGCCGCGAGGCCTTCCTGGCCGGCCGCATGCCCAAGAAGCTGTACAGCGGCGCGCCCAGCTCGCCCACCGAAGGGCTGATCACCGGCGGCCCGGGCGCGCAGAAATGAGCTCGCGCCAACAGGACGGCAACGCCCGTCCCATTCCCAACGCGTTGACCATCGCGGGCGTCGACCCCTCCGGCGGCGCCGGCATCCTGGCCGACGTCAAGGCCATGAGCGCGCTGGGCGCGTACGGTTGCGCCGTCATCGCGGCGCTGACCGCGCAGAACACCCAGGGCGTCACCGGCATTTCGGCCGTGTCGCCCGCCTTCGTGGGCTTGCAGATCGACACGCTGTTCACCGACGTGCGCATCGACGCCGTCAAGATCGGCATGCTGGGCCAGTACCCGGTGATTGAAATGGTGGCCGAAAAGCTGGCCAAGTGGACCCCGGCGCACGTGGTGCTGGACCCGGTCATGGTGGCCAAAAGCGGCGACCTGCTGCTGGAGAACGATGCCGTGGGCGCCATGCGCGAGGCGCTGCTGCCGCAGTGCACGATGCTGACGCCCAACCTGCCCGAAGCCGGCGTGCTGCTGGAAGAGCGGCCGGTGGAAACCGTCAAGGAAATGCGGCGCGTGGCCGAACGCCTGCGCAACAAGCTGGCGCACTCGGGCGAACGCTGGGTGCTGGTCAAGGGCGGCCATCTGCCCGGCAACGAAACCATCGACCTGCTGCACGACGGCGACCGCATGATCGAACTGCCCGGCCACCGCATCGAAACGGCCAACACCCACGGCACCGGCTGCACCTTGTCGGCCGCGCTGGCGGCCTTGCTGCCCCAAATCGGGGACGTACCAGAGGCCGCGCGCCGCGCCAAGGCCTACCTGACCGAAGCCATCCGCCACGCCGAACGGCTGTCGGTAGGATCGGGCCACGGGCCGGTCCACCACTTTCACGCCTGGTGGTAGCAGGCCCGGCGCCCCGCCATGCAAGCAGGGGTTGCGGATTATCGCGGCGCTTTTCGAAGCGCCGCGGTCGTTTCAGGCATCGTCACCCGGGCTGAAACGCCTGCTTGGCCCGAGCGCCGTCACAGGACGCTACGAATCGGTACAATGGCCGCCTGATTCCTCTGTTTTTTCCTGACCGTCATGAACGCTTCGACCCTGCCCGACGTAGAACAAGCCCGCTTCAATATGGTGGAACAGCAGATCCGCCCGTGGGACGTCCTGGACGCCAACGTGCTGCAAGCGCTGTTCGATGTGCGCCGCGAACAATTCGTTCCGCCGGCCCTGCGCGCCTTGGCGTTTTCCGACCTGGAACTCCCGCTTGAAATCAATGCGGTCAACACCCGCCAGACCATGCTCGCCCCCAAGGTTGAAGCGCGTCTGGCGCAAGACCTGCAATTGACCAAATCCGACTGCGTGCTGGAAATCGGCACCGGTTCGGGCTACCAGGCCGCGCTGCTGGGCTATCTGGCCCAACAGGTGACCTCGGTTGAAATCGACAGCCGCCTGGTGACGTTCGCGCAGCAAAACCTGCAAATGAACAACGTCACCAACGTCAAGGTCGAAACCGGCGACGCCCGCAACGGCTGGGGCTCGACTGAATACGACGCCATCCTGGTCACGGGTTCGGTGCCCGTCGTGCCGGACGCGCTCAAGTACCAGTTGCGCGTGGGCGGCCGTCTGGTCGTGATCGTGGGCCAAGCCCCCGTCATGACGGCCTGTCGCATCACCCGCACCACCGCCGCCAGCTTTGAAACGGTGAACCTGTTTGAAACCGTGATCAAGCCGCTGCGCGGCGTCGCGGTATCCCAGTTCAAGTTCTAAACCCTATCCCCGCCGCCCCGTGCCAGCCCCGCGTCGGGGCCTGGGCACCCTGGGGCGGCCCGGCGTATCGTTGAAAATCATGCGCGTCCGATTGCTTACGGCTTTACTGGTTTTTACCGCCGCCGCAAGCGTCGGCCCGTTGCCCGCATTTGCGCAGAACCTGATCCAGGTCTGGCAAGCCGCCCTGGGCAATGACCCCACCTATGCCGCCGCCCGCGCCAACTATCGCGCCGGGCTGGAAAAAGAACCGCAAGCCCGCTCGCTGCTGCTGCCGCTCATTTCGGCCGAAGCCGGCGGCGCATATCAGGAAACGCGCAGCACGCGCGGCCTGGGCGTGGCCTACAGCGGCGGCCGTGGCGTCTGGGATCTGGCGCTGACGCAGCCGCTGTTCGATTGGGGCCGGTGGCAAAACTACGAGCAGTCCAAGCTGATTGTGGCCGATGTCGAAGTGCAGTTGCAGCAGGCCTATCAAGACCTGCTGCTGCGCGTGGCGGACGCCTATTTCAACGTGCTGTACGCGCAAGACGCGCTGACCGCGACCGAGGCCGAGAAGGCAGCCGTGGCGGGTCAGCTGGAGTCGGCCAAGCGCAATTTCGAGTTGGGCAACTCCACCGTCACCGACACCTATGAAGCGCAGGCGCGCTACGACCTGGTGGTTGCACAGGAATTGCGTCTGCAAAACGATCTGGACGTGCGCCGCGACGAACTGGCCAAGATCATCGGCACGGCGCCTGGCGCGCTGGCCGAACTGCCCTACGGCGTGCAACTGCCGTCGCCACAGCCGGCCCGCGTGAACGACTGGAGCACGCAAGCCGAATCGTCCAGCCTGGACGTGCTGCGCGCGCAGTTGCTGACCCGCATCGCCGGCCGCGAAATCCAGATCGCCAAGAGCGGCCACTATCCCACCCTGAACCTGCGCGCCACCAGCGGCAGCGCCAGCGACGCCATCATGCGCAACGCGGCGCCGGGCAAGCCCATCGACAACACGGTGGGCGTGGTGCTGTCCATTCCGCTGTATTCCGGTGGCGGTGTGTCGTCCCAGGTGACCGAGAAGGTGCAGCTGGAACAAAAGGCCCGCCACGACTTCGAAACCGCGCGCCGCCAGGCCATCCAGGCCGCGCGCCAGTACTACACGGGCGTCACCAGCGGACTGGCCCGCATCCAGGCGCTGGAAGCCGGCGAAAAATCCAGCCGCGCCGCCGTCGAGGCCAACCGCACCGGCTACGAAGTCGGCGTGCGGATCAATCTGGACGTGCTCAATGCGCAGCAGCAGTTGTACGCGACGCAGCGCGATCTGGCGCTGGCCCGCTACAGCACGGTGCTGTCGGGGCTGCGGCTAAAGGCCACCAGCGGCATCCTGGCGGAAACGGATCTGGAAGCCATCAACAGGTTGCTGCGGGAACCGCGCTGAGGCGGGGGATCGGGCTGGGGATCGGGCTTGGATGCGGTGGGATGGGCTACGGGCTACGGGCTACGGACAAAAAAGGCGGCTTGCACAAGCCGCCTTTTTTCATGCCCTGCATAGGCTCAACGCCCCTTGGCTTCAGCCGCCCTGGATCTTTTTCACCAGCGCCGTCGTGGACCGCTGGAATTCGAACGGTATGGCCACGGCGCGACCACCCCAGCTTTTGACCAGGGCCGTTTCCGGCAACGTTTCCATGTCGTAATCGCCGCCCTTGACGATCAGGTCGGGCTTGATCTGGCCGATCAGCGCTTCGGGCGTGTCTTCGTGAAACGACGTGACCACGGTCACGCAGCCCAGCGCGGCCAGCAGCGCGGCGCGGTCTTCCATGCGGTTCAGCGGGCGCTCGGCGCCCTTGCCCAGGCGGCGCACCGATTCATCGGTGTTCACCGCCACCACCAAGGTCGCGCCCAACTGCGCGGCCTGGTCCAGATACGTGGCATGGCCACGATGCAGGATGTCGAAGACTCCGTTGGTGAATACCAGCGGCCTGGGCAGGCGGCCGGCGGCAACGGCGGCGATGCATTCGTCGCGGGACAGGACTTTGGATTCAAAACGGGCGGCGGACATGCGGCGATTATATCCGCGCGCCCACCGCCCGAAACTAGCGTTCAGGCGCCGCCCAGGATGATCTGCTTTTCCTTCGGTACGACCAGCGCCGTCATTTCCTTGCGGTAGCGGTTCAGGTCCTTCACCGTTTCAAAGCTGCGATCCATCAGCTTGGACAGGATGTGCAGAATGCGGCTGGCCACCTTCTGTTCCCAGATACCGTCAAAGCGGATCTGCGTGTCCAGCCAGTGCTCAAGCCAGCCCGGCTCGGGCAGGCGCGACTGCACCGTGTCGTTGGGGAACAGGTCTTTGTTGACGTGCAGGTTGGTCGGGTGCAGCGCCTGCTGCGTGCGCCCGGCCGACGCCATCAGCACGCCGATCTTCGAGAACGCCAGGCGGGCTTGCTCGCTGGTGTCCTGGCCACGGTCGTGCAGCGCGCGGCGCATGTATTGCAGGTACGCGCCGGCATGGCGGGCTTCGTCCTGCGCCACGGTCTTGTAGATGGCCTTGATGACCGGCTCGGTGTGCCATTCGGCAGCGCGACGATACCAGTGGTTCAAGCGGATTTCGCCGCAGAAATGCAGCATCAGCGTTTCCAGCTCGGGCGCCGCGTCGAATTCAAAGCGCACGTTGTGCAGCTCTTCTTCGGTGGGCACCAGGTCGGGCCGGAAGCGGCGCAGGTATTCGATCAACACCAACGAGTGCTTTTGCTCTTCAAAGAACCACACCGACATGAATGCGCAGAAGTCGCTGTCCCCGCGGTTGTCGCGCAGGAACATCTCCGTGGCGGGCAGCGCCGCCCATTCGGTGATGGCGTTCATTTTGATCGTTTGCGCTTGCTCGTCAGAGAGCTTGCTGCGATCGAAATCTCCCCAGGGGATGTCGTGCGCCATGTTCCAGCGCACGGCTTCCATGGTCTTGAAGAGTTCAGGATAAAGCATGGTCTGCCCTTGTATTCGTCCCGCTTGCGGGGCGATAGAAATTAATGAATGGCGCGCGCGTCTTTCCGGCGAGTGACGCTGCTTTCATCCACCGCAGCGCTATTTTTCGCCGTTTCCCGCGAAGCTATGATGACCGTTTCATGAATGAAACATGACAGAGTTCGTCTAGACCATCGCGCCGCCTATCGGGTCAAGGCCCAGATTGCGACCCCGATCGCAAGAGCCAACACCCCAACCAGCGCTGCAACCAGCCGGTTGTTCTGTTCCTGGGCGCGCCGCAGGTGAATCATCTCGGCCAGCAGCGCGGGCGAGACGTTCGGGCGGCTCAGGTGGTCATGGACCAGCCTGGGTAAAGCGGGCAGCATTTGCGACCACTGCACGGCTTCTTTTTCCAGGCTTTGACGCAGCCCCTTGAATCCGACACGCTGGCGCATCCAACGTTCCAGATAGGGCTTGGCGGTCTTCCAGAGATCCAGGTCGGGATCGAGCTGGCGGCCCAATCCCTCGACGTTCAGCAACGTCTTTTGCAGCAGCACCAGCTGCGGCTGGATCTCGACATTGAACCGGCGCGACGTCTGGAACAGGCGGAGCAGAACCTGCCCCAGCGATATTTCGGACAACGGCCGGTCAAAGTACGGTTCGCAGACGGCGCGCACCGCGCCTTCCAGTTCTTCTTCGCGCGTGTCGGCCGGCACCCAGCCGGACTCGATGTGCAACTGCGCCACGCGGCGGTAATCGCGGTGGAAGAAGGCCAGGAAATTCTGCGCCAGATAGTTCTTGTCGAATTCGGACAACGACCCGACGATGCCGAAGTCCAGCGCGATATAGCTACCCAGCGTGTCGGGGCGATCCGACACGTAGATGTTGCCCGGGTGCATGTCGGCGTGGAAAAAGCCGTCGGTGAAGACCTGCGTGAAGAAGATTTCCACGCCGGTGCGCGCCAGGGTCGGGATGTCGATCCCGGCCTCGCGCATGCGTTCCACCTGGCCCACCGGCATGCCGTACATGCGCTGCATGGTGAACACGGTGGACGCCGTGTATTCCCAGATCACTTCAGGCACGATCAGCATGTCGCCGCGGCCCGATTCCGGGCCGAAATTGCGGCGCAGCTGGCTGCAATTGGACGCTTCGCGCACCAGGTCCAGCTCGTCGTGCAGGTACTTGTCGAATTCGGCCACGACTTCGCGCGGCTTCAGGCGGCGGCCATCGGCGCCCAGGCGCTCGATGATGCGCGCCACGATCTTGAGCAGCGACAGGTCTTTTTCGATGATGCCCAGCATGCCCGGGCGCAGCACTTTCACGGCGACTTCGCGGCCGTCGTGCAGCACGGCAAAGTGCACCTGGGCGATGGAGGCGGACGCGACCGGGTCCACGTCGAACTGCGCGAACAGCTTTTCAGGCGGCGCGCCCAGCGCGGCCTCGATGCAGGCCGCGGCCTGCGCGGACGGGAACGGCGGCACGCGGTCTTGCAGCAAGGCCAGTTCGTTGGCGATATCCGCCGGGATCAGGTCGCGGCGCGTGGACAGCACCTGGCCAAACTTGACGAAGATGGGGCCCAGGGATTCCAGCGCCAGGCGCAGGCGTTGCCCACGCGGCTGGCGCGGGCGGGTGCCCAGGCGGATGACGCGCAGCAGGCAGGTGGCCAGCGGATGATTCAGGCTGGACAGGACCAGTTCGTCCAGGCCATAACGCAGCGATACGACGATGATGCGAATAAGGCGCAGCAGGGGAAACATATATCAGGCGCCCCGCTTTGCACTGGCGGACGCCAGACGGGTTTGCAGGGCGGTGGCCGAACGCGCCAACGCGTCGGTGCTGGCGGTGAGCTCGGCCAGATCCAGGCGCCATTGCTCCAGCGCCGGGCGGCCCACCAGTACGCCGCTTTCTTCAGCCAGGTATTCAGACACGTTTTCCGCCAGGCGCTTGCCGGCGTGACGCGCGCCATCGGCCGCCGAGCGGGCGCCGCCGACGATGCGCAGTGCGGCGATATCGCCCACCACGCGGGCCAGGGCGTCTTCGGGATCGAAGCGCAGCTGCTTGGCAAGGTCGGCTACGACCTGGGCCAGCGCGGCGTCGCCCGAAATATGCGTGGCCTGCGCGAAATCGGGCGTTTCACGGTCAGCGCCCAAACGCGGCAGGGGCAGCTTTTCAGGCGCCACCGTCAGCGTCACATCCGGCACCACGGCGGGGTCGGCCTGGGACGCCAGGCCTTCGCTATCGATCGTCAGGCCCAGCGTGAAGCCACCCAGCGCAAAACGCACCGTCTTGCCGGCGTGCCGCGCCAGGCGCTCGCGCGCCCATTCTTCGCGCCTCAACAGGGCGTTGAGCGCACTGACAGCCATTCGAGAGGGCGTGGGCAAGAAGGAAAAAGGCAGCATGACGGTGTGCAACACCCCGGGGCAGGGCTTGCCGCAATTAGTGGCTAAATCGGGAGTGTAACGGGTTAGATGGGACCGCGTTTAGTACAACGGGACAAGGAAAAACCGGCCCTTCTAGGGCCGGTTCGAGTGGATGCCCTGGGGCATCCGGCAACGGAGGACAGAGTCAGCCCCGATCAAACAGCGTTTAGCTGGCCAGATCCACGGGGATCTGTTGAATGCCGGCCAAGAGCCAGCCGCCATTGGCGGGCTTGAACAGGTTCCAGACTTCTTCGAAGCGGAAGGCTTCGGCGCCCGGGGCCTCGCGCAGCATGCCGGAGAAGCGCACGCTGGCCAGGTGGCCGTCGGACACGGTTTCGATACCCAGCATTTCGGCGTTCAGCAAGACCACTTCGGTCTTGTTGGGCGCTGCGCCGCGCTCGGCCAGTTGCGGCTTGAGCTCGGTGATCAGGTCATCGGTCAGGAAGTCGCGCAGGCCATCGGTGCTGCCGCTGTCCCACACGGCCTGGATGCGCACGAACTGCTCCTTGGCCTGCTTCAGGAAAGCGGGCGTGTCGAAATCACCCGGCACGAACCAGTTGTTGTCCTCGCCGGCCTTGGGCAGCACGGCCGGAGGCGCCACCGGGGCGGCAGCGGCAGCGGCCGGAGCGGCGGCGGCGGTCGGCTTGAGCGCTTCACGCCACATCGGCTGCTGTTGCTGGCCGGGTGCGTTGTTGGCGCCATTGAACGCGCCTTGCGTTGCCGTACGCGGACCCGCGCCACGCAGGCGGCGGATGATGAACATGACGGCGAACACGACAGCGGCGATCAGCAGCGCGGAACCGAGGAATTCGGCGAACGCGCCCGACAGGCCCATGCTGGACAACAAGGCGGCGATACCCAGGCCGGCGGCGATGCCGGCGATGGGGCCAAGCCAGCGCGACGCGCCGCTCTTGGCGGCGGCGCCCGCGGCACCGGCCGTGGCTGCACCGGCGGCTGCCGGGGCGGCGGTGGCGCCGGCCGTGTTGTTGGCGGCGGCCGGCGGCGTGGTGGCCTGGCGCTGCTGGGTCACATTGGAGGATTGGCGGCCGACGCTGCTGCCGCCACCCGCACGACGGGCTTCGGCATCAAACGATGCCGTCACCAACGCCGCGCCGGAAACGGCGATGAGCGCTGCGGCGACAAACCGCGAAAGACAGAATTTGGTCATAGAGTTAGCTCCCTCGTACTCGCGCCCCCGCTGCCCCGAGCAGCAAGGAGTCCCACGGACAGCGGGACCTATTCGCGACTTTTCTTACAGTAATCTGAATGTCGTAAGAATAACGGACAAGATGCCGCCCCACAAGTTCCCCGTGGGGGGACAAATCATCCGATGGACACGCCGGGCTCAGCCCAGGCGCACGCCCTCGTGCAGGGCGGCGATGCCGGCGGTCAGGTTGAAGTACTGCACCCGTTCCAGCCCGGCGCTGCGCAGCATGTCGGCCAGGGTTTCCTGGTCGGGATGCATGCGGATGGATTCGGCCAGGTAGCGGTAGCTGGCCTCGTCCTTGGCGACCTTCTTGCCCAGCCAGGGCAGCACATTGAAGGAGTACCAGTCATAGGCGGGGGCCAAGGGCTTGGCCACGCGCGAGAATTCCAGCACCAGCAGCTTGCCGCCCGGCTTGAGCACGCGGGCCATTTCAGCCAGCGCGCGGTCTTTATGCGTCATGTTGCGCAGGCCGAAGGCCACGCTGACGCGGTCGAAATAACCGGTGGGAAACGGCAGGCGCTCGGCGTCGCAGACGGCGGTGGGCAGCAACAGGCCCGCGTCGGTCATGCGGTCGCGGCCCACGCGCAGCATGGAATCGTTGATGTCGGTCAGCCAGACTTCGCCGGTGGGGCCGGCGCGCTTGGCGAAGGCCTTGGCCAGGTCGCCCGTGCCGCCCGCGATATCCAGCACCTTCATGCCGGGGCGGATGGCGGCGCGGCCAATGGTGAAGGCTTTCCAGACCCGGTGCAGGCCGGCGGACATGAAATCGTTCATGACGTCGTAGCGCTGGGCAACCGAATGGAAGACTTCGGCAACCTTGCGGGCCTTTTCGCCTTCAGGCACCGTTTGAAAGCCAAAATGCGTGGACTGGGCGTTGTCCTGCGCGGAATGTTGCGATTCGGAGGGGTTTTGCATGGTGAATTCCCGATATATCGTGGCAATGGTAGCCTATCGGCCCCCAGCGGCGGCGCGAAGAACCTGCCTGCGGGACGCCCTGCGGTCACATACCTGAAATATTGCGGCCATACTATCGCAATGTTCGCGCCGCGCCGGCGCTCAGAAGCGTGCCAAATTCGCCATGTCCAGCACCATCCTCGTCGTCGAAGACGAACCCGCAATCCAGGAACTGATCGCCGTCAACCTGTCCTTCGCGGGGCACAAAGTGCTGCGCGCCTTCGACGCCGACCAGGCCCAGACCCTTATCCGCGCCGAACTCCCTGACTTGATACTGCTGGACTGGATGCTGCCCGGCACTTCCGGCCTGGCGATGGCGCGCAAGCTGCGCAACGACGAGCGCACCCGCGCCGTCCCGGTCATCATGCTGACCGCCAAGGGCTCCGAGCAAGACAAGGTCGACGGCCTGGAAGCCGGCGCCGACGACTACATCACCAAGCCGTTCTCGCCCAAAGAGCTGATGGCCCGCATCAAGGCCGTGCTACGCCGCCGCGCGCCGCAGCTGACCGACGACGTCATCGACGTGGGCGGCCTGAAACTGGACCCGGTCACGCACCGCCTGTCGGGCAACAGCCAGTCGCTACAGATCGGCCCCACCGAATTCCGCCTGCTGCACTTTTTCATGACGCACCCGGAACGCGTGTTCTCGCGCTCGCAACTGCTGGACCAGGTCTGGGGCGACCACGTGTTCGTTGAAGAACGCACGGTTGACGTCCACATTCGCCGCCTGCGCAAGGCGCTGGAACCCAGCGGCCACGACGCGCACGTCGAAACGGTGCGCGGCAGCGGTTACCGGTTTACGGCACAGCTGCCCACGCGGTAAAACTGCCGCACGATGATCTGGCTGCGCACACTTTTCCTGGTCGCCCTGTGGGCGGTGATTGCATTACTGGCGCAATGGCTCATAGGAGATCCTTGGGGCTGGCTGGTGTTTTGCGCCGCGCTGACCTCCATGTTGCTCTGGCGCAGTTGGCGCCTGACGCTGGTATCCCACTGGGCCAATCACCCGGACACCTCTCCTCCCGCTTCCGTCGGGCCATGGGACGACATCCTTGCTCCCCTTTACCGCTATACCCGCGCTCGCGCCAGGGAACTGGCCGAAACCCGCGACACCATGCAAGGCATGCTGGCCGCCGCCCAGGCCTTGCCGGACGGCGCGGTCACGCTGAATGAAGACTTTCAGATTGACTGGTGCAACCGCATGGCGCGCCAGCATCTGGGGTTGCGGCTGCCGGCCGATCGTGGCCACAACCTGCTGAACCTGCTGCGCGCGCCCGAGTTCGTGGAATACGCGCATCGCCCGGCCTGGCCAGAGCCCATCCTGGTGCGCCTGGGCCAGCAAGGCCAGGAACGGCTGATGATGATGCAGCTGACCGCCTACGCCAGCAATCAGCGGCTGCTTATTACCCGCGACGTCACGCAGATCGAGCGCCTGGAAACGACGCGCCGCGATTTCGTGGCCAACGTGTCGCACGAGCTGCGCACGCCGCTGACCGTGCTGGCCGGCTTTCTGGAAACGCTGCGCGACATGCCGGCTGACGCGCTGCCCGAAGAACAGCGCGCGCAGTACATCGACATGATGCATGAGCAAGCGCAGCGCATGCAGGCCATCGTGGAAGACCTGCTGACCTTGTCCACGCTGGAATCGTCGCCGGGCAGCGACCCGCGCGCCATCAACATGGGCGCGCTGCTGCAAAAGGCGCGCCAGCAGATCGAGGCGCTGTCGGGCGGCCGCCATGTGCTGGAATGGCATATCGACGACACGCTGGACGTGCTGGGCGCGGAAACCGAACTGACCTCGGCGCTATCGAACCTGCTGACCAACGCGGTGCGCTACACGCCGGACGGCGGCACGATCACCGTACGCTGGGAACGCGAGGCCGATGGCGGCGCGCGCTACAGCGTGCAGGACACCGGTATCGGCATCCCGGCCCGCCACCTGCCCCGACTGACCGAACGGTTCTATCGCGTGGACCGCGGGCGTTCGCGCGCGGTGGGCGGCACCGGCCTGGGGCTGGCGATCACCAAGCACATCGCCATGCGCCACGACGCCGAACTGCTGATCACCAGCGAACCGGGCAAGGGCAGCGTGTTCGCCCTGCGTTTTCCGCCGGAGCGCATCGCGATCGGCGAAGCGGCATAGAAGGCGCGTTGCCGACGCCGGGCTGACGACCCGGCGTAGACGCGCACGGCGGGCGCCGGATCGCCCCCGTCTTCCCCAGCGCCACGGCCAGCGCCCGGCCTATCGGCCCCGCGCGGGCGCCGCGCGGGTGGGGCGCGGGTGGTAAATTCCCGGCCATGCGCATCCTGGTCATCGAAGACGAACCCAAGCTGGCCGACTACCTGAAGAAGGGCTTGTCGGAGCAGAGCCATGTCGTGGACCTGGCGCGCACTGGCGTGGACGGACTGCATCTGGCGCTGGAAGGCGACTACGACCTGATCGTGCTGGACGTGATGCTGCCCGGCGTGGACGGCTTCGGCATTCTGGCGGCCGTGCGGGTTCGCAAAAACACCCCCATCCTGATGCTGACCGCACGCGATGCGGTGGAAGACCGCGTGCGCGGCCTGGAAGGCGGCGCCGACGATTACCTGGTCAAGCCCTTTGCTTTTTCTGAACTGCTGGCGCGTGTGCAGGCGCTGCTGCGCCGCGGCCGCGCGCAAGAACCCACGCTGCTGCGGCTGGCCGACCTGGAGCTGGACCTGGCCAGCCGCCGCGCCCAACGCGGCGGCCGCCGGCTGGACCTGACCGCCAAGGAATTCAGCCTGCTGGCGCTGCTGCTGCGCCGCCAGGGCCAGGTGCTGTCGCGCACCACGCTGGCCGAACAGGTGTGGGACATGAATTTCGACAGCGATACCAACGTGATCGACGTCGCGGTGCGCCGCCTGCGCGGCAAGCTGGACGACCCGTACGACACCAAGCTGCTGCACACGGTGCGCGGCATGGGCTACGTGCTGGAATCGCGCCACCCGCCGCTGCCGGCATGACGCGGGCTGCCCAGTGGCCGCGCCGATGAAGCTGCCTCCATGTCGCTGCTCCCATGTCGCTGCCCCATGTCGCTGCCCCATGTCGCTGCCCCATGTCGCTGCCCCATGTCGCTGCCCCATGTCGTTAGCCCCATGTCGCTAGCCCGATAACGCTGCCCGCATGACGCCACCCCCATGAAGCCGCCCCGCTCTCGCCCGCCCCGCATCCGCTCCATGCAGGCGCGACTGACGCTGCTGCTGGGCGCCATCGCGTTGCTGGTTTCCAGCCTGGCGGGCGCGACCTTGTTCTGGGCGTTGAAGCGTGAAGTGGAACGCCAGGAAATTACCGAGGTCAGCGGCAAGCTTGAACTGATCGACCACCTGATCGACATGCAGAACAGCGCCAGCGGCCTGCACGACCTGGCCGCCACCTTCGACGAGATGCGCGCCGGGCAGGGCCAGCTGGGCATCTGGATCGTGGACGCGCAAGGCCATGCCGTCTACGGCGGGCCGCCGCCCGACACGCTGGAAACGGTGGACGGCCGGCAGGTGGTGCTGCAAAGCGCCGACGGCGGCCGCATGCGTGGCCTGCGCGTGGCCATGAACGACCGCATCCTGCCCGGCGCCCACCTGACGGTGGCCGTCAGCACCCGCACCAGCGGGCAATTTTTGTATGCCTACGGCACCGCGTTGGTGCTGATCTGCGCGCTGTGGGTCGGCGCGACGGTCGTGCTGGCGGCCTGGGCGGTGCGCCGCAGCATGGCGCCCACCCGACGCCTGTCCGAGCAGGCCGCGCGCATCCAGCCCGACAACCTGGCGCATCGGCTGCCGCTGGCCGACACCGACCGCGAACTGCATGAGCTGGTCATATCGTTCAACCGCACGCTGGAGCGGCTGCAAGCGGCCTACCAGCAGATGGAAGGCTTTAACGCCGACGTGGCGCATGAGTTGCGTACGCCGCTGGCCACGCTCATCAACGGCACCCAGGTCATGCTGTCCTCGCCACGCGATGCCGCCGAACTGCGCGACGCGCTGGCATCCAACCTGGAAGAACTGGAAGACCTGAAAACGCTGGTCAACGACATGCTGTTTCTGGCCCGCGCCGACCGTGGCGAACTGGCCGCCGATCTGGCGCCGGTATCGCTGGCCGCCGAGGCGCGCCGCGTGGCGGACTATTACGAAGCGATGTTGGAAGAGCAAGGCGTGCATCTGCGCTGCGAGGGCGATGCCAAGGTGGTGGCCAACGCCGGGCTGGTGCGCCGCGCGCTGGCCAACCTGATCGCCAACGCGATCAAAGCCACACCGGCCGGCCGGGACATCGTGGTGTTGTGCTCGGCCGTGCCGGGCGGCGCGAGGGTCGAAGTGTGCAACCCCGGCGCCCCGATTCCTGCCGCCGACCTGCCCCGCATCTTCGACCGGTTCTTCCGGTCGGGCCAAAGCCGCGCCCCGCGCAGCGAAGGCCACGGGTTGGGCTTGGCCATCGTGCGCGCCATCGCCCGCATGCACGGCGGCGACGTCGACGCAACGTCGGACGCCAACGGCACGGTGGTGGGCATCACGCTGCGTGGACCGGGGGCCTTCCGGTCCGATTTCCCGCACGACGTGGCGTAGCAGTATCCGCCGGGCGGGACGTCGAACATTACAAAAACGTAATCTACGCGACAGGATCGGGTCACCGCCGCCTTCCTACAGTGTCATCACGGTCATTCCATCAAGGATTCTTGTGAAAGACGCTATGCCGCGTATCGGCCACGACACGCCCTTCGCCGTCCCACGCGCGGCTCTCTCGCGCCGCCGTTTTGTACAGGGCCTTGCCACCGGTGGCGCCTTGGCGTCGCTGGGCGCCTGGCGCTCGGCGCTGGCGGCCTCCACCGGCCCTGCCGCCACCGAACTGCGCGGCACCGAGTTCCATCTGGAAATCGGCGAGACGCCGGTGAACTTCACCGGCGCGGCCCGCATCGCCACCACCGTCAACGGCCAATTGCCCGCGCCGCTTCTGCGCTGGCGCGAAGGCGACACCGTCACGCTGCATGTGACCAACCGGCTGCGTGAACAGACGTCGATCCACTGGCACGGCATTCTGCTGCCGTCGGACATGGACGGCGTACCCGGCCTGAGCTTTGGCGGCATCGACCCCGGCCAGACTTTCACCTACCGGTTTCCCGTGCGCCAAAGCGGCACGTACTGGTATCACAGCCACTCGGGCTTTCAGGAACAGACCGGCTTGTACGGCGCGATTGTCATCGACCCTCACCATCCGCCCGCCATCGCCGCGGACCGCGATTACACGGTGCTGTTGTCGGACTGGACGGACGAAGATCCCATGCGCGTCTTCAATAAGCTGCGCGTGATGCCCGACTACTACAACGGCATCCAGCCCAGCGTGCAGAGTTTGTCCGCCGACGCGCAAAGCCGGGGCTGGGGTCCCGCGTTGTCCGAGCGCCTGATGTGGGAACAGATGCGCATGAACCCCACGGACCTGGCCGACGTGTCGGGCGCCACCTACACGTTCCTGACCAACGGCGCGACGCCCGCCGGTAACTGGACGGGCCTGTTCAAGCCGGGCGAACGCATCCGGCTGCGCTTCATCAATGGATCGGCAATGACGTACTTCGATGTGCGCATTCCCGGCTTGAAGATGACGGTGGTGGCCGCCGACGGGCAGGACGTGCGGCCGGTGGACATCGAAGAATTTCGCATCGGGGTGGCCGAAACGTATGACGTGATCGTGGAACCGAAGGACGCGCGGGCCTACACGATATTCTCGCAAGCCATGGACCGCTCGGGCTATGCGCGCGCCACGCTGGCGCCGCGTGCCGGCATGCAGGCCGAGGTGCCGGAATTGGACCGCGTGCAATGGCTGGGCATGATGGACATGGGCATGGCGCATGGCGCGCCGGGTGATGTGCCCGCTGACACCGGTGCGTCGGGCCACGGCGCCATGGATCACGGCGACGCGCACGCCAAGCACCCCACGGAAGCCACGGACGCCACGCATGCCATGCCAGCCACGCCATCCGCGCAAGGTGGCATGGTGCAGGTCAAACACCCGTACCCGACGGAGCGCGGCGTGGGCAATTCCATGTTGCCGGACGTCGTATCCACGCGCCTGGACGACCCTGGCGTGGGCTTGCGCGACAACGGCCGCCGCGTGCTGACCTACGCGGACCTGCACTCGGTGCATCCTCCCGAGGACAACCGCGCGCCGTCGCGCGAAATCGAATTGCACCTGACGGGCAACATGGAACGCTACATGTGGTCGTTCAACGGCGTGAAGTTTTCGGACGCCAAACCCATCTTGCTGCGCTACGGCGAACGCGTGCGCTTCGTGCTGGTCAACGACACGATGATGACGCACCCCATCCATCTGCACGGCCTGTGGAGCGACCTGGAATCGCCCGACGGCGCGTTCCAGGTGCGCAAGCACACCATCACGCTGAACCCGGCGCAGCGCCTGAGCTACCGCGTCAGCGCCGACGCGCGCGGACTCTGGGCGTATCACTGCCACCTGCTGTATCACATGGAGGCCGGCATGTTCAGAGCGGTCGTGGTGGAGTAAATGATGAGACCCCTTACCTCCCTGATGGGCCTGTGCGCCCTGTCGATAACGCTGGCCACGACGGTCGCCTCGGCCCGATCCGCCGATGTCGATCATGGCGCGATGGATCATTCCGGCATGGATCACGGCGCGGCGCAAGCGCCCGCCCCCGCCGCAACGGATCACGGCAACATGGACCATGGCGACATGGGGCACGACGGCACCCCCCAAGCCGCCCCGACGGCCCCCGCCGCGCCGCCCGTGGGCAGCCTGCCTGCCAGCGATGGGGCGGCCACCGACGGGGCGGCCCCCGCTGGGGCGGCCGAACGCGGCTACGACAGCTACGGCATACACCCGCACATGATGGACGACATGCCGGCCTGGCAGGTGCTGTTCGACAAATTCGGCGTGTCACGCAACCGCGATGGCCAGAACGCGCTGCAATGGGACGGGCGCTTCTGGTTCGGCACGGCCACCGACCGGCTGCTGGTCAAATCGGAAGGCGAACGCGAGAACGGCGAGGGCTCGGACGGTAAAGTCGAAGCGTTCTGGAGCCACGCCGTCTCGCCGTTCTGGGACCTGCAACTGGGCGCGCGCCGAGACATCGGCACCGGCCCCAAGCGCAATTGGGCCGCCATCGGCATCGAAGGCGTGCTGCCCTACAACATCGAACTGGAAACCACCGCCTACGTGGGCGCGTCGGGTCGCACGGCACTGGCGCTAAAAGCGGAGTACGACCTGTTGTTGACGCAACGGCTGATCTTCACGCCCGAACTCGAAGCCAGCCTGTACGGCAAGTCCGACCCCGCGCGCGGCATCGGTTCGGGGCTGTCCGAAGGCTCGCTGTCGTTCCGGCTACGCTACGAAGTCACACGCGAATTCGCCCCGTATATCGGCGTAGCCTTTGACCGGAAGTTCGGCCAGACAGCGCGCTACGCGTCCGACGCAGGCGCCAGCCGATCGCAGACTGCGCTGATGGCCGGCGTGCGATTCTGGTTTTGACCGCCGTGGCCGCATCGACGCCGCTGCCGGCACCATCACAGTCACTGTCACGGCCACGGTCACGGTGACGGCCAGCGTGATGCTCACGGCGCCTATTTTTCATTTCTCTTCCCGATCGGAGCATCATGAACGTTTCCCGCCTGACCCGCCTGGTTCTTGCCGCCGCGCTGTGCGCGCCGACCTTCGTCATGGCCCAAGGCCCCGTCAAGGTCGAGGTCTGGAAGACGCCCACCTGCGGCTGTTGCGAAGACTGGGTCAAGCACATGCGCGATAACGGCTTCACCGTCACCACACACGATGTGCAGGACACCGGCCCCATCCGCCGCAACGCGGGCATGGCTGACTACGGGTCGTGCCACACCGCGATGGTCGACGGCTATGCGGTCGAAGGCCATGTGCCGGCACGCGACGTGCGCCGCCTGCTGCTGGAAAAGCCCGACGCAGCCGGCTTGGCCGCCCCCGGCATGCCGCTGGGATCGCCCGGCATGGACGGCCCCGAATACGGCGGCCGAAAGACGCCGCACGACGTGCTGCTGGTGGACAAGCAAGGCGGCGCGCGGGTGTACGAGGCCTACCGTTGAAACAATTCATCCACACCGCCTCAATGGCTACTCCTTGCAGTGCAGCAAAAATGCGCCACAATAAATAACTCGTACTTCTCACCACCCCTGGCAGTCATGGCAAAAATCGTCCTGTTCGAGAACATCCATCCGAGCGCCCGCGCGGTCTTCGAAGCCGCCGGCTACACCGATATCGTCACGCACGCCGCCGCATTGCCGGCGTCGCAGCTGCACGACGCCCTGCGCGGCGCGCAGGTGGCGGGGATCCGTTCTCGCACGCACCTGGATGCCGCCTTGCTGTCCAGCCCCGACCTGCGCGTGGTGGGCTGCTTTTGCATCGGCACCAACCAGGTCGACCTGGACGCGGCCATGCAGCGCGGCATCCCGGTGTTCAACGCGCCGTTTTCCAACACCCGCTCGGTTGCCGAGCTGGTGCTGGGCGAAGCCATTTTGCTGCTGCGCCGTATCCCCGAAAAGAATGCCCGCGTGCATCTGGGCCATTGGGACAAGAGCGCCGCGGGCGCCTTTGAAACCCGTGGCAAGACGCTGGGCATCGTGGGCTACGGCAACATCGGCTCGCAGATCAGCACGCTGGCCGAAGGCCTGGGCATGCGCGTCGTCTATCACGACGTCGAAGCCAAGCTGCCGCTGGGCAACGCGCGCCCCGCCGGCACGCTGAACGAGCTGCTGGAACAGGCTGACGTCGTCACGCTGCATGTGCCGGGCGGCAAGTCGACCGAGAACATCATGAACGCGGAAACCATCGCGCGCATGCGTCGCGGGTCCATCCTGATCAACGCCTCGCGCGGCGCCGTGGTGGACATCGATGCGCTGCACGCGGCGCTGAAGTCCGGCCATCTGGCCGGGGCGGCGCTGGACGTGTTCCCGACCGAACCCAAGAGCGCGGACGAGCCCTTGGCCAGCCCGCTGATCGGCATGCCCAACGTCATCCTGACCCCGCACATCGGCGGCAGCACGCAGGAATCGCAAGAGAACATCGGCCGCGAAGTGGCTGAAAAACTGGTGCGTTTCCTGCAAGCCGGCACCACCAAGGGCGCGGTCAACTTCCCCGAACTGCCGTACCTGGAACCGGCCGGCGCCACCCGCATCCTGCACGTGCACCGCAACGCGCCGGGCGCGTTGGGCACGCTGGACAACCTGATGGCGCAACACGGGCTGAACATCGTCAGCCAGACGCTGCAAACCAAGGGTCAGATCGGCTACGTGATCACCGACGTGGAAGGCCAGGTGGATGACATCGTCATGACGACGCTGCGCAGCCACCCCATCACGGTCCGCTGCGACCGGCTGTAAAGGCCGACAGGCGCGTGGCCCGGTCCGCAAAGCACGCGGATCGGGCCACGCGCTTTTTTATTGCGCGCTCAGGATCGTGGCGGTGGCTGTATTTGGGTCTGCGCGGCCGCCACCAGGCATTCCGCCATTTTCTCGCGCACGCTGCCGCTGTCGAAAGGCAGGCGGCCGATGATGCCGATGTCCCGGTGAAACGCATGTTCCTCCAGCGGCACCAGCCGCAAGCCCGTCAGATCCAGGCCGCGCAATTGCGGCAATAGCGCCACGCCCAGGCCGTGCCGCACCAGGTTGGCGATGGCGTCAATCTCGTCCAGTTCGACGGCCTCGTGCACATTGATGCGGTGTTTCTTCAGAAAGATATCCACCACGCGCCCGCCGAACGACGCCCGGTCGTAGCGGATGAAAGGCTGCGTGGCCAGCACATCGCGCCACGGCGCCAGCGGCATGGCCTCGGGCATGGCCAGCACCACGGGTTCGCTCAGCAGGCGCTGCCAACCCAGCTCGGGCGGCAACGCGAAGGGCGGGCGGATCAGCACCGCCATGTCCACTTCGCCCGCGTCCACCTGACCCAGCAGGGACAGCGAAACGCCGGGCACGATGCGCACCCGCACGTCGGGATACACCGCGCGAAAGCGGCCCAGCGCGTCCACCAGCAAATCGTGCTGCACCGAGGCGATGGCGCCGATGCGCAATGACCCGCTCACGTGTCCCGCCCCGGCCGTGGTGACCAGGCGCTCGGCCATGGCCACCAGTTCTTCGGCCTGCGGCAGCATCTCGCGGCCATGGGCGTTCAGCACCGCCGCGCGCGCGCCCCGGTCAAATAGCGCCACCCCCAGATATTCCTCCAGCCGCTTGATCTGGGCGCTGACGGCGGACTGCGTCAAACCCAGGTGCGCGCCGGCGCCGGTGAAAGTGCCATCCCGGGCCACGGCAATGAAGGTCTTGAATTCTTTGATCACGAACAATCAATTTTTTTGGGTCTAAGGCACAAAAAATATCGTTTTTCAATCAAAAAAACAATCCCTAAACTAGGCGCTGGTGCTAAATACAGCACGCTGCACCCTGCGGGGATCCGCAGTCCGACCTTTTTGAATGACCCGGAGTTTTCATGACCGCCCAAACCAACCTGCCGCCGTTCCACTTGGCCTTTCCGGTCCGCGACCTGGCCGAAGCCCGCGCCTTCTACGGCGAAAAGCTGGGCTGTCCGGAGGGCCGTAGCTCGCCCGAATGGATCGACTTCAACTTTTACGGCCACCAGATCGTTGCCCACCTGGCCCCCAGCGAATGCGGCCACAACGCGACCAGCGCCGTGGACTCGCACAACGTGCCGGTCCGCCATTTCGGTGCGGTGTTGTCGATGGAACAGTGGGAAGCCATGTCCAAGCGCCTGATCGACGCGGGCACGGAATTCGTCATCGAGCCCTACATCCGCTTCAAGGGCGAAGTCGGCGAACAAGCCACGATGTTCTTCCTGGATCCGTCGGGCAACGCCCTGGAATTCAAGGCGTTCAAGAACATGGATTCGCTGTTCGCCAAGTAATCCCGCCGACCGCGCGCAACCGGCGTGACCCGCCGGTTTACGCGCTGCGGTAACGCGGGTTTGCCTCTTGCGCGGCCTGTTCGGCGGCTTCGAGATACGCCTCGATAATGCTGGGCAGCACTTCGTGCACATAGGTTCGCGTCAGCTGGGCCGCGCGGTCCACATCGCGGTTGGCCAGCGCCAGCGTAATGCCGTGGGTGTATGACTGGATGGTGTGGTTTTCCATCGAGCGGCGGGCCAGCAGGAATCGCAGCGGCTCGACCTGTTCGTAAAGCTTGCTCAACATGCTGGTCAGCGGCGTGTTGCCGGTGTAGCGGGCGCAAGCCAGATAGAACTCGCGCGCGGCGGCGATGCAGGCGCGCGCGTCTTGCTTTGCCATCGATGCGGCGATGGCCTCGTCGTAGCTGCGCAACTCGGCCACCAGCGGCGCCAGGTCGTCCATGTCGGCCAATTGCCGCAGGCAATAGGCCTCAAGCTCGGCGCGCAGCTGGTACAGATGGCGGATTTGCGTTTCGGTATAGAGCGTGGCCCGAAAGCCCTTGCGTTGGATATGCGTGACCAGGCCGCCCAATTCCAGCAGCCGCAAGGCTTCGCGGATGGGGCTGCGGCTGGTGCCGAATCGCTGCTCCAGCTCTTGCTCACGCAAGGGCTGACCGGGCCGGATAGTGCCGTCCACTATCAATTCACGAATCTGTTCCTGAAGAAAATACGGAATCGTGGCGGGCGCTTTTACGTCCAATCGGCTCCCCTTGACTGCCCGAGGCATGTGTTGAGAGACCGAAAGATACTAGAAATTTATTGAAACACAAATAAGAAAATTGTTGCAGAGCCCCGGTGTGGCCCCCCGGCAGGCGGAACGGCACGCACTGCGGCGAGCACTGCGGCTGGCTCAGTCCCAGTCGTCGCGATACACGAACTTGGGCATTTGCCAGTTAAAGCGCAATGCCAGCAGGCGCAGGGCCAGGCCCGCCGCCAGCGCCAGCGGCACGGCCGCGTTGGCCGACAGCCCCAACGACTGCCCGCCCAGATACAAGGCCCCGGTCACCACGGACACGCTGGCGTAAAGCTCCTTGCGAAACAGCAGCGGCACCTCGTTGCAGAGCACGTCGCGCAGCACCCCGCCCGCGCACCCGGTGATCATGCCGCTGATGAGCACGACCGTGATCGGCAGCTGCATCATCTGCGCCACCTGGCAACCGATCACGGTGAACGCCACCAGCCCCAGCGCGTCGGCCAACAGGAACAGGCTGCGCAGGCGCCGCATCACCGGCGCGATCAGGGCGGTCAGAATCGCCGCGCCGCCGGTCATCCACAGGTACTCCGGGTGGATGACCCAGGTAAGCGGGTAATGCCCCAGCAAGACGTCGCGCAGCGAACCGCCGCCCAGCGCCGTCACGCACGCAATGATGCACACCCCCATCCAGTCCATGTCGCGCCGGCCGGCCGACAACGCCGCGGTCATCGCCTCGGCCACGATGGCGACCAGGTACAACGTGTGCAGCAACAAGGGGGAAATGTCAGAAAGCATGGGGAAGAATCAAGAAAGCCGGTGATGTAACCCGCCCATTGTATTGAGCCTGACCCCGCGCAAGCGGCCATTGCGGCGCCCGACCTCATCGCTTACGCTGGTCCGTGCGTTGATATCGATCAATCCCCAGTCCGCGTCGCGGCGAGACAATGGGGCATTGCCCCCGCAAGGGAGGTACCTGCCAGGCTGGCGGACGCGGGAGTCGCCACTCTGGCTACAACCGGGAGATAACGTATGACACAGCAAATCGGCCCCATCCTGTTGGCCACGGACCTGAGCGCGCGTGGCGATCGCGCCCTGGACCGTGCCTTGCAGTTGACGAAAGAACTGGGCACCAAACTGATCGTGTTGCACGTCATGGAAAACCATGCCAACTCGGCGCGCCTGACCACCCCGGTCTGGCGGCGGCTGTCCAGCGACCACAAG
Source organism: Achromobacter sp. 1L-A-4-B-C2 (assembly GCF_057291955.1). Classification (NCBI taxonomy): domain Bacteria; kingdom Pseudomonadati; phylum Pseudomonadota; class Betaproteobacteria; order Burkholderiales; family Alcaligenaceae; genus Achromobacter; species Achromobacter sp. 1L-A-4-B-C2. The sequence continues at coordinate 268,768 of NZ_JBXAWP010000004.1, forward strand.
GCCCTGGCAGAGCGCGAGCTGGCGGAAGACCTGGCCGCCGCCGATGTGCCGACCGAAGTGGTAGTGGTGTCGGGCGATCCGCTGGCGCACATCACGGAAACGGCCGACAGCTTTGGCTGCTCGCTGATCGTCACCGGCACCGCTCGCGACGAAACGCTGGGTCGGCTGCTGTTGGGCACCACCGTCGAAAAGCTGGTGCGCCAGGCACGCCAGCCCGTGCTGGTGGTCAAGACCCGGCCGCGTCGGCCGTACCGCGACGTGCTGGTCGCCACTGACTTCTCCGACGGCTCGCGCCATGCGTTGCGCGCGGCGCTGCAACTGGTGCCCAACGCCAACCTGACGCTGTTCCACGCGTATGACGTGCCGTTCCAGGGCAAGCACACCCCCGAAGACGCCGTCTCGCGCAGCTTTCACCAGGAAGCCGAGCAAAGCGCGCGCGAGTTCACGGCCAGTACGCCGGAACTGGCGGGGCTGACGCCGCCCAAGGTGGTGCTGGAAGCGGGCCAGCCGGAGACGGTCTTGTCGGAATATTCCTTCCACCACCGCTCGGACCTGGTCGTGACCGGCACGCATGGCCGCACGGGCATCCTGCGCACCGCCATCGGCAGCGTGGCCGAACGCCTGCTGGAATCGTTGCCCAGCGACGTGCTGATCGTCCGCCTGCACGACGAAGACTGACGCCGCGCGCGGGTCGACAATAAAAAGGCGGCGCCCGGTGCGCCGCCTTTTTCATGGGCTGAGGCCTGCCTTCAGGCCTGGTCGCCCTGCTTTTCCATCGCGTCGATCGTGCCGCGCAGCCTATGCAGCAGCACGAGCCCCGGCAGCGCGATCAGCACCGTCAGCAAGAAAAATCCCGGCCAGTCCAGGCGCTCGACCAGCGGCGGAGTCAGCGGCCCCGCCAGATAGGTACGGCCCACGGCCGACAGCGCCGACAGCAACGCAAACTGGGTCGCCGAAAACCGGCGCTGGCACAGCGCCATCAACAAGCCCACGAACGAAGCCGTGCCCAGTCCGCCACACAGGTTTTCAATGCCGACGCCAGCCGCCATCAGCGACAGGTTCTTGGGGCTGACCGCGATCAGCCAATACGCCAGGTTCGACACCGCCTGCAACAGCCCGAAGGCCATCAGCGACCGATACAAGCCCCAGCGAGCCATCAGCGAGCCACCCGCCAGCGCCCCCACGATGGTGGCCGCCAGGCCCAGCACCTTGTTCACGGTGCCGACCTCGGTAGGCGTGAAGCCCGCGCCCCGGATCAGGAAGGTGGTGGACAGCGCGCCTGCGAACGCGTCGCCCAGCTTGTACAGCACGATCAGCAGCAGGATCGCCAGCGCGCCACGGCGCGTGAAGAACTCGTGCAGGGGCTCGCCAATGGCCGCGCCCAGCGTACGGGGCGCGTGGGCGACGTGCTCGGGCTCGGGCGCCAGCAGCGTGGCCACCGCGCACAGCAGCATCAGCGCGCCCATCAGCACATAGGTGTAGCCCCAGCCGATCCATTGGTCCGCCAGGATCAGCGCCAGCCCGCCGGAGGCGATCATCGCCAGCCGGTAGCCCATCACCTTCACGGCCGCGCCCGCGCCCCGTTCTTCCTTGCGCAGCACGTCAGTGCAATAAGCGTCGAACGCGATGTCCTGCGTGGCGGACAGGAAAGCGACCACCACCGCCAGCAAAGCCAGCGGCATCAAGGCGTTGGACGGCGACAGCGCGCCCATTGCCATGATGGTGATGGCCAGCAACAGCTGCGTCACCAGCATCCAGCCGCGCCGCCGGCCGAGCAGCGGCGGCACATAGCGGTCAACGAAGGGAGCCCAAAGAAACTTGAGGGTGTAGGCGGTGCCCACCAGCGTGAGGAAACCAATTTCCTGCAGCGGCACGTTTTCGACCGTGGCCCAGGCCTGCAAGGTACCGCCTGTCAGCGCCAAGGGCAGTCCGCTGGCAAAGCCCAGGACCAGCAAGGGGGCTACGCGGGGGCTGGTATAGACGTTGGATACAGCGGTGATGACGGTCTCCTGAAACGCGCCGCACGGCGCAACAGGCGTTGCGTCGCGGGCTTGCGGCATTTTAGGGCCTGTTGCCGCGCGCCGTCAGGAGGATCGGTGTCGGAATGTCAGGGCGTGGCAAAACGGTACACCGCCAGCGTGCTGCGCCAGCTGGGAAACAGCTTGACCTCGTGGCCTTCGTTGAACGTGGCGCGTTCAAGAATGCGCAGGTTCAGTTCGCCAGCCAGCTGTTCGAAATCGCGCAGCGTGCACAGGTGGATGTTCGGCGTGTTGTACCACTGATAGGGCATCTGGCCGGTGACCGGCATGCGCCCCCGCAAGATGGCCCAGCCATGCGGCCAGTAGCCGAAGTTGGGAAACGACACGATGCCGTGACGCGCCACGCGCGCCATTTCCCGCAGGATATGTTCGGTGCGGTGCATGGACTGCAAGGTTTGCGACAACACCACGGTATCGAACTGTTTGTCGTCAAACAGCGCCAGCCCGTCTTCCAGGTTCTGCTGGATGACTTCCACCCCGCGCCGCACGCACGCGATCACGCAGGTGTCGTCCAGTTCAACGCCCGCGCCGCGCACCTGGCGGTGGTCCCGCAGGTGCGCCAGCAGCGCGCCGTCGCCGCAGCCCAGGTCCAGGACGCGGCTGCCCGGTTCGATCCAGCCGGCGATGCGCGCCAGGTCAGGCCGCAGCGCGGCATGGGCATAGCGGGGGGTCACGGGATTCATTCGGAGCGTCCTTCGGTCTGCGCGGCGTCAGCGGTCAGGCCAAGTTCGCGCGCGATGCGTTCGTAGTAGCCACGGACCACCGCGTGATAGCGGGCGTCTTCCAGCAGGAAGGCGTCGTGCCCGTGCGGCGCATCGATTTCGGCGTAGGTGACGGGGCTGGCGTTCTTGAGCAGCGCGCGCACGATTTCGCGTGAACGCTCGGGCGGGAAACGCCAATCGGTCGAAAACGACACCAACAGGAAATCGGCCTTGGCAGGCGCCAGCGCGCGCGCCAGGTCGCCGCCCGTGGTGCGGGCCGGGTCGAAATAATCCAGCGCCCGCGTGATCAGCAGATAGGTATTGGCGTCGAAATAACGGGTGAACTTCTCGCCCTGATAACGCAGGTAAGACTCCACTTCGAATTCGACGTCGTAGCCGTAGTGGTAGGCGCCGTTTTCGGCCGGCGCGCGTTGGGCGCGGCCGAATTTTTCGGCCATGTCGTCATCGGACAGGTAGGTGATGTGGCCGATCATGCGGGCCACCGACAGGCCCCGGCGCGGCACCGTGTCTTCGGCGTAGTAGTCGCCGCCGTGGAAATCCGGGTCGGTAATGATGGCGCGGCGCGCCACTTCGTTAAAGCCGATGTTCTGCGCCGACAGGCGCGGCGTGCTGGCGATCACCACGCAGTTGGCCACGCGGTCGGGCAAGGTGATGGCCCAGCTCAGCGCCTGCATGCCGCCCAGCGATCCGCCCATCACGGCGGCAAAGCGTTCGATACCGAAGTGGTCGGCCACGCGGGCTTGGGCGCGTACCCAGTCTTCCACTGTCAGCACCGGAAACGCCGCGCCCCAGGGCTTGCCCGTGGCCGGATTGATGCTGGCCGGCCCGGTCGAACCGAAGCACGAGCCCAGGTTGTTGACGCCGATGACGAAGTAGATATTGGTGTCCACCGGCTTGCCGGGGCCGACCATGTTGTCCCACCAGCCCACATCGCTGGGGTTGTCGGCCGCTTGCCCGGCGACGTGGTGCGACGCGTTCAGCGCGTGGCAGATCAGCACGGCATTGGTGCGCTGCGCGTTGAGCGTGCCGTAGGTTTCCACGGCAAGTTCGTAGGCAGCCAACGATTGGCCGCTAAGCAACGGCAGCGGTTCATCGAAGCGGATGAAGGTGGGTGCGACCAGGCCGACGGAACCGGGATCAACGGTGTCGGAGGTCGTGACGGTGGCGGGAGCGAACCCGCTGGCCGGATCAGCGGCCAAATCGGCGGCCGAATCAGCGGCCGAATCACCGGCCAAATGTTGGGCAGGAGTGGTCATACGGACCTCTTTAGCTGGATTTATTGGAAGGCGCCCGCAAGCGGATCAGGCAAATCGGCGCCGAAATATGGGTGCTGCATTGGGTGCAGCGACAGGAATTCTAGCATTGCCGGCAGATGCTGCAAGGGCGCCGGCCTGGTGCGAAAATGCGTGTTATCCGCGACATCCCCTGCCCGCCTTCGTTACGCGGGCGCGCGAATCGCCCCTCTGACAGGAAGGATATGGCTCACATCTATCTGGACGAACTGCAACACCTGGCCGCCGCCGCGCTGGCTGCCGCTGGCGCCAACCCGGCCATGGCCGACAGCACCGCGCGCGCCCTGGTTTTCGCGGAAAGCCAGGGCATCAGTTCGCACGGCCTGTCGCGCGTGCCGTTCTACGCGGGGCATTTGCGCGCGGGGCGCGCCATCGGTTCGGCCGTGCCGCGCATCGTGCACGAACGCGGCGGCGCGGCGCTGATCGATGCGGGCTCGGGGCTGGCATTTCCGGCCTGCGCGATGGCCGTCGAGCAAGCGGCCGTGCGCGCCCGCGAACATGGCATCGCCTTCATCGGCGTGGCCAACAGCCACCATTTTGGCGAAGCGGCCTATCACCTGGAGGCGCTGGCGGACGCCGGGCTGGTGGCGCTGGCGCTGAGCAATTCGCCAGCCGCCATGCCCGCCTGGGGCGGCAAGCGGCCGCTGTTCGGCACCAACCCCATCGCCGCCATCTTCCCCCGCCGCAATGGCGCCCGGCTGGTCATCGACCTGTCGCTGTCGCAAGTGGCGCGCGGCAAGCTGATGATCGCCGCGCGCGACAACCAGCCCATTCCACTGGGCTGGGCGCTGGACGCCAATGGCGAACCCACTACCGATCCGAAAGCCGGGCTGGCCGGCAGCATGCTGCCCGCGGGTGGCGTCAAGGGCGCGATGCTGGCGCTGATTGTGGAATTGCTGGCCTGCGCGCTGACGGGCGCGCACTTCGGTTTCGAAACCGAATCGTTCTTCGTCGACGCCGGCGGCCCCGCTCAACTGGGGCAGGCGTTCATGGCGATCGACCCCGGCGCGCTGGCGGGCAACAACGCCTATCTGGAACGTGTCGAAACGCTGGTGGACGCCATGCTGGAAGATGATGGCGTGCGCCTGCCGGGCGACCGCCGCCGCAAGTTGCGCGACGAAGCCATCAAGCACGGCGTGGACGTTCCTGACCCGCTGATGGCGCAACTGCGCGACATGGCCGGCGTGGCCTGACTGCCCGGCGGAGTCTGCGTCGTCAGGCGCCGTGGGTGAACCAGAGCATCAGCGGCGCCAGCAGCAGGAACACCACGGTCGACACCAGCACGGCGCCCGCCGCCGTGTCGCCCAGCGTCGTGTAGCGCTTGGCGTACATGTAGCTGACCACCGCGCACGGCATGGCCATCTGCAGGGTCAGCGCGCCGGCCAGCACGGGCTCAAGGTCCAGCGCCCACACCACGGCCAACCCCGCCGCCAAGCCCACCACCAGCCGTATCGCGGCCACCTTGGCGCCGTCGCGCAGGCCGTTGGACGGGATCAGGGCCAAGGCGTGGCCCAGGCTCAACAGCATCAAGGGCACGGTCACCGCGCCCAGCATATGGGCGGTGTCAATGACCCAGGCCGGCACCGGCACATGCAGCAGCCGCAATGCCACCGCCACCACAGAGGCCAGCAGAATGGGGCTTTTCCAGCTGCCCTTGGTATTGACGCCCGGCAGCAGCCGCACGGCAATGGTGTGCATGACGAAAGAATTGACCGCGAAGAACGCCACCGCCACCGACAGGCCCGCGTCACCGAACGCCAACTGAGAGATAGGCAGGCCCAGGTTGCCGGCATTGGGCAGGCTGGCCGTGGGCAGCAAGGTGCGCACCGGCAGCTTCCACACTTTGAGCAGCAGCGCGCCGACCAGCGCACACAGCAGCAACGCCGCGACGGTAGCGATCGCCACATCCGCCAGCGCGCGGTCATCCAGGTGCGTCGTCACAAAGGTATGGAACACCAGCGCAGGCGTGGTCACGGACGTCACCAATGTGGTGATGAACGCGCCGCCAAAGGGGATATCGCGCTTGCCCCACAGCACCCCGATGCCCACGCAAGACAACAAAGGCAGCATCAGCACGATGGCTGACAGGTAGAACTGGGCGATGGCCAACATACAACTATTCCGTCAAAGATAAGTGGATCAATGCGCGAAAGCATCAACGCTTGCTTGGCCGCCGCGCGGGCCGCAGCATGCAGCAACTTCACTACAAGGGGGCACTGCCCCGGGCCACCATGACCGCACCGCTTCGCTTCGCCGCGCTTCGAGGATCATCCGCATTCCAGCGCTTGTGCGCCTTCCATCCGGACCTGGCCCAGCGCGGCGGGCCGCTATCATCATTGGGGCCGCCGATGCCCGCGATGCATTCGCTGGGCAAGCTGCCCCCCTACAAAGCGCTGTCCGACCGCCAGGCGGCGTGCCTGTATTGGGCGGCGGCGGGCAAGACCAGTTGGGAAACCAGCCGCATCCTGGACGTCGCGGAAAGCACCGTGAATTTCCATTTGCGCAACGCCTGCACCAAGCTGGGCGTACGCGGGCGCCGCACGGCCGTGGTGGTGGCCCTGCGCCACGGGCTGCTGGACAGCGTCATCGAGTAACCGGGTTGGCCGGGCCCGGCTTGCCGGGGTTGACCACCACCGATCTCAGGAATTCGCGCGCGCGTTCGGCGGGCAGGCTTTCCTGGGTGCCGGCGGCCACGGCCTCGATCAGCATGGTGTCGGTGACCCAGACCTTGGCCACCAGCCAGCCGGGCTTGCCCATGGCCTTGCCGTGCACTTCGAAGTCCTGCCCATAAGCCGGCCATTCCGTGGGCGGCGGGGCCTGCATATTGGTGTACAGCGAATGCATCAGCGCCATGCCCAGCGCCTGCTTGGCGGCCGGGTCGGCGGCAATGTCCGGCGGCAGCGGGGCCGAGCCCACCGCGAACACGGCCTCGCCCACGGTTGCGCTCGACAGGGTAAAACGCAGGGTATGGGTGTCCAGGCGCAAGTCCCGGGTATCGGTCGAGACCCGGTCGGGGAATGCCGCGCGCACGTGGCCGTCGGCCACGTCCACTTCGCGCCAGTTGTAACGGGGCGAGCAGGCGGCAACCAACAAGGCCAACCCTACAAACAGGCCGGCTTTCTTGAACATGAAACGAAACAGCGATGAAATCGTCATTACCGTAGACCCGACGGCCCATTCATTTCGAGGAATGCTGAAATTGTCGCCGATTTCCATCACCCCCGCGCCCGACGGCACGCCATTGGCCAACTATCTTTGGCCCGCCGCGCCCAATGTGCCGCCCCCTGTTACCGGGCCGGGCACGCCCAGCGTGTACCTGATGCACGGCCTGAGCGAACACGCCGGCCGCTATGACCGCCTGGCCCGCTGGCTGGCCGCACGCGGCTGGACCGTGGGCGCGCACGATCACCGCGGCCATGGGCGTTCCGGCGGCCCGGCCGCTACCCTGGCCCACCAGGACGACCTGGTCGTGGACGCCGTCGACCGCCTTCGCGCCTGGACCGCGCTGCAAGGCCGCCCGCCCATTGTGCTGGCCCACAGCCTGGGCGCGCTGGTGGCGGTGCGCATCGCCCTGCGCCGCCTGGCCGAGCTGGACGCGCTGGTGCTCAGCTCGCCGCCTTTCGTCGTGAACGTGCCGATGTGGGTGCGCCGCACCCTCACCTGGATGTCGCTGCATGCGCCCGACCTGCGCGTGCCCCATGGCCTGGCGCCTGCCCGCATCTCGCACGACCGGGCCGTCGTCAAAGCCTACCGATCCGACCCGCTGGTGCGCCGGCGCATGACCGGCCGGCTGGCCCGCTTTGTCGACGAAGGCGGCCGGGAATCGCTGCGTGAAGCCGATCTTCTGCCCTGTCGCACCCTGTTGATGGTGGCCGGCGACGATTCCATCGTGGCCGCCGAAGGCAGCCGCCAATTCGCCCAGCGCGCGCCCGCGCAATTGCTGACCCTGCGCTGGTACGACACCGCCTGGCACGAAATTTTCAATGAAACGGCCCCAATTTCTGATCCGGTTTATGCTGACCTGGACGAATGGCTGGCGCGCACGGCGCAGGCATTGTCCCTGCCCCCAGTACTGACTCCCTCGGCACAGGAGGCCGGCACCCCGTAAAATCCCGCGACAGACCCAAACGAGAAGAATCCGTGACTGATACCGCCGCCAACCGCCTCTCCCGCCTAGAGGCCAACCGCTCGCTGCTGACCCAGACGTTGCGAGGCATTGAAAAAGAAGGCCTGCGCGTGGACGAGCAGGGCATTTTGTCGCGCACGCCCCACCCGGCCGGCCTGGGTTCGGCGCTGACCAATGAACACGTCACCACCGATTACTCGGAATCCCTGCTTGAGCTGATCACCGGCACGCACACCGACGTCGACGCGCTCTTGGCCGAGCTCACCAACACCCATCGCCACGTGTACAGCGTGCTGGATCACGAGCTGATCTGGAACCAGTCCATGCCGGCCACGCTGCCGGCCGAAGCCGACATCCCTATCGCCTGGTACGGCAAGTCCAACACCGGCATGCTCAAGCACGTGTATCGCCGCGGCCTGGCCGAGCGCTACGGCAAGCGGATGCAATGCATCGCCGGCGTGCACTACAACTTCTCGCTGTCCGAGGATTTGTGGTCCGTGCTGGACACGCAAGCCGGTTCCGCGCAAGACCGCCGTTCGCGCGGCTATATCGGGCTGATCCGAAATTTCACGCGCTATTCCTGGCTGCTGATGTACCTGTTTGGCGCGGCGCCCGCGCTGTCCAGCGACTTCCTGAATGGCCCTGACCACCCGCTGGAACGCCTGGGCGACCACACCCTGTACCTGCCCTACGCCACCAGCCTGCGCATGAGCGATCTGGGCTATCAGAACAAGGCGCAGTCGCAGCTCAAGCTTTGCTACAACGACCTGGATACCTTCCTGGGCCGGCTGTACGACGCCGTGACGCAAACGTGGCCCGACTACGAGAAGATCGGCACGCATCGCAATGGCGAATGGATCCAGCTGAACACCAACGTGCTTCAGATCGAAAACGAGTACTACTCCAGCATCCGCCCCAAGCGTGCCACCGGCCGCTGCGAACGCCCCATCACCGCCCTGGCGGAACGCGGCGTGCAATACGTGGAAGTGCGCTGCCTGGATATCGACCCCGAATCGTCCGTGGGCATCGACGCCGACACCAGCCGCTTTGTCGACGCGTTCCTGCTGTTTTGCACGGCATCGGACAGCCCGTTCTTCCCCGCCAACGGCTACTGTCAGCGCAGCGCCGACAACTTTTCCACCGTCGTCAAAGAAGGCCGCAAGCCCGGCCTGATGCTGGACCGCGAAGGCAAGCCGGTGGCGCTGAAAGAATGGGGCCACGAATTGCTGGACCAGATCGCGCCGTACGCCGCGCTGTTTGATTCGGCCCTGGGCGGCACTGCCTACGCCGATGCGCTGGCCGCGCAGCGCGTCAAGCTGGACCAGCCCGAGGCCACGCCGTCCGCGCGCCTGTTGCAGTCGCTGACGCAAAGCGGCCTGTCGTTTCACGACTACTCGCTGGCGCAAAGCCGCAAGCATGCGGACACGCTGCGCGCACAAGCCCTGCCGTCGGACCTGGCGGCGGCCTATCAACAGGCGGCAACGCAGTCCACCGAAGAGCAGCAGCGTATCGAGCAGTCGGACACGGTGGACTTCGCGACCTACGTGGCGCGCTACCACGAGGCCCTGAAGGCCCCGCGTAAATAAGGCGTATCGTTAGGGTTTGCGTACGCGGCGCCTGCCTGACGGGCAAGCGCCGCGCTTCGGTCAGTCTCACTCTGGAGGTTTTTCAATGCGCCGCACCGCAACATTCCTGATGGCCCTGGCAGCCAGCGTGGGCATCGCCCATGCCGCGCCGCCGCCCATGCAGACCGTGGATTCGGTGGACCTGAAACGCTATGTCGGCATGTGGTACGAAATCGCCAATTTCCCCATGTTCTTCCAGCGCAATTGCGTCGGCGATACCACCGCCGAATACACCGCGCACCCCGACGGCACCATCGGCGTGAACAATCGCTGCCGCACCAAGGACGGCGATATCGACTCCGCGTCCGGCACCGCCACCGTCGTGGAAGGCAGCAACAACGCCAAGCTTGAAGTCACCTTCTTCAAGCCGTTCAAGGGCGATTACTGGGTGATCGGCCTGGACCCGGAATACCGCTGGTCCGTGGTGGGTACGCCCGACCGCAAGTACCTGTGGATTCTGTCGCGCTCGCCGCAATTGCCCAAGGAAGAATTGGACAAGGCCCTGGCTGCCGCGAAGGCGCAGGGCTACGAGCTGGACGAATTGCGGTACACCCCGCAGAAATAAGCAGAACGCCGGCTAGCGCCGGCTCCCGCCAAGAGTCGCCCTGCTCGGCGCGGCTCGGCGATCAGCCCGCGTAGTCGCGGGCCAGGCGCACCACCGTCACGCCGGGCTTCAGCTGGCGCAGCGACGGCATGATCAACGTGCAGTTGTCATAGGGCGTCACGATCGGCTGGCCATCTGCCCAGCCGATCACCGAGCCGGCTTGCGCCAGCGTTTCCAGGCCGGTCCAGGGTTGCGCAAACGTCACGTCCATCGACGGCGCCACCACGGCGTCCGTCACTTCCAGCACGCGTTGGGTATCGGGATCGGGCAGCAGCCAGCCGGCCGGCACATCGGCCGCGTCCACCACGCCGGATTCCACCAACATGCGAGCCACCATGTCTCGCGCGACATCGCGCGAGGCCAGCTCGCCATGGAAACCGCATTCGATCAGCAAGGCACACGCGTCGTCGCGCGCGGCATCGCCGAACTGCGCAAAGTCGCGCATGCGCACACCGTCTTTGTGGCCGGCGTCCACGATCACATGCTGCGGCGCCTTCAGGCGGCGCGCCAGTGCGATGTTGCGCGGCAAGACGCCCGTCAACAACAAGGGCGCGCCCGGCTCGTGCATGGAATGCAGGTCCAGCAGCCAGTCCGCACGCTGCACCCAGGGGCGCAGCGCCGCGCCTCGTTGGCGGTCGGCGGTGGTGGGGTTGTCCAGGCGCTCGGCGCTCCAGACGCGGTTCATGTCTTCGGTAACGAAGCGCGAGGCATCGTGCTTGGCCAGATCGAAGCGATCAAACGCGTCCAGGTTGCAGAAGGCCAGCGTCAGGCTGCCCCGGCGCGGCTTCACGCCGGCCGCCAGCAGATCCTTCAGCGCCCACGCGCCGCACAGTTCGTTGCCGTGCACCAGCGCGCTTACCATCAGCGCACGCCCCGGCACGCCGGAATCAAAATGCCAGACGCCCGGCGTATCGGTATTGCCCGCGCGTTCGGCGGCGAGGTCGGGAACGGGAAGCTGAAATTGCATGGTGAGATCCGCTTTCTGACGTAGGTGCTGGGGGCCGATTACTGGGGGGCGATCACTGCGCTTCGATCTTGGCGGCCTTGACCAGTGCGCCGTACTTCTTGGTTTCTTCGGCTTGGTAGGCCACCAGGTCGACGCCCGGCTGGGCCACTTCGCCGCCCGCCTCTTGCATCTTCTTGCGGAACGATTCGGACTTCAGCGTTTCGTCCAGCACGGTGCGCAGCTTTGCCACAACCGGCTCGGGCAAGCCGGCGGGGCCGTACAGCGCAAACCACAGGTTGATATCGACGGATTCAAAGCCGGGCGTGGCGGCCAGCGGCGCGATTTCCGGCGCGGCCGGCGAACGCTTGTTCTCGGTCAGGCCCAGCGCCACGATGTTGCCGCTGCGCACTTGCGGCAGGCCCGAGGACAGCACCAGCATGCCGTAGTCCAGCTGGCCGCTCATCAGGTCCGTCACCAGCGGCGACACGCCGCGATACGGCACGTGTTCGGCGCGCGTGCCAGTGGCCTGGTTGATCATTTCACCGGCCAGATGCAGCGTGGTGCCCACGCCGGACGAGCCGTAGTTGAACGTGCCCGGCTCCGCGCCGCGCAGCTTTTGCAGGTAGTCAGCGGCCGTCTTCACGCCGGAATTCTTGCTGGCCGCCAGCAGCATGGGCTGCGAGGCCACCAGCCCCAGGGCCGTGAAGTCCTTGGCGCTGTCGTACTTGACCGCCGTGTTGATCATGCGGGCAATCACCATTTCGTTGGTGGAGCCCAGGAAAATCGTGTAGCCGTCCGGCGCGGCGCGTGCCACGCGCTGAGCGCCGATGGTGCCGCCTGCGCCGCCCACGTTTTCAACCACGACGGTCTGGCCCAGGCGCTTGCCCAGCTCTTCGCCCAACAGGCGCGCCGTCAGGTCCAGGCTGCCGCCGGCGGGATAGCCCACCACCAGCGACACGCTGCGGGCCGGGTAATCGGCGGCGAAGGCGGCCGGGGCGGTTGCCACGGCCGAGGCGGCACAAAACGCAACAAGCGCTGCGCGCAGCGGATGCAGTACGGACTTCATGTTTTCTTCCTTGGGGTGCTGAGGGGTGGACGGCGTGGCCGTCTCGTTGGAGGTATAGGCTGGTATTTTCGCGGCGGCCGTGTGACACCGTCGTGCCGAAACGGCACATGCCCGTGCTTATCCTGCCCAGCCTGCAAGCTTGCCTGGCACGATGCCGGCCTCAGGCCTTGCGGTTCGCCGTGGCCTCCCAGGCCGCCTCCGCCAGATCCGTCAGGCGCGCGCGCGGCCGATACAGCCGCACCTCGAAGGCGATCTCTTCGCTGCGCCCACCCAGGGCCACCAAGGCGCCGCGACGGCAATCGGCCGCCACCATCGACCATGGCAGCCACGCCACGCCCAGGCCCTTGGCCACCGCGCCATGCGCCGCGTCCAGCGAATCGCTGCGCACGAACGGCGTCAACGCGTACGGCGTGGTTTCCAGGCGGTCGCCCACGATGCGTTCCATTGCCAGCCCGCCCGTGTAGGTGATCAGCGGCACGGCGGGGCCGCCGTCTTTCAGCGCGTAGCGAGCGCGGCCGCGCGCGTCCGCCTGGCTGACGGGCACCAGCTTGTCGGTGGCCAGCGTCATGTAGCGATAACGCGCCGGGCTCAGCGGCACCGACAGCGCCGGGTGTTCGTAGCAACACAGCAAGTCCACCTTGCCCTGCTCCAGGCGCACCACCAGGTCTTTTGCCTGGCCCGTGGACAACTCAACCTGCGTACCTTCGGTCAGCACCTTGGGCGCGCGGTGACGCAGCCGGGCGATCCAGTCGGCCACCAGCGTACGCGCCAGGCTGCGGCCGGTTGCGATGCGCAGCACCGCCTCGCCGCCCGCGCCCGAACTGCGGATGCGATGGCGCACCAAACCCATCTGTTCGACCACCTGCGTGGCCGTCTTGAGCAGCGCCTCGCCTTGCGCGGTCAGCGTCACGGGCAGGTGCTGGCGTTCGACCAGCGGCGCGCCCGCCCAGGCTTCCAGCGCGCGGATGCGCCGGCCGAACGCGGGGTGCGTCACATGGCGCAGCTCGGCCGCGCGCACGAAACTACCCGTGCGCGCCAGCGCGATCAAGTCTTCAAGAAGTTTCAGGTCCGCCATCTGCAACGCCGTCAGCGATCGCCCAGCCCCATCATCGCCAAGGTGGCGCGGGTGAGCGGGCTGTCGGCGTCTTCCAGTTCATTGACCAGGTCGAAGTGGTTGCAGTGCGGTGTGGCAATGCGCGTGGACGCAAGGCCCGCCGCGTTCCAGGCGGCTTCAAATGCCGCCGTCTGGTTCTTGAAGCCCTGCGTCTCCAGCCCGCCGACCGCCAGCAGCATCGGGCCGGCCTGCTCGGGCAGATGGAAAATGGGGCTTTGATGCGCGGCCTGCTCGGGCGTCAATCGCAGCCAGGTATTGGGCAGGATGTCGCACAGCGGGCGCAGGTCGAACAGGCCGGACAAGGCCAGCGTGCCCTTGATGATGTCGTCCGGCACGCCATAACGCGCGGGCCAGCCGGGCGCGACCAGCATGCCGGCCAGATGCCCGCCGGCCGAGCTGCCGCCCACGTAGATGCGTTCCGGGTCCACGCCATAGGCCGCCGCGTTCTGGTACAGCCAGGCCACCGCGCTGCGCACTTCGCGCACCACTTCGCCCAGGGTGGCTTCGGGCACCAAGGTGTATTCCAGCGTGGCCACGGCTGCGCCCGCCGCGTTGAAGGCCTCGGCCATGACCGGCGCGTCTTCCTTGCGCTGGGCGCGCCAGTAGCCGCCGTGAATGAAGACGAATACCGGCGCCGGCGCGCGCGACGCGGCAGGCAGGAACAGGTCCAGACGTTCGTCCTGGCCCATGCCGTAGCGCAGGTCCAGCACGGCGGGGCGGCGCGAGCGCACGCGCGCGGACGACTCCGCGTAGCGGCGCACGCAGGCATCAAAGTCCGCCACCGATTCACGCGCGTTGTATTGCACCTCGCGTTCGGCGATGGTGGGAAAGAAAAGGTCGATGTCGGGCTTATGCATGTCGTGCCTGGGGGTCGGGCTGTGAAATGATCCGTTCGATGAATTGCGCGGTCTTGCGGTAGTGCGCGGCCAGCATGGCCACCGAGCGCTCGGCGTCGCGGGATATCGCGGCGTCCAGCAGCTGGCGATGCTCGTCGTCAACGTTGCGCTCGGGCCCGTAGGCGGTGGCGCCCGCACGCGCCGGGCGCCGGTAGCGTTCGGTTTGCGCATACAGCTGGGTGGACAGGTCCAGCAGCCAGTGCGAGCGGCAGGCGCCGATCAAAGCGTGATGGAAATCCAGGTGGCGGGCTTCCAGCAGTTCTTCCAGTTCGTCGGACGGCGCGGGGGCCTGGCCGGCGCGCTGGGCCGCCAACGTCAGCGCGTGATACGCGCCCACCAGCCGCGTTTCCCAGGCGTCGTCCGCGTTGGCCAGCGACCGCCGCAGCGCGTCGCAGTCGATCAGGATGCGGGTTTCACAGGCGTCCCACATTTCGTCGACCGACAAGGGCGCGATGCTGAACCCGCGCGACGTGGTGTTCACGACCATGCGTTCGCTGCGCAAGCGGTTCAGCGCTTCGCGGATCGGCGAAAAGCTGCTGCCGTAGCGCTGCCGCAGCAATTCCAGCCGCAGCGACTGGCCGGGCGCGAAGGCGCCGCTCATGATGTCGCGTCGAAGCAGGCGGTAGACCTGCTCGGACAGCGTGATGTCTTCAACGTCGGCGTTCCCGTCCGATCCGGGATCGTCCTGGCGGGAAGCTTTGATTCTTGGCTTCAACATGCTCTCCAGATGTCAGCGGCGCGTCCGCCGATCCGCGCACAGGCGGCTCATTCTACTCGCGCGCGGCGGCCTCATATTCCCAGATAACGCTGCGCCAACTCGGGCTGCGCCGACAGCTCGGCCGGCTTGCCCGACCAGGCCACGCGGCCCTTGTCGACGATGTAATGGCGGTCGACCAGCGTTGCCATTTCGGGCAGGTTCTTGTCGATGACCAGAATGGTCTGGCCTTCGGACTTCAGTGCGCGCAGGCAACGCCAGATTTCCTGGCGGATCAGCGGCGC
The DNA here is from genome assembly GCF_057291955.1 of Achromobacter sp. 1L-A-4-B-C2. NCBI lineage: Bacteria > Pseudomonadati > Pseudomonadota > Betaproteobacteria > Burkholderiales > Alcaligenaceae > Achromobacter > Achromobacter sp. 1L-A-4-B-C2. The sequence goes on from NZ_JBXAWP010000004.1 coordinate 284,197, forward strand.
CAGCCCTTCGGTGGCCTCGTCCAGGATCAGCAGCTTGGGGTTGGTCATCAGCGCGCGGCCCACCACCAGCATCTGCTGTTCGCCGCCCGACAGCGTGCGCGAGGACTGCGCGCGCCGCTCTTTCAAGCGCGGAAACAGCGTGAACACGCGGTCCAGGTCCCAGCCGCCCGGCGCGGCGCGCGCGGTGGCCACCAGGTTTTCCTGCACCGTCAGCGACCCGAACACCCGCCGCCCTTCCGGCACCAGCCCCACCCCCAGGCGCGCGACCGTGCTGGGCGCGGACCGCCCCAGCGTCTGCCCCCGGAACTGCACCGCGCCGCCGGTAGCCGGCAGCATGCCCATCACGGTCTTGACCGTGGTGGTCTTGCCCATGCCGTTGCGCCCGATCAGCGAAATGACTTCGCCCTCGCTGGCTTCGAACGACATGCCGAACAGCACCTTGCTGGACCCGTAGCCGCCCGTCAGGCCGTCAACCTTCAACATGTTCTTCTCCCAGGTAGGCCGCGCGCACCTCCGGATGGCGGCGCACCTCGTCGGGCGGCCCGCTGAACACCACGCGGCCGTAGACCAGCACGCTGATGCGGTCGGCCAGCGCAAAGACGGCGTCCATATCGTGTTCCACCAGCAAGATGCCGTAGTCGCCCTTCATGCCTTGCAGCAGCCGCGTCATGCGGGCCGATTCCTCGGGGCCCATGCCGGCCATCGGCTCGTCCAGCAGCAACAACCGTGGCGACCGCGCCAGCGCCACCGCCAATTCCAGCTGGCGCTTTTCACCATGCGCCAGATCGGCGGACCGCACATGGCGGCGCTCGGCCAGGCCCACGTGCGTCAGCCACTGCATGGCTTCGGCTTTCAAACCCGCGTCGCGGCGCGGGTCGGACCACGCGCCGAACGCGCGTCCGCCCTTGAGCATGCGCGACAGGATCACGTTTTCCAGCGCGGTGTATTCGTGGCAAAGCTCGGTGATCTGAAACGACCGCCCCAGCCCCAGTCGCGCGCGTTCAAAGGCACGCAGTCCGGTGACGTCGCGCCCGTCCAGATGAATGGTGCCGGAATCGGGCCGGATTTCGCCGCAGATCTGCGCGATCAGCGTGGACTTGCCCGCGCCGTTGGGGCCGATGATGGCGTGGATCTCGCCGGCCCGCACATCCAGGTCCACCCCATTGGTGGCCACCACCGCGTCAAAGGCCTTGCGCAGTTGAGTCAGCCGCAGCAGGCAGTCTTGCGCGTCAGTCGGCATGGCGCGTCTCCAGCAATTTTCCGAACAACCCCTTCTGGCCCCACAGCACCACCAGCACCAGGATCGGCCCCATGTACAGCAGCCAATGTTCGGTCAGCGACGACAGCATCTGTTCCAGGCCCAGGAACACGGCCGCGCCCGCGATCGGCCCCAGCAGCGTGCCTACACCGCCCAGTATCACGATCGCCATCAGTTCGCCGGACTTGGTCCACGCGGCCATGTCGGGCGTAACCAGCCCGGCATAGTTTGCCCACAGCACGCCGGCCAGCCCGGTGCCCACCGCCGACAGCACAAACGCGCTCAGGCGATACGGCGTGGGCGCCACCCCCAGGTTCAGGGCGCGCCGTTCGCTTTGGCGCAGCGCCTGCAACACCATGCCGAAACGTGAATTGGTGACGCGAATGCACAGCAGCGTCCACGCCGTCAGCAGCGCCAGGCACACGTAGTAAAAAACCAGCGGGCTTTCCAGGTTGATGCCGGGCAGCACATTGCGCTGCGGAATCATCAGCCCGTCGTCGCCCCCATAGAATTGCAGCGACACCAGGATGAAATACACCATCTGCCCGAATGCCAGCGTAATCATGATGAACTGCACGCCGCGCGTGCGCAGTGCCAGGTAGCCGAACACCCAGCCCGCCAACGCGCACACCGCCAGCGCGATGGGCCACACGACCAGCGCGGCATTGCTGCCGGCCCAGCCGAAGATGGGCCCCGCTTCGGCCGTGTGAAACGCGATGATGCCCACCGCGTACCCGCCCAGGCCGAAGAACATGGCGTGGCCGAAGCTGACCATGGCGCCGTAGCCGATCACCAGGTCGAGGCTGACGGCGGCCAGGCCGTAGATCAGAAACCGCGTCACCACGCCGATCAAGAAGGGCGAGCCCGACGCCAGCGCACCGGCCGGCAGCAGGATCAATACCGTCAGTCCGGCCAGGCCCCAGCGGGCGCGATTGGAAAGTGTCTTTGCCATCATCATCCTCGCGCCGGGAACAAGCCACCGGGCTTGGCGATCAGCACGATCGCCATCAGCACATAGATACTGGCCGACGCCATGCCGGCGGCCAAGGGGTCCGCCGTGGCGGGCGAGAACATCTTGGACAGCAACTGCGGCAGAAACGCACGCCCCAGGCTGTCAACCATGCCCACCAGCAAGGCACCCGCCAACGCGCCGCGCACCGAGCCGACCCCGCCAATCACGATCACCACGAAAGTGGTGATCAGGATGCGTTCGCCCATGCCGATTTCCACGGCCAGCAGCGGCGCCGCCATCACGCCCGCCAGGCCGCACAGCAACGCGCCCAGGCCGAACACCAGCGTGTAAAGCTTGCGAATGTCCACGCCCAGCGCGTCGACCATTTCGCGGTCATCCGCGCCCGCGCGGATCAGCATGCCGATGCGGGTGCGGTTGACCAGCCACCACAGCCCCACCGCCACCAGCGCGCCGATGGCGATGAACGACAGGCGGATCACCGGATACTGAAAACCGGGCGCCAGCGTCACCGCGCCTTCCAGGAAAGACGGGATGCCCACCAGCGGCGGACGCCGGCCAAAAATCAGGCTGACCGCCTCGTTCGAAAACAGCAGCAGCCCGAACGTGGCCAGCACCTGGTACAGGTGATCGCGTTTGTACAGCTTGCGGATCACCAGCACCTCGACCGATATGCCGTACAGCCCCGCGCCCAGCAACGCGGCCAGCACACCCGCCAGAAACGAACCCGTGGTGCCGATGGCGTAGGCCGCGCAGTACGCACCCACCATGTAGAAGGACCCGTGCGTCAGGTTCACCACGCCCATGATCCCGAAGATCAGCGTCAGCCCGGCCGCCAGCATGAAAAGCATGGCGCCGAACTGCAAGCCGTTAAGCAGCTGTTCGAACAGAAGCGTCATGATGGCAACTTGCAGAATTGGGCATAGGCGTCCTTATCGTCGGCCACCAGCTTGCGCACCAGATGCGGCGCCAGCACACCCGCGCTGTCCTTCTCGATGCGCATCAAGTACAGGTCCTGAATTGGATGCTGGTTGGTGTTCATGCTGAACTTGCCGCGCAGCGACGTGAAGTCGGGCTTGCGCAACGCGGAACGGAAGGCATCCACCTTGGACAAGTCGCCGCCGGTGGCTTTCAGGCCCACGCCGATCAGCTGCGCCGTGTCATAGGCCTGCATCGCATAGTCCGTCGGCACGCGGCCGTAGGCTTCCCTGAAGGCTTTCACGAAGGCTTGCGATGGCGCGTTATCGAAGTCCTGCGACCAGATGCCCGTGGTGTACGAGCCCAGCGATGCGTCGCCGGTGGCCTGGATCATGCGCGCGTCCATCGAGAAGCTGGGCATCAGCATCGGGATGCTTTTGTTCAGGCCCGCCGCCGCGTACTGCTTGACGAAGTTGATGCCGGTGCCGCCCGGGTGAAACTGATAGATGGCATCGGGCGACAGCGAGCGCACACGCGCCAGCTCCACCGAAAAATCCGATTGATCCAGCTTGGTGTAGATCTCGGCAACCACTTCGCCCTTGTAGGTGCGCTTGAAGCCTTCGATGGCGTCGCGGCCCGCCTGGTAGTTGGGCGCCAGCAGCACCACGCGCTTGTAGCCCAGTTCATTGGCCGCCACGCCGCCCGCCGTGTGGAAGGCGTCGTTCTGGTAGGACGCCACGAAATAATTCGCGTCGCATTTCTCGCCGGCAAAGTTCGAAGGCCCCGGGTTCAGGCTGACGTAGAACCCGCCCGACTTCACCACGCTGGGCACGACGGCGGCCAGCACGTTGGAAAAGTTGACGCCGGTAAAGAGCTTCACGCCCGACTGGATCAAGCGGTCCGCCGCCTGCTTGGCGTTGGCGGGCTTCAGGCCGTCGTCTTCAATCACCAATTGCACCGGCACGCCGCCCAGCTTGCCGCCGCCCTGCTTGATGGCCAGGTTGAAGGCATCGCGCTCGTCCTCACCGATGTAGCCGGCCGGCGTGGACAAGGTGGCGATGAAGCCGATCTTGACGGGGTCGGCGGCGCGCGCGGCGCTCATCGACAAGGCCGCGCCCAGCGCGACGGACAACGCGGCGGCAATGCCGCCCAGTTTCTGTTTCTTGATCATGTTTTCCCCTTGAAGACTGCGTTGCCCGCCTCGTCGGCCGGGCGTGAGCTAGACCGCCACGACCGGATGGCGCAACGTGCCGATGCCTTCCACGCACGCCACCACCACGTCGCCCGGCCACAGCCATTCCTGCGGCTTGCGGCCCGCGCCCACGCCTTCGGGCGTGCCCGTGGCAATGATGTCGCCCGGCTCCAGCGTGATGCCGGCGCTGATGTCCGCGATCAGGAACGGCACCTTGAACAGCATGTGGCGCGTGTTCGATCCCTGCTTCTTTTCGCCGTTGACTGTCAGCCACAAGTCCAGCACCTGCGGGTCGGGAATTTCGTCGGCGGTGACGATGCACGGCCCGAAGGGCGCGTAGGTGTCCTGGCCCTTGGAATAGATCCATTGCCCGGCGCGGCGGCAATCGCGCGCGCTCATGTCCAGCATGACGCTGTAGCCGAATACGTACGACAGCGCATCGGCCTCGGCCACGCGCGAGGCGCGACGGCCCATGATCACGGCCAGTTCCACTTCCCAGTCCAGCTGCTGCGTGATCTTGGCGTTGTGCTCGATGGCCTCGCCCGGGCCGATGACGGTGGTGGGCGGCTTGGAGAAGATCACCGGCTGCTTGGGCAGGTCGGCCGACGTGTCCAGCGTGCGGCTGGATTCGGCCACGTGTTCCACATAGTTCAAGCCGATGCCGAAGATGTTCTTGCGCGGGCGCGGAATGGGCGCCAGCAGCTTCACGTTTTCCTGCGGCAGCGCCGTGCCCACGGGCCATTCGCCGCGATAGGCATCCATCAGGCGGCTGGCCTGCGACACGGCCACCGGCCCCAGGTCGATAAACGCCAGCATGTCGTCGGGCAGGTCCACCCCACCCGCCTCGCCCAGCAAGGCCAGGTCAATTACATAGCCGTCGGCCAGCGCGCCAAGCCGGGCGGCGGCGGTGGGATGAGCACGAAAAGTCACCAAGCGCATAGGAACTCCATAGATTCAAGACGTGTTGAGCCAGGCGCGCGGGCCAGGCCCGCGCGGCGGATGAAAATTTGATGTGAAGGTGGCGCGGCGCTAGCTCAGGATTTGATGGCCGTCGTTTTCCTTGACCGCTTCTTCGCGGTACAGCCCCAGCGCGCGCATGACGGGCAGGTCGTTGAAACAGAACAGGCAAGCGTCATCGTTGGAAGACAGGTTGACGTGTTCGTGGATGGCCCAGGACGGTACGCAGAAGATGTCGCGTTCGGTCCAGTCATAGCGCTTGCCGTCGATGAGGCAATAGCCGCTGCCCTTGGCCACTTGGTAGATGAAGCTGCCGGTATGCCGATGCGCTTTGGTGTGTTCGCCCGGCCGCAGCAACTGCATGCTGGCGCCGATGGTCGGCATCACCGGCCCGCCGGTGGCGGGGTTGACGTAGTCAAGCAGGATGCCGTCGAAGGGGCTGCCGGCGGTGGTGCGGGCGTAGCGGCGCAAGGCGTCGTAGGTGGGTTCCCATTCGTACTTGAACAGGGGCGAATAAGGTTTCGTCCAGCCGGATACCTGCGGGCGCAAGGCGGCGTTGCCCCAGGCGGCGCTGGTATCGTCCACGGGATAGGTCACGGTCTGGTTCAGGTCGGGGTGCACGGCGTAGAAGCCGGCTTCCAGCGCGTTGACCAGCGGGATATCCAGGCCGTCCTGCCAGATGCAGGTGGTGCCGTCTTCGGCCACGCCATGTTCGTGCCAGGTGCCGTTGGGCGTCAGCACGAAGTCGTTCGCGCCCAGCGTCATCTTGTGGCCGTCCACGACGGTGTACGCGCCCTGCCCTTCCATGATGAAACGCAGCGCGGAATGGGAATGCTTGTGGGCCGAGGCCAGCTCGCCGGGCTGCATCACTTGCAGACCGGAATACAGCCAGCCCACGGCGGCGGCCACATCGCGTCGGCCGGGGTTGTTCAGATAGATGACGCGGCGGCCCGCTTCTTCAGGCGAGACCAATTCGGCCGACCGCAGTACATGTCCGCGCAAGTCCCGGTAGCGCCACACCACGGGCACCGACGCCGAGCGCGGCGCCCAGGGCTCGATCTTGTTCGCCACGGTCCACAAGGCGCCGGTTTCCAGGCGGGCAAGCTCCTGGTAATAGGCGATGCGTTCGGGCGAATCGGCCACATTGGCTCGGCCCGCGGTGTCTTCTCGATAGGCGTCGTACCGGTTCGCTTCCATCGCTGCCTCTTTTATAAAACCGTGAAGATTTTCGAAAATAATAGAGGTGGCAAGAAATCCGGGCAACGATTGCGCGCTAGGGGTTTTCCCGCCGCGACAGAATTAGTTGGTGTGACGCTGCGAAATACTGTACAAAAACACAGTGCGACGTGATACATTTCGCTCGCCCAAAAAACTGTCGTCCAGGGAGAATCCTGTGTCAGAAGCCGCTCATCTTGTTCAGTACATCGTCGTCCCCTATCGCGCCGCCGCCAACGGCGTGGCGCCTGGGGAAATCCGTCCGGCCAGCAGCGAATTCGGCGCCATCCGAATCGCTAATTCGATGGCGTCCAAATTCGCGGGGGTCGCGGCCTACGAAGTGTGGATAGACAAAGAAACCGGCGATATGGAATCGCCGCGCATCCTGACGCAAATCGGCACGGTGCCGTCGTTGGATGATTAAGGCGGGCCGTATCGCCACGCCCGCCGTGGCAACGTCTGGCCACGAGTCGGCAACGCGTCGATTTCTTTGACGCGTTGCCCGACACCGGCGTCATGGCGTGCGGCGTCCTTGCCCGGGAAGGCGCTGGGCCAGCGTGCTGGATAAGGCGCGCTGCATAAGGCGTGCGTCATGGGGCGCACGTCTTGGGGCGCACGTCTTGGGGCGAGCAGCCTCCGGTCCGCCCCATGACACGCGCGCGCCCCGCCTCAATACGTGTAGCTGACACCCAGTTGCGCGGTGCGCGGCGCGCCGGGATATACGTAAGTATTGAACGCGCCTTCGTCGTAATTGCGGTTGAACACGTTCGTCACGTCCAGGTTCACCCGCAGGTTCTTGTTGACCTGGTAGAAGCTGTACAGGTCCACCGCCACATAGGCGCCCATGTTGTAGGAAGACGCCACGGTCTGGCCGGCGCGGTCATCCACATAGCGCACGCCCGCGCCCAGGCCCAGGCCACGCGCCGGGCCCTCGTGGAATTCGTACATGTTCAACAGGCTTAGCGTGTTGCGCGGAATGTTGGCCAGGCGCGTGCCACGCGGCAACGTGTTGTCTTCCGTGACCTTGGCATCCACATACGAATAGCCGCCAATTACCCGCCATTCACGCGTGATATTGCCCGCCACGTTCACATCGATGCCACGGCTGCGCACCTTGCCGGCCGCCACGCGGTAGGTCGGGTCGGCGGGGTCTACCGTCAGTACGTTTTTCTTGTCGATCTGGTAGGCGGCCACGTCGACGCTCAGGCGGCGGTCCAGCAATTCCCATTTAGCGCCTACTTCAAATGACTTGCCCTGTTCGGGATCGAACCCATTGCCTTGCCGGTCGGCGCCCGTGTTCGGCTTGTACGAACGCGCCGTGTTGGCGTAGACGGCCAGCGTGTCGGTCAGGTCGTAGATGACACCCAAGCGCGGCGTGACGGCGGTATCCGTGGTGCGCCAACTGGCGCCTGCGGGCAGGCGGTCGCGGTAGGTGTGCTCAAAGCGTTCAAAGCGCAGCCCGGCCAGCACCTTGAAGCGGTCGGTCAGCGCGACCTGGTCCTGCACGAAGGCGGCCCAGGTCTTGAGATTTTCCTTGTCGTGCGTGGTGATGCGCGTCAACGCGGGGCGTGGCTGGCCCAGCACGGGGTCGTACAGATCGATGGGATAAGCGGCGGCGCCCGCGGCCGAACGCCGGATGATGGACTGGTAATCGTAGTCTTCGACTTCGATGCCGGTCAGCAGCGTGTGGCGCAGGCCGCCCGTATTGAAGTTGCCGGTCAGGTTCAGTTGGACGTCGCGGTCCGTCCAGTCCAGCTTGCGGTAATTGAAGTTGCGGCCCAGCGTGCGGCCGTCGGCCTGCAAGGCGTTCGCTTCCACAGCGTTGCCTTTCAGCGTGCCGTCCAGCCATTGCGCGCCGCCGCCCAGCTTCCAGTTGTCGTTCAACGCGTGTTCGAAGCGCAACTGCACCACGTTGTTGTCGTTGTGCAGCTTGTTGTCGGTGCCTGTCTCCCAGACGTTGGTGTCGCGCGAGGCGCGTTGAGTCTGGTTGGGATAACGCGTCAGGCCACGGTCCAGCGGATGGTTGTTGCGCATCACCTCGGCTTCGAGCGTGATGCGGGTGGCGGCGCTGGGTTGCCAGCTGATCACGGGCGCAATGCCATAGCGTTCGGTGCTGACGTCATCACGAAAACTGTCGCCGCCTTCGGCCAGCGCATTGACGCGATAGGTCAAACTAGCGTCTTCATTCAGCGCGCCGGTGGCGTCGATAGTGGCGCGGCGCATGCCATGCGTGTCGACTTGCGTGCCCACCGTTACGCGCGATTCCGCCTCGGGCTGCTTGGTCACCACGTTGAAGGTACCGCCGGGGTCTCCCCGGCCGTACAGGCTGGTGTTAGGCCCCCGGATGACTTCCAGCCGTTCAAGCGTGTAGGAGTCAGGCGCGTTGGGATAGCCGCGATTGATGGGAAAGCCGTTGCGATAGTACTCACCGGTGGTGAATCCGCGCACGGTGACGGTGGTCAGCCCCTGCCCGCCGAAGTTGTTGGCGCGGCCGACACCGCCGGCGTAATCCAGCACTTGTTCCAGGCGCGTTGCATTGGTGTCTTCGACGACGTCGCGGGGCACCACGGTGATCGATTGCGGCACGTCGTGCAGCGCGGTGTCGGTACGCGTCGCGCTGAGCGAACGCGTGGCCCGATAGCCGATCACCGGGCCGTCGGCACGCTCGGCATCGCCGTAGACACTGACCGCCTCAAGCTGAACGGGTGATGTTGTGCCGGCTTCGTCGGCCACCGCCAGCGGAACCGCCGTGTTCAAAAGACAAGCTGAAAAGATGACGCGCCGCATTCCAAGATCCGAGAATTTTCAAGTGGCGCGATCTTACTATCGATGAAATCGATTCGCATTCTCAAAAATGTAATGGGGCGTGATGTCCACTTTTCACAACATGGCAACGGGCCGGATGCGTGGCATGTGCGGCATTGCGGCAGCGGCAGGCAGGCAGGCAGGATGCAAACGTACGAAAGCCGGGATGGAAAATTGCGAGGGGGGGTAAAGCGGCGGGAAAGGCGAAGGGGCTACTGCGGAAGTACACAAGCACTGTGCACTTTGATGGTGCGCCCGACAGGAATCGAACCTGTATCAAGAGCTTCGGAAACTCTCATTCTATCCATTGAACTACGGGCGCAGCGCAAGGAGGCGACATTGTACCTAGTTTTCGATAGGCTGCATGAAGTGGGTCAAATCTTCCGCCAATCTCATCGAAAACCCGGTCAGATGCATTGGACGCTCGTCCCTGACACCGTTATATAATCCAGCGTTTGCTTGCAGGCGGATGCCCGACTTGTCCGCCGATTTGTGCAGTTACTGATTTTCTGTTGCCGCCGCCAGGCGCCCCACCCGTTAGCAGGATTTGGTCATGAGCAACGAGCAGGAACACATAGAAGAGCACTCCTCCCCCATCAAGACCCCCAAGCAACTGGTCGTCACGATCGTCCTGTCTTTCGTGATCCCCATCGCCATCATCATTCTGCTGGTGAACATGGTGGTCTCCGGTACCAAGACCGGAGCCGGCTCGGATTCCCTGTCCCCTGAAGCGGTCACCAAGCGCATCGCCCCGGTTGCGGGGTTCGAGCTTGTGGACGCCAACGCGCCCAAGGTGTTCAAGACGGGCGAGCAGGTCTTTGCGGCGGTCTGTACGGCCTGTCACACCGCCGGCGTGGCCGGTGCTCCGAAGGTGGGCGACAACGCCGCCTGGGCGCCGTTCATCAAGTCGGGCTACGACACCATGTTGAACGTGGCCTTGCACGGCAAGGGCGGCATGCCGGCCAAGGGTGGCAACCCGACGCTGTCCGACTACGAAGTGGCGCGCGCGGTGGTCTATATGGCCAACAAGTCGGGCGCCTCGCTGCCTGAACCCGCCGCTCCGGCGGAAGAAGGCGCCAAGAAGGAAGCGGACGCCGCCCCGGCGACGGGCACAGCCTCGGCAGCCGCAGCGCCGGCTGCCGCAGCGCCGGCTGCCGGTGCTGCGGCTACCGCAGCTGCCGCAGCCCCCGCAGCCCCGGCTCCCGCCGCCGCTCCTGCCCCGACCGCAGCGGCGCCCGCGGCGCCGGCTCCTGCCGCTGCCCCGCAACAGGCCGCCGCCGTTAACCCGGCTGGCGAAAAGCTCTACAAGAGCGTCTGCTTCGCCTGTCACGCCACCGGCGTGGCCAACGCGCCCAAGTTCGGCGACAAGGCTGCCTGGGACCCCTACATCAAGACCGGCATGGACGCCATGGTGAAGGTCGCCATGCAAGGCAAGCCGCCGATGCCGCCCAAGGGCGGCGCCGCCAATGCCTCGGAAGAAGACATCCGCGCCGCCGTCCAGTACATGGTGGATCACGCCAAGTAATCCCGGCGTATGTCGCCGGAGCCGCGATGCGGATGACCCGGACAGTAAAAAGCCCCTTGAACATTCAAGGGGCTTTTTTATGGCTGCGTTACGGGTAAGGGCGACGCCGGGACGCCGAGACGCCGGAACGCCAGACCGCCGGACCGCCGGAACGCCGGGCCGTCGCCGCGGCTTATTCCGCCGACGATTTCAACAGCGACATGCCCAGCTGCACCCGGCGTTGCAGCCACAGGCTGGGGCGATAGCGCGGATCGCCCGTCACGCGCTGCATGCTTTTCAGGATTTCCAGAATGCGGTCCGCGCCCAGCTTGTCGCCCAGCGCCAGCGGGCCCACGGGGTAGCCCAAGCCCAGCGTCACGGCCTTGTCGATGTCTTCCGGCGTGGCGATCTGCTGCTGCGCGATATCGCTGGCGATGTTGACGATCATCGCCACGATGCGCTGGGCGATGAAGCCCGGCGAGTCCTCGATTACCGTGACCGGCACGCCATCGGCGGCCAGCAGGGCATGCGCCGCGTCGCGCCATTTGGCTTCGGTGGCGGGCGACACCATGAGGGTGCGGCGCTTGGCGCCATCGAAAGCGTAAAGCGCGTCCAGGCCGACCGTACGGCCGGCGTTCAGGCCTTGTGCCGACACCGTCGTCGACACGTCATCGCCAAACGGCGTGACGATGATCAACGCGTCCGCATCGGGCGATGCGCCCGTCACCAACGTGGCACCCAGCTTTTCAACCAGCGCCGATGCACGTGCGTAGCCTTCCGCGTGCTTGGGGCTGACCCACACCTTCAGGCCGGCGGGCAGGGCCGGCACCGGCGGTTCAGCGGGCACTTGCTTCTGGCCGTCGGCGTAAACATAGAAGCCTTCGCCGGCCTTGCGCCCGATCAGCCCACCGGCCAAACGCACCGTGGTGATGGGCGACGGACGAAAGCGCGCTTCGTCGAAGAACTGGCGGTAGATGGATTCCATCACCGGGTGCGACACATCCAGCGCGGTCAGGTCCAGCAGTTCGAACGGGCCCATGCGAAAGCCGGCCTGCTCGCGCATCACGGCGTCAACCTGGGCAAACGTGGCTACAGCCTCTTGGGCCACGCGCAGCCCTTCGGTGTTCATGCCACGGCCCGCGTGGTTGACGATGAAACCCGGCATGTCCTTGGCGCGCACGGGCGTATGGCCCATGCGGCGGGCCAAGTCGGCCAGCGCGTCGCCCACCTCGGGCGCGCTGCGCAGGCCGTCGATGACTTCCACCACCTTCATCAACGCCACCGGGTTGAAGAAGTGATAGCCGGCCACGCGGCGCGGGTGCTTGCAGGCGGCCGCGATGGCGGTAATGGACAGCGACGACGTGTTCGACGCCAGAATGCAGTCTTCCGAGACCACACCTTCCAGGGCGGCGAACAGGTCGCGCTTGACGTCCAGGCGTTCAACGATGGCTTCCACCACCAACTGGCAGGCCGACATATCGGTCAGCGCGGTGGCGGCTTCCACGCGTTCCAGCGCGGCTTGTGCGTCGGCGGCGGTCAGCTTGCCCTTTTGAGCCAGCTTGTCCCACGTCTGGCGCAACGATTCGCGCGCGGCCGTCACGGCGTCGGCGCTGGTGTCGTACAGGCGCACACGCAGCCCGGCTTGCGCCGCGATCTGCGCGATGCCGCGCCCCATGGCCCCGGCGCCCACGACGCCGATGGTTTGAATCTCCGTCATCAACTCTCTCCTGCCTGTATTGGGTATTGGAATGGTGGTGCGCGCCGCGGCATGGCGCACGGCAAGCGGGCGGCGCCTGGCCGCCCGCCGCGATCAGGGCTGGCTTTGAGCCAGCGCCTGGATTTCTTCAGCCGACAATCCCAGCTTCTCCGCCAGCACCTGCGCGGTGTGCTCGCCCAGCATGGGCGGCGGACGGCGGTATTGAACCGGGCTGTCGGAGAACTTCAGGGGGCTGGACGCCATCGGCACCTTGCCGGCAGCCGGATGCGGAAGTTCGCGCTTCATTTCGCGCGCCAGCACGTGCGGGTCTTCGTAGACCTGGTCCAGCGTATTGATGGGGCCGGCCGGCACGCCCACGCCTTCCAGCGCGGCCAGCCAGTGGTCGCGCGCGCCGGTGGCCATGCGCTCGGCCAGCAGCGGCACCAGTTCGGCGCGGTTCTTCACGCGCTGCGGGTTTGTGGAAAAACGCGGGTCCGCGGACAGTTCGGGCAGACCGATGGCGCCGCAGTAGTTGCGGAACTGGCTGTCGTTGCCCACCGCCACGATCAAGTGGCCGTCGGATGCCGCGAACACCTGGTAAGGCACCAGGTTCTGGTGCGCGTTGCCCGCGCGCTGGGGCGCCACGCCAGAGGTCATGAAGTTCAGGTTTTGATTGGCCATCATGCTGACCTGGCAATCCAGCAGCGCCATGTCGATGTGCTGGCCCAGCCCGCTATTGGCGCGCTCCAACAGCGCGGCCAGGATGCCCACGGTGGAATACATGCCGGTCATGAGGTCGGCCACGGCCACGCCGGCCTTTTGCGGGCCGCCGCCGGGCAGGTCGTCGCGTTCGCCTGTGATGCTCATCAGGCCGCCCATGCCCTGGATCATGAAGTCATAGCCGGGGCGGCTGGCGTACGGGCCGGTCTGGCCAAAGCCGGTGATCGAGCAATAGATCAACCGCGGGTTGATGGCCTTCAGGCTTTCGTAGTCCAGGCCGTATTTCTTCAGGCCGCCTACTTTGAAGTTTTCCACCAGGATATCGCTTTGCAGGGCGAGTTCCCGCACCAGCTCGGCACCGCGCGGCGAGGCAATGTCCAGCGCCACCGACATCTTGTTGCGGTTGGCGGACAGGTAGTAGGCGGCTTCCGTGGTGTCGTTGCCCGCTTCGTCCTTCAGATACGGAGGCCCCCACGCGCGCGTGTCGTCGCCCGAGCCGGGCCGTTCGATCTTGATGACCTCGGCGCCCAGGTCGGCCAGGTTCTGGGTGCACCAGGGGCCCGCCAGCACGCGGGTCAAATCCAGCACGCGTATGCCGGTAAGGGGAGCGGGACGTTGCGACATCTGTAGTCTTTTCGCTAGATGAGAAATGAAAACGTCCGGCTTGCGGCCACGCGCGAAGCCAGACTGGAATTCCGTCATGCCGGCGGATCAGGCCGCCGGCGCGTCATACCCGGACGCGGACCGTTAGGGTCGCGCCCGCGGCACCATTCGTCAATCCGGATATTAGCTGTTTGGACACTATGACCGGATTTCCAGGCGGAAAACGCTCAGGAATGCGCCTTGATCGTTTCGCGGGCGATCACCAGCTGCTGGATCTGCGAGGTGCCTTCAAAGATGCGGAACAGGCGCACGTCGCGGTAGAAGCGTTCAACGGCGTATTCCGACATGTAGCCCGCGCCGCCATGGATCTGCACGGCGCGGTCTGCCACGCGGCCCACCATCTCGGTCGAGAACAGCTTGCAGCAGGCGGCCTGCATGGTCGTGTTCTCGCCACGATCGCGCATGCGGGCCGCGTCCAGCACCATGCAGCGGGCGGCGTAAAGCTCGGCCTGGCTGTCGGCAATCATGGCCTGGATCAGCTGGAATTCCGCGATGGGCTGGCCGAACTGCTTGCGCTCCATGGCGTACTTGACCGCGTCGGCCAGCAAGCGGTCGGCAATGCCGACGCACAGCGCCGAAATATGCAGCCGGCCCTTGTCCAGCACGCGCATCGACGTGCGAAAACCGTTGCCTTCTTCGCCACCCAGCAAGGCGCTGGCCGGGACGCGACAGTTGTCGAACACGACATCGCTGGTCAAGGCGCCCGCCTGGCCCATCTTCTTGTCGGGCTTGCCGATGATGAGGCCGGGCGTGCCGGCTTCGACCAAAAAGCACGAAATGGAATTGGCGCGGCGTTCGGGCGCAGTGCGCGCCATGACCGAGAACAGGCCGGCGATGGGCGCGTTGGTGATGTAGCGCTTGGTGCCGTTGAGCACATAGCTGTCGCCGTCGCGCTCGGCCGACAGGCGCAGCGCCATCGCGTCGGAACCGGCGTCCGGCTCAGTCAACGCGAACGATCCGATCAATTCACCGCTGGCCAGCTTGGGCAGGTAGCGCGCGCGCTGTTCGTCCGTGCCCGCCAACACGATGGCTTGCGAGCCGATGCCGATGTTGGTGCCCGCCAGGGAACGGAAGGCGGGCGAGGTCTGGCCCAGCTCGAACACCACGCGCACTTCTTCTTCCATCGTCAGGCCCAGGCCGCCGAAGTCGGGCGAAATGGACAGGCCGAACAGGCCCAGTTCACGCATTTCGTTGACGATGTCCGGCGGCACCTGCCCGCTGGTGGCCAGTTCGTCTTCGGCGGGAATAAGGCGTTCGTGCACGAAGCGGTGCACGGCGTCCAGCAACAGGTTCAGGGTTTCAGTGTCGAGGGCCATGGTGCAAGTCTCAGAAGATGGATAAGCAGGCAGAGGGTCGGTGGCCGTGCGTCAGGCGCGCATGCCGCCCACCAGTAAATCGAAATAACCGTCGGCGATGGTCTCGGCGCTGTCGCCCTGGCCGGGCTTGTACCAGCGCACCATCCAATTCAGCATGGACAGCACGGCGCGGCCGGTCGCGGCCACATCCAGCGGGCGGAACACGCCCTGCTCCACGCCTTGCGCGATGACTTCGCGCAGTCGCTTTTCGTACCCATCGCGCAGGCGCGCGGCGTCTTCGCGCTCGGGCAGCGCCATGCCGGAATAGCCGATCAGCATCGTGACGAATTCGGCGTGGTGCTGTTCGAAGTAGCGGGCGTGACCCACCATGAAGGCGCGCAGCCGGGCGGCGGCGCCCTGCGCGGCGGCGACATCCTGGCCGACGCTTTGAGTCAGGCCATTCAACACGCCCAGGATGATGGCGTCGTAAATGTCCTGCTTGGTGGTGTAGTAGTGATAGATGGCGGCCTTGGACACGCCGATGGCGGCGGCCAGGTCCGACACCGAACTGCCGTCGTAGCCGCTTTGGGCGAAGAGCTTGGCGGCTTCTTCCAGGATGCGTTCGCGGGGCGCCACCAGCGTGGGCGGACGGCCGGCGCGGGCGCGTTTCTGAACAGGAGGGGCGGAGGTCGCCATGACAGCCTTTGGAGACTTGCGCCGAGAACCGCGCGCGGGTCGGATGACCCTGCATTGACAGCGGTTCGGCGCATGCCGTTAAATAAAGATTAATTAATTACCGGACGGTCGGTAGGTAATTATAGGCACATCCGCCTTTTGGGCTCAAGATGGTTTTTTTGGTGCCCGAGTGCTTGCGGGCAAGCCCTTTCTGGACTGACCTGGACACAACGCGACGACGCTATGCCCCACTCTCTCGTGACAGATTTGTATGGCCAGATGTCCCTGCCGGTCATCAGCGCCCCCATGTTCATCGTCTCAAACCCGCAACTGGTGATCGCGCAGTGCACGAGCGGCATCGTGGGTTCGTTCCCCGCGCTGAACGCGCGTCCGCAAAGCCTGTTGACCGATTGGCTGGATGAGGTCCAGGCCGGCTTGGCCTCACACCGGGAAGCCAATCCCGGCGCCGTCGTGGCGCCGTTTGCGGTCAACCAGATCATTCACCAGTCCAACGACCGCCTGGAGCAGGACCTGGCCGTTTGCGCCAGCCACCGCGTGCCGCTCATCATCACCAGCCTGCGCGCCCCCGGCGACCTGGTCAAAGGCGTGCACGACTGGGGCGGCAAGGTTTTTCACGACGTCACCACGCTGCGCCATGCCGAAAAGGCGCTGGAAGCGGGCGTCGATGGGCTGATCCTGGTGTGCACGGGCGCGGGCGGCCACGCCGGCACGCTCAGCCCCTTTGCGCTGCTGTCCGAAGTCCGCCGCTTCTATGACGGCCCGCTGATCCTGTCCGGCGCCATCACGTCCGGCGCGCACGTGCTGGCGGCGCTGGCCATGGGCGCCGACTTTGCCTATATGGGTACGCGCTTTATCGCCAGCCAGGAAGCCAACGCCAGCGAAGGCTACAAATCCGCCATCGTCGAAGCCAGCGCGTCCGACATTCTGTACACGCCATTCTTCACCGGCATCCCGGGCAATTACCTGAAGGCCAGCATCACCGCCTCGGGCCTGGACCCCACCAACCTGCCGCAGCCGGACAGCGGCGCCTCCAACTTTGGATCGTCGCGAGTCAAGCCGTGGAAAGACATCTGGGGCGCGGGCCAGGGCGTGGGCGGCATCGCCAGCGTGTTGCCCACGCGCGAAATCGTCGCCACGCTGCGCCGCGAATATGCCCAGGCCAAGGCGCAGCTGGAAGGCAGGTCGTTCGCATGAGCGCGGGGCTGAAAGTCGCCCGCGACGGCGCGGTACTGACGCTGACCATCGACCGCCAGGACCGCCGCAACGCGCTGGACACGGCCACCTACGCCGCGCTGACCGAGCAGCTGTCGCTGGCCAGCGCCGATCAGGCCGTGTCAGCGGTGATACTGACGGGCGCGGGCCAGCATTTCACGGCGGGCAATGACCTGCGAGACTTCCAGGCGGAACGCGGCGCGGGCGATAGCGCGGGGCTGACGTTCTTGCGGGCGCTGTCCACGGCCGAGGTACCGGTGATCGCGGCGGTCGAGGGCTATGCGATCGGCATTGGCGTGACCCTGTTGCAGCATTGCGACTTTGTCCATATTGGCCAGGGCGCCACGCTGCGCATGCCGTTCGTGGCGCTGGGCCTGTGCCCCGAGGGCGCGTCCAGCCTGCTGATGCCGCGCCTGGCGGGCCGGCGCGCCGCCGAATGGCTATTGCAAGGCAAGGCGTTTTCGGCTGAGGACGCGCGCGAGGCGGGTCTGGCCACCAGCGTCACACCGGCAGGCGCGGCGCTGGCCGCCGCACAGGCCACGGCCGCCGACCTGGCCCGCCAACCGCCGGCTGCCTTGCGCCTGACCAAGGCCATGATGAAACGTGCGGATCGCCTGGCCATCCAGGAAACGCTGGACTACGAAGCCCAGCAATTCCGCGCCCGCCTGCAAACCGAAGAGGCGCAGGCGGCGTTTGCGAAGTTCTTCAAGAAATAGCGGGCCAGGCGGGGGATTGCGGGCCGATCAAGGTCGCGATCTTCCCGCGCCGCATCAAAACGGCGAATCAGGCCGGAAATTGGGTGCCCGGCGTTCGCGCAAGGACTGGATGCCTTCCTTCACGTCCGGCCCGCCAAACCCCATGAACTCCAGCGCCAGCGACGTATCGAAGCTGGGGCCGGCCATGCGCAGCCAATTGTTCAGCGAATACTTGGTCCAGCGGATGGCGGTCTGCGATCCGGCGGCCAGTTTGTTGGCGACCTCGAAGGCGCGGGGTATCAAATCGGCTTCATCGACGCACAGCGACACCAGGCCGATGCGCTCGGCCTCTTCGCCCGTCACGGTTTCGCACAGCATCAGGTAGTACTTGGCCTTGGCCATGCCGCACAGCAGCGGCCAGACGATGGCGGCGTGGTCGCCCGCCGTCACGCCCAGGCGGGTGTGGCCATCGATGATGCGGGCGTCGCGCGCCGCGATCGAGATGTCGGCCAGCAGGCCGGCTACCAGCCCCGCCCCCACCGCCGCGCCGTGCATGGCGGACACGATGGGCTTGTTGCAGTTGATGATGTTGTAGACCAGGTCGCGCGCTTCACGCCAGACGCGGGTGCGCACGTCGAAGTCGTCGGCCATCTGCTGCACCAGCTCCAGGTCGCCGCCCCCCGAAAAGCCTTTGCCTTCGCCACGGATCACCACGACACGGGTGTCGGGGTCGGTGTCGATGTCGCGCCAGATGTCCGCCAGTTCGCGGTGCATGCGGTCATCCGCCGTGGACAGCTTGCCGGGCTGCCCGCCCTTGGCGCCCATGATCAGCTCCAGCACGCCGCCGGGGTGCCGGCGCAGCTTCAGGGATTCATAGGCTGAATAGTGTTGCAGCGTGATATCGGTCATTGTCTACTCCGGGGTTGTCAGGGGCTGCCGGGCGTACGAGCCGGCATGTTTTTGCGCACTATAGTGGATACACGAACGCCGCCCCGCCGCTTGTCCACAGGAGCCTCAGCCAATGAACACCCCCGCCCCGACCGCCGGCGCCCCCATCGACCGCGCCAGCCTGCCCGCCCTGTTCGCCCCCCGCGAAGCCGACACGCACAAGGGCAGCTTCGGCACGGTCGGCGTGGTGGGCGGCGGCCACGGCATGACAGGCGCTGCGCTGCTTGCCGCCCGCGCTGCCTTGTTGACCGGCGCCGGCAAGGTGCTGGTGGGCTTTGCACAGGAAACGTCGCCGATGGCCTGCGACCCGCACCAGCCGGAACTGATGCTGCGCGACGCCCGTTCGCTGCTGGACACCGACTGGGGCGTGACCGCCTGGGTAGCGGGCTGCGGGATCGGCACGGACGCGCTGGCGGCCAACGCCCTGTCGGAACTGTTCGTGCTGCGGCACCAAACCCCGCTGGTGCTGGACGCCGACGGGCTTAACCTCTTGGCCTGCGGCGGCATCCAGCCCAATTGGGGCGCCGGCCCGGTTGTGCTGACGCCGCACCCTGCCGAAGCCGGCCGCCTGCTGGGCATCCCCGCGGCCCAGGTTCAGGCCGACCGCGCCGGCGCCGCCTGGAAATTGGCGCAGCGCTATCAATGCTGGGTGGTGCTGAAAGGCGCGGGCACGGTGGTCTGCCACCCGTCTCGCGGCATCCGGATCAATACCAGCGGCAATCCCGGTTTGGCCACCGCCGGCACCGGCGACGTTCTAGCGGGAATGCTGGGATCTTTATTGGCGCAGAATCTGCTCGAAGACCAAGCCGTGCCCGGCGCCGTCTGGCTGCATGGCGCGGCGGCGGATGCGCTGGTGGCCGCCGGTGTCGGCCCGATTGGCCTGACCGCCTCGGAGCTGCCAAACGCGGCCCGCGCCCTGCGCAATGGCCGCTAAGTCCCCGTCAAATAAACATTTTTACAACATACTAGGGTTTTCCCTAAAACAATCATTGCGCCGCCCCTAGGGTTATCCCTATAATGGTTTTCACCAAGACGAAACGGACTGGAGAAAGACCATGACTGAACTGACCCTGAATAGCACTGCCCGCCTGACCGACGCGCTGGAGCGCGACCTGCTGCGCGGCGCCCTGGAAAACCAACCCAATTCCCACCCGCTGACCAGCCTGAAGAAGGCCGGCCAAGCCGTGATCGCCGCTGTCGCTGGCGTGTTCGCCTTCATCGACGAAGTCAACGAATCGATGAATCAGGCCCGCGCCGCCAGCTCGCGCTTCTCCGGCTCGCAGTGGTAAAAACAGCCGCGCTGGGCTGAAATCGCGACGATCTCCCGCGATTTCGCCCGGCGCGCTGTCGTTGCACGGCCCGCTTGCCAGCCAAGCGCCCCGGCAACGAGTATCTGGCGCCGTCCCTCACAGGCGCCTTCGCGCCGCGCCGGTTCCCGTGATCTGCAACGGGGACCCCCGCGGCGCCCTCTTTGGCCCAGCGCCACCCCCCTCTTCTCGGCGTTTTCCCTAGCGCCTTGTTCGCCGTTCTTCATTGACAGCGCGCGAAGCCCCTACCGATAATCGGCCCCTTGCCGTCGTGCCTGGCGCCTTCCCCCTCCCAAGCTTCTCTTGCGGTCGACACGCTGTGTCCACCCTGGCCTTGGTGGTTTTCGCGCAGGCACGATCCGGTTCGTTATTCCTCCGGAGTTGTCACCATGAAGTTGCGCACCACCCTGGCCCTTGTGGCCGCCGCCATTCCCTTGGCAGCCGCCCAAGCCCAGACGCTGAAGATCGGCCTGTCGGCCGAACCCACTTCGGCGGACCCCCACTATCACAAGATGACGCAGAACGACGCGTTCTCCGCGCACGTCTACAGTTCGCTGGTGGGTCGCAGCGCCGACATGAAGTTGACGCCTCAATTGGCCAAGTCCTGGAAGAACCTGGACGATCTGACCTGGGAATTCAAGCTGCGCGACGACGTCAAGTTCTCGAACGGCAAGCCGTTCACGTCCGAAGACGTGCTGTTCACCATCTGCCGCACGCTGAACAACGAAACCAACGTGTCGCAGTCCTACATGGACATGACCAAGCGCATCACGGACGTGCAAACGCCCGACGCGCACACCGTCATCATCAAGACCGGCGAGCCGTTCCCGCTGATGCCCGCCGAGCTGGCCCGCTCGCTGCCCATCGTGTGGAACGGCATTGTCGAGCACGGCAAGCTGACATTCGACCCCAAGAAGGGTTGCGGCGTGACGGGCCCGTGGCCCACGGTTGCCGACTTCAACAACGGCAAGGATTCCATCGGCACCGGCCCCTACACCCTGAAGTCCTACGTGAAGGGCACCGGCATCGAGCTGGTCCGCAACGAGAACTACTGGGGCGAGAAGCCGTACTGGAAGGAAGTGAAGTTCGTGCCGGTGCCGTCCGCCGGCCCGCGCCTGACCGGCCTGCTGTCGGGTGACTTCGACATGATCGAAAACCCGGCCGCCCGTGACCTGCCGCGCTTGAAGGACAACCCGAAGTTCGGCTTTGTGGCCACGCCGTCCACCCGCCTGGTGTTCTTCCAGCCGGACGTGGCCCGCAACCCGAGCCCGTTCGTCAAGAGCGCCGACGGCAAGAACCCGCTGCAGGACCTGCGCGTGCGCAAAGCGATTTCGATGGCCATCGACCGCAAGACCATCACTGCCCGCATCATGGACGGCATGGCCACCCCGGCCTACCAGTTCATGCCCGACGGCATGTTCGGCGCGCTGCCCAAGGCTCCGGAAATCAAGTACGACCCCGAAGGCGCCAAGAAGCTGCTGGCCGAAGCCGGCTACCCGAACGGCTTTGAATTGACGCTGTCGTCCACCAACGACCGCTACGTCAACGACGGCCAGGTCGCACAGGCCGTGGCGCAATACCTGGCCCGCGTCGGCATCAAGACCCACGTGGACGCCATGACGGCATCCATCTATTTCCCCAAGCGCGCCAAGCGCGAGTTCAGCTTCTCGATGGGCGGCTGGCCGGCGGAAACGGGTGAAGCCTCGGCGCTGTTCCAGCTGTGGGTTGCGTCCCTGGATTCGCCCAACAGCCTGGGCACCAGCAACTACGGCGGCTTCTCCAATGCCGATTTCGACAAGGTCTACAAGCAGGCCATCGTGACGGTGGATGCGCCCAAGCGCGAAAAGCTGTTGCAGGAATCCACCCAGATCGCCCTGGACAACGTGCCGCTGATCCCGCTGCACTTCGAAAGCAGCATCTGGGCCTTCCGCAAGGGCATCACCTACGAAGGCCGCCGCGACCAGTACACCCTGGCCACGTCCGTCACGCCCAACAAGAAGTGATCCACCGCGTCTGAACCAGAAAACGGCTGCCCTGTGCAGCCGTTTTTTTTGGTCGGATACCCTATACAATTCCCCCGCTTCATCGGAGTTGCCATGCCCACGCCTACCCCCGCGGCCCGTCCGCGCCCTTTTCTTTTAGCCTGTCCGGATTTGTCGGCCGAACGCTTGGGCAATACGGATACGCCCGGCGTCTGGCATTTCGATTCCGGCGTACCCGGCAAGCGTGTCATGTTGAGCGCGCTGATCCACGGCAACGAGCTGTGCGGCGCCTGGGCCCTGAAAGAAGCGTTGACGGCCGGGCTGCGGCCTCGCCGGGGTTCGCTGACGCTGGCCTTCTGTAACCTGGCCGCGTTCGACCGCTTCGATTCCGCCAATTACGCCCCCGCCCGTTTTGTCGACGAAGACATGAACCGCGTCTGGAGCGACGACAAGCTGACCGTGCCGATCAGCCAGGAACGCCGCCGCGCCGCGCAGATCCGTCCATGGGTCGAACAGTCCGACTGGTTGCTGGACTTTCATTCCATGAGCAATTCCGACGTGCCGCTGCAACTGACCGGCATGCAGCAGCGCAATATCGACCTGGCCCTGGCGCTGGGCAACCCGGCCACCATCATTGCCGACGCGGGCCATGCGGCCGGCGTGCGCATGCGCGACTATGGCCGCTTTGGCGAAGCCGGCGACAACGGCACGCGGTCCTTGCTGATTGAATGCGGCTTCCATGGCGCGCCCGAAGCGCGCGGCGTGGCGGTGGACCAGATGGCCCGCTTCCTGCTCGAAGCCGGCACACTGGACCGCGACGACATTCCCGCCGGCTGGATCGAACCCGCCGCCGCCACCCAGCGCGCACTGCGTGTTACCCACGCCGTTGCGGCCAAAAGCGCCGACTTCCGTTTTGCCGAGCCCTGGAAGGGGCTGGAAACGCTGGCCACCGCCGGCACCGTCATCGGCTGGTCCGAAGGCGAACCCATCGTCACCCCGTATGACAACTGCGTGCTGATCATGCCGTCCACCGCCAACCTGCGGCCAGGCGTGACCGTCGTGCGGCTGGCGCAGCCTATCGGCTGATCGGCACCCATCGGCACCACCGAGCGGCGCCCATCCACGAGGCGCCGCCGACCATTCAAAACAAGGGAAAGCATGTCCATCCAGGTATCCACCCGCAGCGCATTACTGGCCTTGGCCTGTACGTTGGCCGGCGCCCCCGCCGCCATGGCGCAGACGACGCCCACCACGTTGAAGATCGGCCTGTCGTCCGAGCCCACGTCGATGGACCCGCACTATCACCAGGCCACGCCCAACGACGCGATGACCTCGCACATGTTCGAGACGCTGGTAGGGCAGGACGCCAAGATGGACTTGATTCCGCGTCTGGCCACGGGCTGGAAGGCGCTGGACGACACCACCTGGGAATTCACGCTGCGCGAGAACGCCCGGTTTTCCAACGGCCAGCCTTTCACCGCGCAGGACGTCATCTTCACGTTTTGCCGCGTGATGAACAACGAACAAGCGATCGGCGGTTCATACCCGGCGATCGTGCAGAAGTTTGCCGACGTCCAGGCGCAAGGCAGCAACAAGCTGGTCATCAAGACGCACAAGCCCTATCCGCTGCTGCCCAACGACCTGACCCGCACGGCCATGCTCTGGAGCGGCATCGTCGAGCACGGCCCCATCACCTTCGACTTGAAAAACAAGTGCGGCGTGACCGGCCCCTGGCCCACCGTTGCCGACTTCAATGGCGGCCGCGATGTGATCGGCACCGGCCCGTACACGCTGAAGTCCTACGTGAAGGGCACGGCCATCGAGCTGACGCGCAACGACAGCTACTGGGGCGAGAAGCCCGCCTGGCAACAGGTCAAGCTGATCCCCGTGCCCGCCGCCGGCCCGCGGCTGACCGGCCTGTTGGCCGGCGACTTCGACCTGATCGAAAACCCCGCCGCGCGCGATGTGAAGCGCATTTCGGAAACGCCGGGCTTCGGCCATGTGATCACGCCGTCGGTGCGCGTGGTGTATTTCCAGTTTGATGTGGGCCGCAGCCCCAGCCCCACCGTCAAGGCCGCCGACGGCAAGAACCCCTTGCAGGACGTGCGCGTGCGCCGCGCCATTTCCATGGCCATCGACCGCAAGACCATCGCCGCGCGCATCATGGATGGCGCCGCCACGCCCGCCAACCAGTTCCTGCCTGACGGCATGTTCGGCACGCTGCGCCATCCGCCCGAACTGAAGTACGACCCCGAAGGCGCCAAGAAGCTGCTGGCCGAAGCCGGTTACCCCAACGGCTTCGAGCTGACCATTTCATCCACCAACGACCGCTACATCAACGACGCCCAGATCTCGCAAGCCGTGGCGCAGTACCTGTCGCGCGTGGGCATCAAGACCACGGTCGACGCGATGACGCGCTCGGTGTATTTCCCCAAGCGGGCCAAGCGCGAATTCAGCTTTGCCATGGGCGGCTGGTCGTCTGAAACCGGCGAGGCGTCGTCTTTCCTACAATACTGGGTCAGCCGGTTCGACAAAGAGCACGGCCTGGGCACCAGCAACTATGGGGGTTACGACAACCCCGAGTTCGACGGCGTATTCAAGCGCGCCCTGGTGACCGTGGACCCGGCCGAGCGGGAAAAGCTGCTGCAACAGTCCCTGGCGATTGCGCTGGCCGACCTGCCCAGCATTCCCCTGCACTTTGAAAGCAGCATCTGGGCGTTCAAGAAGGGGCTGGTCTACGAGGGCCGTGCGGATCAGTACACGCTGGCCATGTCGGCCCGACCGGCCAAGTAGTCGCCCAAGTAATCGTCCAGGTAATCGCCCAAGCAAGCAGCCAGATAACCCCACCCACTCAACACGCCAAGCCAACACGCGGCGCGCCAAGAAACCCTGAGCCCACCAAGGAAATCATCACGTGGCCTTGTTCATCCTGCGCAGACTGATCCAGAGTCTGTTCGTACTGCTGGCCGTATCGGTCGTGGTCTTTTTCGCGGTGTATGCCGTGGGCGACCCGATCGAACTGCTGGTCAGCCCCGAAGCCAGCCAGGCCGCCCGCGAGGCGATGATCGCCCGCCTGGGCCTGGACCTGCCCGTGTGGCAGCAATACACCGGGTTCCTGTGGCGCGCGCTGCATGGCGACCTGGGCACGTCGTTCGTGCACGGCATCCCCGCCATCGAGCTGATCGTGCAGCGCATTCCCGCCACGTTCGAACTCGTTATCGTGGCCATCATGCTGACCTGTGTGATCGGGATTCCGCTGGGGCTGGTCGCCGGCCTGTACCGCGACGACTACCTCGGCCGCGGCATCATGGCGTCGTCGGTGCTGGGCTTTTCGCTGCCGAACTTCTGGCAGGGCATGATGCTGATCCTGCTGTTCGCCGTGTGGCTGGGCTGGCTGCCGGCCACGGGGCGCGGCGACACCGTGACCGTGCTGGGCGTGCGCCTGTCCATCCTGACGGCCGATGGCTGGTCGCACCTGATCATGCCGGCCATCAACCTGGCGCTGGCCAATATCGCGCTGGTGCTGCGCCTGACGGCCTCGGGCGTGGTCGAAGCGCGCAGCCAGGACTACGTGAAATTCGCGCGCGCCAAGGGCGTCAAGCCCGGCCGCATCGTGCGCCGCCACATCCTGCGCAACATCCTGATCCCGGTCGTGACCGTGATCGGCATGGAATTCGGCAGCCTGATCGCGTATTCCACCATCACCGAAACCGTCTTCGCGTGGCCCGGCATGGGCAAGCTGCTGATCGACAGCGTCTACCAGCTGGACCGCCCGGTGGTGGTTGCCTACGTGATGCTGGTCACCCTGATCTTCGTGGTCATCAACCTGGTTGTGGACATCCTGTATGCCGCGCTCGACCCGCGCGTGCAGCTGGTGGCCCCCGCTCAATAATCCGCCATGGCTAACTCTCCCAATCCCGGCCGCACCCGCACCGTCCAGCCTCTGGCCGAGACCCCGCAGCGCGCCTCCATCCTGAAAAAACTGCATGCGCGCCCCACCGTGCGCGGCTCGGTCATCGCGCTGGCCATCCTGATCATCCTGGTGGTGTTCGCGCCTTACTTCGCGCCGCAAAACCCCTATGACCTGGCCAACCTGTCGCTGATGGACGGCCGCCTGGCGCCGCGCCAGGCGCTGATGGACGGCAGCATCGCGTGGCTGGGCACCGACGACCAGGGCCGCGACATGCTCAGCGCCATCCTGTATGGCCTGCGCATCAGCCTGATGGTGGGCTTGTCGGCCGTGGTGCTGGCCACCGCCATCGGCGGGGCCATCGGCCTGATCGCCGCCTACGTCGGCGGCCTGGTCGACACCATCCTGATGCGCATCGTCGACTTCATCCTGGGCTTTCCCACCATCCTCGTGGCGCTGGTGCTGCTGGTGGTGCTGGGGCGCGGGGTGGACAAGGTGATTCTGGCGCTGGTGCTGGTGCAGTGGGGGCACTACGCCCGCATCATGCGCAGCCGCGCGCTGCAAGAGCGCCGCAAGGAATACGTCGAAGCCGCCGCCAACCTGGGCTTTCCCGCGTGGCGCATCATGGTCTTCCACCTGCTGCCCAACTGCCTGGGCCCGGTCATGGTGTTCGCCACCATCCAGATCGCCACCGCGATCGCGCTGGAAGCCACGCTGTCCTTCCTGGGCGTCGGCGTGCCGATCACCGAGCCGTCGCTGGGCCTGCTGATTTCCAACGGCTTCCAATACCTGCTGTCGGGCGATTACTGGATCAGCCTGTTCCCCGGCATTGCGCTGCTGGTGCTGATTCTTTCCATCAACATCGTGGGCGACCGCCTGCGCGAAAGCCTGGACCCCCGACGAGCATGAGCGACATTCTTCTTGATGTGCGCGGGCTGCGCACCGCATTCCATACCGAGGCCGGCGCGTACCTGGCCGTCGACGGCGTCGACCTTACCGTGCGCCGCGGCGAAATCGTGGGCCTGGTCGGTGAATCGGGCTCGGGCAAATCCGTGACCGGTTTCTCACTGCTGGGCCTGATCGACCCGCCCGGGGAAGTGGTGGACGGCGAAGTGAAGTTCAAGGGCACCGACCTGCGCAAGCTCACGGAAGAGCAGATGCGCCAGTTGCGCGGCAACCGCATCGCCATGATCTTCCAGGACCCCTTGATGACGCTGAACCCGGTGCTGCGCATCGGCGAGCAGATGATGGAAGCCATCCTCACGCACGAAAACGTGTCGCGCGCGCAAGCCGAGGAACGCTGCCGCGAGGCGCTTGAGATGGTGGGCATTCCGTCGCCGGAATCGCGCTTGAAGAGCTATCCCCACGAATTCTCCGGCGGTATGCGCCAGCGCGTGGCCATTGCCATCGCCATGCTGAACAAGCCTGACCTCATCATCTGCGACGAGCCCACGACCGCGCTGGACGTCACGATCCAGGGCCAGATTCTTTACCGCATGCAAGAGATCTGCCGCGAGCACAACACCGCGCTTATCTGGATCACGCACGATCTGGGCGTGGTGGCCGAGCTGGCCGATCGCGTCGCCGTCATGTATGCGGGCCGCATCGTGGAAAGCGGCCCGGTTGAACAGGTGCTGGAATCACCGCGCCACCCCTACACCCGGGGCCTGTTGGATTCGATGCCCGGCGCCACGCAACCCGGCGCGCGCCTGCACCAGATCAACGGCATGGCGCCCAGCCTGGCGGGCCGCCCCTCGGGCTGTGCGTTCCGGCCGCGTTGCCCCAAGGCGGTCACGCGTTGCATCGAACAAGCCCCCTCCGTTACCACCGAAGGTCCGCGCAGCTACCGCTGTTACGTGCCGATAGCCCGCGAGGCACAGCAAGCATGAGCCAAGCCGATACTCCCGTCATCGAGCTCAAGAACGTCCACAAGCGATTCGAACAGCGCCCCGATCTGGCCCAGCGCATCCTGGCCCTTGCCGGCCGCCCGCTGGACCGCCGCACGGTGTATGCCGTGAACGGCGTGGACCTGTCCATCAAGCGCGGCGAAGTCGTCGGGCTGGTGGGCGAATCAGGTTGCGGCAAGTCCACGTTGGGACGCGTCGTGGCCGGCCTGCACCGCCAGACCGAAGGCGAACTGCTGTATCAGGGCCGCGATGCCGTGCGCCTGCGTGGCGCCGACAAGCTGGCCTATACGCTGGGCGTGCAGATGATTTTCCAGGACCCGCAAGCATCCTTGAACCCGCGTCAGCGCCTGCGCCAGATCCTGGGCGAATCGCTCAAGGTCCACAAGCTGGCGCCACCGGCCGAGATCCCCGCGCGCATCGACCAGGCCTTGAAGGAAGTGGGCCTGGACGCCGAATACCGCGACCGCTTTCCCCATCAGATTTCCGGTGGCCAGCGCCAGCGTATCGGCATCGCCCGCGCACTGATGGTGGCCCCCAAGTTTCTGGTCTGCGACGAACCCGTGGCCGCGCTGGACGTGTCGATCCAGGCGCAGGTCATCAACCTGTTCATGGACCTGCGCGAGCAGCACGGTTTCACCTACCTGTTCATCAGCCACGACCTGGGCGTGGTCAAGCACATCTCGGACCGTGTCGCGATCATGTACCTGGGCAAGATCGTGGAAATTTCCACATCGGCCGAGATCTTTGCGCGCGCCAATCATCCTTACACCCAGGCCCTGATGGCCGAAGTCCCGGACGTCGCCCGCCGAGGCCGCAAGTTCACGCCGATCAAGGGCGAAATTCCGTCGCCGCTGAATCCGCCGTCCGGCTGTACCTTCAACCCCCGTTGCCCCCACGCCATGCCGCGCTGCCGCGAGCAGGCGCCGGTCCTGAAAGAAATCTCGGCGGGCCACTGGTCGGCCTGCCACCTGAACGAAGCGAGCGCCTGATGAAACCCTCCGATATGTCCAACGTGGACCGCATCGCCATCGAAATGGGCCATGCGGGCCGCAACACCATCCAGTACATCGACGAAGACCGCAATTCGGATCGTCCGTTCAAGCTGCAAACGTACCGCCCGTACGGCTACACGCCCGACCGCCCGGTCGTCATCGTGCAGCACGGCGTGCTGCGCAATGGCGATGAATACCGCGACTTCTGGGTCGAGGCCGCCGACAAGCACAAGCTGCTGATCGTGGCGTTGACGTTCTCGAACGAAATCTGGCCGGGCGTTGAAAGCTACAACAACGGCCGCGTGTTCTCGGCCGGCGGCAACCCGCGCCACATTGACGGCTGGACGTATGCGCTGGTGGGCAACGTCATCAAGGACATGATTGCCGGTGAAATCACCGACGGCCAGAACGTCTACCTGTTCGGCCATTCGGCCGGCGGCCAATTCGTGCATCGCCTGATGAGCAGCCAGTCGCACGCGCCGTTCAAGGCCGTGGCGGCGGGCAACCCGGGCTGGTACACCTTGCCCACATTCGACTACCCCTTCCCGGAAGGCATGGACGGCGTGGGCCTGACCGAAGACCACCTGGTCAAGCTGCTGGCCTACCCCATGACGATCCTGGCCGGTGACCAGGACATCGCCACCGACGATCCCAACCTGCCGTCCGAGCCCGCCGCCATGCGCCAGGGCCCGCACCGCTTTGCACGCGCCCAGAACTACTACGACTTCGGCAAACGCGAAGCCGAGCGCCGTGGCGTGCCGTTTGGCTGGACGCTGCAAGTGGTGCCCGGCATCGGCCACGACGGCCGCGCCATGTCGGCCGTGTGCGCCAGCCTGTGGTTCGACGGCAAGATGCCCGATGACGCCGAACTGGCCCGCCTGGCCGGTCAGCAGGTCGCCTGATTCTGATCGCCCTTCCCTTTTTCATTGCTGGAACCCGATACCGCCATGTCCAACACCCAAAGCACTGAACAGATCGTCGCCGGCATCCAGAGCTGGTTGCAATGCGAATCGCCGTCGAACTACCCCGACGGCATCGCCGCCATGGCGCGCATCATCGCCGACTACGCGGCCGCCGCGGGCTTGACGGTGGAACTGTCGTCGCTGGGCCCCACCACGGGCCCGCTGCTGTACGCCACCAACCGCGCCCCCGGCGACACGCGCCCCGGCATCCTGATCCTGGCGCACATGGACACGGTGCATCCGGTGGGCACGCTGCTGGAGAACCCGGTCCGTATCGACGGCGACCGTCTCTACGGACCCGGCAGCTACGACATGAAGGCGGGCATCTACCTGGCGCTGACGGCGCTGGCCGGCGTGGCGCGCCCCGGCGCGACGCAGCTGCCGGTGGACTTCCTGGTGGTGCCCGACGAAGAAACGGGCAGCCATGCCTCGCGCGTGCACATCGAACGCTTTGCCGCCAACGCCAGGTACGCGCTGGTCTGCGAACCGGCCCGCCCGAACGGCGGCAAGTGCGTCACGGCGCGCAAGGGCACGGGCATGTTGAACCTGAACGTGAAGGGCCGCCCGGCGCACGCCGGCATGCAGCATGAAAAAGGCCGCAGCGCGATTCGTGAAATGGCGCATCAGGTGCTGGCGCTGGAAGCCATGACCGACTACGACCGTGGCATCACGGTCAGCGTGGGCACCATCGCCGGCGGCACGGTCACCAACACCGTGCCGGCGCTGTGCCGCTGCGTGGTGGACTTCCGCGTGCCCGACATGGGCGCCGCCGAAGACGTGCTGCGCCGCATGCGCGAGCTGTGCGCGGTGGGGCCTGACGTTGAACTGGACATCAATGTCGAATTGAACCGCCCGCCCATGGTCAAAACGGAGGCGGCGGCAGCCTTGCTGGCCCTGGTGCAAGGCTACGCGGACCGCGCCGGCTTCCTGCTGGAAGACGCGCCGATGACGGGCGGCGGCAGCGATGCCAACTTCACCTCGGCGATGGGCATCCCCACGCTGGACGGCCTGGGCGCGGACGGCGACGGGGCGCACACCTTGAACGAGTACGTGCTGGTGTCCACGCTGGAACAGCGGTTGAAGTTCTGGGAATTGCTGCTGCGCGAGCTCGCCTGAAAAACGGGGCTATAAAACAGGCTTAGAGAACGGGCCGGCAACTTCCCGATTCACCGGCCCCACTCACGCCCGATCACTCAACCCACGTCAACGCTACGCCCATCCGCCATGTCCGCCACCCTCGACAGCGCCATTGCCTACGGTCTCGCCACGCTGGCGGCCGACGGCACCGTCCTTGACACCTGGTACCCGCGCCCCTCACTGGCCGATCACACGCCGGCTGGGGGCACGCGCCACCTGACGCCCGAGGAAGCGCGCGCGGCGCTGGGCGAACACGTGCCCACCGCGCTGGTGCGCGACACGCGCCGCAAGGTCGACATCGTGGCGGTGCGCACGGCCATCGCGTCACTGGCCGAGCCGCCCTCCGACGCGCACGACGCCTACCTGCGCCTGCACCTGCTCAGCCACCGCCTGATCCGCCCGCACGAGGCCAACCTGGATGGCCTGTTCGGCGTGTTGTCCAACGTGGCGTGGACCTCTGCCGGGCCGTGCGCGGTGGATCAGGTCGATGCCCTGCGTTGGCAACTGCGCGCCACCGGGCAGGTGCTGGAAATACGGGGCGTGGACAAGATTCCGCGCATGACCGACTACGTTGTCCCCAACGGCGTGCGCATCGCCGACACGGCGCGCGTGCGGCTGGGTGCGTACCTGTCGCCGGGCACCACCGTGCTGCATGAAGGCTTCTGCAATTTCAACGCCGGCACGCTAGGCGCGTCGATGGTGGAAGGCCGCATCAGCGCGGGCGTCATCGTCGATGACGGCAGCGATATCGGCGGCGGCGCGTCCATCATGGGCACGATGTCGGGTGGCGGCAAGCAGGTGGTGTCCATCGGCAAGCGCTGCCTGCTGGGCGCCAATTCGGGCATCGGCATTTCGCTGGGTGACGATTGCGTGGTGGAAGCCGGCTGCTACATCACGGCGGGCACGCGCGTGTTGACGCCCGAAGGCGCGGTGGTGAAAGCCGCGTCGCTGGCGGGCCAGCACGGCCTGCTGTTCCGCCGCAATTCACAAACCGGTGTGGTGGAAACCTTGGTGCGCACAGCGGCCTGGGGCACCTTGAATCCGGCGCTGCACGCCGGGCACTGATCGCCGCGCAGCATAAAAAAAGGGCCGCTCGTAGCACGATGGCGGCCCTTCTTCATTGCGCATCAAGCGCCCGTTACGTCGCTTGAGGGCAATGCCCTATCAGGCGTATTCCGCCGTCTGGCCCAACTGGTCGTACACCAGGTTCACCAGCAGATCCGAGCTGAGAATACGCGTGGCCACGCACGAAAACACCGTCTTGCCGCTGTCGTCATGCAGCGTGATGGTTTCGGTCCAGTCGTTCAGGTCGATACGCTGCAACGACTCGTAAGGCCAGGTGGCGCCATCGATATGCAGGCCTTCGGCCGACAGGGCCAGTTCCTGCGTTTGAACACCAGGAAAATCACCGGACTTGATATACCGGAACGCAACGCGCTCACCGTTGGCCATCAACGCTTCCAGCACGGGCAGGCGCTGCGCGACATAACGCGAGCGGAAGGCATCCATGAACTGAGCGAAGTTGCTGACGTCGCCGGACACGATGGTCCAGTCTTGCGCCACGCGGGCACGGTAGGCAAATTGGTTGATCGGACCTGCCGTTGCGCCCGCTTCGGCGGGGAACAGGCAAAGATCCAGGACATCCGCGAATGCGGTGTAGCTGCGCGTGTCGCCTTGTTGGCAGACCACGCCTTTGTCATGCAATTCAAAGCGAACCGGGGCGCTCCCCGTGTGCGTAAACACCGCCAATGCGTCTGAGACCTGCGGGGTTTTGCTATCTGTCATGCAACTTCCTTATTGAGTTGGGGTGCTTTCGCGGCCCAGGACGTCGCACCGTCATGCGACACGCATTCTCCCTTATATGAGCGAAGCGTGCTTGATGACCCCTATTTATCGGCCAATTTCGCTGATTTCTGGTGCAATCCGGCGGTTTCGCGCGTGATCAGCGGCCGCGTCACGGCCCCGGCGCAATCGGCGCAAACGGGTAATGCCGCACGTCGCCGCCCCCGGCGATGATCGCGGTGGCCTCGGGCACCTCTTCCCAGACGCCCGGCATCTCGCTCAAGGGCTCGGACAGCAACAGGAACGCGTTCTCGTCCAGCGCGGCAATCTGCGGGTCTTCCGGATATAGCTCGCGCAAATGGCGCACGCAGGTGTTGTGGAACAGCGTGCGCGATTCCGCCTCGCTGGAATAACGCACCGCAATCAGCCGGTGCCCGTCCAGCGCGCACACCGTCATGTTGATGGGGTGCGTCACGCCGTGGCGGCGGCCCGTCTCTTCCACTGCCCCCACCATGCGGGCCAGCGCGCGGATGGGGTCTTCGTCCAGGCCGAACGTCAGCGCCAGCAGGAACATCACCTCGGAATCGGTGGAGCCTTCCAACGACCCGAAATAAGCGGGCGCGATCATCAGCATCAGGTCGCGGCGCAGCAGGGGATAGTCTCGAATGACCCCGTTATGCACGAACAGCCACTGCCCGTGGCGAAACGGGTGGCAGTTGGTTTCCTGTGCGGGCGTGTCGGTGGCGGCGCGGATGTGCGCCACGAACAAAGGCGCGTGGATGGCGCGCGCCGCTTCGCGCAGATTGCGGTCGTTCCAGGCGGGGTGCACGCTGCGGTAGCGAAACGGCGGCTCGATGTGGCCATCGTAAGGTCGGCTGTACCAGCCCAGCCCGAAACCGTCGCCGTTGGTCGTGGTGGCGCCCAGCCGCGCATGCAGGCTTTGGTCGATCAGCGAGTGCTTGGCCTTGAACAGCACGCTTTCCATCTGCAAGGGACTACCGGTGTAAGCCAGCCAACGACACATGATGCGCTCCTTCAAGACGGATTTGCCCAGTGTAGGAGCCAGGCGCAATTTTCTACAAGCCTGGCGGCGCGCGCCCCGGCACAGTGACGCTTTTGCAAAATCAGCCGGAAGCCAAACGTGAACACGCCCTCATCCGTCCCCGCCCTGCAAATGGGCTTTTCCAGCGACAACATCGCAGGCGCCAGCCCCGAGGTCATGGACGCGCTGCTGCGCGCGAACAGCGGCCAGGCGCCCGCCTACGGCGCCGATGATTGCTCACTGGTGGTGCAGC
The DNA here is from genome assembly GCF_057291955.1 of Achromobacter sp. 1L-A-4-B-C2. Lineage (NCBI taxonomy): Bacteria > Pseudomonadati > Pseudomonadota > Betaproteobacteria > Burkholderiales > Alcaligenaceae > Achromobacter > Achromobacter sp. 1L-A-4-B-C2. The sequence continues at coordinate 318,215 of NZ_JBXAWP010000004.1, forward strand.
GGCGCCTTGCCGACATCTTTGAACACGAGGTGGACGTGCTGCTGGTGCCCACGGGCACGGCGGCCAATTCGCTCAGCCTTGCCACGCTGACGCCGCCCTGGGGCGCGGTGCTGTGCCATACGCAAAGCCATATCGCCAACGATGAGTGCGGCGCGCCCGAGTTCTACACGAACGGCGCCCGCCTGACCCTGCTGGGCGGCGACGACGCCAAGATCGACCCCGTCCAGCTGGCGGACCACGCGCGCCGCAAGGTAGGCGACGTGCACACCGTCCAGCTGTCCTGCGTCAGCATCACCCAGGCCACGGAGACCGGCAGCGTCTATACCCTGGACGAAATCCAGGCCATCGGCGGCGTCTGCCGCGATGCCGGCTTGCCGCTGCACATGGATGGCGCGCGCTTTGCCAACGCGTTGGTCAGCCTGGGTTGCACGCCGGCGGAAATGACGTGGAAGGCGGGCGTCGAAATTCTGTCGTTCGGCGCCACAAAGAACGGCGTGCTGGGTGCCGAGGCCATCGTGCTGTTCAACCCCAAGCGCGCACAGGAACTCGCGTTCCGGCGCAAGCGCGGCGGCCATCTGTTTTCGAAGATGCGGCTGCTGTCGGCGCAGATGCAAGCGTATCTGGATGATGATCTGTGGCTACGCAATGCGCGTCAGGCGAACGCCATGGCCGCACGGCTGGCGGCCGGCATGCAGGGCTTGCCCGGCGTAGCGATGCAAGGCGAGGCGGATGCAAACATTCTGTTCTGCCAGCTGCCCAACGCCGCCATCGAAGGCCTCTTGGCCGATGGCTTTCGCTTCTATCACGACCGCTGGGGCCCGGGCGTCGTGCGCCTGGTGACGTCCTTTGCCACCACGGAGCAGGATGTGGATCACTTCCTGTCCGCGCTGCGCGCACGGGTGCGCTGAAACCAGAAGCGATTACGTCGTCGGCCGGTATCGTCTTCGCGGTCGCCGTGGTCGCCTTGGCGGTCGCCGTGGCCGTCTTCGCGGCCGGCCTATGTCGTCGGCTGATACGCCGACGGCGGTGCGCCGTAGGCGGCTCGGAACGCGCGATTGAAATGGCTTTGGTCGTAGAAGCCCACGTCGGCGGCCACCTCTGCCACCGACACGCGCGCGCCGGCCAGCGCCGCGCAGGCGCGTTCCAGGCGCAGTCGAATCAACCATGCGTGCGGGGTCAACCCCGTGCTGTGCGTAAAGCGCCGCAGGAATTGAAAGCGGCTCAGCCCGCAAAGCCGGGCCAGGTCATCCAATGAAATCTTGTCGGCAAGATGCGCCACGCAGTAATCGCGCACGGCCCGTTGATGGGCGGCCGACAAGCCGCCCTTGACCACTTGCGGCTCGACGGTGCGCGTGCGCACGAACAGGTCGGCCATCACGGTCAATGACTGCGCTTGGCGTGCAAGCGGTTCGTCCGCCGCGCCGGCCATCCACGCGTTGTGCAAAGCCATGAAGCGCCGCGCAAGGTCCGCGTCTTGCACCAGCGTGCCAAAGAACCGTTCCTGGGCGGCGGCGGCGGAAACGTCTTCGATGCAGGCGCGCATCAGCGCCGCCGAAATACGGAACGTCTTCAATACATAAGCCGCGCCGTGGTCGCCCGCGCCCGAGCCATCATGGATTTCGCCCGGCGGCATCAGCGCAATGCCGCCCGGCCCCAGCAAAATGCTCTGCCCGCGAAAGCGCTGCCGCTGCACGCCCTGCGTCACCAGACCAATGTGATAGTCCTCGTGATAGTGGCGGTCAAACTCAAACTGGCACAGCCGCGCCTGCCCCAACACCAGCCCAGGCGTGCCGCGCACCGGCAGATAGCGGACGTCGTCTTTAAGCGGGGCAGGCATGCGGCTTTCCCCGCTACTTCTTCAGCAGCGCTTTCAACATCGCCATGCGCTCCTTGGGGTTCATCGCGGCGGTGGCTTCGTCTTCCTGCAAGCGCACGTCGCCCAGCCCCATTTCTTCGATGAACCGCGAAGGCTCGCGCACCAGGTCTTCACGCGCGCGGCGGCGGCGCTTGCACCAGCTAAGGTTCAGGCTGCGCTGCGCACGCGTGATGCCCACGTACATCAAGCGCCGCTCTTCCTGGATGCGTGTGGCCAGGTTCTCGGCGGCGCGGGCCGGGTCGCCGACCTCGTCGTCCTTGCCCAGGTGCGGCAGCAGGCCTTCCTCGACGCCGGCCAGATACACGTGCGGATACTCCAGCCCCTTGGACGCGTGCAGGGTCGACATCTTGACCGCGTCGGGCTCGTCTTCTTCGCCGCGTTCCAGCATCGTGACCAGCGCCACGTGCTGCACCAGATCAAAGAGCGACATGTTGTCTTCTTCGGCCTTGCGCTTGAGCCAGCCGGTCAGCTCCAACACGTTCTGCCAGCGCGTTTGCGCGGGGCGTTCTTCGAACAGCTCGAACAGGTGGCGTTCGTACTGGATGGCTTCGACCAGATCATCCAGGATGACACCGGCCGGCTCGGCGGGCGCCGCGTCCTTGCCCGAGGCGGCGCCGCGACCGGCGCGCCATTGCATGCGCCGAATGAACTCGGCAAAGGTGCGCAACGGGTCCAGCTGGCGTGGCGCCAACAGGCTTTCCAGCCCAGTCTCCGCCACGGCGGCCAGCAGCGACAGTTCGCGCGTGGCGGCGTACTGGCCCAGCACCTGCAACGTGGCCTGGCCGATGCCGCGCTTGGGCGTAGTGGCCGCGCGGATGAACGCGGGGTCGTCATCGTCATTGGCCAGCAGCCGCAGGTACGCCAACACATCCCGCACTTCGGCCTTGTCGAAAAAGCTCTGCCCGCCCGAGATCGTGTACGGAATCTTCAGGTTGCGCAACGCCTGCTCAAGGATGCGCGACTGATGGTTGCTGCGATACAGGATGGCGAAATCCTTCCACTGCGCCTGGCGCTCGAAGCGCGAGGCCGACACCTTCATGGCGATGGATTCCGCTTCCTGTTCTTCGCCGTCCATGGCGGACACCAGGATGGGTTCACCCACGCCCAGGTCGGACCACAGCTTCTTTTCGAACAGCTTGGGGTTCTTTTCAATAACCGCGTTGGCGGCCGCCAGAATGCGCTGCACCGAGCGGTAGTTCTGTTCCAGCTTGATGAGCTTGATGTTCGGGTAGTCGGTGGTCAGCTTGGCCAGGTTTTCGATGGTGGCGCCGCGCCAGGCGTAGATGGCCTGATCGTCGTCGCCCACCGCCGTGAACATGGCGCGCGAGCCCGTCAGCAACTGCACCAGGCGGTACTGGCACACGTTGGTGTCCTGGTATTCGTCCACCAGCAGGTAGCGCACGCGATTCTGCCAACGCGTACGCACCTCTTCGTTGCTGGACAGCAGCAGCGCGGGGATACGGATCAGGTCGTCGAAGTCCACCGCCTGATACGCGGCCAGCGTGGCGGCGTAGCTGCGGTAGATGTTGGCGGCTTCCACGTCGCCCGGCGTGACGGCTTCGCGCGCCGCGTCGTCGGGCTCCAGCAGTGCGTTCTTCCACAGCGAAATGATGCCCTGCACGTGCCGCAGCCGGGCCTTGTCGGTGGTGGCCAGCAGCTCCTGGATGATCGACATGGCGTCGTCGGCGTCCAGGATGGAAAACGTGGGCTTGAGCCCGGCGTTGCGCGCTTCCTCGCGCAGCATCTTCACGCCCAGCGAGTGGAACGTGCTGATGATCAAACCCTTGGAGAGCTTGCGGTCCACCAGCGTCTTGACGCGCTCGTCCATTTCGCGCGCCGCCTTGTTGGTGAAGGTCAGCGCCACCACGTTGCGGCCCATGTAGCCGCATTCACGCAGCAGATACGCGATTTTCTGAGTAATCACCCGCGTCTTGCCGCTGCCGGCGCCGGCCAGCACCAGACACGGGCCGTCCAGGTACAGCACCGCCTCGCGTTGAGCGGGGTTCATACCTTGGGCAATGGATTCGCTAGCGGACATGTTGAGCTTTAAAACGGGCGCAGGCGCCAGGCGCCTGCCGCGCCAGCGCGATAGAGGAAGAAGATCATAGAACAATCGCCTGCATGGCGCATCGGTGCCGGCCGCCTTCAGATCTCAAGCGGATCGACTTCCAGCTGCCAGCGCACGCGCGCCTCGTTGGCGATGTACGGCAGGTGGTGCGACCACGACGCCAGGAATGCTTGCAAGGCCGGCCGGCTGCTGCTTTCGACCAGCAACTGCGCGCGTTCGATGTTCGCCACGCGCACCACGCGCAGCGGCACCGGGTCATACAGCATGATGGCGTCCAGGCCGGGGAAGTCGGCCGCCCACTCGCCTTCGGGCAATACGCGGGCGCGCTCCAGAAACGCTTGGGCGACTTTGAGTTCGCGTGCCTCGGCGGTCAGCAGGGCTTGATAGACAAAGGGCGGCAAGCCGGTGCTTTCGCGTTCGTGCAAGGCGTGGCGCGCAAAGCCCGCGTAGTCGTGGCGCAACAGCGCCTGGTACACGGGTTGCTCGGGGTAACCGGTCTGGATCAGCACTTCGCCGTTGCCCTGATGGCGGCCCGCGCGGCCGGCCACCTGCATCAGCTGGGCGAACAGGCGTTCGGGCGCGCGGAAATCGTGCGCGAACAGCATCGAGTCGGAATTAAGCACCCCCACCAGCCCCAGCCGCGCGAAATCGTGGCCCTTGGCCACCATCTGCGTGCCGACCAGAATGTCGACCTCGCCCGCGTGCACGGACGCGAACAGGGCCTCGGCACTGCCCTTCTTGCGCGTGCTGTCGGCGTCGATACGCAGGATGCGCGCCTCGGGAAACAGTTCAGCCAGATGCTCTTCAACGCGCTGGGTACCCCGGCCCATGGGCGCCAGATCCTGGTCGCCGCATTCCGGGCACGCGCGCGGCACCGGAGCCTGGTAGCCGCAATGGTGGCACTGCAAGCGATGGCCGCGTCCGTCCGTGCGATGCAGCACGGTAAACGCGGTGCAGCGCGGGCAATTGCTGACCCACGCGCACGACTGGCAATGCAGCACGGGGGAATAGCCGCGCCGGTTCAGGAAGATCAGCGACTGTTCCTTGCGTTCCAGCCGCTGTCCGATGGCATCGAGCAGTTGCGGCGACATGCCGTGCTTCATTTGCAACCGGCGCGTGTCCACCAGCCGCATGGACGGCAGCGTGCTGGAACGCGCGCGCCCGGGCAGCGTCAGGCGCAGGTAGCGGCCGCGCTCGGCGTGCTGCCACGTTTCCAGGGACGGGGTGGCAGAGCCCAGCACCACCGGGATGTCCAGATCGTGCGCGCGCCATACGGCGAGGTCACGCGCCGAATAGCGCAGGCCGTCCTGCTGCTTGTAGGACGCGTCGTGTTCCTCGTCCACCACGATCAGACCAAGCTTGCCAAGCGGCGCGAAAATCGACATGCGCGTGCCCAGCAGCATGCGCGCTTCGCCTCGCTGGGCGCGCGCCCAGGCCTGCAAGCGTTCGCCGTCGGACAGCCCGCTGTGCATCACCGCCAGCCCGTCCGTCCCGACCACCGCTTCCAGCCGCGCACGCAGCGCCCCTTCCAACTGGGGCGTGAGGTTGATTTCGGGCACCATCAGCAGCACCTGGCGGCCCTGGGCCAGCACCTGTTCGGCGGCGCGCAGGTAGACCTCGGTCTTGCCGCTGCCCGTCACGCCATGCAGCAGCACGGGTTTGAAAGACGTCAGTGCGCCGATGGCGTCCACGGCGGCAAGCTGCGCGTCATTCAATTCGGGGGGCTGGTCGGCCTTGGCCGGCGTGCGCACCGGTTTGCGCTTGCGGTTGTCCAGACGGGTCACGGGGCCACCGGCCGAGCGCTTGCCTTGATACGCCGTGGGCTTGCGCAGCGGCGGCGGCAAGGTCGGCAACATGACCTCGCCCAGCGGCCGCTGGTAGTAGTCCGCCGCAAAGCGCGCCAGCCGCAGCCAGTCCTCGTCAAAGGGGGGCAGGTCGTCCAGCACCTGTTCAATCGGGCGGATCTGCTTGGGGTCGTAGGACGGCTCGGCCGGGTTGTCCACCACCACCCCGATCATCTTGCGCCGGCCAAACGGCACGATCACCCGCAAGCCCACAGCGACGGGCGCATCACTGCGGTAGTCGAACGGGCCGGGCAACGGCACATCCAGCGCCACGCGCACCCAGCAAACGGCTTCGGCGGGCGGGCTTGGCAGCAAATCAGACATGGAGGCGGGTGGGCGTCACGGAGAAGGATTAATCCAAAGGGATGAGGGCCAACGGTGGAGGCGGCGTGCGGGCAATGGTGGCCCGGATGCGCCAAGCGACTCCATGGGCGCCTGTGGATAACTTTGGGGAAAAGGCTGGGGCAACATCAACTTTCGGAATAAGCCTGGATTGCCCGGTCGGGAGCAATCCGGTGGAAAACTCGCTTTTTCCTTTTAAAATCAACAATCTATGCAATGTTCCAAGATTGTAAACTAGCTTCTAAAGGGTTTTCCCCGAGCAAATTCCTGCTGTGCACAAGTCCTTGCTGGGGCCCTCGAACTTCGGCCCTTGGGACCGAAGCGTCCACTCACTTACCCGCGCAGCGAGCGGCTATGTTGGTGGACTTCTTCAACCAGTTCGGCTACGGCTTCGGGCGGAGTAAAGCGCGAAATCCCGTGTCCCAGGTTGAACACGTGGCCGCCCTTGCCCACCGGGCCGAAGGCGTCCAGCACCCGGCGCGCTTCAGCGCGAATGGCGGGGCCGCCGCCAAACAGCGCCATCGGGTCCAGGTTGCCCTGGAAGGCCACGGAATCCCCGGTGCGGCGGCGCGCCGCGGCCAGGTCGACGGTCCAGTCCAGCCCCACCGCGTCGCAGCCACACGCTGCGATCTGCTCAAGCCATTGGCCACCGCCCTTGGTGAACACAATGACCGGCACGCGCCGACCTTCGTGTTCGCGGGTCAGGCCGTCGACGACGCGCTTGGTATAGGCCAGCGAAAACTGCTGGAACAGGCCGTCCGCCAGTACACCGCCCCAGCTGTCGAACAACATGACGGCTTGCGCGCCCGCGGCGATCTGCGCGTTCAGGTATTGCAGCGTGGCCTCGGCGTTGATCTCCAGGATGCGGTGCAGCAGATCGGGCCGCGAATACAGCATCGTCTTGATCAGGCGGTAGTCGTCGCTGCCCTTGCCCTCGACCATATAACAGGCAATGGTGAACGGGCTGCCCGCAAAGCCGATCAGCGGCACCTTGCCGTCCAGCTCGCGGCGGATCACGCTGACCGCGTCAAACACGTAGCGCAGCTTGTCCATGTCGGGCACCGCCAGGCGGGCCACGTCCTGCTCGTCGCGCACCGGGTGCGCAAAGCGCGGGCCTTCGCCTTCCGCGAAATCCAGGCCCAGGCCCATGGCATGCGGCACGGTCAGGATGTCGGAGAACAGGATGGCCGCGTCCAGGTCGAAGCGCGCAAGCGGCTGCAACGTGACTTCCATGGCGTAGTCCGGGTTCTGAGCCAGGCCCATGAAAGAGCCTGCGCGAGCCCGCGTGGCGCGGTACTCGGGCAGGTAGCGACCCGCCTGGCGCATCAGCCAGATCGGGGTATAGGGCACGGGCTCGCGCAAAAGCGAGCGCAAGAACACATCGTTCTTCAAGCTGGAAGCAGACACGACTATCCTCGTTGATCGGAAGCCGTGATTTTACTTCCCTTGGGCGGCAAGTAGCGGCAAGCCCGCACACGGTGCTTGCCAAGGCGCAAAAGGAGGCATCGGCGCGCCGCTCAGCCACGCAGGCTGCGCAACTGCGCCGCCTGACGAAACGGGGCGGCGTCGATGCCGTGCTTGCGCATCAGCGCCCAGAAGGCCCGCCGATGCTTGGCGGATGCCCGCGCCGCCTGCGCCACATTACCGCCGTGGCGCGACAGCGCATGGTGGATGTAATCGCGCTCGAACCCGGCCACCACTCGCGACTTCGCCAGGCGAAACGCTTCGTGCGCGGGTAGCCGCCGGGGGTCGCGCAGGTTGGCCAGGCCCTGTTCCAGCACGTCGGGCGCCACGCGCGGCCGCGGCGCATGCGGCGGCACGCCCGCGCCGTCGCCACGCGCCTGATAGTAGGCGGCAGGTTCCTGCACCTCGGCCGCGCCTCGCTGCGACCAAGGCGGCGGCCGGCCGGCCACCGGTCGGCGCAGGCGGCCCAGCCGCACTCGCATGCTTTCCAGGCAGGCAGGCTGCGCCATGAAGTCGGTGGCGCCCAGGCCCAGCAAGTCTTCGATGGCGGGCGCCTTCATATCGTCCATCAGCAGCAGCAATGGCGTCGTCAGGTTCGCGCCTGCCATCGACAGCGCCGTGCGGGCCCACGCCACCGACGAGGGGGCCACCGGCAGGACGCAGCTGTCGTAGCGGCGCAAAGACACCGCCATGCGCGCCAGCACCTGGACGTCCGGCGTCCCGTCGCACGGCAGCGCCGTGATACACCCCGCAGCGGTTTGCGTGGCGTTTGTGCGCGCGGCGGCAGGCGTGGCATCCATCGGCACCAGATGCAGGCGTATGCGGGGCAAGCCGCTTTGATGACGCGCCACCCAGTCCCGCATGGCGGCCTCGTGGCCGGGCGCCAGCAGCACCCCGCAATCCAGCACTTGTCGCACCGTTTTCCCCTTGGCTTGTCAGGCAAAGTTGAAGGCTACTGTTGCGGATGCGGCCCAGCTATTCGTATCGAACGCATTGCGGTCGCCCCGTCGGCGGCCTTGCGGCCAGCCGCTGCCAGCCGGTGCCTGCCGCGGCGGGCATGAAAAAAGCGGCCCATGGCCGCTTTTTTCGATCCGGGCGAACCCGGCGTGTACTGCTTTGCCGCTTAGTGCGAACGACCGCCTTGGCGCAGCTTGCGCGCCGCGATGGCTTGCGCAGCCAGCATGGCGAGTTCAGCTTCGACAACTGCGATGTCAGCCTTGTCCTTGGCGTTCGCCAGGGCCTCTTCGGCCTTCTTGCGAGCTTCCACGGCGCGGGCTTCGTCCAGGTCGGAAGCACGGATAGCGGTGTCGGCCAAAACCGTCACGCTGCCCGGCTGCACTTCCAGAATGCCCCCGGCGACGAAGATGTTTTCCTCGCCTTGGTCGGCACGGACGATCTTGACCGTACCGGGGCGTATGCGCGAAATCAGCGGGGTGTGGCCGGGCAAGATGCCCAGTTCACCCGCCTCGCCAGGCAGCACCACGAACTTCGCCTCACCGGAGAAGATCGCTTCCTCTGCGCTGACGACATCCACATGCAGGGTAGCCATATCGGTTCCTTATTGCAGTTTCTTGGCCTTCTCGAAGGCCTCGTCGATCGAACCGACCATGTAGAAGGCCTGTTCCGGCAGGGCATCGCACTCGCCGTTCACGATCATCTTGAAACCACGGATGGTTTCGGCCAGCGGGACGTACTTGCCGGGCGAGCCGGTAAACACTTCAGCCACGTGGAACGGCTGCGACAGGAAGCGCTGGATCTTACGCGCGCGGGCCACGGCCTGCTTGTCTTCGGGCGACAGTTCGTCCATGCCCAGAATCGCGATGATGTCGCGCAGTTCCTTGTAGCGTTGCAGCGTTTGCTGCACGCCACGCGCAACGGCGTAGTGCTCTTCGCCGACGACTTGCGGGTCGAGCTGGCGGCTGGACGAATCCAGCGGGTCCACGGCCGGGTAGATACCCAGCGAAGCGATGTCACGCGACAGCACGACGGTGGAGTCCAAATGCTGGAAGGTCGTGGCAGGCGACGGATCGGTCAAGTCATCCGCAGGGACGTACACGGCCTGGATGGAGGTGATCGAGCCCGTCTTGGTCGACGTGATGCGCTCTTGCAGCTTGCCCATTTCTTCAGCCAGCGTGGGCTGGTAGCCCACGGCCGACGGCATACGACCCAGCAGTGCGGACACTTCGGTACCGGCCAACGTGTAGCGGTAGATGTTGTCCACGAAGAACAGGATGTCGCGGCCTTCGTCACGGAACTTCTCGGCCATCGTCAGGCCGGTCAGCGCCACGCGCAGACGGTTGCCCGGGGGTTCGTTCATCTGGCCGAACACCATGGCGACCTTGTCCAGAACGTTCGACTCTTCCATTTCGTGGTAGAAGTCGTTGCCTTCGCGGGTACGCTCACCCACGCCGGCAAACACCGACAAACCGCTGTGCTGCTTGGCGATGTTGTTGATGAGTTCCATCATGTTCACGGTCTTGCCCACGCCGGCGCCGCCGAACAGGCCAACCTTGCCGCCCTTTGCGAACGGGCAGACCAAGTCAATAACCTTGATGCCGGTTTCCAGCAGTTCCACCGACGGCGACAGTTCGTCGAAACGGGGAGCCGCTTGGTGAATGCCACGCTTTTCTTCGTGCTGGATCGGGCCGGCTTCGTCGATGGGACGACCCAGCACGTCCATGATGCGGCCCAGCGTGCCGGTGCCGACCGGCACCGAGATCGGAGCGCCCGTGCCCGTGACCTTCATGCCGCGACGCAGACCGTCGCTGGAGCCCAGCGCAATGGTACGCACCACGCCGTCGCCCAGCTGTTGCTGCACTTCCAGCGTCAGGCCCTTTTCAGCGAACGACGAAGACTCGTCGTCAGCCAGGGTAAGCGCTTCATAGATCTTGGGCATGTGATCGCGGGGGAACTGAATATCCACCACGGCGCCGATGCACTGAACGATGGTTCCGTTGCTCATGTCGATTCCTTGCTTGATAGCTTTAGACGGGAGCTGCCTGCCTTAAACGGCGGCAGCGCCCCCTACGATTTCCGAAATTTCTTTGGTGATCGCGGCCTGGCGGGTCTTGTTGTAGACCAGTTGCAGCTCTCCGATGACCTTCTTGGCGTTGTCCGACGCCGCCTTCATGGCGACCATCCGGGCCGACTGCTCCGAAGCCATGTTCTCGGCCACGGCTTGATACAGCAGGCCTTCAACGTAACGCTGCAGCAGGTCGTCGATCACGCTACGGGCGTCGGGTTCGTAGATGTAATCCCAGCTGTAGTCCGACTTCACTTCCGACGTCTTGGCCAGGCTTTCGGCACCCGATTGGTACGGATCATCCAAACCACTGGCCAACGGCAGCAGGCGCAGGAACAGCGGCTCCTGCTTCATCGTGTTGACGAAGCGGGTCGAAGCCACGTACAGCGCGTCGATGCGGCCGTCCAGGTAGGCGTCCAGCTGCACCTTGATCGCGCCCAGCAGGCGGTCCAGTTGCGGCTTGTCGCCCAGTTGCACTTCCTGGGAAACCAGTTTGGCGCCGATACGGGTCAGCACACCCACGCCCTTGTTGCCGAAAGCGGTCGCTTGCACGGCGATGCCGTTTTTCTCGAACTCTTTCAGCTTGCCCAACGTCACGCGGGTGATGTTGGTGTTCAAGCCGCCGCACAAACCCTTGTCAGTCGTCACCATGACCACGCCGACCGCTTTGATTTCGCGTTCGACCAGGTACGGGTGGCTGTACTCGGGGTTGGCTTGCATCAGGTGCGCAGCAATCTCGCGCACCTTGGTGGCGTACGGACGACCAGCACGCATCCGTTCCTGCGCCTTGCGCATTTTGGATGCGGCGACCATTTCCATCGCCTTGGTGATCTTGCGCGTGTTTTGCACGCTCTTGATCTTGGTTCGGATTTCCTTAATTCCGGGCATTGCGCTTTCCTGTGAAGACTGGCCGATGGGTTCCGCTCACGCCTCAACCATCCGGTAAGGACGGGTGAGGCGTTGCAGACGCCTAACCCATCACTTTCTTAAAAAGCACCGTGCTTCTTGAATTCCTGAACGGCGGTGGCCAGTTCGGCCTCGTCGTCCTTGGACAGTTCCTTGGTGTCTTCGATGCGCTGGATCATGGCCGCATGCTTGGCCTTCAACTGATCCTTCAGCGACTTCTCGAACGACAGCACTTGGGCCACGTCCACGTCATCCAGGTAGCCGTTGTTGACCGCGTACAGCGTGACGGCCAGTTCCCACACTTGCAGCGGCTGGTATTGCGGCTGCTTGAGCAGTTCGACCACGCGCTTGCCGCGTTCCAGCTGGCGACGGGTGGCGTCGTCCAGGTCCGAGGCGAATTGCGCGAAGGCGGCCAGTTCACGGTACTGCGCCAAGTCGGTACGGATACCGCCGGACAGCTTCTTGACGACCTTGGTCTGAGCAGCGCCACCCACACGCGACACCGAGATACCGGCGTTGATAGCGGGGCGGACACCGGCGTTGAACAGGTCGGTTTCCAGGAAGATCTGGCCGTCGGTGATCGAGATCACGTTGGTCGGAACGAAGGCGGACACGTCGCCTGCCTGGGTTTCGATGATCGGCAGTGCGGTCAGCGAACCGGTCTTGCCCTTGACGGCGCCGTTGGTGAACTTTTCGACGTAGTCTTCGTTCACGCGGGCAGCACGTTCCAGCAGACGCGAGTGCAGGTAGAACACGTCGCCCGGGTAAGCTTCGCGGCCCGGCGGACGGCGCAGCAGCAGCGACACCTGGCGGTAGGCCCAGGCTTGCTTGGTCAGGTCGTCATAAACGATCAGGGCGTCTTCGCCACGATCGCGGAAGTATTCGCCCATGGTGCAACCGGCGTAGGCGGCCAGGTATTGCATGGCGGCCGAGTCCGAAGCCGAAGCGGCCACGACGATGGTGTATTCCATCGCGCCGTGCTCTTCCAGCTTGCGCACCACGTTGTTGATCGTGGAAGCCTTCTGGCCGATAGCGACGTACACGCAGGTGACGCCCTTGCCCTTCTGGCTGATGATCGTGTCGACGGCGACAGCGGTCTTGCCGGTTTGGCGGTCGCCAATGATCAGCTCGCGCTGGCCACGGCCGATCGGCACCATCGAGTCGATAGCCTTGACGCCGGTTTGCAGCGGCTGCGACACCGAGCGGCGGGCGATAACGCCAGGCGCCACTTTTTCAATGATGTCGGTTTCTTTGGCGTTGACCGGGCCCTTGCCGTCAATCGGCTCGCCCAGCGTGTTGACCACGCGGCCTTTCAGTTCCGGACCGACCGGGACTTCCAGAATGCGGCCGGTCGTCTTGACCTGGTCGCCTTCGGAGATGCCGGTGTAGTCGCCCAGAATAACGGCGCCGACGGAATCGCGCTCAAGGTTGAGCGCCAGACCGAAAACATTGTTGGGAAATTCGAGCATTTCGCCCTGCATCACGTCGGACAAGCCGTGGATGCGGGTAATACCGTCGGTCACGGACACGACGGTGCCCTGAGTACGGACATCAGCCGAAGCGCCCAGGCCCTCGATGCGGCTCTTGAGCAGTTCGCTGATCTCGGAGGGATTGAGTTGCATATTGACTCCTGGAATCCTGTTAGTTGCCTTAAGCGGCGAGCTGATCGCGCATGCGGACCAATTGAGCTTGTACGGAAGTATCGAGCACTTGGTCGCCGACAGCCACGCGCACGCCGCCGATCAACGACTGGTCGACGGTGACGTTGGGCTTGAGCTTGAGGCCGAATTTTTGTTCAAGGGCGGCAACCAGGTCTTTGACCTGGGCGTCGCTCAGCTCGAACGCGCTGGTGATTTCCGCCTGCGCCGTGCCCTCGTGACGATTGCGCAGCACCACGAATTGCGAGGCGATGTCGGGCAGCAGCAGCAGCCGGTCGTTTTCAACCAGCAACTCGATGAAATTACGGGCGGCCTGCGGCAATTCGGCCTTGATCAGGCCGGAGAACAGCTCGACGCGCTGCTTATCGCCCAGACGCGGGTCGGCCATGGCCTCGCGCACGTCGGGGTTGGAGGCGACCTGCGACATTTCGCTGACCAGGTCGGCCCAGGCCGGCAAGCCGGCCTTGTCGTCGCGCGCTGCGCTGAAGAGCGCTTCAGCGTAGGGCCGGGCAACAGTGGAAAGTTCAGCCATGACGGTCCCGGATTAAAGCTGCGCGCGAAGCTGGTTGAGCAGCTCGGCGTGGGCGCGGGCGTCAACCTCGCGCTTGAGGATCTGTTCAGCACCCTTGACAGCCAACGCGGCAACATCGTCGCGCAGCGAGTCACGAGCGCGCTGGACTTCCTGCGCGGCATCCTGAGCAGCCTGAGCCACGATACGGGCGCGTTCAGCTTCCGCTTCACGGCGGGCTTGCTCGATCAGGGAGGCGGCTTGCTTCTCGGCCTCGATGATGCGGGCGTGGTTTTCGGACTTGGCAGAAGCCTCGATCAGACTGACGCGCGCCTGGGCTTGAGCCAAGTCGGCTTTGCCCTTCTCGGCGGCGGCAAGGCCGTCGGCGATTTTTTGGCGGCGCTCGTCCATCGCCTTCGTCAGAGGAGGCCACACGAATTTCATCGTGAACCAGCCCAGAACGAAGAACACGAGCATCTGGAAAATGATCGTCGCGTTCAGATTCACGGTCGTTCCTTTAACACCTTGCGGCTCCGACCGCACCCGGAAAGGGGCGTCACGGAGCACTCGATACTTTGCTGGCCGGCGACGGGGCTGTTGCCCACATCGCCGCCAACGTCATGACCCGCCTATTCGCCGGCGGGCGCTGCCTTAACCGACGAACGGGTTGGCGAAGGCGAACAGCATGGCAATACCCACGCCGATCAGGAATGCCGCGTCGATCAGGCCGGCCAGCAGGAACATCTTCGTTTGCAGAGCGTTCATCAGCTCAGGCTGACGAGCCGAAGCTTCCAGATACTTGCCGCCCATCAATGCGATGCCGATGCAAGCGCCGATAGCACCCAAACCGATGATGAGACCGCAAGCGAGGGCAACGAAAGCGACGTTGGTCATGACAACTCCTTGGTTAGAAATCTGAAGTCAAAAATTGAAAAATAAGGGGTACAGCTCAATGCAAGATAATCTTGCTATCCCACGCTGGCCGGGTGGCCAGCGCAGGAAATTCGGGGGATCAGTGGCCTTCGTGTGCCTGGCCGAGATACACCAGCGTCAGCATCATGAAGATGAAGGCCTGCAGAAGAACGATCAGGATGTGGAAGATCGCCCAGATGGAGCCGGCCAGGATGTGGCCGATTCCCAAGCCGATGCTGGCGCCGTTAAAGCCGGTCCAGGCGCCGCCCAGCAGGGCGATCAGCATGAAAATCAGTTCGCCGGCGAACATGTTGCCGAACAACCGCATGCCCAGCGACACGGACTTGGCGGCGTATTCGATCAGGTTCAGCAGCAGGTTGAACGGGGCCAGCACAACGGCGCCCAGGCCATGCGCATGGAACGGCGCGGTGAACAGTTCTTTGACGAAGCCGCCCGGGTGCTTGATCTTGATGCCGTAATAGAACATCAGCAGCAGCACGCCCAGCGACATGCCCATCGGCACGTTCAAGTCGGCCGTCGGCAGAATGCGGTGGTAGTAGAGGGGGTCGCCGTGATGCGCACCCAGGCCGGTCAGGCGCCAGATGGAGGGCAGCAGATCAACCGGCAGCAAGTCCAGCGCGTTCATCAGGATGATCCAGAGGAACACGGTGAGCGCCAGCGGGGCGATGAAAAGACGGCTTTTGGCGTTGTGGACGATGCCCTTGGCCTGGTCGTCGACCATGTCGACGATCATTTCCACGAAAGCCTGGAAGCGGGTCGGCACGCCACTGGTGGCGCGGCGAGCAGCGCGCCACAGAAAGAAAATGACGATCAGACCCATCAGGCCGGACCAGAACAACGAGTCGTAATTGATGACGTCGAACTGAGCAATTGCGCTCTGTTTTTCACCGGTATTGTTCAGATGCACCAGGTGATGCTGAATATACGCGGACTGAGGCGACACGTCGCTGGCAGCAGCCATTTGAATCCTACCCTATTTGCTGTATGCCCGAACCCTTGCGAGCCGGACGATTCCACGATCACGTTTGCCGCTACTTACTGCTCGGCGCTAAGACAACTTGCGGAACATCAAGAGCAGGAGGTAGCCCTTCAATGTGAGTATCAAACCCAGCAATGCGGCAGGCCAAACCAGACTGTCCTGTGCCACACGCGAAAGCATCCACAACAACAATGCCGTTGCGAATAACTTGATCAACTCACCAGAGAGAAAGGTAAAAGGGTTGGCGCGACCAGCCCGAACGCTGACAACCAGGCGCAATGCAAACAATGCATTGGGTATGAAATACGCTCCCGCCCCCGCCAGCGCCGACCAACCCGCCGCCGCCCCTCCGACAACTCCCGCAATTACTGCCGCTGCGAGCCCCATGGCGCCCTGCGCCGCCAATGCCAACAGGAGACCTCGGCTTGCTTGAGCATTCAGCGCGGCGCGATCCGCGTCGCTAAGCACCAGAACTTTTACTTCGTCATCCTGGTCCAACAAATCTCGCTGCTGGCGCAGTTGCGGTTTTTCACCTGGCTTTTCACCGGTTTTTTCGCCGGTTTTTTCACCATACAACGCGCCTTGCATCGAGCCTTGTGCTGAGCTTTGCGCTGCCTCTACTTCCGACCCGCGCATCTTTTGCATCAAGCATCCCCGCTGCACTACTACCCTGTCAGAACCGGCTTGCCCATGCATGTCAGTGCTTTTCAGCCCCGCTTTTGCATACCCGGCCGCCACGTGTTCTTATCCCGCAAGCGTCAAACCCGCAGAGTATAGCGTGAATCTTTTTGCCCAAGCAAATGAACTTTCGGCCGTTTGTAAGGTGGATGCAACGGCCGCGCAACGCTGAAATTAGGGACGCGAGCAATGCTTGCTCAACGGCCCCGCAAGCCTTGCCCCACGCGGCCCGCGATAAAAAATCGGCCCTTGTTCAAAGGGCCGATTTTAGTTTCGACAAGCGGTGCTAATACACCGACACCGCGCAGATCAATCTTCCTTGACCGGCGGCGGCGCCCACAGGCCGTCCAGCGCGGTGTCCTGCGGCCAATACAAACGCATGCTCAACAGGAACGGGCCGTCGGCGGCCGGCGAGCTGATCCAGTTGGAACGCTTCTTCTCGCCCGGGTCGCGGCGCTGGATGTAGATGTCCAGCGAACCGTCCGCGTTGTACTTCAGGCCGTCGGTGCTGCGCAGCGCGTAGCGGTTGGCCGGGTTCTCGCCAAAGCCGTGCTTGTCGTTATAGACGTGCAGCGACCAGAACGCATTGGCCGGCGGCAGCTGGCCCTTGTCGAAGTGCAGCACGTAGTCTTCATCGGACTTGAGCTGGCGGCCCTTCGAGTCGGACACGGTCACCGGATACAGCACGTCTTCCGGCGTCGGCGCGCCCAAGCCTGCGTAGGCGATGGCGGCGCGGCGCGAATAGTCGGTTCCATAGGTGCCGATGCCGGACAGCACGGTATTCCAGCCGTTGATCGGCGTCCCCAGGCGCGCCACGCCATCAGCGATACGGCGACCCGCCAGCGGTTGCGCATCAGCCAGCGCCTGTTGCACCGTCGGGCTCAGGCGACCATACGAGAACGGTTGGCGGCTATCCAGGCCGATGCGGCGCATGCGATCCAGGATGGGCGTGTCGTTGGCGTGCGGCGGGTTGTTGCGCAGCACGTCGAAGAACACCGTGAAGAACGACGCGGCGTCCATGCTGGCGGCTTGTTCGGCGGGCGTGCCGTCCGGAACATTCACCGGCGTCGGCATGGGCAAGCCGCTGCCAATTGGCGCCGAGCCCACGCGCGAACCGGTTTGCGGATACGCGTTGCCGGCGTTGCGGTTGCGGGACGGGGTGGTGGCGGACGCTGCCGGGGCGAGCAGCGGCGACGCGGTCATGCCGGCCTGGATCTGATTCACGGCAGCATAGTCTTGCGGGCCACCGGTTTGAGTCCAGCCGATCAGCCAACCCGTCGAGGTCGGGCTGTGGATGACGTCCATGCCCGTGGGCAGGGTCCCTTGCCAGTTCGGGCCGACGATCGCAAACGACTGCGCGCCGCGACCGTTGGTGCGCGTGCCGCGCGAGGCGAACACGTCGCTCCACATGTCCAGCGCCGACAGCACCGAGTAACGGCCGCCGGTATCGGGCAGGTTCACGATCAGCGGCGCTTGCGACACGTCGAACCACAGGCTGGAGTACAGCGCATCGGCGCTGGGCCACGGGGTATCGGCGGCGCGCGGGTCCGGGAACGCGGTCTTGTGGCCGAACTGGTTGACGGGCGCGCGGCCGTCCAGCGGCGTTTGCACGGCGGTAGCCTTGCGACGCGCCAACTCCATCAGCACCATCGGGTAGGCGTAGACATAGGCGTCGATCGCGGTGTCACGCAATTCCGCTTCGCTCATCTGCGGCGCGGGCGCGGACGAGGCCGGATAAGGCGTTTCAGAAACCAGGCGCAGCGAGGGCTGCGGCGATTGAGCCTGGGTGGCGGTCATGAAGCAGACGCTCAACGCGCCGGCGAGTACCGCGGTCGACCACCGGCGGTTAGCGATAAATGTACGCATGCAAGGCTCCTTCTTGATTTTGTTTGCTAGCGAGCCGCCGCGCGGGACTTGCCAGTGGGGCAAGCCGCTCTGGCGCGGCACCTCTTGATGACGCTTAACCAGCATAGGGAAGAACCCTGCAACAAGGTGCTGCCCAGACGTTTCAAGGCGCAACGTGCCTGCACGCCCTTCGCGCCCATGAAAAAGCGCGCCGGTGCGGGCGCGCTGGGCATCCCGCGACATTGGCGCGGGCGTTTTACTGTCGTAACAAGCCTTAACGGTGTTTAAAGTCCGGTTTGCGCTTTTCGGTGAAAGCCGCCATGCCTTCCTTCTGGTCTTCAGTGGCGAACAACGAATGGAACACGCGGCGCTCGAACAACAAGCCTTCGTTCAACGAGCCTTCGAACGCGCGGTTCACGCATTCCTTGGCCATCATCACGGATGGCAGCGACATCGAGGCGATCACGGTGGCCGCATCCAGCGCTTCTTCCATCAGCTTGTCGGCCGCCACCACGCGGGACACCAGGCCGGCGCGCTCGGCTTCTTCAGCGCCCATCATGCGGGCGGTCAATGCCAGGTCCATGGCCTTGGCCTTGCCCACCGCGCGCGGCAGACGCTGCGTGCCGCCCGCGCCGGGGATCACGCCCAGCTTGATTTCGGGCTGGCCGAACTTGGCGGTGTCGGCGGCGATGATGATGTCGCACATCATGGCCAGCTCGCAACCGCCGCCCAAGGCATAGCCGGCCACGGCGGCGATCACGGGTTTGCGAATGCGCTTCAGGGTTTCCCAGTTGCGGGTGATGTATTCGCTGCCATACACGTCCATGTACGACCAGTCTTTCATGGCGCCGATGTCCGCGCCCGCGGCAAACGCTTTTTCGCTGCCGGTGATGACCACGCAGCCGATGTCGGCGTTGGCCTCGAACGCCAGCAGCGCCGCGCCGAGCTCATCCATCAGTTGATCGTTCAGCGCGTTCAGCGCCTTGGGGCGGTTCAGCGTCAGCAGACCGACGCGGCCCCGGGTTTCGACCAGCACAAACGACTCGCTCATTGAATGTCTCCAGTAGGAAGTATGAAATAAGATACGAGCATGAAAAAAGACAACGCTTGCCCCGTACTTTACCGCCTGACGCCCTATGACCCGGCCGGACACCGCTACCGGATAACCCTAACGATCGACGCCCCCTCGCCCGACGGCCAGCGCTTGTCGTTGCCGGCCTGGATTCCGGGCAGCTATCTGATCCGCGACTTTTCCCGCCAGATTGAATCCGTGGCGGCGTACTCGGGTTCGCGCCGGGTGATTGTCGACAAAATTGATAACCACACCTGGCAGGCCGCGTCCGTCGACGGCCCCCTGCGCGTGGAATACGTGGTCTATGCCTGGGACTTGTCGGTACGCGGCGCGCACCTGGATGAAACGCATGGCTTTTTCAATGGCACCAGCGTCTTCCTGCGCGTACACGGGCAAGACCACCTGCCTTGCCTGCTTGACCTGGCGCCCCCGCGCGGCATCGACGGCTGGAAGGTCTACACCAGCCTGCCGGAAGCCACCGGCCAGCGGGGCGCGGCACGGCGCCACGGCTTTGGGCTGTACCTGGCGCCCGACTACGATGCGCTGATCGACCACCCGGTGGAAATGGGTCGGCCGCAGGTGGTCAGCTTTACCTCGCATGGCGCGGAGCACGAACTGGTGTTCACGGGCGTGGCGCCCAACCTGGATTTGGCTCGCATCGCATCCGACGTGAAAAAGATCTGCGACACGCAGATTGAATTCTTCGAGCCGCGCACCAAACGCGCGCCCTTCCTGGACAGCTCCAACCGCTACGTGTTCATGACCATGATCACGGGCGACGGCTACGGCGGCCTGGAGCACCGCGCCAGCACCGCGCTGATGACGGCCCGCAAAGACCTGCCGGTGCTGGGCCAGCAAGGCCAGGGGGAAGGCTATCGCGGCTTTCTCGGTCTGGTCAGCCATGAGTACTTCCACACCTGGAACGTCAAGCGCATCAAGCCGCAGGCGTTTGCCCCCTACCATCTAGAGCAGCCCGACCTGACGCGTTTGTTGTGGGTGTTTGAGGGCTTCACGTCTTACTACGACGACCTGCTGCTGCTGCGTTCCGGCGCAATCACGCAAACGGAATATCTGCGCCTGCTGGCCAAGACCATCACCAGCGTCGCCCGCACCCCGGGCCGCGCCAAACAGTCGGTGGCGGAAAGTTCGTTCGACGCGTGGACGCGGTATTACAAGCAGGACGAGAACTCGGCCAATGCGCTGGTCAGCTACTACACCAAGGGCGCGCTGGTGGCGCTGGGGCTGGACTTGCTGATCCGCCGTGAAAGTGGCGGCGCGCGCTCGCTGGACGACGTGATGGGTTTGCTATGGGACCGCTACGGCCGCGACTTCTATCAGGGCAAGCCGCAAGGCCTGCCGGAAGACGCGCTGCCGGGGCTGATCCTGGAAGCCACCGGCGTGGACACCCGGCGCTTCATCGCACGCCACGCCTACGGCACGGCCGACGTGCCGCTGGCCGAACTGCTTGCCGATCAAGGCATCACGCTGCACTGGAAAACGTCGGTCAATATACCTACGCTGGACGTGCGCACGCGCAAGCAAGGCGACGCGCTGACGCTTGCCACGGTGCTGGAGGGCGGCGCGGCCCACAAGGGCGGGCTGTCGGCGGGTGACGTACTGGTGGCGCTGGACGGACTGCGGGTGGAAGCGCCGGCGGGCCTGGACATGCTGCTGTCGCAATACCTGCCGGGCGACCGCGTGACGGTGCACGTTTTCCGGCGCGACGAACTGCGCGCCTTCCGCGTCAAGCTCAATGCGCCCGAAGCGCTGGACTGCGTGTTGACGGTGTAGGAACCACGGGCGGGCGTGCTATCGGCCCGCCCCGTCATTTCCCTGGCCACTGATCCCTATTCGTAAAACAGCGTCACGGTGGCGGTGGCATTGATGAGTCCCGCCACCAGCGTGTCGTCCGTCTGGTAGTAGCGCGCCACCAGCGGGATAGACAGCCTTTCCTTGTCAACCGTCGTCACGGCGGTTGTCAATGCCGTGCGCGTGCCCAGCGGTTGGACGACGTTGCTGCCCAGATCGCCCTGCAGCAGTTGCACGCCGACGCCGCGCGCCATACCGTCCCCTTGGGCGTTCTTGATGACGTGTTCCGGCGTGCCATCCGCATCGATCCGATAGGCCACCTTGACGCCTTGATCGCATTCAAGACTAATGCCAAACGCCTTCTCCCCGGCCGTGGCGCCGCGATGACCCAGGTGACGGTTGTTGATCGTCAGCAGATCCACCTTTACCGTTTGCCCGTCACGGACCGTGCAACCCATGCTGTTGACCTCGTACGCCACATTGCTGAACTCCACCATATTGCTGCGCAACGCACCGTAATAAACATCCGCGCGATGCGCGAAGGACACCCCGGACTTGATCGGGCCGGTCTTGATGAGTGTGAAGGTGAATTTCTGCGGCGGGTAATACTGCCAGTTCCGGAGCTGAAACCGAATTCTGGGGTAGTTCATGTACACCCCGCCCTCGTGCGTCCAGAATATCCGCATGCCTATGCCTGGAATGCCGCTTTCATAGACGTCTTTGTAGCCAGGCACGGGCTTGGCGCCCGCCTGCAATCCATACGAAAACCACTCGCCGTTGGTGGTGCAGCGCAGATAGCCGATGCCTTGGTCGATATTCTTGCTGTAAATGATGCTGCCCACGGCCGCGTCACGTGGCGGCTTCATTTCTTTCAAGTCCTGCGCGGTAATGTACGTCGACAGAGATTCGCCAGTACATGCCGCCCAAGCCGAGCGTACCGCGCACATCAACAGGGAGATTCCAAAAACTGCGCGTCGCAACCATGTATTCATGACACCGAATCCTGTAGAGGAGCGGGGTGGGCGGACGTGCACGACAGCTCCAGCTGCGGGTAGTAATGCACGTCTTCGGACGCCGCCTGCTCGTCCACCTGATAGATGGCCTGACATTGCTGATCGGCGGCGGCTCCCCACTTGACCGCCAGCTGCCCTTGGCCTTGCAAGCCGCGCACAAAGGCCCGGCCGCCCTGGCCCACCAGCGTGACGGCATCGATGCCCGGGATGATGACTTCCGCACCCATCGGGATCGTTGCGCCGTGCTCACGCACCAGCTTCAGCAAGATCGGCCGGCCCGCCACGGTGGGGTAGCGCAGCAACACGACTGCCCCCGCGCGCGGCGCCACCTGCTGCGAGGTAATTTCCAATTCGACGTCACGCGACGTGCCTTTAGGGTCCAGCGCAACCTCGTTGCGGCGGTAGGGCATCAACCCCGCCAAGGCACCATAGCCGTTCGCGCCGATGTACCCGCGCGAGCCCGAGACGATGGCCGCGCCGTAAGCGTCGGGCGCCTCAAGCACCGCCATCGTTTCGCCCTGCGCCTGGGTCGCGTTGATGCCGCCGGCGTGGGCGATCAAGGTGCCCCGCATGCCCGCGCCGTATTGGCGATAGCCGTCGCCGCCGCTACCCGACAAGCTGTAGTTGGCGTGCGCCGTGTCGTAGCGCACGCTGCCGCCCTGGTTGCGGCTGCCTTGACCGTTGGTGTGGTTATACGAACCGTAGACGTTGTAGCCAAACTGCCCTGACTCGCCGGCAGATCCGCTGACAGACGCATTGGCGCTGCGCTTGCCATTGCCTTCAAGGTTCATGGACGTACTGAGATACGGCGCATTCGATCCGCGTCCCAAGGGCAGGCTGAGGCTGAGCAGATACTGGTTGCCAGCGCGGCCACGTCCGTCGCGGGCCCGCACCAGGCTGATATTCACGCTGCCCCAGGAATAGCCATTGGCGTAGCTGGCGTAATAGCTTGTGTCGCGGCGCTGGTGTCGGTTCCAGTAGTTTTGCGAAACGCCGGACAGCGTCACGCTGCCCAAGTCATTGCCCAGGGGCTGGCTGATATTGAATTGAAGGCGGCTGCGCTCTTTGCCGCCATACGCCGACGGCCGGCGCGCTTCGCGGATGCGTGCAAATTCGCCAAGGCTCAAGTAATTTTCACTGGAAAAGCGATACGCCACCACGCTGAAGTTGGTGGAAGTAGGCTCCAGCAGCTTGCTGTAACTGAGCCGCACGCTGCGCCCGCTGGCCGTGTCGCGGGTAGAGCCCATCGCGGCGTGAGACTGCGTCAGGTCCGCCGCCAATGCGCCCAGCGGGGTGCTGACCGCCACGCCACCAAGAATTGCCCGATACTGCTGCGCCACGATGGCGCCGCCATAGCCCGTCACCGTATCGGACAAGCCGCGTTGATAGGTGCCCTGCATGAACGAGGGCGGAGCGTTCAGGGTGTCGTCACGATACCGCCCACCCGTTACGCTGAAGCGCGAACTGCCGGGACGCAGCAACTGGGCCACCGACGCGTAGGGCACCACGAACCGCTTGGTGCGCCCGTCGGCTTCGGTCACCGTCACGTCAAGATCGCCGGCGTAGCCTGTGTTGTAAAGGTCGTCGATGGCAAAAGGCCCTGGCGATACGGTGGTTTCGTACAGCAGGTTGTTGCCCTGGCGCACGCTGACCTTGGCCGTGGTGTCGGCCACGCCGCGCACCACCGGCGCAAAACCGCGCATGGAGTCCGGCAGCATGCGTTCGTCGCTGCTGAGCTGGAGGCCCGTGTACGGAACACTGTCAAAAAGATTGCCGGGCGTATAGAACTGCCCAAGCGTCAGTTGGGCACTGGCGGCGGTCACATCACGCTGCGCGTAGGTGCTTAACGCCTGATAACGGCTGCGCTGGCCCGGGCTGGAGCGATCGGTGTAGCTGAACGAGCCGTTGTGCCGGAAGCGCCAGTCGCCCAGGTTCAGGCCCGCGTTCGCGCTGCTGTAGAAGGTGCGATCGGTGCGGTTGCCAAAGCGATTGGACGACAGGTTGATGCCGTACCCCAGGAAGCCGGCGTTTATGCCCGCGTCCCACTCTTCAGGTGGAACGTAGCCACGCGCCACCGACTTCAGGTAGATCTGAGGAATGGAAAGGTCGGCGCGCAGCTCGGCTATATCCACCTCGAACTGGCTGGCCGCAGGCAGGTCATCGACACCCAGGCAGTCGGTGTCCGGGGCACGCGGGTCGGCAGCGGTGTTCGCGCCGGACAGGTCGACGCCGATGCGCTCAAGCACCGTGGCCGGCAGGCACGGCTGCATGCCGGCATGGACGGTGGCCGAAGAAGACGGCAAGGGCGAGGAGTCGGGCAAGAATGGCGACGTCGTTTTGATCTGGATGCGCTCGCGACCAATGCGGTTGCCGTTCAAATACAAGTCCAGCTGATAGACACCCGCTTCCAGGGCGTTGCCCTGCTGAAATCGGGATAGATCCACCGTTTGCCCTCGACGGCTGGCAAAGAAGGCGGGGTTGAATTCAACCGGTTCGGTCGCTTGAGCCGTGGCGCATGCCAAGCTAGACCAAAGCAGAAGCCAACGGTTGATGGGGGTACGGCGGGCCATGACGCCGCTTAAGGATCAAGACGACTTTCGCGCCGCACCGTTGCGCCGTAGTCGTTGACCGATTCGAATACCACGGCGCCTTTGGCGCCCGCCGCATTCGGCAGCTTTCCACTGCCCAGTTCCGTGACGGACCGGGGGGCCAGCATGCGGCTGGGCACTGATATTGCCCTGCCGTCCTGTAGCGTCAACGACACGGACGTCAACGACACGTGAAACGCGCTGTCGTTGCGCACCCGCAGCGCCGGGCCATTACCTGCCTGCACGATTTGCCAGCGCAATTGCGCGGCCGCGTCGGCGGCGGTGCCGGGCAGGCCGACGGGTCGAAAGAACAATTTGATGCGGCTGCGAAAAGCCAGCTGCATGTGGTTTGCCACCTGCGCGGACGGCAGCGGTGGAACGTCCAGCACGTTAAGCCAGAAGACGGACTCGCGGTCGGCGGGCAAGGTGGATGACGGCGCATAAGCGATGCGCAACGTCTGCCCCTTGCCGGGATTGATGCGAGCAAGCGGCGGCATGATTACGAACGGCGCGTTCACTTCATCAGGCGTGGCGTCCAGGTCGCCATCGTCGATCCAGGCTTGCACCAGCGCCGGCTGGCCGCCGTCATTGGTCAGCCGCAACGTGACTTCGCGTTCTTGGGCGGGATAGACGACGCGCGTGCCACCGATCACCACGTTGGATTGGGCGGAAGGGGGCAGCAGGGTTGCACAAGCCAGGCACAGCAACGCGCAGAAATGGCGAAGCGTGGCCCGGCTTGCGTAGTCCGGAAGCCCCCTGAGCTTGCGCTCAAGGGGAACCGGCTTCATTCGTAGATCAGGTCCAGCAGGACTTCGGTCTGGACCGGGCCGGGCGTGGTGCTGGCGGTGGCCGCCAGGTACTGCGCGTAGAACTCGATCGTTGCGGCATTGCCCGCGATGTTGACCGATTCAGCGCCGTCGTTGGTGAACAGATTGATGGGCTGGTACTTGCTGTTCAGCAGCTGCACCTGTGCGTTGGAGGGGGTGTCGTTCCCGGAGGCAACCGCCCGGTTGATCAGCGCGCCCGTGGTGGGATCGACGTTTCCATCGCGGTTAAAGCGCGTGGTGACCTTGCTGCCGGAGCAGCCGGTCAGATTCAACGTGATGAGCTCGCGTGCGGCCACATCGTTCTGCTTGGCCAGCGCGCTGACGCTGACCGGCTTCAGATTCACCTGTTTGACGCCGCCCTGGCCCACATCCTTGATTTCGCAGGTGGACGATGACACGTAGCCCTCGAACACCAACTTCACATCGGCCGCCAATGCGCCGCCGCACAGCAGCAAGGACGAAAATGCGAGGCCTGCCGCAACAATCTTCTTATTCACCGAACTCTCCGACTGACTTGTCCCCAGGGCGCGCAACCCGCGCGCCCTGGGTCCACCGCGTAGAGTCAGGCTGAAGCCTTCAACGCATCAACGCAGGGACGAGTGCCATTGTTTCGAATCCGTCGGGCCAGAAATATGAGAAAGTTCTCAAAGCAAAATCGCGGCGGGTCTGATGAGGTCGACGCGCAACACATCGGCCGGCTTCTGTCATCGCCGTTAATTCAGTTTGGCGCCCGACACGGTCACGGCCTGCTTCCACGTTTCCAGTTCACGGTCGATATGGCTGGCGAATTCGGCGGGCGTGGATCCCACGGTTTCATAGCCGTAGCCCGCCAGTTGCTGCTTCAAGGCAGGCACCGCTACCGCGTCGGCAATACCGCGACTCAACGCTTCCACGATGCCCGGCGGCGTGCCGGCGGGCGCCAGCACGCCATACCAGCCGTTCACGACAAAGCCCGGCACGCTTTCGGCCACCGTCGGCACGTTGGGCAACAGCGGCGACCGGCGTTCGCCCGTTACCGCGATTGCCTTCAACTTGCCGGCCTGCACCTGCGGCAACGACGTTGAGATGCTGTCGAACATCAGCGACACCTCGCCACCCAGCAATGCCACAACCGCCGGGCCGCTGCCCTTGTAGGGCACGTGCATCATGTCCGTTCCCGTCTGATTCTTGAACATCTCGGCGGCCAGGTGGCTGGTGTTGCCATTGCCCGCCGATGCAAAGCTGAGCTTGCCGGGGTGACTCTTGGCGTAGGTGATCAGCTCGGGAATCGTGTTGGCGGGCGTGTTCAACGGCGCGGCCACCAGCATCGGCAAGGTGGCAACGAGCGACACCGGCGCGAAGTCCTTGCGCGTGTCGTAAGGCAATGATGGATACAGGCTGGGGTTGATGGCGTGCGCGGCCAGCACCATCAGCAGCGTATAGCCGTCGGGTTTGGCGCGCGCCAGTTGGGCCGAGGCGATGGCGCCACCCGCGCCCGGCTTGTATTCCAGCACCACCGGCTGGCCCCACATCTTTTGCAATTGCGCGCCCAGGGGCCGGGCCAGCATGTCGGCGCTGCCGCCGGGCGGGTATGGGATCAGCAAGGTGATGGGCTTGTCCGGATAGACGGGCGCGGCGTGCGCGGCGGCCAGCGGTAACGCGCATAGCGCGGCGGCGGCCAACAGGGAACGGATCATCAGCGGTCTCCTTGGCCCGGATCGGGCTGGATGGGTCGGGCGATATGGGTCGGGCTTGAGCGGTCGGGCTTGAGGGGTCGGGCTTAACAGGTCGGGCTTAACAGGTCGGGCTGAATAGGCCGGGCTGAATAGGCCGCGCTTGAGCTGCCGGACTGCGCGTGCGAGGCGATCACGGTTGACGCCATCACGCGTAGCGCGGCGCGCCGGCGGCATCCAGCACGATCACACGCGGCGTCTCTGGAAAGCGCAATGGCGCATCGGTCACCGATCGCAGGTACTCGGGGTCGACGCCATCGGTCATCGCGTAAACGCTCAAACCGGCGGGCGTCACATCGATCACCGCCAGGTCGGTGTAGATGCGCGTGACCACGCCCTTTCCTGTCAGCGGATAGGTGCATTGGCGCAGCACCTTGGGCGTGCCGTCGCGGCCACGGTGTTCCATGGTCACCAGCACCTGCTTGGCGCCCACGGCCAGGTCCATGGCGCCGCCCACGGCGGGAATGGCATCGGCCGCATCCGTCTTCCAGTTGGCCAGGTCACCCGTCTCCGATACCTGGAACGCGCCCAGCACGGCATAGTCCAGGTGGCCGCCGCGCATCATTGCAAACGACACGGTGTGCTCGGTGATGGACGCGCCGTCCAGCAAGGTGATGGGCTGGCGGCTGGCGTTGATGAGGTCCGGGTCCACGTCCTTGCCGCTGGCAGCCGGGCCCATGCCCAGGATGCCGTTTTCGCTGTGCAAGAGGATGTCCTTGTCGGGCGGCAGGTAATCGCCCACCAGCGTCGGCATGCCGATCCCCAGGTTCACGATGGACCCATCGGGTATATCGCTGGCCAGCAACTGCGCGATCTGTTGCCGGGTCAGGCCGGTGATGGACCGGGCATGTGGGTCGCCGTCGTTGCCCCGCTTGCCTGGATGGCCTTGGCTGCCTTGATTGCCCTGGTTGTTGTAATTGCCCTGCCTGGTTTGATTGCCCTGCATGTCAGCCCTCCACCCGCACCACGGATTTGACGAAGATGCCTTGCGTCATGACCTGCTCAGGCACGAAGGTGCCCAGCGGCACGATCTCGTCCACCTGCGCGATGGCGTGGCCCGCCGCCATGCACATCACCGGATTGAAGTTGCGCGCCGCGTGGCGGTACATCAGGTTGCCCCAGCGGTCGCCCAAGTGGGCGCGGATCAGCGCGTAGTCGGCGCGCAGCGGTTGTTCCAGCACATAGCCCACGCCGTCGATGACTTCCTGACGGCGCCCTTCGGCCAATTCCGTGCCGTAGCCGGTGGGGGTATAGAACGGCCCCAGTCCGGCGCCGGCCGCGCGCAACCGTTCGGCCAGGGTGCCTTGCGGCACGCATTCCAGTTCGACCTCGCCGGCCCGGTAGGCGCGTGCGAAGGCGTCGGAATTGGGCGGGCGCGGGTGCGAGCAGATGATCTTCCTGACCTGCCTGCGGATCAGCAGCGCGGCAATGCCGCGTTCGAACGTGCCGGCGTTGTTCGAGATGATGGTCAAGTCGCGCCGCCCGGATTGCGCCAGGCATTGCAGCAATTCGTACGGCACACCGGCCTCGCCGAAGCCGCCCACCAGCACCGATGCGCCGTCGGGGATAACAGCCACGGCCTGGGCCATGGACGCCTGGATCTTGTCGATCATCTATTGCTCCAGGGCCAGTCCGGCCGTGTCCACGATCTGTTTCCAGCGCGCGCGTTCCTGGTCGATGAAGGCGGTGAATTCGGCGGGTGTGTTGCCGCCCGCCTGGCCGCCCATGGCCTTGAAACGTCCGCTGATGTCGGGGCTTTGCACCACGTCGCGCGTGGCGGCGTAGAGTTTGTCGACGACGTTTGCCGGCGTGCCCGCTGGCGCGATCAACCCAAACCACGCGGTGACCACCATGTCCTTGACACCGGCTTCGGCCATGGTGGGCACGTCCGGCAGTTCGGCCAGCCGCTTGTCGCTGGTGACCGCCAGCGCGCGCAGCTTGCCCGACTGGATGTACGGCATGGAGCTGGGCAGGTTGTCGATCATGAAGGTGAACTGCTGGCCCAGCAGCGCGGCCACGGCGGGGCCGGCGCCTTTGTACGCGATATGCGTGCCGGCCACGCCCGCGCGTTGCTTGAACAGTTCGGCGGACAGATGGGGCGATTGGCCGGCGCCGGAGCTGCCGAAGGACACCTTGGACGGGTCGCGCCGCGCTTGCGCCTGCAAGTCGGCCACGCTGCGCACGGGCGACGCTTCGTTCACGACCAGTACATTGGGCACCGATATCACCAACGTGACCGGCGCGAAATCGGCGGGCTTGTAGGGCAGCGTCTTGTACAGCGCGTAGTTGATGGCGTTGGGGCCGATATTGCCCATCAGCAGCGTGTAGCCGTCGGGCTTGGCGCGCGCCAGCGCCTGGGCGCCGATGATGCCGGCCGCGCCCGCGCGGTTCTCGACGATGACTTGCTGGCCCAGCTTGGCCGCAAGCTTGTCGGCGATGAGCCGCGCCGAGATATCGGTGGTGCCGCCGGGCGCGGCCGGGATGATCAGGGTGATCGGCCGTTCCGGCCAGGCGGCGTGAGCCGGACCGGCGATGGCGGCCGCCATCACGCCCGCGGCCAGCCAGCGATGCGCTTGCAACATGCTTGTCTCCGAACGCGGTCATGGATGACCAACTTGTCGGGCAAGTGTGTGCGGCGCGCCGGCAAATGCCAATTCTGCAATCTGGAGGACGGGCTTCGCCTGAGCTTAACGCCGAGGTGGGCGCGCGGATCGGGCAAGCGTGGTCCGGCCGCGTGGCGGCTCCGGGAATTCGGGCTTGGGCTGGGGCTGGGGCTGGGGCTGGGGCTGAGGCTGAGGCTGGGGCTGAGGCTGGGGCTGAGGCTGGGGCTGAGGCTGGGGCTGAGGCTGGGGCTTGGGCTGGGGCTTGGGCTGGGGCTGAGGCGGGCTAAGGCTGGGGCTTGGGCTTGGCCTCAGCCTGCCGCGCTACTTACTCACGAGGGCTTAGTCGCCCGCGCGTTCCCAGCGGCGCTGGATGGCCTTGGCCGCGACCACGCCGTCCGCCATCGACGTCACCACGCAGGGGTGCATGCGGTGGGCGACTTCGCCAATGGCATAGATGTCCGGCACGCTGGTCTCGGCGGTGGCGAAGTCGGTGCGGATGTAGCCGCGTTCGTCGCGGGCCAGTTGCAGGCCGTCGGCAAAGGCGGCCTGCGGTTCCCAGCCGTAGAAGACCAGGATCAGGTCGTACTGCCGGCCGTCCACGCTGCGGTGGGCGGGGTCGACGGTGTAGGGGCCGATGCGCACGCCCTCGCGGCCGGCGCGGGTGACCCATTGCTGCTGGGCGCGCACGCTGCGCGCATACAGGTGCACCATGCGCGCGCCGCGATTGCGCACGTAAACGTAATTCTCGAAGGCGTTGTCGCCGCCGCCCAGCACCGCCACCGACAAGCCGGAGTAGTCCTGCGCGACGATGGGCGAACCCGGGCCGACCAGCACGCCGGGCCACGAGGCGCCCGGCGGATGATCGGGCAAGCCCTTGGCGCGCACGCCCGATGCGATGACCAGCGTACGGCCACGCACCTGTTCCTGGCCGCCGCCGGGGCCGGCCAAGGTGGCCTGGACGCCGCCTTTGCAGGGCAGCACGTCGACAACGCGGGAGTTCATGCGCAGCGGCACGTTGGCGGCGCGCACGCTGGTGTCGATATTGGCCGCCACCTGCTGACCGGTCACGCCCGGCAACACGGCGATCCAGTCGTCGGCGAAGGGGTTGTCCTGCGCCAGGCCGCCCAGGCGGGCGCCGGCCTCGACTAATATCGGGGACAAACCAAGCCTGGCCAGCCACAGGGCGCAGGACGCGCCGGCCGGGCCGCCGCCTACAATGACCGCATCGTGCATGTGTTGCATTTCCACCCTTATTGACCGCGCCGGCGCCTCACGGGTGCCAGGACGTGGCGCAATTGTAGCCAGCGCGCCGCCCCCCATCCGCCGTCCCCTTACAATTCCGGCTGTCCCACCCAGGTTTTCATCATGCCCACACGTCGCATCATCCTTTCCGGGCTTGCGCTCGACGCCCGCATCGGCATCCTCGAACACGAGCGCCGCGCCACCCAGCCCCTGCATGTCGACGCCGAATTCGATGTGGACATCCAGCGCTCGGTCGACGACCACGATATCCACAGCGTGCTGGACTACCGCCGTCTGCGCGAGGCCATCGTCGAGGAATGCACGCAGGCGCATGTGAACCTGATCGAAACCCTGTCCGAACAAGTCGCCGCGCGCCTGTTGGCCGACTTCCAGGAAATCCGCTCGTTACGCTTGCGCATCAGCAAGCCCATGGCCTTTTCCGACTGCGCGGCGGTAGGCGTGGAAATCCAGATTTCGCGTTGATCATGAACGATATTGCACCGCCCCCCGCCGTCCGCTCCCCCGAGGTCCGCTTTCGCACCGAGGCCGAGGAAAAGGCCCGCCACGAAGGCAACAAGCTGACCAAGCGCCTGGCCCGCGAGACGACGCGCGCGCTGTCCGACTACAACATGATCGAAGAAGGCGACCGCGTGATGGTCTGCCTGTCGGGCGGCAAGGATTCCTATGCCATGCTGGACATCCTGTTGCAGCTGCAAAAGCGCGCGCCGTTCAAGTTCGAGCTGATCGCCGTCAACCTGGATCAGAAGCAGCCGGGCTTTCCCGACCACATCCTGCCCCAGTACCTGAAAGACCTGGGCGTGCCCTTCCACATCGAGACGCAGGACACGTATTCCATCGTCACGCGCGTGCTGGAAGAAGGCAAGACGATGTGCTCGCTCTGTTCGCGCTTGCGTCGCGGCATCCTGTACCGCGTCGCGTCTGAACTGGGCGCCACCAAGATCGCGCTGGGCCACCACCGCGACGACATCCTGGCCACGTTCTTCCTGAACCTGTTCTATGGCGGCAAGGCCAAGGGCATGCCGCCCAAGCTGGTGTCGGACGACGGCCGCCACACCGTGATCCGCCCGTTGGCCTACGTGGCCGAAACGGACCTGATCGCCTACGCCGAACTCAAGCAATTCCCCATCATCCCGTGCAACCTTTGCGGCTCGCAGGAAAACCTGAAGCGCAAGGAAGTGGGCCGGATGATTAAAGACTGGGACAAGCAGCATCCTGGCCGCTCGTGGAACGTGTTCAACGCGCTGTCGCGCGTGGTGCCGTCGCACTTGATGGACCGCGACCTGTTCGACTTCGTCGGCCTGAAACCCACCGGCGTGCCAGACGCGAATGGCGACACGGCGTTTGACGCGGTGGACCCGGACGACAACGCGGACGACGCCTGCGGCGACACGCCGGAAGCGTCCGCCGACGCCAGCGGCATCGTCGAGAAAAAAGTGATGTTTACGCGCGGATAGTTGCGTGGTCGGTAGCAGGGGCAGGCACAAACGCCTGCGCCCGCGATCACGCCGCCGATGACGGGTTCAACACCCGAATCGGCTTGCCCGCCTGAAACGCCTTCACGGCGTCCAGCGCGTTCTGGTAGAACGCTTCGAAATTCTCGCGGCTGACGTAGCCCAGGTGCGGGGTCAGGATCACGTTGTCCAGGTCGCGCACCGAGTCGGTGGGCGATAGCGGCTCTTCGGGGTAGACGTCCAGGCCCGCGCCGGCCAAGCGGAATTTGACCAGAGCGTCCATCAGGGCCTCGTTGTCGACCAGGCCGGCGCGCGACGTGTTCACCAGATAGGCGGTCGGCTTCATCGCGGCAAGCGCCGCGGCGTCGACCACGTGACGGCTGCGCTCGGACAAGATCAAGTGCAGGCTGACCACGTCGGACGTGGCAAAAAGCGTGTGCTTGTCGACACGCTTGACGCCCGCCGCCTCGGCGCGTTCGTCCGTCAGGTTGGGGCTCCAGGCCACCACGTCCATGCCGAAAGCCAGGCCCACCTTGGCCACGGCCGCGCCCAGCTTGCCCAGCCCCAACACCCCCAGCCGCTTGCCGGCCAATGGCTCCGGCATGGCGGTTTGCCACATGCCGCGGCGCATGGCCGCATCTTCCGCGGGCAGGTGCTTGAAAAGCCCCAGGATGTGCGCCCAGGCCAGTTCGGCCGTGGCGGTGTTGGCGTCGGCACTGCCCGGCGCGCCGCACACGACGATGCCCTGTTGCGTGCAGGCTTGCATATCGATGGCGTTGTTGCGCATGCCGGTGGTGATCAACAGGCGCAGCTTCGGCAACGCGCGAATGCGCTCGGCCGGAAACGGCGTGCGTTCGCGCATCGCCACGATCACGTCGAAGGGTTCCAGCGTGGCCTCGACCTGTTCGACCGGAATGAAGTTGTTGAAGATCTGCACCTGGGCGTCACCGCCCAGCGAGGTCCAATCCGCATAGCGCCGTGCTACGTCGTGGTAATCGTCCAGTATTGCGATTTTCAAGTGTCTTCTCCGGGTGGCAAGGCGGCTATCGCGCCAGCCACCCGGCCGGCGCGATCAGCGCCGGTCAGTTCAAGCGTTCTTTCAGTTGGTCCAGCGGAATGGCGCCGCTGACGCGCGAGCCGTCGGCAAAGAACAGCGTGGGCGTGCCGCGCACCATCAGGCGGTGGCCCAGTGCAAGCAGCTTGTCTTCGGGCACGTCGCAGTTGCCGGCGGCCGGCTTCTTGTTGCGCACCATCCAGTCGTCCCAGGTCTTGCCCTGGTCCTTGGCGCACCAGACGTCGCGCACCTTGTCCTTGGAATCGGGCGACAGAATCGGGTACATGAAGGTGTAGACGGTGACGTCGTTCAGGTCTTCCATCGTCTTGCGCAACTGCTTGCAATAGCCGCAGTTGGGATCTTCAAAAATGGCGACCTTCTTTGCGCCGGTGCCCTTGACCTGCTTGATGGCCAGTTCCAGCGGCAGCTGATCAAACGTGACGGCGCTAAGCTTTTCCTGCGCCTCGCGGGTGACATCGCGGCGCGTCATGGCGTCTATCAACGGACCTTCCATGACCCAGGTGACTTTTTCGTCCGTGTAGAGCAGGTCCATGCCCAACTGCACTTCAAAAATGCCGTAAGGCGTCAGGCGCACGGCGGTGACGTCCATGCCGGAAAAGCGTTGTTCGAAGCGTTCCTTGACGGCGTCGAGCTGCGGCGTCGACACGCTTTTTTCGCCCTTGGCGGGTTTGCCGACCGACTCGGTGGAGACGGCCTTGCCTTGGGCCGGCGCCTGCGCCAGAGCCGGGGCGGACAAGCCCAGCCCGCCGGCCAGGAAACAAGCCGCCAGCGTGGCGGAGATGCGGAAAGTCATGGGTGCTCCTGTACTTATCGTGTTCTTTGGGGGAAAGCGTAACTCATCCGGCAAGGAGCCGGGCCGGACGACATGCCGGTTGGACGCGGAAAGGCGAAGTGTCGTTCAGACGCCCGGCGCGCTTCAAGGTTCCAAAAGAAAACCTCAAAGCGCGGGGCTGACCGCCCGTGCCGGATCGCCCGCTGCGGGGCGTGCGCCTCAATGCCGCATCAATTGGCCGATGCACCCGCGATCAGGCGGCGTTTGACCAAGGGCGCGCGTTCCACCACATGCATCCCCGCGTTTCGCAGCCACACCAGCGGCGTCGCGCGCGAGGAGAACAGCTTGTGCAGGCCGTCGGTAGCCAGGCGCATCGCCAGCACCGGTTCGGCGCGGGCGCGCTGGTACCGATGCAGCACGCGGATGTCGCCCGCCGACCGGTAGGACTCGCGGCCAGCCACGGTGCGGGCCAGCGCCTCGACGTCGCCCAGGCCCAGGTTCAGGCCCTGGCCCGCCAGGGGATGCAGCCGGTGCGCGGCGTCGCCGGCCAGCGCGATGCCGGGCGCCACCATCTGCGCGCGTTCCAGCGTCAGCGGAAAGCCGTGCAATTTGCTGCGCACCTTCAAGCGGCCCAGCCGGCCCTCGGCGGCGTCGGCCAGCAAGGTTTCCAGCCGGGCAGTTTGCTGTTCGGCCGGCAAGGCCAGCAGCGCCTGCGCCGGTTCGCTGCGCATGGACCAGACCATCGACACTTGCGGACCGTCGGCGGTGTCGGGCAGCGGCAACAGCGCCAGCACGCCGTCGTCACGGAACCACTGGATGGCAGTGCCATGGTGGGCGTGTTCGGCATCCAGATGCACCACCAGGCCCGTGTCGTTGTAGGACACGGTGTCGTGCTTCAAGCCGGCCGCCGTGCGCAGCGGCGAGGCCGCGCCGTCGGCGCCCACGAACAATTCCGCCTGGATGCGCGCCCCGCTTTCGGTATCGACCGCGCCATCCTGATAGCCGATGCAGCGGTCTTCCAGCCAGGGGATGCCGAACATCCGCACCGCCTGGATCAACACGCGCTCGATCTCGCCAGATTCGACGATCCAGGCCAGTTGCGGCAACGCCGCCTGCCAGGCGTTCAGGTTGACCTGCCCGTCGGCGTCGCCGTGGATTTCCATGGCTTGCACCGGCATCAGCCGGCCGGCGGGCATGGCGTCCCACACGCCCAGCTCGGCCAGGAAACGCTGGCTGGCGGGCGAAATGGCGTAGACGCGCGGGTGGTAATGGTTGGGATCGGCGGCGGGCACGGATGAACGCGGCGCCAGCACGGCAACGCGCTGGCCGCGCCGGGCCAGCGCCAGGGCGGTGGACAGGCCGACGATACCGGCCCCGCATACGACGATTTGATGGCTCATCTTGCCGAGGGCTCCCCAGCTTGCTTGGGCCACAGCACCCACATCTGGCCCCGTTGTTTCATGCGGCCCGCCTGCTGGCCGGCTTCTTCACCGTAACCCCAGTAGAAGTCGGCGCGCGCGGCGCCCCGGATGGCCGTGCCCGTGTCTTGCGCGAAAACCAGCCGTTGCAACGGGCGGTCGGAGGCCGGGAAGGTCGTGGCCAGGTACACCGGGGTGCCCAGCGGCACGAAGGTGGCGTCCACGGCGATGGATCGCTTGGGCGCCAGCGGGATGGCGTAGGCGCCCTTGGGCCCCTGTTCGGGGTCGATGACCGGCTCTTCGCGGAAGAACACCACCGCCGGATTCGCGTTCAGCATTTCAGGCACGCGCTTCGGATTGCGCTGTGCCCAGGCGCGGATGTTCTGCATGGACGCCTGATCGGCGCTGAGTTCGCCCCGGTCGATCAGCCAGCGGCCGATGGACACATAGGGCTGGCCGTTATGGTCGGCGTAGGCCACGCGGATGGTCTTGCCGGCGTCGGGGCCGTCGGTCAACTGGACGCGGCCCGAGCCCTGCACTTGCAGGAAGAAGTTATCCACCGGGTCATCCACCCAGACGACAACCGGCGGCTTGCGGCCCGAGGGGGATTCGATGGCGGCGCGGGTGTCGTAGGGCACCACGCGCTTGCCGTCCAGCTTGCCGCGCACGCGCTTGCCGGCCAGGTCCGGGTAGACCGAACCCAGGTCGATGGTGAGCAAGTCGGCCGGCACGGCGTACAGCGGCCATTGGTAGTTACCGCCCTGGCGGCGCGATCCGCGCACCAGCGGCTCGTAGTAGCCGGTGACCGTGTTGGTGGCCGGCTTGCCGTCGGCGGCGTTCAGACGCCACGGCTGCAAATAGGTTTGCAGGAAGCGGCGCACGGCTTCGCCGTCGCCCGCCGCCGGCGCGCGGGCCGGGTCGATGGCCGCGGCGCAGACGGGCTGCCACGCACGCGGCGTGGCGCGCGCCGGGGCGGCCAGATTGCCGCTGGTCGGACGCATCAGCCCACGGCAATTGCGCAGGAACAGGGGCCAGAACTGGGTCAGGTCGTCGGCGGACCAGCCGGGCATTTCGGACCAGGTGCCGGCCTTGAACTTGCCGGCCAGCGCGCGCGGCGGGGTGTCAGGCAACGCCGACAGCGACGGCACCACCAGGGGGCCGTCAGCCGCCGGAGCACGCGAGCCGGGGATGGTGCTGGTTTCGCCGGGGCCGGAAGGAATTTCCGACGGCGTGGAGCATGCCGCCAGCAAGATCGGCAGCAGGGACAGGCTGAGAATGCGCTTCATGAGCTAGGAAAAAAACGAGCGACGGGCGGGGCCATTCAATGCAGGGTGCGAGGCATGGCCAGGACGAATTCGGAGATCGGCACTTCGAACGGGATGCCGTTCTCGCCGACGCAGTGATAGGTGCCGCGCATGGTGCCCACGGGGGTGGGCAGCGGACAGCCGCTGGTGTATTCGAAGGTTTCGCCGGGCGCCAGCAACGGTTGCTGGCCCACGATGCCCAGCCCGCGCACTTCCTGCACGCGCTGGTTGCCGTCGGTGATGACCCAATGGCGGCTGATCACCTGGGCGGGATGTTCGCCGGTGTTGGTGATGCGAACGGTATAGGCAAACACGAATTGCTGTTCGCCCGGATCGGACTGTTCAGGCACGAAGCGCGGAGAGACAGAGACGCTCAGGTCGTAAGGTTTCACAGTCCTTCCCTGTGTGGCTGGACGCGGGGGCCGGAGATCGGCGCCGGGCGTTCGGGAGACGTTTGGACAACGCAGAATTGGGAGCCGTGGAACCGAGCCTTTCCCGAACCCGCGCCTCAAACTGCAATAATGGCACATTATGCCCTCCCCGATCCCGAACATCATGTCTACCTCCACGGCCTCCACCCGCATCACCCCCAGTATCCTGTCGGCTGACTTCGCCCGCCTGGGCGAGGAAGTCCGCAACGTCGTCGCCGCCGGTGCCGACTGGATACACGTGGACGTGATGGACAACCACTATGTCCCCAATCTGACCATCGGCCCGATGGTGTGCGCGGCCATCCGGCCCCATGTGCAAGTGCCGATCGACGTGCATCTGATGGTCGAGCCGGTGGATGACCTGGTCCCGATGTTCGCCAAGGCAGGCGCCGATTACATCAGCTTTCACCCGGACGCCAGCCGCCACGTGGACCGCACGCTGTCGCTGATCCGCGAAAACGGCTGTAAGGCCGGCCTGGTGTTCAACCCCGCCACGCCGCTGTCCTACCTGGACTACGTCATGGACAAGATCGACCTGATCCTGATCATGTCGGTGAACCCGGGCTTTGGCGGCCAGAGCTTCATTCCCGGCACGCTGGCAAAGTTGCGCGAAGCACGCGCCCGGATCGACGCCTGGACGCAGGCCGGCGGCCAGGAAATCGTGCTGCAGGTGGACGGCGGCGTCAAAATCGACAACATCGCCGAAATCCGCCGCGCGGGCGCCGACACCTTCGTGGCCGGCTCGGCCATTTTCGGCAAGCCCGACTACGCCGGCATCATCAAATCCATGCGCGAACAGATCGCCATCGGCGAAACCACCGCCGTCTAAGCCACCAGGAAACCTCGACATGACCGCTTTTCGCGCCGCGCTGCTGGACCTGGACGGCACCCTGCTGGACTCCATCCCCGACCTGGCGTTCGCCGCCAACGCCATGCGCGTCGACCTGGGCCTGACCGTGCTGCGTGAAGACGTGGTTGCCACGTTTGTCGGCAAGGGCGTGGACAACCTGGTCCGCCGCAGTCTGGCGGGCAGCCTGGACGCACCCGACCCGTCGGCCGAGGAATTCGCCCGCGCCCGCGACTCCTTCTACCGGCACTATCACCTGGTCAACGGCGAACGCGCCCAGGTCTACCCCGGCGTGATCGACGGCCTGAAGCACATGCGCGACCAGGGCCTGAAACTGGCGGTGGTCACCAACAAGCCCACCGAATTCACCCTGCCGCTATTGCAGCGCACGGGTTTGGCGGGCTTTTTCGACGCCGTGGTCTGCGGCGACACCTGCGTGCGCCGCAAGCCCGACCCCGACCAGGTGCTGCACGCCTGCGAACTGCTGGGCGTGGCGGTGACCGAGGCCGTCACCATCGGCGACTCGATCAACGATGCCCAGGCGGGCCGCACGGCCGGTACGCAAGTGCTGGTGGTGCCTTATGGCTACAACGAAGGCCGGGACGTGCGGGAGCTGGATGTCGATGGTATAGTTGACACGCTTGTCAACGCCGCTCAGTGGGTTGCGCTCTGGAACCAAAACCAGAACGCCGCAAAAATCGCTTCCTGAATCGCTTCCTGAATCGCCTCCTGAATTGCGTCGGCAAACACCTGAACAACCGAACACTGCACCTCATCAAGACACACCCGGATCAATGAACGCTTACCCCCAGAACCAAATGCTCGGCGCCTCGTGGCGCTGGTGGCGTTTGTCTTCCGGGTGGCGATGATCCCTCCCGGCCCTGGACGCGTATGCCGCCTAGTGCCGTAGCTGTGTAAACACAGAGCCAAGCCCGGAACCAGACACCTGGACCGGGCTTTTTTGTTGTGCGCCCGGTCTGAAAGCAAACCAAAAATCGCTTACGAGACCCCGACATGACCGAAATCGAATTCAAGGCCCTCGCCGCTCAAGGCTACAACCGCATCCCGCTGGTGGCCGAGACCTACGCCGACCTGGACACCCCGCTGGGCATCTACCTGAAGCTGGCGCACGCAGGCCCCTTGGCCGGCCGCATGACCTGCCTGATGGAATCGGTGGTGGGCGGCGAGCGCTTCGGGCGCTATTCCTTCATCGGCCTGCCCGCCCGCACCGTGATCCGCGCCAGCGGCACGCTGACCGAAGTGCTGCACGACGGCAAGATCGTGGAAACGCACGAAGGCGATCCGCTTGCCTTCATCGAGCAATACCAAAGCCGTTTCAAGGTGGCGCTGCGCCCCGGCATGCCGCGCTTTTGCGGCGGCCTGGCCGGCTACTTCGGCTACGACACCGTGCGTCACATCGAGCCCTGCCTGGGCCCTGCCGTCAAGCCGTTCCCGGCCGGCATGGAGGGCGGTACGCCCGACCTGATGCTGATGCATGTGGACGAATTGGTCATCGTCGACAACCTGGCGGGCCGCATCTACCTGATGGTGTACGCCGACCCCAGCCAGCCCGAATCCTACAGCCGCGCCCAGCAGCGCCTGCACGATCTGCGCGCGCGCCTGCGACGCCCCGTGGAAATTCCGTACAGCCACGCCAGCATGCAGACCGAAGAGCGGCGCGATTTCAAGAAAGAAGACTATCTGGCCGCCGTACACCGCGCCAAGGAACACATCGCCGCCGGCGACCTGATGCAGGTGCAGATCGGCCAGGTCATCGCGAAGCCGTTCCGCGATTCGCCGCTGTCGCTGTACCGCGCGCTGCGCTCGCTGAACCCCTCGCCTTATATGTACTTCTGGAACTTCGGTGACTTCCAGGTGGTGGGCGCCTCGCCCGAGATCCTGGTGCGCCAGGAGCGCGTGGTGGACAACGGCGTGCCCAAGTCGCAGATCACCATCCGCCCGCTAGCCGGCACCCGCAAGCGCGGCGCAACGCCCGAGGAAGACGCGGCACTGGCCGCCGAATTGAAGGCCGACCCCAAGGAAGTGGCCGAACACGTGATGCTGATCGACTTGGCGCGCAACGACGTGGGCCGCGTGGCCGAGGTGGGCTCGGTCAAGGTCAGCGACACCATGGTCATCGAACGCTATTCGCACGTGATGCACCTGGTGTCCAACGTGACGGGCAACCTGAACCCCGGCATGAGCAGCATGGACGTGCTGCGCGCGTCCTTTCCCGCCGGCACGCTGACGGGCGCGCCCAAGGTGGAAGCCATGAAGATCATTGACGAACTGGAACCCGTGCGCCGTGGCATCTACGGCGGGGCTGCCGGCTACCTGAGCTATGGCGGCGAAATGGACGTGGCCATCGCCATCCGCACCGGCGTCATCAAGGACGGCACGCTGTATGTGCAGGCCGCCGCCGGCATCGTAGCCGACTCGAACCCCGAGGCCGAATACGCCGAAACCGAAGCCAAGGCCCGCGCCGTACTGCGCGCCGCCGAACAGGTCCAGCACGGCCTGGACGAACCCATCTGATCCCGGCCCGGCCCCGCCGCACGCCCCCCGCCCGCACGGAGAAAAAAATGCTGTTGATGATTGATAACTACGATTCGTTTACCTACAACCTGGTCCAGTACTTTGGCGAACTGGGCGAAGACGTGCGCGTGGCGCGCAACGACCAGATCACCCTGGAAGAGATTGCCGCGCTGAACCCGGACCGCATCTGCGTGTCCCCCGGCCCGTGCTCGCCCGCGGAAGCCGGCATCTCGGTGGCCGCCATCCAGGCCTTCGCCGGCAAGAAGCCGATCCTGGGCGTGTGCCTGGGCCACCAGGCCATCGGCGCGGCCTACGGCGGCGACATCGTGCGCGCCCAGCAAATCATGCACGGCAAGACGGTGCAAATTTCGCACACCGGCACCGATATCTTCAACGGCCTGCCCACGCCCTACACCGTGATCCGTTACAACTCACTGACCATCGACCCCGCCACCCTGCCCGACTGTCTGGCGGTGACCGCCACCGCGCCCGACGGCGACATCATGGGCGTGCGTCACAAGACCCTGCCGCTGTACGGAGTACAGTTTCATCCCGAGTCGGTGCTCAGCGAACATGGCCATGCCCTGCTGCGCAATTTTCTGAACCTCGCCTAAGACAAGAAGGACGCATCGTGACCATTTCCCCCACCGAAGCCCTGACGCGCTGCATCGAACACCGCGAAATTTTCCACGACGAAATGCTGCATCTGATGCGCATGCTGATGCGCGGCGAGATGTCGCCGCAGATCGCCAGCGCGCTCTTGATGGGCCTGCGCGTCAAGAAGGAAACCATCGGCGAAATCACCGCCGCCGCGCAGGTCATGCGTGAATTCGCCACGCCCGTGGTCACGCCCAATCCGCAAGACCTGCTGGATATGTGCGGCACGGGCGGGGACGGCAGCCACACGTTCAACATCTCGACCACCGCCATGTTCGTGGCGGCGGCGGCCGGCGTGCCGATCGCCAAGCACGGCAATCGCAGCGCGTCTTCGTCCAGCGGCAGCGCCGACGTGCTGGAAGCGCTGGGCGCCAACCTGGTCCTGTCGCCCGAGGAAGTGGCCGAATGCATCCAGGCCACCGGCATCGGCTTCATGTTCGCGCCCGCGCATCACGGCGCCATGAAGAACGTGGCCGCCGTGCGCAAGGAATTGGCCGTGCGCACCATCTTCAATATTCTTGGCCCCCTGACCAACCCGGCCGGCGCCGCCAACCAGTTGATGGGGGTGTTCCACCCGGACTTGGTGGGCATTCAGGTGCGCGTGCTGGAACGCCTGGGTTCGCGCCACGTGCTGGTGGTACACGGCAAGGACGGGATGGACGAAGCGTCCTTGGGCGGGGCCACGCTGGTGGGCGAGCTGAAAGATGGTCAAATACGGGAATATGAAATCCATCCCGAAGACTACGGGCTATCCATGATGTCCAACCGGTCCATCAAGGTGTCCAATCGCGAGCAGTCACGCGAACTTGTCATCGAGGCGCTGGAAAATGTCGAGGGCACGGCCCGCGACATCGTCGCCCTGAACGCAGGACTTGCCATCTACGCCGGCAATAAAGCCGATTCCATTCCCGAAGCCTTAGCGCTAGCATTTGAAATGATCGCCACCGGCGCGGCGCGAGCCAAGCTGGAAGAATTCTGCGCATATACCCGGAAATTCCAGAAATGAACGATATTCTTGCGAAGATCCTCGCCGTCAAGGTCGAGGAAGTCGCCGCCGCCCGCCAGATGCGCAGCGAAGCCGAAGTCCTGCGCGAAGCGCAGGCGCGCCAGGACGTGCGCGGCTTTGCCCAAGCCATCGAAGACAAGATCTCGCAAGGCAAGGCCGGCGTCATCGCTGAAATCAAGAAAGCCTCGCCCTCCAAGGGCGTGCTGCGCGACACCTTCGCCCCCGCCGACATCGCCTCGTCCTATGCCGTGCATGGCGCCGCCTGCCTGTCGGTGCTGACCGATGTGCAGTTCTTCCAGGGTTCGCACGACCACCTGCGCCAGGCGCGCGCGGCGTGCTCGCTGCCCGTGCTGCGCAAAGACTTCGTGATCGATTCCTACCAGATCATCGCTGCGCGCGCGATGGGCGCCGACTGCGTGCTGCTGATCGTGGCCGCGCTGACGCCGACGCAATTGCGCGACTACGAAACGCTGGCGATGGAACTGGGCATGGACGTGCTGGTGGAAGTGCACGACGCCCGCGAACTGGACGTGGCGTTGACAATGAAGACGCCGCTTCTGGGCATCAACAACCGCAACCTGCGCACCTTCGAAACCAGCTTGAAGAACACGCTGGACCTGCTGCCCAACATTCCGGCCGGCAAGCGCGTCGTCACGGAAAGCGGCATTCTCAAGCCCGAAGACGTCAAGCTGATGCGCGACAACAACGTCAATGCCTTTCTGGTGGGCGAAGCCTTCATGCGCGCCAAGGACCCCGGCGCGGAACTCGCGCGTCTGGTCGGCTAGGGCCGCTATCGCGGACGCGGCCCAACCAGATTGCCCGCGCGCCGATACACGGTGCTGCGGTGCACACCCAGCGCGCGCGCCGCTCG
The DNA here is from genome assembly GCF_057291955.1 of Achromobacter sp. 1L-A-4-B-C2. Lineage (NCBI taxonomy): Bacteria > Pseudomonadati > Pseudomonadota > Betaproteobacteria > Burkholderiales > Alcaligenaceae > Achromobacter > Achromobacter sp. 1L-A-4-B-C2. The sequence continues at coordinate 361,592 of NZ_JBXAWP010000004.1, forward strand.
GCTGACGTTGCCGCCATGCGCGGCCAGCGCATCCCGAATGGCGGTATCGGTCATCGATTGCAGATCCGCCGCGCCGCTGTCCGCCGTGGGCGCGTCCTGCGTGGGGCACGATGTGGCGGATGACTGCAACAGTTCGGCGGGCAGCATGTCGACATCGACCACGCCCGACGGACCGGCCAACACATGCAAGGTGCGCAGCACCGCTACCAACTGCCGGTAATTGCCCGGCCACGAATACCCGGCCAGCCGGGCTTCGATTGACGGTGGCAGCACCGGCCCCGGGCCTTGCGCCGCCCACAACGCGCGCAGCAATTCCAGGCGGTCGGCGCGGGCGCGCAGCGGTTCCAGCGTGACCGTATATTCGGCAATGCGGAAATACAGGTCCGGGCGCACCGGCGCATCGGACCCTTCGTGCGCCAGCGGGCGATGGGTGGCGCACACCAGCGCAAAGTCCACCGGCACCGGCCGCGCCGCCCCCAGCGGCGACACTTCGCGCGTTTGCAGCACCCGCAGCAAGCGTGATTGCAGCAGCAGCGGCATGTCGCCAATTTCATCCAGGAACAACACCCCGCCATGCGCCTGGCGCAGCAAGCCCTTGCTGCCTTGCCGGCGCGCCCCGGTGAAGGCGCCGTCTTCGTAGCCGAACAGTTCGGATTCAATCAGGCTTTCGGGCAGCGCCGCGCAATTGACCGCCACGAAGGGGCCCGATGCGCGCTTGCCTCGCGCGTGCACTTCGCGGGCGAACACTTCCTTGCCGACGCCGGTTTCGCCTTGCAGCAATAGGGAAACGCCCGCGTCCGACAAATGCACCGCACGCGCCAGCGCACCCAGCGTGGCGGCATCGAAGCTGGGCGCCGCCGGCCGGACGGTGGCGGCGGGCAGAGCCGGCGCCGTGGGCTGCGGCGGCCGCGAACGCGGCTGACGCAAGCGCGCGTGGTAGCCGGCGCCCGATCGCGCCAGCACCCGGCCGGACGCGTCGGGGCAGCGTTCCAGTTCGCCGTCGAACACATCGGCGTAGCGATACACGCCCAGTGCGGTCGGGGCCAGACCCAATGCCTGCAACGCACGGCGGTTCGCGCCGATCAGCAGGTCGCCCTGAAATGCCAGCAAGCCTTCGCCGGGCGCGCCCAGCCCGGTCGGGTCGTCGTGCAGACGCAGCACCGCGTAGTGTTCATAAGCCTGTTCAAACAGGCGGTGTTCGATGACGTCCACGGCCGCGCGCACCAGCGCCAGCACGTCGGGGCGGACATCGCGCGCCTGGCTGGACAAATCCAGCACGCCCAGCGTGCGCCCTTCGCTGTCGGTGATGGGCACCGCCGCGCAGGTCAGGATGCGATTGGGTTCGAAATAATGTTCCGCGCCATGCACGGCAATGGGTCGGCCTTCGACCAAAGCCGTTCCGATGGCGTTGGTGCCCGCCGCCGCTTCATCCCACGGCGCGCCCGGCATCAGCGCCACGCGCGATGCGCGGCTGGCAAAACCGCTATCGCCGTCGCTATCCAGCACCAGGCCCTGGGCGTCCGACAGAATCACAAGATTGCCGCTGCCGCCGGCCTGGCGGCGCAGGTAGGACATGGCGGGTTCAGACAAGCGGCGCAGCGCTTCGTTGCGCTGCTGGGCCTCGCGCAGTTCGCCTTGCGTCATGAGCTCGGCACGCCGCACACCGCGCATGTCAAAGCCCAGGTCGGCGCATCGGCGCCAGGACCGCAGGATGGGCTCGGCAACGATGCCGCCGGGCACGGCGCCCTGCTGGTTGAACAGCAGGCGCGCTTGCGTCAGCGCGTGCTGACGAGATTGACTGGCCATGCTTGTCTCCTTGGACAGGCGCTTCTGCGACACCTGTTCCGCGACAACGTCGCAAATAACGACATCTCGAAGGGGCAAAACTGTTGCACGCCGGACAGGGCGCGTCGAAGTCAACTTTCGCACGCGAGGGCGCGCGCTGTCCAGCGGGGAAGCCCGCACGTTGGCATGTTCCTTGCTTGATACCAGGCAGGCAGCTGACTGCCGCTATCCCACAAAATCGGAGACAAGCATGGACATCGCGACCCGCATCACCCCGGACACATATGGCACCCGTCTGGACCTGAAAACGCAGTACGACAACTTCATCGACGGCAAGTGGCAAAAGCCGGCGGATGGCGAGTACTTCGACAACGTCACGCCCGTCACCGGCCAGGTGCTGACGCGCAACGCGCGTTCGAAGGAGCGCGACGTGGACCTGGCGCTGGACGCCGCCCACCGCGCCGCGCCGAAATGGGGAGCGACCCCGGCCGCTGAACGTGCCCGCATGCTGATGCAGATCGCCGACGTGATGCAAGCCAACCTGGAACGCCTGGCCAACGCCGAAACCTGGGACAACGGCAAGCCCATCCGCGAAGCGCGCGCCGCCGACATCCCGCTGGCCATCGACCACTTCCGCTACTTCGCCTCGTGCATCCGCAGCCAGGAAGGCGGCCTGTCGGAAATCGATAGCGACACCGTGGCCTACCACTTCAATGAGCCGCTGGGCGTGGTCGGACAGATCATTCCGTGGAACTTTCCCATCCTGATGGCGGCGTGGAAGCTGGCACCCGCGCTGGCCGCGGGCAACTGCGTGGTGCTCAAGCCCGCCGAGCAGACCCCGCTGGGCATCCTGCTGCTGATGGAACTGATTGGCGACATCCTGCCCCCGGGCGTGCTGAACGTGGTGACGGGCTTCGGTCTGGAAGCCGGCAAGCCGCTGGCCTCCAGCAAGCGCATCGCCAAGATCGCCTTCACCGGCGAGACCACCACCGGCCGGCTGATCATGCAGTACGCGTCGCAGAACATCATCCCCGTCACGCTGGAGCTGGGCGGCAAGTCGCCCAACATTTTCTTTGCCGATGTGGCGGCGCAAGATGACGACTTTCTGGACAAGGCGGTCGAGGGCTTCGTGATGTTTGCGCTGAACCAGGGCGAGGTGTGCACGTGCCCCAGCCGCGCGTTGATCCAGGAATCGCTGTACGACAAGTTCATGGAACGCGCGCTTAAGCGCGTGGCCGAGATCAAGCAGGGCAACCCGCTTGACGGCGACACCATGCTGGGCGCGCAGGCGTCCACCGAGCAACTGGAAAAAATCCTGTCTTACCTGGATATCGGCAAGCAGGAAGGCGCCGACGTGCTGGCGGGCGGCTCGCGGGCGCAGATGCAAGGCGCGTTGGAAGGCGGCTACTACGTGCAGCCCACGGTGTTCAAGGGCCACAACAAGATGCGCGTGTTCCAGGAAGAAATCTTCGGGCCGGTCGTGGCGGTAACCACGTTCAAGGATGCCGACGACGCGCTGGCGCTGGCCAACGACACGCTGTACGGCCTGGGCGCGGGCGTGTGGTCACGCGATGCCAACACGTGCTACCGGATGGGGCGCGCGATCAAGGCGGGCCGCGTGTGGACGAACTGCTATCACGCCTATCCCGCGCATGCGGCGTTTGGCGGATACAAGCAGTCGGGCATCGGGCGTGAAAATCACAAGATGATGCTCAACCACTATCAGCAGACGAAGAACCTGCTGGTGAGCTATTCGCCCAAGAAGCTGGGTTTCTTCTGACGCGAAAAGCGTGAGCAACGCGCGCCGGGCCTTCGGGCCTGGCGCGCGGGAACTTCGGAGCGCAAGATCGCCGGGCCGCCGGGCCGCCGGACCACGGCCCCTACACAGGACACCGCCATGGAAGCACCCACCCCGCGCGTCGTCGCCACCGACCAAGCGCGCCAACTGATCGACACCTTGCGCGCCAAGCACGGCCCGCTGATGTTCCACCAATCGGGCGGCTGCTGCGATGGCAGCTCACCCATGTGCTATGCCCAGGGCGAATTCATGGTCGGGGGCTCGGACGTGCTGCTGGGCCAGCTGGAAGGCTGCCCGTTCTACATGGGCGAGGACCAGTTTGCGTACTGGGAGCACACCCAGCTCATCATCGACGCGGTGCCCGGGCGCGGCGGGGCATTCTCGCTGGATAGCGCGGAAGGCAAGCGCTTCCTGCTGCGATCGCGCCTGTACTCGGACGAGGAATGGGCGCGCGTGGCGCCCGTTACGAAGGGCTGACGGAATTGTCCTGGTCACCCAAGGCAACGTCGCCGGCGCCTACCCGATCGCGCGCCCATTGCAGCGCGTCTTCCAGGCGATCATTGCCCCAGAACATTTCGCTGCCCGCAAAAAACGTGGGCGCGCCGAACAGGCCCAGGTCCCGCGCGCGGTCCACCTGACGGCGCAGCGCTTCCTTGGCGGCTTCGGACTTGCCGCGCGCGATCAGCGCATCGGCATCCAGCCCCAGGTCTTGCAGCAGGCCATGCACCACGTCTTCGGACTGGATGTCCAGGTCGTCCTGGAAATTCGCGCGAAATACCGCCACGCAGAAATCGCGGCACCACGGTTCGTCCTGGCCCAGCAGGGCGATGCGCGCCGGCAGCACGCTCATGCGCGGGAACAGTCGCGGGCGGTTGTAGGTAATGCCGTATTTGTCGGCCAGGCGGGCAATGTCCCGCATCATGTAGGCGCCCTTGCCCGGGAACAGGCGAAACGGAGAATCGTTCCAGCCCTGGGCCTGGAAAATCGGCCCCAGCAAAAAGGGGCGCAAGTCCACCACCACGCCCGCGCTTTCCGCTAGCGCCTGCACGCGCAAGATGGCCAGATAGCTGTAAGGGCTGGCGAAATCGAACCACATCTGCATGCGGGGCGAGTCGGGCAAAGACGCGTTCATCAGGCAACTCCGGCAGGGCTGGGCTGCGACCAAGGCCCGGCTGGCGCTTGTCGCAGGCTTCTATTGAACGCTGCGGGCGTACTATTGCTCAAGCAACATTTCCGCCCGATACGCATGAGTTTCACGAATGTCATATCCGCTGGCAAAACTCCCGCCGCTTGATCTGGTACGGGGCTTCGTCGCTGTGGGCCGCCGCATGAGCATCACCCTTGCCGCGCAGGATCTGCATGTGACGCAGTCCGCCGTCAGCCGCCAGATCCGCGCCCTGGAAGCGCATTTGGGCGTACCGCTGTTGGTGCGCGGCTTTCGCAGCGTGTCGTTTACCTCTGAAGGCGCGCAGCTATTTCGCATGGCCGACGTGTGGCTGAGCCAGTTGGGCGACCTGACCGAACAGCTGCGCGCGCCCGAGCGCCGCACACCGGTCACCGTGACCACGACCATCGGCGTGGCTTCCCTGTGGTTGCTTCCGCGCCTGGGCGCCTTCCAGTCGGCGCACCCGCATATCGACGTGCGCGTGGCTGCGGACAACCGCCTGATCGATATCGACCGCGAAAGCGTCGACATCGCCATCCGCTACAGCCTGCGCGACAGCGTCCCGGATACCGCTGCCTGGATGTTCGGAGAGTCGGTGGTGCCCGTGGCGCACCCGTCGCTGAATGCCCGCGAGCTGGATGCGCGCGAGCTGCAACGCCATGTGCTGCTTGAATTCGACGACCCGACCCGGCCCTGGCTGCAATGGTCGGAATGGCTGAATGCGCGCGGCCTGAACCGGGCGCGCGCCAAGGGCATGCTGCGCTTTAACCAATACGACCAGATCGTGCTGGCGGCGCTGGCCGGCCATGGCATCGCGCTGGGCCGGCTGGCGCTGATTGCGCCGATGCTGGCCGACGGGCGCTTGCAACCGGTGGGCGGGCAGGCCGCCCTGGCCACCGAGCACGCTTATTGGCTGGTCCGCAACGCGCGGCGCAGCACCGCCGACGCCGATGTGGTCGCCGCGTGGCTGATGCAACAGGCGGCGACCACGGCCCGCGACCTGTCCGGCGAATCCGCCCCCGGCTCTGCCCGCTGACCAGCGGCCATCCGACCCCGCCACGGTTCGTACACGCCACTCACAAAGCTATACAAACCTTTGTACATTTCGGGTCCCGCTCAAGTACAGTTCGCGCTGCATGGCGAACAGCGGCCATAACCCCAACCACGAAAGCCGCCTGTTCGATCCCAGCCACTCCGGCGCGCCTTGTAGGATTCCCGCGATCCCCCGCAACCCGGAAATCGGGGCCGGAGTTCCATCATGCATTCATCCCCTGATGGCCCATCAAGCCCGGGCCAGGGGCGCTTTGTTGCCGCAACCCCCGTTTTTCGCCTGGCCCCCCCACTGATGCAGATAAAGCGTTTACGCCTGACCGACACCGACACCTGGCAAGACTGGTTTCACAACGTGCAGCGCGCATTCCTCGTGATCCTGGCGCCCTGGCTGGTCAGCGTCCTGGCGCAGTTCATCGGACGCAGCTATCTACTGGTGAAGTACGCGCCGTCGGCCACCTATTCCGCGCTGCCACAAGACGTGGGCCGCACGCTGGGGATTGGCCTGCTGTTCGACATCAAGGTCACCAGCATCGCCTTTTCGGCGTTGCTGTTGATGGCGATGCTGGTGGCCGGCAGCCGCCCCCTGTATGCCCGCTGGCTGCGCCTGACGCCGGGCGTCGGGGCGGCCATGGCCGCGTTGATTGCCGGTTCCACCGTGGTCAGCGTCTGTTACTTCGCCACGTTTTCCCGATCGATCGATATCTTCGTGTTCGGCATGATCGACGACGATACCCGCGCCATCCTGATGACGCTGTGGCACGGATACCCGGTGGTGCAAGCGGGCGTGCTGCTGTCGGCGGTGCTGGTCTGCACGTGGTGGCTGGGGACACGCTGGCGCCGCCGCGTGCTCAGCCTGCCGTTGCGGCGGCGGGCGCTGCTTCCCACCGCGCTGCAACTGTTGTTCATCGTTGCCGTTACCGTGTTGGCCTGCCGGGGGTCGCTGGGCCGGTTTCCGCTGAACAAGGACGACACCAGTATCTCGACCATGCGCTTGTTGAACGCCATTGCGCCCAACGGCATCTCTGCTTTCTCGTGGGCGCTGCGCGAGCATGGCAACGACAAGCGTTTCCTGCCCGCCACCGCCGCCGAAGGCGAAGCGCTGTACGCACGGTTTCTCGGGCACCCGGTAAAACCCGACCTGACGCCCTTTAACGCGGTGACCGGCGCCAACCCGGCAGCGCTAGCGCGGCCGCCGCATGTTGTGCTGCAAGTCATGGAAAGCATGGGTCACCACCTTAATGCCTATGACCAACCGGGCCGCGATCTGCTCGGTGCGCTGCGCCCGCATTGGGAACAGGACTGGCGCTTTGACCGCTTCCTGTCGGAAGGCAACGGCACGATCGATTCCCTGGCCCGCCTGCTGGTACGCAGCCCGGTGCCGGCCATCGGCCAATCGTCGGCCGCCGACGACACCTTCGCCAGCAATGCCTTCGCACCGTATCTGGCACGCGGCTACCGTGTGTTGTTCGTGACGTCCGGCGCGGCCACCTGGCGCAACCTGGGCACCTTCGCCACGCACCTGGGCGCCCACGAATTCATCGACCAGCAGACCTTGCGCGCCAAGTATCCCGAAGCCCAGGCAGGCACGTGGGGCGTACCGGACGAATACATGTTCCGCTACATCGAAAGCCGCCTGGCCGATGCCGATCGGGATGGCCAGCCGCTGTTCATCGTTGCGTTGTCCACCACGCACCATCCCCCGTTCATCGCGCCCGACGGCGCGCAGCGCAGCGGCCTGGACTTGGCCGATGTGACGCGCCAGCCGTACTTTAAAAGCTGGAGCTCGGTGCAAGACGCGTTCTACGCGCTGCGCTACGCCAACGATCAGCTGGGCCAGTTCCTGACGCGCGTGAAGGCCTCGGCCAGCGGCGCCCGCACCATCATCGCGGTCACGGGTGACCACAATATGCAGGGCCTGAATTACCAGGACGCGCGCGAAGCCGCGCTGGCCCGCGCCGTGCCCTTCTACCTGTACGTGCCGCAAGCGTACCGGGGCCAATCGGTGTTCGACCCGGCCCGCGTGGGCGGCCACAAAGACATATTGCCCACGCTGTATCAGCTGAGTCTGCCCGCCACGCCTTACTACCGCACGGGCTGCGATCTGCTGGCGGCGCAGCCGGACCCGGTCTGGTGCTTCGGTATCAACGACCCGCATCTGACGATCACGCAAGACGGTGCGTACCGGCGCGACCGCCCAGGCAAGATCCTGCCCTGGGCCAACGCGCAGGGCCTGGCGCTAGGCGCCGAACAAGCGACCACGCCGACGCAGCGCGCCCAGCAAGAGCGGTTGGCCGCCTATCCCAAGCTGATGCTCTGGCAGATCAATTACCAGGTGCAATCGCAAGCCCGGCCGTAAGGTTGCACTGCCGCGCCCGAAAGCCGGGGCGGCGCGGCATGCCGCAGCGCGAGGCTGCCACGATCAGCCCAGCGGCGGCTCGGAACCGCCCCTGACCGATGCACGGTCAGCCAACCTGCACTTGCCCGTCACCCGCGATCATCTCGCCCACGACGGTTGCCTGGTCAAAGCCCTGCTCACGGAATAGCGCCAGCACCGCGTCGGCCACTTCCGGCGCGCAGGACACCAGCAGTCCGCCCGAGGTTTGCGGATCGGTCAGCAAGGCGCGCTGCGCGTCGGTGACACCCGCGGACAGCTGCACGGCGTTGCCGTACGAGGCCCAATTGCGGCCCGATGCGCCCGTGATGACGCCCTGGGAAGCAAACGCTTCCACGCCGGGCAGCCAGGGCAACGCATCCAGGTCAAGGCGCGCGGTCAGTTTTGCGCCGCGCGCCATTTCCAGCGCGTGGCCCAGCAAGCCAAAGCCCGTGACGTCGGTCACCGCGTGCACGCCGTCCAGCGCGGCCAACGCGGCGCCGGGCCGGTTCAAGCGGGTTGTCGTGTCGATCATGACGCGGTAGCCGGCTTCGTCCAGCTGGTTCTTTTTCAGCGCGGCCGACAAGATGCCCACGCCCAACGCCTTGCCCAGAATCAGCACGTCGCCCGCACGCGCATCGGCGTTGCGCTTGACGCGGCTGGGATGCACCAGGCCCATCACCGCCAGGCCATAGATGGGCTCGACCGAATCAATGCTGTGGCCGCCCGCGACCGGAATGCCCGCTTCGGCGCAGACCGATTCGCCCCCGCGCAGAATGTCCGCGATGACGCTGTGCGGCAGCACATTGATCGGCATGCCCACGATGGCCAGCGCCATGATTGGCGTGCCGCCCATCGCATAGACGTCCGACAGCGCGTTGGTCGCGGCGATGCGGCCGAAGTCGTGCGGGTCGTCAACGATGGGCATGAAGAAATCGGTCGTGGCGATGAGCGCCTGCTCGTCATTAAGCCGATACACTGCCGCGTCATCGGCGGTCTCGGTGCCCACCATCAGGTTGGGGTAGCTGGCGGCGGGGCCGAAACGCTTGAGCAGTTCGGACAGAACGCCCGGCGCGATCTTGCAGCCGCAGCCGCCGCCATGCGAAAGCGAAGTCAAACGCGGCACTGCCGCGGACGCTACATCGTGGGTCATTTCAGTCTCCGGATCTCAATCGAAAAAGGATAGCATCGCGCCCGCCCTTCGCCCTATGATGTTTCGGCGACGCGCGCGGTGGCGGTATGCCGGGCAGGACCCGCGCGACGCCCGCCATCCAAGCCCGTTTCCCTTTGACCTTTGCGAAGGACGCCGTCTTGATCAGCCGCCGCCGCCTGCTTCAAACCGGCCTGTCCCTGGCCGCCCTGCCGTATCTGCCCAAGCTGGCGCGCGCCGCCGATGACGCCGCGCTCAAGGCCGCCACCGGCCCCGATTGGGCGCCATGGACCTTGCCCACCCCCGCCCTGGTACTGCCCGACCTTTCCGGGCGCGAGCAAAAGCTGTCGGCCTGGCGCGGCAACGTGGTCATCGTCAGCTTCTGGGCCACCTGGTGCGAGCCGTGCCGCGACGCCATCCCGTTGATGTCCACCATGGCCAAGCGGCATCGTGAAGAAGGCCTGCGGCTGGTGGCCGTCAATGTGGGCGAAGCGCTGGGCAAGGTTTCGACCTTTCTGGCCAAGTCGCCGGTGGCCGGCACGGTAATGCACGACCGCAACAGCGCGGCGTCAAAGAAATGGGATGCCATCGCCTTGCCGGCCAATTACCTGGTGGACCGAGGCGGGTCGATCCGATATTGGCATCTGGGCGAGCTGGACTGGAAGTCGGAACAGGTGACGGCCGTGGTGACGCGCATGTTGCGGCGGTAGGCGCGCAGGGGTGTGCGTGGATGAAGCCGTGGCGGGGGGTGTGGCGGGGGGTGTGGCGGAAGGCAGCAGGAGTCGAACCTACCTGGGAACGTCTGACGCCCCCAACTGGGTTTGAAGCCCAGCCGTGCCGCCGGGCACGGATGCCTTCCGCAGCGAAGGTGCCTATGATACCGGCTGCGGCGCCTCTTGCGTCGAAGCAAAAGCGCTGTCGCCGCGCAGCACATGGGTGTCGCGCACACGCCGCGTGTAGCCCACGCGATCAAAGAATTCCAGGATCTGGATGGCGCGCTTGCGTCCCAGGCCCGTGGCGTCGCGGAACACCGCCGCGTTCAGGCCGCGCGCCTGGCTTGCCAGGTCCGCCGCCATGCTGGCCAGCACATGCACCTGATCGCGGTGATAGAACAAGTCCTTGACCACTTGCGCGACTTCGCCGCGACGCAGCAGCTTGCGCAGCAGCAGCCGCACGCGCTCTTCGGGTTCGGCCAGCGCGCGCGCCACGTCGCGCACCCATGGCGGGTCGAACGCGCCGGCGTTCAATAGCGGCAGCACACGCGCGGCCAGCGCATTTTCGTCGTCGGCGAGCGTGGACGTGTGCGACGGCAGGTGCAGCCAAGGGCCGTTGCGCGAAAGGCGCCCATCGCGTTGCAGCGCGTCGAGTACGGCGGTCCACAACGCATCGGGGCCCACCGGCATCGCCATGCGACGCAGGCGTGCACTGTCCGGGCCGGGCTCGTCCGGCGCGCCGTGGTGAAAGGATGCCAGCGCCTGTTCGACGCGGGCAAGCAGCGCCTGCCAGTGCGCGGCCAGGATCAACGTGCGGGGCGCCTGCGCGTTGCGCGTTTCGACCCACAGCGCGCCATGAGGGGCGGCAATGTCGCGCACCGGCATGCCCGTCAGGCGTTGCAACGCGGCTTCGTCCAGGCCCAGCGGCGCCTGCGCCAGCACCGGTGGCAAACCGCCGCCATCCAGCATGTCGGACAGGGCCTGCAACGCCTGCATGCGAGCGGCGGCGCGGCGCTTGCGGTCGGGTGCGTTGGGGTCCAGCACGCGTCCGCCACCGACCGTGCGCGTGGCCTGCGCGTTGCGCACGATGTAGCGGTCGCCCGGCATGGCGCACACGGGCTCATCGAACACCAGTTGCACCCAGCCGGACTGCCCGGGCGCCAAGGTCTCGGCGCTGATCGGCACCACGTGCGCCACGTGGCGCGCCGCGCCGATGTGCACGTGCAACGGCGCCCATGCACGCAAGGGCGCGTCGGCGGACGGCAATAAGGTCAGGGCCACATCCAGATGGCGCGACGGCAAAAAACAGCGGGCGTCCGCGATCCAGTCGCCGCGCGCGATGGCATGCTTGTCGATGCCCGCCAGATTCAGCGCGCAACGCTGGCCCGCCGCGCCGGTTTCACTGGGCCGGTTCTGCGCATGAATGCCGCGCACCCGCACGCGCGTGCCGGCGGGCATCAGGCGCAGGTCGGCCGCCTCGTCGCCGGCGCGCGCCACGCCCGAATGCGCCGTGCCGGTGACCACGGTGCCGTGGCCGGCCAACGTAAACACGCGGTCCACGGCCAGCCGGAACAAGCCGGCCGCGTCGCGCCGTTGCAGGTCTTGCGCCTGACGGTGCAGATAGTCTTTCAAATGCGCCGTGCCAACGTCGTCGGTCTGCGTGGCGCTTACGGCATGGACCGGGGCGCCGTCCAGAAACGTGCCCGCTGCCAGCGCGGCGATATCGGCGCGCACGGCGGCCAGGCGTTGGGCGTCGGCGCGGTCGGCCTTGGTCAGTGCCACCGCGCCGCGCGCGACGCCCAGCAGCGTCAGGATGGCCAGGTGCTCGCGGGTCTGGGGCATGACGCCGTCGTCGGCGGCCACCACCAACAGGCCGAAGTCGATGCCGCTGGCGCCGGCGGCCATGGTGTGCACCAGCTTTTCGTGACCAGGCACGTCGATGAAACCCAGCACGTCGCCGTTGTCCAGCGGCGTGTAGGCGTAGCCCAATTCAATGGAAATGCCGCGCGCCTTTTCTTCCTTGAGCCGGTCGGTATCTACGCCCGTCAGCGCGCGCACCAACGTGGTCTTGCCATGGTCGATGTGTCCGGCGGTGCCGATGATCATGCCAGCGGCTCCGCCAGTTGCGCGGTGAAGGCGGCTTCGTCACGGGCTTCAAGGCAGCGCAGGTCCAGCCACAGCGCGTCGTCGGCAATACGGCCGATGACGGGCGTGGGCAGACAGCGCAGCCGGGTTTCCAGCTTGTCCAGATGGCGGCCGGGGCGCCCGCTGCCGGTGTAGCGCAGCGCAAGGCCGAAGCTGGGCAACTGGTCCACCGGCAACGCGCCGCTGCCGATCTGGCTGAACATGGGAACGGCCTGCACGGCGTAGTTCGCACCGACCGCATGCGCCAAAACGTCGCGCAGCCGGTCGGCCAGCGGCTGGATATCGCGTTGCGGCCGGGTCAGCAGGCGTAGCGTGGTCAGGCGCTGCGCCAGGAATTCGGGCGCGCGATACAGGTGTAGCACGGGTTCCAGCGCCGCCAGCGTCAGCTTGCCGACGCGTAGCGCGCGCTTGAGCGGATTTTTCTTGATCTTGCGGATCAGGTCGGCGCGGCCGACCAGCAGGCCGGCTTGCGGGCCACCCAGCAGCTTGTCGCCGCTGAAGGTGACCAGGTCGGCGCCTGCCGCGATGGTGTCGCGCACCGTGTCTTCGCGCGGCAGGCCGAACTGCGTCAGGTCCACCAGCGTGCCGCTGCCCAGGTCTACCGTGGCCGGCAAGCCCTTGGCATGCGCCAGCGCCGCCACCTCGGCCACGCCGACGCTCTTGGTGAAGCCGGTGACCGCGTAATTGCTGCAATGCACCTTCATCAGCATCGCGGTGCGCGGCCCGATGGCGCCGTCGTAGTCGGCGGCATGCGTGCGGTTGGTGGTACCCACTTCAACGAGCCTGGCGCCGGCGCGTTTCATGATGTCGGGGATGCGGAACGCGCCGCCGATTTCAACCAGTTCACCACGCGACACCACGACCTCGCGCCGGTCCGCCAGGGCGTTCAGCATGAGCAGCACGGCGGCGGCGTTGTTGTTGACGACGGTGGCGGCTTCGGCGCCCGTCAGTTCGCACAGCAGGTCGTCGATGAGATCGTCGCGATCCCCGCGGCCACCGGTATCCAGATCGAATTCCAGATTGGCCGGCGTGGTCAGCGCGCGCAGCACAGAGGCCACCGCTTCGTCGGGCAGCAGCGCCCGGCCCAGGTTGGTGTGCAGCACGGTGCCGGTCAGGTTATAGACCGCGCGCAGGCGGGGTTGCGCGGCCTTGTCCAGCGCTGCCGTCACGCGGGCCGCAACCATTGCCGCATCCAGGTCATGGCGCATCAAGCCGCCGGCCAGCGCGCGTTGACGCAAGACATCCAGGTCGCGGCGCAATGCAGCCACAACCTGGGTACGGCCGTGCGTGTCCAACGCCACACGCATCGCATCCGCATTCAACAGGCGGTCCAGCGGCGGGATGTCGGACGCAGCAGCGGCAGTATCGGCGGCGGCGGTTTCAGCGGCGACAGTCCCGACGCCGGCAGCCCCAGCGGCGGCGGTTTCAGCAGCGGCAGTCTCAGCGGCGACGGCGCTGTCTTCTGACGGAAGCTCGGCCATGCGGCTAGTCCTCGTTGCCATGCCACAGCAGCGGGTTGCCGCTGGCGCGCGAATAACCTGCCTCGCCCACCAGCACGTCCAGCATCAGGCTGGCCAGGTCATCGGCTACGGGTTCCACGTGCAGGTCCTTGTCCTGGTAGAAGATCTTGCGATAGGTGTGGCAGTGGTCGCAGGTTTCGGCCTTGATGGCGGGTGCGCGGCCGTCGATGGCCTGGTACGCCACCGATTCCACGTCTTCGCAATGCGTGCACTTGACGCGCACCATGTGCCATTGCGTGGCGCACAGGCTGCAACACAAGTAGCGGTAGCCTTCGAACTGGCCGCCCACGCGCACTACGCTGGCCACCGGCAAGCTGGCGCAAACGGGGCACACGCCGAACGGGCTGACCACGGGCAATTGCTTGGCGTCGAAGCGGCTGGCCAGATCGGTCCAATAGACTTGCAGGGCCGCCATGACGAAGGGCGCGGCCGCGCCGTCCACGCCCTGGTCCTGTTCGGCCAACACGGCTTCGGCCAGGTCTTCGAGGGATTCGGGGTCTTGGTCGATTGCGCGGCGCAACGCAGTACAGACTTCGACGGCTTCGGCAGGCACCCCCGCGGTACGCGATACGTCATCGACCAGGCGCGCCAGGATGCCGCGCCACATCGGGTCGCGCGGCCAGCCCACCGCCTGTAGCGGCGGCATGCCATGCGCCTGCGCCAGCGACAGCCGGTCTTCGGATACGCCGGGCGCGGCGCAGTCCTGCAGGGCGCGATGCTGGGCGTCGACCAGATGCGCCATCAGCAGCAGGTAATCGGCCACCGGGCTATCCGACGCCAGTTGCCGCAGGCGCGCCGCGCGCGTTGAAAAAATCGAGCCGCGTTCAGGCAGGCTGACGCGGGGGATGACATTGTGGTCTAGCGCTTCGATTTCACCGCGCGGAAGAATTCGCTGCAATTGCGTCTCCAAAAAAACAAACACGGCTGCCAGCCTTCGAAGAAGGATAGCAGCCGTGCGATCAGGATAAAACCGGCGCTACTTCCGGATCTGTTCGCGGAACCAGGCGCGATGGTGCTTCCACGCCCAGCCCGCCGTGACATAACCGCGCAGCATGGCCGTCAACGAGCCCTTGACCCAGATCGCGGCGTAGATGTGCACGATGATCGAGCAGATCAGCACCAGCGCACTGACGGCATGCACCACGGACGCGACCCGCACCACCCAGATCGGGAAATAGAACGCGAAATATTCGCGCCAGATCACGATACCGCTGGCGAACAGGCCCAGCATGCACAACACCAGCACGTAGAACAGCAGCTTCTGGCCGGCGTTGTACTTGCCGACTTCGGGCAGCTTTTCCTCGCGGTTCTCGACCACGTCGTTCAGCTGCTTGAGCCACTGGCGGTCGGCGCGCGTCATCAGGTTGTGCCGCCACATGTGGCCGGCGAACACGACGAAGCAGACGAACATCACCACCCCGATGATGGGGTGCAGAATGCGCGTCCACGGGCCGCCGCCGAACAGGTTGGTCAGCCAGTACATCGACGGGTGAAACAGCGCCAGCCCGGACAGCGCCAACAGGATGAACGTGAAGGCGATGATCCAGTGGTTGGTGCGCTCACCCGGCGAATAGCGCTTGATGCGACGGTGACGGTGGTCTTCAGTCATGGCGGATCTCCTCTTCGGCGCGGCGCTCGTCTTCCTCCGACACCTCGTTACGGCCCACGCGGGCGTAGTGGAAGAATCCCGCCAGGGCGGTCAGGGCCATCGCGGCCACACCCAGCGGTTTGGCCAAGCCCTTCCACAGCGACACCATGGGACTGATCTTCGGGTCCTGGGGCAGGCCGTGATACAGCCCGGGCTGGTCGGCGTGATGCAGCACGTACATGACGTGGGTGCCGCCCACGCCTTGCGGGTCGTACAGCCCGGCCTGGTCGAAACCGCGGGACTTCAGGTCCACGATTCGTTCCTCGGCATGCTGCTTCATGTCTTCCTTGGTGCCGAAGACGATGGCGCCGGTGGGGCAGGCCTTGACGCAGGCCGGTTCCTGGCCGACGGCCACGCGGTCGGAACACAAGGTGCACTTGTACGCCTTGTGGTCTTTCTTGGAGATGCGCGGCACGTTGAACGGACAGCCAGTGATGCAGTAGCCGCAGCCAATACAGTTTTCCTCGTGGAAGTCCACGATGCCGTTGGTGTATTGGATGATGGCGCCCGGCGAGGGGCAGGCCTTGAGGCAGCCCGGGTCCTCGCAGTGCATGCAGCCGTCCTTGCGGATCAGCCATTCCAGGTCGCCGGCGGGGTTCTCGTATTCCGAGAAGCGCATGACGGTCCAGGAATGCTCGGTCAGGTCGGCCGGGTTGTCATAGACGCCCACGTTGGTGCCGATCTCGTCGCGCAGATCGTTCCATTCCATACAGGCGCTTTGGCAAGCCTTGCACCCGATGCACTTGGAGACGTCGATCAGCTTGGCGACCGAGCCCGTGATGGGTTCACGGATACCGGGCGGCGGCGTGGTGGTGGCCGAGCGCCGCTTGATGTCTAGGGATTGCATGGACATGTCGGTTCTCCTAGGCCTTCTCGACCTTGACCAGGAACGACTTGAATTCCGGTGTCTGGGAATTGCCGTCGCCCACGAATGGCGTCAGGGTATTGGTCAAAAAGCCGGGTTTGGCCAGGCCCACGAAACCCCAGTGGATCGGAATGCCCACGTGGTGCACCGTCTTGCCTTCGATGGTCAACGCGCGCAGGCGCTTGGTGACCAGCGCCACCGCCTTGATGTAGCCGCGGTTGGACGACACCTTGACCCGCGTTCCGTTGGCAATACCCAGTTCCTTGGCCAAGGCATCGCCGATCTCGACGAATTGCTCCGGCTGGAGAATCGCGTTGATGCGGACGTTCTTGGTCCAGTAGTGGAAGTGCTCGGTCAGGCGGTAGGTGGTGGCCACGTACGGGAACTTGTCGACCGTGCCCATCGCGGCCAGGTCGTCCTTGAAGACGCGCGCGGCCGGGTTGTTGGTCACGCCCTTGGCCTTCGGGTACAGCGGGTTGTATCCCAGCGGCGTTTCGAAGGGTTCGTAGTGTTCCGGGAACGGCCCTTCGGCCATGCCCGCCCGCGCGAAGAAGCGCGCCACGCCTTCCGGGTTCATGATGAACGGTCCCATGCCGCCGTCGGGGTTTTCGTCGCCCTTGAAGTCGGGGATGTCGGCGCCGGCCCAGATCTTGCCGTTCCAGCCGATCAGCTTGCGGCGCGGATCAAAGGGCTTGCCCGCCACGTCGCAAGATGCGCGGTTGTACAGGATGCGGCGGTTGGCCGGCCACGCCCAGGCCCAGTTCAGGGTCTGGCCGATGCCGGTGGGGTCGCTGTTGTCGCGCCGCGCCATCAGGTTGCCGCCGGGCCCCCAGGCGCCGGCGAAGATCCAGCAGCCGCTGGCGGTGGAGCCGTCGTCGCGCAGTTCCGCAAAGCCCGCCACTTGCTCGCCGCCCTTGCGGGTGACCTTGGTGGGGTCCTTGGGGTCGACCAGGTCCACCAGGGCGCGCCCGGAGTATTCCTTGGCCAGTTCCTCGGCGGTGGGGTTCTGCGGGTTGGAGTACGGCCAGGACAGGTTGACGATAGGGTCGGGATACGTGCCGCCTTCGTCCTGGTACATCTTGCGCAGGCGCGTGAAGATCAGCGACATGATTTCGATGTCGCTCTTGGCTTCGCCCGGAGGCTCGGCGCCCTTCCAGTGCCATTGCAGCCAGCGCCCGGAGTTCACCAGCGCGCCGTCTTCCTCGGCGAAACAGGTGGTGGGCAGGCGGAAGACTTCGGTCTGGATCTTGGACGGATCCACATCGTTGGCCTCGCCCGCGTTGCGCCAGAATTCCGAGGTCTCGGTGACCAGCGGGTCCATGATGACCAGGAATTTCAGCTTGGCGAAACCATCATTCAACTTGGCCTTGTTGGGCGCCGCCGCCAGCGGGTTGAAACCCTGCGCGATGTAGCCGTTCATCTTGCCCTGGACCATCAGCTCGTAGACCTGGAGCATGTCGTACAGCTTGTCCAGCTTGGGCAGGTAGTCGAACGCCCAGTTGTTTTCCGCCGTGGCGGCGTTGCCCCACCAGGCCTTCATCAGGCTGACGTGGAACTTGTTGTAGTTCTGCCAGTAGCTGAGCTGGTTGGGCCGCAGCGGCTTTTGCGTACGGGTCTCGATGTACTTGGCGTAATCCTGCTCGGGTTCGTTGGGCAGCGTCATGTAGCCCGGCAGCAGGTTCGACATCAGGCCAAGATCGGTCAGGCCCTGAATGTTCGAGTGCCCGCGCAGCGCGTTCATGCCGCCACCGGCGATGCCGATGTTGCCCAGCAACAGCTGCACCATCGCGCCGGTGCGGATGATCTGCGAACCGATGGAATGCTGCGTCCAGCCCAGCGCGTACAGGATCGTGCCCGCGCGGGTGGGGCTGGCGGTGGACGCCAGCATTTCGCACACCTTCAGGAACTTGTCTTTGGGCGTGCCGCACACGCGCTCGACCATGTCTTCGGTGTAGCGCGAATAGTGCTTCTTCATCAGTTGGTAGACGGTGCGCGGATGCGCCAGCGTCGGGTCCGTCTTGACGAAACCGTCGTCGCCGCGCTCGTAGTCCCAGCTGGCCTTGTCGTAGGAACGCTTGTCGGCGTTGTAGCCGGAATACAAGCCTTCCTCGAACGTGAAGTCCTCACGAACGATGAAAGAAAAGTCGGTGTAATTGCGCACGTACTCGTGCTGGATCTTGTCGTGATCCAACAGGTACTTGATGACGCCACCCAGGAAGATGATGTCGGTGCCGGTGCGTATGGGCGCGTAGAAATCCGCCACGGATGCCGAGCGCGTAAAGCGCGGATCCACAACGATCAGCTTCGCCTTGTTATGGGCTTTTGCTTCCGTGACCCATTTGAACCCGCACGGGTGGGCCTCGGCGGCATTGCCACCCATGATCAGCACTACGTCCGCGTTCTTGATGTCGACCCAATGGTTCGTCATCGCTCCACGGCCAAACGTCGGGGCAAGACCTGCCACCGTCGGGCCGTGTCAGACACGCGCTTGGTTATCGAACGCCAACATCCCCATGCTGCGCACGGTCTTGTGCGTAACGTAGCCCACCTCGTTGCTGCTTGCAGAGGCGGCCAGCATGCCGGTGGTCAGCCACCGGTTGACTGTCTTGCCGTCCGCGGTCTTCTCGACGAAGTTCGCGTCGCGGTCGGCTTTCATGAGTTTGGTGATGCGGGTCAGCGCGTCGTCCCACGACATCCGCACCCATTTGTCCGACCCGGGCGCCCGGTATTCCGGGTACTTCAGGCGGTTGGGGCTGTGGATGAAGTCGATCAGCGCCGCGCCCTTCGGACAGAGCGTGCCGCGGTTGACGGGGTGATCAGGGTCGCCTTCGATGTGCATGATGCTGGCGCGCGCGTTCTTGGCGCCGTCGCCCAGACCGTACATCAGCAAGCCACAGGCGACCGAACAGTAGGGACAGGTGTTGCGCGTTTCGGTCATGCGCGCAAGTTTGTACTGGCGCACTTCAGCCATGGCCGTGCCGGGGGCTACCCCGAGCAATGCCAGGCTAGAGCCTGCCAGGGTGGCACCTGTCACCTTGAAGAACTGGCGGCGATTCATGTTGACCATGAAGCACTCCTCTCCTGGTGAATGACGAAAGCCGGTGGCTTGCCCAACGCGGAAAAGCCCTACAACTTCCAAGGATATTTCAATAAGTATATTCGCAAGACCAAGTCGCGCGCCACGGCAAAAGCCCGGCTAACGCCGATTTGGCGGCGAAATGGGAGTTGTTCGCAGATTTTGGAGTGTCTGGCGGCTGCTACATTCCTCGTTCACGCTTGACCGTTGGAATGCCCGATGCGCCGTTTTGTTCCCTTGGCTTTGTGCCTGGCCTGCCTGGCCGGGACGCCCGCCTCCACCGCACTGGCCGCGCCCGCAGCCGCGCGGCTCACACCGGCCGCCGCCGCAACCGAAGTCGCCCAGCAAGCGGCCATGGAAGGCTACCTGTACTTCTATCCGCTGGTGACGATGGACTTGAACCGGCGGCAGTTCACGCATCCGTCGCGAGGCGCCCAGGGTGCGGCCGCCAACACGTTCCTGCATGGTCGCGGCCTGCCCCCGGCCGGCGAGGCGGCCCCGTGGGCCAACCCCGACATGCTGCGCAGCACCGGCTGGATCGACCTGACGGGCGGCCCCGTCGTGCTGTCGGCGCCCGACACCCAGGGCCGGCTGTATTCGTTGACGCTGGTGGACATGTGGACAGACGCCTTCGCCATGCTGGGCAAGCGCACCACCGGCACGGGCAAGTCCAACACCGTGATCGTGCCGCCCGGCTGGACGGGCACGCTGCCCTCCGGCATGGCCCGCATTGACGCACCGACCCCGCACGTCCTGGCCAAGCTGCTGATCCAGGCAGACCGGCCCGCCGATTTCGCCGCCGTGAATGCCTTGCAGGACGGCTACGCGCTGACGCCGCTGTCACAGTGGAACTTGCCGGCGCAGTCGCAGCGGGTGAAGTCGGACCCCAATCTGGACCTGAAGATAGCCGTGCGCGAGCAGGTGGAATCCATGCCGACCGACGCGTTCTTCACCTACGCCGCCGAGCTGCTGCGCAAGAATCCGCCGCACGCAACCGACCAGCCGATGCTGGCCAAACTGCGCCAGGCAAGCCTGATTGCGGGCCGTCCGTTTGATTTCGACAAGCTTGACCATCCCGCCAAACAAGGCATGCGACGCGGACTGCGCGCGGCGCGTGAGCGCATGCAGGCCGCCGCGGGCGCCTCGCTGCGCAACCTGAACGGCTGGCAACAGGAAACAGCCAGCGTGGGCGTGTATGGCAACGCGTACCTGCGCCGCGCGCTGGCCGCGCAAGCACAGCCTGGCGCCAGCCTGCCCGAGGATCTGGCCGTGCTGCTGCTGGCTGCCGACAACCAGGGTGCCCCGATCAACGGCGCGCATCGTTACTTCTTGCACTTTGAAGGCGGGCAGCTCCCGCCCGCTGGCGCGCTGTGGTCATTGGCCGCTTACGACAGCCAGGGCATGCCCGTTGCCAACATGCTTGGCCGTCATACCCTGGGCGACCGTCAGCCGTTGCGCTACAACGCCGATGGCTCGCTGGACCTGCATTTCAGCCAGACGCCGCCCGCCCCCGAGGACCAGGCCAACTGGCTGCCGCTGCCCGCATCGGGCGCCGTGACGATGTTGCTGCGTATGTACGAACCGCAGCCGGTTTTGTTGGACGGGCTGTGGATGCCGCCCGCCTTGGTGCGCGATGATCCGCAGCCGCCGGCGCAAGTGGATTCGGATGTGGATGTGGAGCCCGCCACCAGCGCCGCCCAGCCTTCCCAGAAGAAACCCTAGCACGTGGCCGGATGACGGCTCGGTGACAGGCGCCTGCCGCTACCATAGGCGTTTTATTTTTCAATGATGAGCGCCCGCCATGGACGACGCCTTTAGCCACCAATTGTCGATGACCATCCTGATGACGCCTGACATGGCGAATTTTTCAGGGAACGTACACGGCGGAACCATCTTGAAGTACCTGGACCAGGTGGCCTACGCCTGTGCCAGCCGCTACGCCGGCCAATACGTGGTCACGCTGTCGGTGGACCAGGTCGTGTTCCGCGAACCCATCCACGTGGGCGAATTGGTCACTTTCCTGGCGGCGGTGAATTACACCGGACGCACGTCGATGGAAATCGGCATCAAGGTCGTCACCGAAGACATCCGCAAGAAGCTCGTGCGCCATACCAACAGCTGTTATTTCACGATGGTGGCGGTGGACGACAACGGCGCACCCACCGCCGTGCCGCCGCTGGCCCCGCGCAACCTGGAAGAAAAGCAACGCTTCGAAGCCGCGCGTCTGCGCCGCGAACTGCGCCAGGAAATGGAACGCCGCCACGACGAAATCAAACGGGAAACGACGCACGACGCGCCGTAACGGCTGGCGGACCGGCGGGGGCTATTTCTCTGTGCCGGGTTCGCTGGCGATAAAGTCATCCAGGGCTTTTCGGGCCGCTTCCGCCTGGGCGGGGGTAGGTCCACGCGTAGCGCTTTGCGGCTCGACGCGGGGCGGAGCAACGGCCCCGTAACGCGGGCGTAGTGAACGCATAGCGTGATCCCAGATTGCCAGCGTCTGATCCTTGCTCAATGTGGAGTCAACAGGTGGACGGGGCCTTTTTCTTTGCCACAACGGAGGATCGCCCCGAGGGACAAAGTTGGGCAAAAGCCAATTAAGCAACTTGTCCGGTGTGGTCTCCGGGTTGGCGTGCAGTCTGGGCACGCCGCCCGCGGTCAGGCGGAAATTAACCGATGGACTCGCCAACGAACGGCTATCCCGGTAGTTTTCAGCCACAAACAAGAACCCGCGATGGTCTTTCGTTTCATACCGCATCAGGTATTCCTCCGCGGGATTCCCAGCCAGCGTGGTATGCCCCTTGCGCACCACATCGGGGTCCCAGACGCGAAAGGCTTTGAAGTCACGGACCATGCGTTCGATGAGGCGAGGCGACTCATTGCGCGCGGAGTCACTGAAGTAGATTTCCAGTTTGACGTTCGAGCCTCGCGCCATGAAGCTCACGATGCCCATCTCGTGGTCGTGCGTACCCCGGATGATGACGGGGCCCAGCGAAAGGCCCTGGCCGGCCGCTTCGGCTTGCTTGACGCCGACAACTTGCGCAGCGAGCTCAAGCAGGCGCGACTCGACCTGTGCATTGCTGCCCTCCTCGTACGACTCTGCTGCCAACTTGACGTGCGTACCGTTCACCAGCAGATGCAGTTCATAGGTTTGCGACCATGTGGCGCCCATACTTTCTTGATATTGGAACAACCACTTCCCCCGCGCCAATTCCTCCGCGCCGAGAAGCATGGACTTGCCGGTTTCATAACTGTTGACGGCGCCGATGCGGCGGGCGCGTTCTGATAGAGCCTCGTCAAACTGAGCCAACGTGATGTCTTGCCCCAGAATATCGATTTGAACGCTCGTATGATCGGCCCCTCCTCCGTAGTAAAGCTTCGCGAACGCCCTGGAAGGCGGCCCCCAGTCGGCGGGAAGTTCGATCAGTTGCCTGCCTACCGCCCACGTTCGCATGGGGCCGGTAATCTCGTTCACGGCGGATTCCTCCTTTGAATGAAATAGGGCCATCACGCCCGCGGCGAGCCCGGCCGACAGACAAAGCAGCGGGATCAAGCGACGCATGACGGACGCTTGGCTTGAGCAGCGATCTTGATGAGGCTATACAGCGTGAAGTGGCGGGTCTGCATCACTTTGAATGCGCCCTCATGGTCAAAGCCCGTGGCGCTGACTTGCACCCGCACTTGGCCTTCGCGCGCCTGCGCGGCCGGCGCCTGGCCTGAACTGACCGGAACCGTGCCATCACCGATGCCGTCCTGCATTTCGCAGTGCAGTTCCCAATGGCTGACTTCCATGGATACGGCTAGCCGGCCTGCTCTGACCGGCACGTGTTCCACGACGCGACTGCCGCCAACGTACAAGGGGCTGGATCCTTGATCTCGCACCTGCGCCATCTGCATGGTGGACACAACGAAGGCATCCGGGGGCACGCCCAAAGGCCGATTCAGATCGCCCCGTCCGGCTCGCATTTGCCAGGTAATGGTTTCGAAACTCGGCTGTTTGGCGTCAGCCCCGTAATACACGTAGGTGTTGGGGTGATAGGCGGCGTCTATCGTTTCGTGAAACAGCTTCGCCTTCTTGATGTTCTTTGCGTAGTGGACCCACTCGATGGGAGCCCCATCCTTCGGCTTTAACCACTCTTCGCGCAGCAACGCCCACCAGCGATCACGGCGCAAATAGATTTCCTGGTACGGGTCCGCCTCAGGACGCGCAGGCATGGCGGACGCGTGGTCGGGGTCTCGCAGGCGTAACCATCCCGGCGAATAGTTCTTGGTGGGCAGCAATTGCAGTGCACCCGGCGACTGGGCGAATACCGCTGTGACGTCCTGGCCGGTCACGCCGATCACGGCGGCGGCCATCGCGCTTTCTTGCTGCATGCCCACTTTGCAGCGCCGGTATGCCACCGGGGCGCCATGGGTCGGCATCACGCCGTGCACCACGCCTGCAATGGCTTCGCTCATGCCGGGTAACTGCGCGCAACGCCGTGCCACCAGCCCGCCCATCGAGTGTGTGACCAGGATGACCTGCTGGCACTCGGACCCGTACTGACGCCTGATTTCGTCGATACGCTCGGCCAGCTTGTTTGCCGCCACGTCGTTGTCCGCCAGCCAGTTGTAGCCAAACGCGTGCACCGGCATCCGGTATGCGGCGCGGGCGGACAGGTCGTCCGTCTTCAGATGCGGCAGCTGGCGCAGCAGGTGTTCGCCCAGGCCTGCCAGGGGCACCTCCAGCCCGGGCTTCAGGCGCGGCTGCAACGAGGGGTCGTCGGGCACGTCCAGGTGCATGGACTTCAGTTGGAATTCCGGCCACTCGTGCGGCCGATAGGAGCTGTTCAGCGAGTCTTCGAGCCAGAGCAGGAACGGGTGATAGCTGCTTTCGCCGACTTCGCCCCAGCCCCGT
This sequence comes from Achromobacter sp. 1L-A-4-B-C2, assembly GCF_057291955.1. Lineage (NCBI taxonomy): Bacteria > Pseudomonadati > Pseudomonadota > Betaproteobacteria > Burkholderiales > Alcaligenaceae > Achromobacter > Achromobacter sp. 1L-A-4-B-C2. Next base: position 385,775 of record NZ_JBXAWP010000004.1, read on the forward strand.
TCGCGATAGCGATCGATAAGCGCCTGTTTGCTTTGCGTGGCCGAATCGACGGAAGGCACGATCACCGAACCCACGCGACGCTCGGGCACGGCGCCGGCGTCATCGACGGTCACGCGGTCGGGGTGCAACACGGCCTGACGGGTCCCCGCGGGAACGCCGTTCCAACGCCGGAACAAATCAACAGGTTTGCCAGCCAAGCCTGCATCCAGCCGCCAGAGGGGTTCGGCTTCTTGCCCGTCATCCGGCACGGACTTCAGATTCGAGCCCATGATGCCCGGAACGAATACGACCGGCAGGATAGCGTCCGGCGGGATCCGCAGGATGACCGGATCGCACTGCTCGGCGGGCGTCAGGGTCCACTGAAACACGGGCTGGCCCCGGGCGTTGTAGGACATCGGGGCGAAGCGCTGCGCGGGCGCTGCGGTATCGGTCACGGCGGGCTCCTGCGTGGGGCACGCGCGTGGCCTTGGCGGATTGCGTGGCGCTGCGCGAGCGAATCACTTGACCCGCAACAGTGATGGCGATCCAACAAAAAGGCTATTGGAAGAGTCTGATTTCCGGTTTAGATTGCTAAGAACCCGCGTGGCGAATCAGGCCCGCTCCGCCGCTCCGGGCGGTGGCGGCGGCGCCGAGGCCGGTTCGCGGTCTCGGCCCACCATGCGTTTCAGACCCAGCCATTGCTGCGACCAGAACCCGCAGCCGTAGTCGCGGCCGCCCAATTCGGCCTGCTGGTCGTGGATGCCCGTGGGGCCATAACCCACGCCAAAACGGGCGGTGCGAAACAGCACGTCCCAGATGGGGAACAGCGCGGCAAAGTTGTAGCCGCCGACGGGGCCGGGCGTGGACGCGTCGTAGGCGATGGAGTGGTGATGCCGATGGAAACGCGGACTGACCAGCAGGCGTTCGCCGAGCGCGCCGAAGTGCATGCGCAAATTGGCGTGCGAGAAGCTTTGCGCCAGTTGCGTAATGGCCACCACCGCCACGAACTGCGCCGGCGGCACGCCCACCAACTGCGACACGAACACAACCAGCACGTCGCGCAGCATGTCGTCCAGCAGGTGGTTGCGGTCGTCGCTCCAGATGGTCATCTGGCGCTGGCTGTGATGCACGGCGTGCAGCGCCCACAGCCAGCCGAAGCGGTGTTGCGCACGGTGGTAGACGTAGTCGACCGCGTCGAACAGCAGCAGATAGATGATGAGGCTGACCCAGGCCTTGTCGGTCACGCCCGGCCAGTACTGGTCCAGCTGGAAAGGCGCAAAGCCCCACACGTGCAGCTGGCCGAAGACGCTGTCCCAGAACGGGTCGATGGTGAAGAACAGCGCCAGGCGAAAAACGCCCAGGCGGTGGATCAGCGTGTACAGCACGTCGATGCCGATCTGGCGTCGGTCGGTCACGGCTTCGACGGGCCGCAGGCGTTGCAGCGGGCCGAACACCAGCACCAGCACGGCAACCTGCACCAGGCCGACCAGCAGCCACATGGTGGCGTCATAGCCGTCCTCGATGAAGTTGCTCATTCCGAGGTGAAACAGCGCGGGCTGGATCAGCGTTTCGAAGAGCCATTGCTGGCATGCCCCGAAGAATTGGCTAAGCGTTTCCATGATCAATGATGCGTGGCGATCCAGTCGCGATAGGCCGGATGCGTGTCCAAGGTGGCAAAACAATAGCCCTTCTGCTGCAAGCCCACAATCAAGGGCTCCAGCACGGCGGGCGCCCAGGGGTCCTGGCGCGACCAGATGCCCAGGTGGGCAAGCAGGATATCGCCGGGCTTGATGGTGCGCAGCGCCTGATCCAGCAGCTTGGCGTTGGGAAATTTATCGCTGGGCAGTTCATCGCCCAGGAAGCCGGCGGGCGACCAGCCCACGTGTTCGTAGCCGCAGGCCTTGGCGGCCTGGAGCAGGGCGGGCGACGTCTTGCCGCCCGGTGCGCGGTACAGCGGCAGCATCCTGGCGCCCGTCATCTGGTGAAAGCGGGCGGCCGAACGCTTGATTTCGGCGCAGTACTGTTCGGCCGTCCATTCGGCGCGCTTGCCGGTGTCCGGGCCCGCGCTAGGCTTCACGCGGAACTTTCCGCCCGGCAGGTCGGCCTGCCAGTAGACGTGGTCGTAGGTATGCGACCCGAAAGCATGCCCTTCCGCCGCGCGCGCCTTCCACCACGGCGCCCAGACGTCGTCCAGGCTGGAGCCGTCGGTCTTGGTGCGTTCGTTGGCCAAAAAGAAAGTGACCTTGACGTGATGGCGGTTAAGCACATCGGCGATCAGCGGCGCGACCCCCATGTGACCGGTGTCCAGGGTCAGGTAGACGGGCTTGTCGCAGGTGCCGGGCGCCGCGGCATTCGCCACCGGCACGGCACACGCCAGCGCCAGCGTCATGGCCAGCAAGCGCACGCCAGCGGGCGCAGCGTGGGGAGGGCAGCCCCCCCTATCGGGTCGGCGCATGGTTCAGCGTCCAGACGCCGTGCGGCGACTTGCCCACCGGGACCTGGTTCACGACCTTTTTCTGCTCCAGGTCCACCACCGTCAGCTTGCGCGCCCAGCGCGAGGTCACCAGCAGCGTCTTGCCATCGGCCAGCACATCCATGCAGTCCGGGCCGCCCGGCACCGCGAAGGTGTCGGTCACGGTCAGCGACAGCATGTCGATGCGGCTGATGGAATTGGCGGTGCGGTTGCTGACGAACAGGTGGCGCTTGTCGCCCTGCGCGCGAAACGCGTGCGCGCCCGCAGCGGTGGGAATGCGCTTGACCAGCTTGGCCGGGCCCTTGCTGACGTCATAGGCTTCCACGAAGGAATCGCCCGTCAGCGCCACCAGCAGGGTCTTTTGATCCGGCGTCAGAAACACGTCGGCCGGCGTCTTGCCCACCGATACCGTCCACTTGGGCGTTTGCGTCGCCAGGTCGATGGCGATCAGCTGGTCGCTGTCCTGCAAGGTGACGTAGGCCGTCGTGCTGGTCTTGTCGATCATGATGTGGCTGGGCGTCTTGCCCGCCTGCACCCGCTTGACCAGCTTCAGCTCGGCGCCCTTTTGCTGCGGCTGCCACGCGTAGATGTCGATGTGGTCCAGCCGGTTGGCGGCCGTGACGAACCACTTCATGTCCGGCGAAAACTGCAACTGGTAGGGGTCGACGATGTCGGTCAGCGTGCGCTGCACTTCGCCCGTCTTCGGGTCCATCATCGTGATCGTGTTGCCCGTGGCGTTGGCCACCATCAGCGACTTTTCGTCGGGCGTCAGATACAGGTGGTGCGGTTCCTTGCCGGTAGGCACGCGGCGCAGTTCCTTGTAGGACACCGGGTCGACGATGCTGACGTTGGCGTCCAGGGAATTCAGGACGAAAATCGGGGCGGATGCCGCCGCTGCGCTAAGCGCCATCCCTACGCCGGCCAGGGCGTAGCGGACAAAATGCAAGGGGTTCAATTTCAAGGTCCGGCAAAAGAGGATCGGGCACCGATCCCAGTGCTCGCCATTTTAGGCACAGCCACCTTTCAAAAGGGCAACAAGCGGGGCTTTGGCGGCATTCGCTTGCGCCTGTTGCGACTTGGCAACATCCCCGCCGGCCCTGCCCCCGAAATGCCAAAAAGTCATTTGGCGCCAACGGGTTGCGCGTCGGCGTCCACCCACGCGCCGGCAGCGATATCGCGTTCCCGCAGCGCCTGCGCGCGGCTGGCGGAAGCCGGCCCCAGGTCAGACTCCAACACCCCGCCTTGCGGCCCAATCACAAAGGTGCCGATACCGGTCTGCCCGTATCGCGCGGGCCACGCAACAATGCGGTAAGCCGTGCTTTCGGAGCCGGGCAGGATCTTGTAGCGATAACCAAAATACGCGTCCTCGGCCGGCACCTCGGGGCCCATCGCCAGCGCATCGGGACCAAACGCCTGGGGCGGGGCGCCCGGCACTTCGGGCCAGTACAGGCCGTCCATGGCACCGGGGCGGCTGATCAGGCGGCTGGCATAGCGGCCCTGCCCCACGCCCTTTTGATACCGCGTTTGGGCCGCTTGCAGCTGTTGCAGCGTCTCGATGGCGGCCAGTTCGTTGCGGCCGATCGCGCGGCGGGTCAGTTCGGCCTTGCCCGCCACCGGGTCGAAACGCCAGCCCTTGCCGACCTGGGCGATAGGCACGGGCATCGTCCAGCCGGAATCGCCCACGGCCAGCCAGGAACGGCCGCCATCGGCGATGACTTCATGTTTTTTTGCCCACGCCGACAGGAAGCGATAGATGTCGTCTTGCGAGACGCCGCCCGGCACCAGCTGTTTGTGATTGGGTCCCAGCACCTTGGCCATGGCCGACGAATCGCTGGTGGCCAGCGCGTCGGTGAAGGCGTCAGCCGCGGCCTGCGCGGTCGGATACACGCTTTGCGCGGCCGCCGGCGCGGCAACGCAAAGCGCCAGCATCGACACGGCGCCCAGCGCGCGCGCACGAACCCAGGCATTCGTCATGAAAGCTCCCTTGTTCATGGTGCTACCTCCGGCCGCCGATATGGCCGCCACCGCCACCGCCTCGATGCCCGCCGCCGCCGCTTGCCCGCTGACCACCGCCCCCACCCCCGCCGCGATTCATATCGCTACGGTGGCTTTGCTGGCGCATGCGGTCGCCGTTGCCCGCGTCGCTTAACGCGTTGCTGGTGTTCGTTGTCCGGGCGCGATCGCGAGCCGCCGATTCGTCCGCGCGCTGGCGTTGCGCCGCGGCCTGGCGATCGTTGGTGGACACGCTGGACGAACGGGGCGTGTGCGAGCCTGCGCCCTGTCCGCCGGTGCCGGCGCCTGAGTGATTCTGCGCGCGGTTTTGCCCGCGATCCTGCCCCCGGTCGGCCGCGCCCTCGCCACTGCGGCCCGCCGCGCCCTGGCCGCCCCGGTTGGCGGCGCCCTGGCCACGGCCGGCGCCGTCGCCATGGCCGGCGATGGGTTGTCCCGTACGCCCTTCAAACGATTGCGCCGCGCGGTCACGTGCCGCCTCGCGGGAACCGGCAGCGGGGGCCGCGCCGGCCGCGCGCGCGCCCTGCCCCTGACCCGCCCGCTGGCCGGATTGCCGGTTCTGCACGCCTGCCTGGCGCTGGCTGTCAAAACGCTGCCGGCTGGCCGAATCGGCATACGGCGTATTGCCGCGATTTTCAGGGTTGTGCTTCCACGACACGTTGTTGTTACGGGCGTTGTCGATGCGCTGGTTCACGTTGATGTTGTTGTATCGGTTCACATCGATATCGACATCGTTGTGTCCCCAGTCAAAGCCGCCCCACATCGAATTGACGGCCGCCACCCCCAGGCCGAAGCCGATGCCCGACACCAGCGCCGTCCCAAAGACGGACCCCGGCGGCGGCGGGTAGTAATAAGGCGGGTAGGTAGGATAGGCCCAGGCCCCGTACACCACGCTGGGGTTGTAACTGGGCACGTAGACAACTTGCGGATCGGTGGGCTGGATCACCACCACGGTCTTTTCGTTCGTGGTGCTGGAGGTGACCGTCTGCTGCGGCGTGCTTTTCAGGTTGCCCGCCTTTTGTGCCTGCGTACGCAAGCGCTGCACGGAATCCATCACCGCATCGGGCTGTGCCAGAAAGGCATCGCCCACGGATTTCACCCAGTCCGGCTGGCGCCCCATCATGTCCATCACGGACGGAAACGCCACCAGGGATTTCACGCTGGGATCCCAGGGCTCGGCCTCGACGGCCTTGACCGCCTGGTCACCCGATTCCGAGGTATGGGCCGCCGACCATTTGGCCGCGGCGGCGATGTCGTCGGGGTACGTGGACCCCATGAGGATTTGCGACAGCAAGGAATCAGGGTACAGCGCCACCGGCGCCATCAACTGATCCAACTGCCCCTTGTCCAGCTGGGTTTGGGCCACCGCCGGCAGACAGACCGCCAGCCCCAGGCACAACCAGCCAATGAACCACCCTTGCAGTCGACGCATGAACCGTTCTCCGTGAGGCAACGCATGAAGCTGAAAGCCACGAGGGAACTGCCGGATATCGCGATGACAATATATGCCTAACGCCGGGGCAAGGGAATATTTTTCAGTACGGCCGATCAGCGCGGCCGATCCGCTGCGGCGAATTCATAGCTTGGCGACGGACACCTCGGTCGCCTTGACGAATGCCAGCACCTCGGTGCCCACCTGAAGGTCCAGTTCCTTCACGGAACGCGTGGTGATCACCGACGTAACGATGCCGGCGGGGGTGTCCACGTCGACCTCGGACACGACCGGCCCGAGGATGATCTCTTTGATCTTGCCGCGAAACTGGTTGCGGGCGTTGATGGATTGAATAGTCATGAAGGGTCCCGGCCTGAGGCTGAAAGGTGAAAGGCGAAGAGGCATTCTTTCACCCTGTCCGGATGCGGAAAAATACTTAGTCGGCATGACGTTATGCCGGTGGGACGGGCGCGCGTAACGTCCCCTTCGCATCCTCCTTTCGCGGGACTGGATAGCGCGCAACGGCAGGCCTATACTGATTTCGCCGTTGCTCGACATTCCTTTTCCTAAAGGAGAGGCAACATGTACAGGCATTTGCTCATCGCCGTGGATGGTTCGCTGCTATCCGAATCGGCATTCAAGCGCGCCCTTGTCTTTGCCAAGGAAATGGGCGCCATCATCACGCTCATTCGCGCCATTCCCGAAGACCATCTGCTGGTCTATCAGGCCGAAATGCTGGGCACGACACAGGCGCATCACACCGACCAGGCTCGCAAGAACGCGGAAGGCTACCTGGAAGGGCTTGAGATGGAGGCCCGACACGCGCTGGTGCCGTGCAACATCGTCGTGATGGTCAACGACCATCCGCACGAGGCCATCGTGGAAACCGCCAAAACGCAGGGTTGCGACCTGATCATCATGGGCTCGCACGGGCGGCACGGCATGACCGGCTTTCTGCTGGGCAGCGAAACGCAGCGCGTGCTGGCCAAGACGCGCTTGCCGGTGCTGGTGTTTCGGTAGGTGGGCGCGGGTCGGGCGGGGTCGGGGCCAGGACCAGGGCCGGCTCTGCGTCAAGGCCCCGGGCCCCGCATCACGCCGCCGGTTCCAGCGCGTGCTGGAAGGTGAAGCTGTCGGCGTAGATATGGTCCAGGCTGGCGCCGCGCCCGGCGAACAGGTGCTTGGCGTCCTGCACCATCGCGGGTGCGCCGCACAGGTAGATGGCGTGTTCCGAGAGGTCTGCGTGGTCTTGCAGAACAACGTCCTGCACGTGGCCGCGCCGGCCTTGCCAGCTTGCGTCCGCGCGCGACAGGACCGGCACGAAATTGAATTCATACAGGCGCCCTGCCCAGCCCGCAATCTCGTCTTGCAGGTACAGGTCCGCCTCGGTACGCATGCCCCAATACAAGGTGACGGGCGGGCAGTCTTCCTTGTCCAGCAACGATTCCAGGATGGCCTTGATCGGTGCGATGCCGGTGCCCGTGGCCACCATGATCAGCGGGCGCCAGTCCTCCTCGTGATAGCTGAAAACTCCCAACGGAGCGTCGATCGTCAACGCCGCCCCCGCTTGCGCCTGGCCCAGCCACTGGTCGGTATAGCGGCCGCCCGGAATGCGGCGCACATGGAAATCCACGTGCCCGTCCACCGACGCCACCGCCGACGCCATCGAAAAGCTGCGCGTTTCACCGTCGGGCAGCAGCACGTTCATGTACTGCCCGGGCACATAGTCCAGCGGGCCGTCGGGCAGCGCCAGCGTCAGGTGCAGGATGTCGTCCGTATAAGGATGGATGCCGTGCACGGTGGCCGACAGCCGACGCGGCTCGGGAAACACCTGGCGGCTGCTGGCCACGCTGATGCAAAGATCGCTTTGTGCGCGCGCCTGGCATGCCAGCGCGTAGCCTTCGGCCGCTTCTTCCGGCGTTAACGCCATCGGAAATTCTTCATAGCCCACCGCGCCCGATTCCAGCTTGATGCGGCAGGTGCCGCAACCGCCGAACGTGCATTCGTGCGGCAGCTTTACCGCCGCCCGTTCGGCGGCTTCCAACAGGGATTCCTCGGCGCCGGCGACGAAGGCTTCGCCGGTTTGAAGAATATGCACGCGGTATGCCATTGCAAGCCTCGCTTATTTCTTGATGTCGGCCTGCACCAGCACTTTCATGCCGCGCGGCTCCAGCAGTTCAGCCAACGCCGTCAATGCCGCCAAGCCCGCCTGTGTGTCCTGTTCGCCATTGCCGCCGCTCAGACCGACGCCGCCGATCACCTCGTCGTTGACCACGATCGGAAAGCCGCCCACGAACACGGCGAACTTGCCGTCAAAGCTCCATTGGATGCCGAACGCTTCGTTGCCGGGCAGCGCGGGGCCATTGGGCGGCGTGTTGAACAAATGCGTCGAACGCTTGTGGCCGGCGGCGGTAAACGCTTTGTTCCAGGCGATCTGCGGGCCGGTGATGCGGGCGCCGTCCATGCGTTCCAGCGCAATGGGATAGCCGCCGTCATCGACGATGCAGACGGATTCCAGCACGCCGATCGCTTCGGATTTGGCGATGGCCGCGCGCACCATCAGGCGCGCTTCTTCCAGTTCCAGGCGGTAGATCTGTTTCATGTTCGTAGCCTTTTTCAGTGTTCGCCGCGCGCTCAGCCGGCGCGGTAGATTGTTTTGATCTGCGTGTAGAACTCAAGGCCCACCCGGCCCGACTCACGGAACGTGGACGTGCTGGAATGCTTCAAGCCGCCGAACGGGGCATTGATCAGGTTGCCGGTGGTGGTGCGGTTGATCTTGACCGTGCCCGCCTGGATGTCGCGCGCGAAGCGGTGCGCGTAACGCGCGTCGGTGGTGGCGATGGCGGCGGACAGGCCGTACTCGGTGTCGTTGGCCTTGGCGATGGCGTCCTCGTACCCGTCGACTTCAATCAGTGCGATGACCGGCCCGAAGATCTCCTCGCGGGCGATGCGCATCTGCTGCGTCACATCGGTAAACAGCGCGGGCGTGACGTAATAGCCGTGGTCAAAATCGGGGCCGGCAAGCACGTCGCCGCCGCACAGGTGCGTAGCCTCTTGCTTGCCGATCGCCACGTAGCTCAACACGTTGTCCAGCTGCTTGCGGGTGGCCAAGGGGCCCAGGTCGAAGTTGCCCTTCAGGCCATTGCCGATGGTCAGCGCGTGGATGCGCGCCGCCAGCTTATCGGTGAACGCCTGCCGCACCTTGGCATCGACCAACACGCGGCTGGTGCCGGTGCAGGCCTGGCCGCTTAACGAAAAGCCGCCCTTGACGGCCAGGTCCACGGCGCGATCCAGGTCGGCGTCGGCCAGCACGATCAAGGGGTTCTTGCCGCCCAGTTCCATCTGCGTGCGCGTGGTCAGCCCGGCGCTGCGGTGGATCTGTTCGCCCGCGGCCGTCGAACCGGTGAATGAGATCGCGCGCACGGCCGGCGCGCCGGTGATGGCCGCGCCCACGGCCCCTGCCGGCCCGATCACCAGATTCAGCACGCCCGCGGGCAAGCCCGCCTGCACGAACGCTTCGGTCAGGCGGTAGCCCGACAGCGGCGCGTCGGATGACGGCTTGAACACCACGGTATTGCCGGCGATCAGCGCGGGCGCGATCTTGCGGGCAGGAATGGAAATCGGAAAGTTCCACGGCGAAATCACCGCGGCCACGCCCAGCGGCTCGCGCTGGCTGTAGACGACCATGTCCGGGTCGTCGTTGACGAAGGTTTCGCCGGTAAAGCTCTGGCCCTCGACCGCGTAGAAGCGGATCGTCTGCGCCGAACGCAGCACTTCGTCCTTGGCCAGGTTCAGGCCCTTGCCCTCTTCACGGGTCAATTCGCGGGCAAAGGCGTCAGCGTGGTCTTCCAGGTACTGGGCGGCGCGAAACAGAATGGCGGCGCGTTTCGAGATCGGCGTGTCGCGCCATGCGGCGAAGGCGTCATCGGCGGCTTGCACCGCGCGCCGCGCATCATCGGCGTCCGACACGGGAAAGTGGCCCACGATGTCGCGCGTATCGGCCGGGTTGATGTTCGGCGCCGTACGCCCGGTGGCGCTGGGCACCCAGGCGCCGCCGATATGGTTCATGAATGTCTGCTGCGAAAGATCGTCCACGGAAGCGCTTCCTTTACCGGTACGGGGGTGGGCCGAGTGGCCCAGAGGGACCGAGCGGCTCGGCGGTCAAGCCGGGCATTCGGGTAGCTGTGAACATTGTATACTTTAATCATCGTCCAGCGATCGGTGATAACCCCGACGAGCGGGCATGAAAAAGGGGCCTGGCAGGCCCCTTTTGTCGGCATCAGCTGCTGTGCACGGCTAGCGCCAGATCAATACCGCGCAGATCGTCGAGACGAACAGCGCCAGCAATACCGGCAGCAACAACGCCCGCACCAGCGACAGCACGTTGACCCGGGCGAACCCGGCCACCGCAATCAATGACGACCACGCGATCAAGGTGCCGCCGCCCGTCCAGACAGCGCCCATCTGCCCGACCGCCGCCAGCGTGGCGGGGTCCACGCCCACCACCGGCCCCAACGCGCCGGACAAGGTGCCCGTCAATGGGAGGCCGGCAAAGCCGGAACCGTCGATGCCGGTGATCATGCCCACCAGCAACACGCCGAACGCCACCAGGAAGTGGTTTTCGGGGATCAGATGCTGGCCCGCCGAAATCACTTCGAACAGCAGGCCGGGGGCCTGGGCCTGCGGGACACCCAGGATCTGCGCGGCGGTTTCATTGGCGCCGATGAAGAAGAAGCCGGCAATCGGCAGCACCGATCCCATGGCCTTGAAGGCGAAGACAAAGCCGTCCGTCACATGTTCCGGGCACACGTCCAGCATCTTGCGCGGCCCTTCGGCGGCCAGCGTTACCAGCATCATCACGACAAAAGCGACGCCACCCACCAGCGCCGCCGCATCGCCGCCGCGCAAGGCGGGCAGCGTCGGAAACAGGCGGGGCAGGACCATCACCGCGATCACGGCCAGGAAGGCCAGCGGCGTCACCACGGCAAAGGTCTTGGACCAGCGCACGCGGCGGCGTTCCTCGTCGTTGACGACGGGGCCTTGCGGCAACGCCGGGTCGGCGCCCATGGTGCCGCGCGCCAGTTCGGCCTTGTCGAACGAGCCGGACTGCTCGATCCGCGCCAGGCTGCCGTCTTGCGCGCGCGCCTGCCAGGCATCCAGCAACGCGGCGTTGGCGGGCACGATGTGCTTGCGGATCAGCAGGTAGGCCGTTACCAGCGCCACGGCGCCGGTGATCAGCGACAACACCAGCGCACGGTCGGCCACCACCGCCGCGCTGACGGCCGCGCCCGCCGCCTTGGCGCTGATGCTGGGCGCCACGCCGATCACGTAGTCCGACGACAGCGCCATGCCCTGCCCCGCGATGGCAATGGCCATGGCGCCGGCCAGCGGCGGCAGGCCGGCCGCGATGGCGGCGGGCAGCAGGATGGCGGACACCAGCGGCACGGCGGGCGTCGGCCAGAAGAACAGCGAGATCACATACGTACAGAGGGCGATGATGATGAACGACGAATGCCCGCCCCGCATGATGCGCCGAAACGGCTGCACCATGCGCACGTCCGCCTGCAGCGTCTTCAGGGAATTGAGCAGGGCGGTCATGAACGTGATGACCAGAAAGATGTTGAACAACTCCTTGGCGGCCACGAAGCTGGCCGAGAAGATACCGATCAGCGCGCTGATCGGATTGCCGGTGATGGCCAGCACCACCAGAAAGGTGCCAATCACCGATGGCACCACCACATTGGCCCGCAAAATCATCGTCAGGATGATGGCGGCCACGCTGATCAAATACATCCAGTGAGCAGCTGTGAGCACAACGTCCGCTTGCATGCGTGATTCCCCTTGTGACGTGGCCGTTGGATCGCCACAGTCGGTATACTATATTTCGTTGTGTGCCATACCAATCGAAATATGCGGCGCCTAGGGAAACCGATAATTCTGAAAAATGGATGAATAACGGCCTAAAAACGAGGGAATACCCGTAGTTTTGCCGCCCGACCTAAGCGTGACAAAATTCCCTCTTTGACTATCGTATACATAAAAGGCTGTAGCCCATGCCAGCGACCTTGCCTTACCCCGATCTTTGGCAGTACGCCGCGATGGCCGTCGTGGTGTTCGGTGCGGCGGTGGCCCAGGGCGTGGGCGGCATCGGCTTCGCCATGTTTGCCGCACCGGTGGCGGCGATGTTCTTCCCGCAGTTGGCCCCCGGCCCCCTGCTGACGCTGGGCGGCTTCATCTCGCTGCTGACGGCGCTGCGCGAACGGGCTTGCATCGATTGGTCGTCGGTGTCGTATGCGCTGGTGGGCCGTGCGGTAGGCACCTTGATCGCCATCTACGCCATGGCGCGCTTTGCGCCGCAGACGCTGGGCGTGTTGTTCGCCGGCATGATCCTGATCGCGGTGGGCCTGAGCGCGGCGGGGCTGCGCTTTACCGCCACGCCGGGGCGCGTGTCCGGCGCCGGCGTGGCCTCGGGCATCATGGGCACGATGACTTCGGTGGGGGCCCCACCGATCGCCATCGTGCTGCAACACACGGCGCCGCCTCAACTGCGCGCCACGCTGGGCGTGGTGCTGTTCCTGGGGTCGATCTTTTCGCTTGCCATGCTGGCGCTGGCCAAGCGGTACACCGGCTATCACGTCGGTCTGGCCCTAAGCCTGGCGCCGTTTCTGCTGGCCGGTTTTGCGGTCTCCAACCGGTTGCGCACGCTGCTGCCGCCCCACGCCGTGCGCATCGTTCTGCTTGCCGCATGCGCGCTGGGCGCGGTGGGCGTGCTGGTCAAGGCGTTTTGGGGCAACTGATGCGCGCTTTTTGCCACGGCACCTTGCTACACCCGGTAATACAATGGAGACTGTATCCATTAATCCACACATGCTCGCCATGACCACTTCGCCTGTCAGCCCGCAAGCCGCTGAAACGCAGTCTTCCGCTCCGCTGAAGATTGGCGAGCAGCATCCTCAGTTGTTCGCCGTGATCCGCGACAAGCTGCGCGAACGCATTCTTAGCGGGGAATTCACCCCCGGAGACCGCCTGGTTGAAGGCCGCCTATCTGAAGAAATGGGCGTCTCGCGCATCCCCGTGCGCGAAGCCTTGCGCGCCTTGGCCGCCGAAGGGCTGGTCACCATCGAGCCGCGTCGCGGCGCCTCGGTATCCGTGCTGTCGGACGCCGTGGCCTATGACATGGTGGAAGTGCGCGCCACGCTGGAGGGGCTCAATGCCAAGCTGGCGGCACAGCGGCGCGATGCCAAGACGGTGGAACGCTTGCAGGCCTTTCTGCGCGAAGGCACGGAAGCCGCGCGCAGTGAACAGCTGGACAAGTTCCTGGCGCTGAATTCGCAGTTTCACGAAATGCTGGCCACCATAGGCGGCAATGTGGTGCTGACGGATTTGATGCGGTCGCTGCGCGATCGCACGGCGCTGCTGTTCGCGCCCAGCAACATGCACCGCGCCAAGGCCAACTGGGATGAGCATTCGCAGATTCTGAATGCCGTGATTGCCGGCAACGGTGACCTGGCCGCCTTGCTGGCCAGCCAGCACGTGCACAACGCGGCCAAGGCATACACGGACACGCAGCAGCAACAACAGCACCACGACGCGGCGGACTAACGCGACGCGCAAAATTAACGCGGCGCCGCGGTTTTTTACGGGCTGGGATACGCCTGTGAAACCTGGACAATGTGCGCTCGCAGCCGACGCTGCGACGCGCGTCACCCCTTAGCGTCAGGCGGAGGGCACCGGCGCGTCGACCGGGTCCGCGCCCACGCCCACCACCACGCCCTTGCCGTTCTGCACCACCCACGAGACTTTGACGTCGCCGTTCACAAATGTCTGGCACGCCATGCGGTAGCCGGCTTCAAAGTCCTCAGGGCGCAGATGCTTGCGCTCCTTCGGCTTGACCGCGTCGGTGTTCTCCAGCCCCTCTTCGATGCGGCACTTGCAAGTGCCGCACAAGCCGCCCCCGCACTTGAACGGAATGCCGCCCTTTTCCTTGAGCGACACGCGCAGCAGGTTGCTGTTCTCGGGCGCGGTGGCAACCTTGCCGCCATTGGAAAGAAATGTGATCTGAACCATGGGTGTCAATGCTCTGCAACCGCGGCGGCGGGCCGCAGCGTCAAGGTGGATTCCATGCTGCCGAATCGCGTCAGGTGCGCAAGTTCCTTGCGGGCTGCCTCGACCGACGAGAATTTTTCAAGGAACTTGGACGGCACGCGGTTGACGACGTAAGGCGGCGTGTCTTCAGTGACGATCAGGCGCGTCTCGCCGTGCAGCCGGGCAATGCGAAACACGGCAAGCGTGCGCCCGTAGAAGACGTAGTCGTAGGTTTCGATGATGTCGACGTCGGCGCCCACGTCGGTGTGGAACACGCCGGGCTTGGTCGTCAGGATCACGTAGCAGGCGTCCATCGCGTTATGCCTCCGCGTCCTGAACCAGTTCAACATCATGGTTCAACCACAGCTGGCACGCCAGCCGGTAGCCCTGGTCGATGCGGTCGCCCAGTTGCTTCTTTTCCTTCCAGTTCACCGGGGGAAGATGTTCGGCGCCGGCCAGCACCCGGCACGCGCACTTGGCGCACTTGCCCATGCCGCATTCGTAGCGCAGATGCGGATACGGAAACTGCTTGATGCCGGCCCGCACCACCAGGTTGGTGTTGTCCTTGACCACATCGGTATAGGTCTGGCCGCCTTTATGAAATACAACGGTAGGCATGAGTCTGTCGTCCTGGAGCTGCGGGTGGGGCGCGCCACCGATGCGGCGCGCCCCGATAAATGCCGGGTGTGAATCAGGCGGCCAGACCGAGTTCGGGCAGCTTGATGTCGTGCTGCACGTAGTCGGTGTAGAGCGCCGTGGTGTACAGCAAACGCATCTGGGCGCCGATTTCGCAGATTTTCAGGCAGCGCTGCTGAAGCTCGACCGTGTTGGCGTGTTCCAGCACGATCTGATAGCCGCGTTCGCCGTGGATCTCGTCCGACACGATGTGCAGGTCGAAGAACTCCACTTCTTCATCGGTGAAGCCGTACTTTTCGCGCAGCGTCGGCGTCTGCTTGCGATAGATGGACGGCACCTGGGATTCCAGGCCCACGACCAGCCCGGCGACGGCCACGATGGGGTCTTCACGCATGGCCACGGCATAACACCAGCTTTGCAGCGCCCGCGTGGTGGGCGACATGTTGTCCGGGTTGGTGACGCGTTCGCGCGTGGTGCCGCAGGCTTCGGCAAAACGAATCAGCAGATCGGTATGGCGGTCGCCACCGATTTCCTCTTCATACATATTGGCCAGCAGGAAGTCTTTGGCTTCGGTGTAGGTATCGGGCGTACGGGCGTAGAGATATCCCAGGTAATCCGCGAACGGACCGACATAGTGATAGTGGTTCTCGGCCCAGCGCGACAGGTGCTCGCGGCTGAGCTTGCCTTCGGCCCAGGCAATGGAAAAGGGCGACGCGTTGGCGCTCTTGCCCTTGATCGCGTTTTCCAACGCGGTACGGAATTCATCTCGGTTCATCAGTTCTGCCATGACGCGCTCCAGTCCAGTGGGAGGGATTCCAGGCCGGTTTAGCCCGGGCATGAAGCACATTGTATACCGTCTACTGTTTTGGGCTGCTAGGGCAATCCCGGAGAAAACCAGGATAAAAAGGGGCAGACCCTTTGATATCAACGAGTTGACGGCGCACAACAGGCGCGGCAAGCGAACTGGACGCTGCGGGGTGCCGCTAGTACAATGAATACACTTTCAATGCAATACGGAAATACCATGAATACCCGCCATCCTCTTGGAGACGCTCCCATCGGCCAGCAGCTGTTGGCGCATTACGCCCGCCGCGATGCGGTGCGCCACGCCACGCCGCTGCTGCCCAAGTCCTGGGCCGAACTGTTCGCGCCTTTCCGCAACGCACGCCTGCAACCGCTGCGCCCGGCAGCACCCGCGGCCCGTCGTAACGACGACGAGCCGATGTATCAAGCCGGGTAATGGTCTTGGCAGCCCGGCCGGCAAGGCCGGGCTTGTGATGTGCCGGGGCGGACGCTGCTGAAGCGGTCGGTCATCCCGCCGGGGCGCCACGCCCGGGCCGGTGCCCCGGCGTCCGTCTAGCGGCGCGCGCGCAAGCTTGCACGCAGGCGCGCGTCCTGTAGCGACGCGGCGTGTTGGCGGCGCTGGTTGGCGCCCGCCAGCAGCAACACCACGACGAAGCCCACGGTATAGGCCAGCACGTCCCACCAGTCGGGCACACTGCCCAGCACCACCCGCAAGACCGGCTGCTGCAACTGCCAGCCGTACAGCCGCGCCAGGTACTGAGCGAATTCCACCGCATACCCCGTCACTAGCGCCGCAATCGCCAGCGGCAAGACCTGCGCGCGGATGAACGTGCGGTACACCAGGTAGGCCCAGCCCACCGCGATCACATCGCCCAGGAACCCGCGCAGGAACGGGTACGGCGCGCCATACAAGGCGATCAGCGCCAGCAGCGCGGTAACGGCAAGCAGGGCGGCGAACGCGCGCCCGTTGAAAGTCAGGGTCATGGGAAGAAGAAGCAGTTAGAAGCTAGTAACAAGCACGGGCACGCAGCAAGCAGTACGCAGTACAAAGCACGCAGTACAAAGCGCATAGCAGACAGCAGACAGCAGACAGCGCACAGTACACACGCACAGCAGATAGCCGGTAGCAGGCAGAAGCCGGCCCCGGCGGCAGGCAGGCAGCCCGAGATCCAAGAAAAGAGGGCCGGCAACCGGACCCCGGGCAGCGTACTCGATATCCCCGGGAAAACCCGGAAACAGCAGCCTTTCATGCGTCACTAAAAGTTATCCCGGCGCCATGGTCACACCACCGCGCTCTCGACGGCGCGGTCAAGCCGTGCCGCAATGCGCCCTGCAACGCCGCCATTCGCCGGCCGCCTCGCAAAGTTATCCCGCGTTGTCCACCGCTTATCCCCCGGCTGTCCACCGCAAATCCACCGGCTTACCCACAGTGTTATCCACCGCCCGGGCCTCTTGCACGGCGGCCCCGATTCAGGCGTACCATTGATCACCCGTGCAACGCCCGGCCTTCCGGGCAGACCAAGACGCGCCCCCGAGCCCCTATGCTCCAACCCGTCTCGCCCTCCGCCGATCTGCCGCCGAACGCGCCCGCCGCGCCTGCCGCGCCCCTGACCGTCAGCACGCTTTCCCCATTCGCCTTTCCCGCGTTCCGCATTATCTGGATCGCGAACCTGTTCGCCAATCTGGGCACCTGGGCGCAATCCGTCGCCGCCGCCTGGATCATCACCACCGAGCAAAGCAGCCCGTTGATGGTTGCCATGATCCAGGTAGCCGCGGCGCTTCCGCTGGTGGCGCTGTCTATCCTGACCGGCGTGCTGGCCGACAACTACGACCGCCGCAAGGTCATGCTGACCGGCATGCTCATGGAGCTGGCGGGCGGCGTCTTCATCACCATCCTGGCGTTTGCCGGGCTGCTGCACCCCATCACGCTGATCGCCTCGGTGTTCTGTATTGCCATCGGTAGCGCCATCGTGACCCCGGCGTGGCAGGCGGCGGTGGGCGAACAGGTCCCACGCGAACACGTCGGCAGCGCCGTGCTGCTCAATAGCGTGAACTACAACGTGGCGCGCGCGGTCGGCCCGGCCATCGGTGGCCTGTTGCTGGGCGCCATGGGCGCCCCCTGGGTCTTTTTGCTGAACTGCGTCTGCTACGGCGCGCTGGTCTGGGCCATCTGGCGTTGGCGGCGCGAACTGCCCGAACGTCGCCTGCCCCCCGAAGGTTTGCTGGAAGGCGTCGTTGCGGCGCTGCGCTACACGCAGCATTCCACGGTGACGCGCGTGGTGATGTTGCGCTCGTTTGCATTTGGCTTGTCCGCCAGCGCGTTGTGGGCCTTGCTGCCGCTGCTGGCGCATGAACATGAGGACGGCAGCGCGCTGCTTTACGGCTACATGCTGGGCGCGCTGGGCGTGGGCGCCATCCTGGGCAGCGCCGTGGTGCGGCGCGTGCAGGCCGCCTGGGGCGCGGGCGGCTTGGTCACCGTGGCCGCCGCGCTGCTGGCCGTGTGCCTGGCGGCGTTGGGCCTGACCCAAACGCTGTGGGTAGCGTTTCCGGCGCTGCTGGTCTCGGGCAGCTGCTGGATCGGCGTGCTGGCCACCTACAACACCACGGTGCAGATGTTGGTGCCCGACTGGGTCAAGGCGCGATCCCTGGCGCTTTACCAGACCGCGATCTTTGGCGGGCTGGCGGCGGGTTCGTTCATGTGGGGCCACTTCGCGGGCACCATGGGCGTGTCCGGCGCGCTGACCACGGCGGGCATCATGCTGGGCATCACCGTGGCGCTGCTGTACCGCTCGCGCTTGCCCGAACAGCTGGACACGCAGTCGCTCGCCCGCGTGGACAACGCCGAGCCCGCTATGGCCGCCGCCGGCTTCAACACGCAGCATGGCGCCGTGCTGGTTGCCGTGGAATACCAGATCAATCACGAAAAACTGCGCGCGCTGATTGCCGCCGCGCACCCCTTGCGCTTGCTGCGCCTGCGCAACGGCGCGCAGCAGTGGCAGCTGTTTCGCGACCTGGAGCGCGAAGGCGTGTGGCGCGAAGTGTTCCTGGTGGAAAGCTGGATGCAGTACCTGCGCATGATCGACCGCATGACGCTGGCTGACAAGATGGTGCTGGACGAAGTGCGGGCCCTGCATGGCGGCGACAAGCCGCCGGTGGTGTCGCGCAATGTCAGCTACCAGGCCATGAATGAAGCGCAAGGGTTCTCCTTGCGCCGACACCCCGAAGCCCCCTGAATCGCGAGGCCCGCCCATGCTGACATCCCTTTGGCGCAACTGGCGGGCCGCGCGGCATGGCGGCCCGCAGCTGGACGTCATCCTGGCCAGCGCCGACCCCGGCGCGCCGCTGGCCGAACGCAATATGTGGATGGTGGACCTGTGCCGCTGGCTGGATCGCCCCAGCCCACCGGCCGCCGCCGTGGCGGATGCCCCGCGCGCCGCCACGCTCCCCGCCACGCACCACCCGCAGCACGCCCGCCTGCGCTACGTATTGCAGGTGCTGGAACGCGACCACGAACGCGCCGCGCGCGTGGCCGCTACGCTGCGCTCGCTGGTGGCCGATAACGACCCGACGTCATTGCTGTGCGACACGGGCGTGGCCTCGCACCCCGGGTTCTGGGGCGAATTCTGGGACCGCGCCCAGGCACGCCTGTTGCCGCCCCCGCCCAATCGCCCCGACATGTTCGGCCTGTTCTCGCTGATCTTCCGGCGCACCGGCGACGCGGCCTGGATCGAATCCCTGGATGACGACACGCTGGCGCGCATGCGGGCGTTGTATCGCGCGGGCGAGGACGCGGCAATGCACGCGGCCGATCTGCCGCAACACCGCGACGCCACCGGCGCCGAACCGCTATCGCCCAGGCTGGAGCAGGCGCTGACCAGCAGCATCCAGGTGCTGGTCAGCCAAGTGCGCGCGACCGGCCTGAGCCAGGACATCCGCACACGCCTGCCCGGTGGGGTTGAAGAATCGCCCTTCTTCGCCCTGGCCGCCGCATCCGCCGAGCTCTGCGCGACCACGCCCGCCACGCCGCGCGACGTATTCGGCCGCCGCCTGAACGTGTTCCGCGCGCTGCTGGACAGTTGCCGCGCCGCCACGCAAGGCGTCTACGACGAGCTGGAAAAGAACGGCGTATCCGTCGAAGTCGTGTTCCAGATTGAACGCATGAAGCTGCGCCTGGCCCGCATCGAACTGCTGCTTGGCGTCTGGGTGGACCCCACCCAGCGCCACAAGTTCGTGCACCTGACCGCCGAGCTGATCCGGTCCACCCAGGCGCGCAGCAGCATCCGCCACCTGGCCGCCTCGTCCTTCGCGCAGCTGGCGCGGCGCGTCATGGAGCGCACCGCCGAGACCGGCGAACACTACATCGCGCGCGACACGGTGGAATATCTGACGATGCTCAAGGCGTCGCTGGGCGGCGGCTTCGTCATGGTGTTCACCGTCTATCTGAAATTCTTTATCGTGTCGCTGCATCTGGACAAGTTCATCGAGGGCCTGCTGGCCTCGTTGAACTATGCGGGCGGCTTTCTCATCATTCACTTCGCCCACTTCACGCTGGCCACCAAGCAGCCCGCGATGACGGGCCCCGCGCTGGCCCACCGCCTGGACGAGGCCTACACGCCCGAAGGCCGCGACGCCTTCCTGGACGACACGCTTGCCATGATCCGGTCCAACGCGGCCGCCATCCTGGGCAACCTGGCGGTGGTTTTTCCGCTGGCCTGGGCGGTGCAGTGGATTGCGCTCAACGCGCTGGACCGCCCGCTGATCAACGCCGAGAAAGCGCAGGAAACACTGGCGTCGTTTTCGGCCTGGGGGCCGACCCCGCTGTACGCCGCCGCTACCGGCGTGCTGCTGTGGCTGTCCAGCCTGATCGCGGGTTGGGCCGACAACTGGTTCGCGCTGCATCGCGTGCACGACGTCATGGCCTATAACCGGCGCGCGCGGCACCTGCTGGGCGAACGCGGCGCGGCGCGCTGGGCGGGCTTCTGGCAACGCAACATCTCGGGCATCGCCGGCAACGTGTCGCTGGGCCTGATGCTGGGCCTGGGGCCGGCCATCGTGGGCTTCTTCGGGCCGCACGTCGAAGTGCGCCACGTGACGCTCAGCGCCGGACAGCTTGGCACGGTGATCGGCACGCTGGGCTGGCAGGTGGTGCACACACAGATTTTCTGGCTGGCCGTGGCGGGCACGGCGCTGACCGGCATTCTGAACGTCGGCGTCAGCTTCGCCCTGGCATTCAACGTCGCGCTGCGTTCACGCGACCTGCGCCGCCGCGACCGCGATTCGCTATCTGCCGGCGTGCGCCAACGCATCTGGCAACGGCCCGCCACCTTGTTCTGGCCCGTCAAGCCACGGCCTGCCCCCACGCCCACGGCAACCCCCTAGGCGGGCGTCAGAACGTGATGGTGGCGGTGCAAAGGGCCGCATCAGTTTGATGCCGGAGGCGGGCGCGCACCAAGCGGCTGGCTGACCAAGCGTTGAATCCCGATGCCGCATTAGAATCAGTCCTCCTGATGCCGGACACGTCCGCCCGCACGCCATCCCTGACGCCCATGCTCCCGTTCTCACGCAATACCGTTTACCCGGCCGGCGCCGGCCTGCCCGCCTCGGAACGGCTGGGCGCCCTGTTGGCCGTCATGTTGGCTGTGTGCATGGCCAGCCTGGATACGGCCATCGCCAACACGGCGCTGCCCACCATCGCGCGCGACCTGCAAGCCAGCGATGCCGGGTCGATCTGGGTAATCAGCGGTTATCAGTTGGCCATGGTGGCCGGCTTGCTGCCCGCCGCCGCGCTGGGTGAAATCCTGGGCCATCGTCGGGTGTACATGGTGGGCTTGGTGGTGTTCACCTTGTCGTCGCTGGCCTGCGGACTGGCGCCGTCGCTGCCCACGCTGGTGGTCGCGCGCATCTTGCAGGGGCTGGGCGCGGCAGGCGTGATGAGCGTGAACGGCGCCTTGCTGCGCTTCATCTATCCGTCTTCGATGCTGGGCCGTGGACTGGGCCTGAACGCCATGGTGGTCGGCCTGTCGTTCGCCGCCGGGCCGACCGCCGCGTCGGCCATCCTGCTGCTGGGCTCCTGGCACTGGCTGTTCCTGATCAACGTGCCGATCGGCATCCTGGCCGCCGTGCTGGGCTTGCGCGGCCTGCCGGAAACCGCGCGCGCGCCGCACGGCTTTGACGGCATCGCCGCCACCCTTTGCGCGCTGACGCTGGGGCTGTTCGTGCTGGGCTCCAATGAACTGGCGCACGCTGCGCCATGGCCGCGCGTCACGCTGGAATGGGGCGGCGCCGTTGCCACCCTGTGGTTGCTGATGCGTCGGCAAGCCGGGCACCCCGCGCCCATTCTTGCCGTGGACCTGTTGCGCCGCCCGCTGTTCGCCCTGTCGGCCGCCACCGCCGTGTGCGCGTTCGCCGCGCAGGCACTGGCCTTTGTGTCCCTGCCTTTCATGTTCCAGACCGTGCTGGGCTATAGCCAGGTCCACACCGGCTTCCTGATCACGCCGTGGCCCGTCGTGGTCGCCATCATGGCGCCCATCGCGGGCCGTTTGTCCGACCGGTATCCGGCGGGCATCCTGGGCGGCGTCGGCCTGGCCATGTTGGCGCTGGGGATGGTGTTGATGGCGCTGCTGCCCGCCGCGCCGACGGTCTGGGACATCTGCTGGCGCATGGCCATCTGCGGCGCGGGCTTCGGGTTCTTCCAATCGCCCAATCTGCGCGCCATCATGACGTCCGCCCCGGCTTCGCGAGCGGGCGGCGCCAGCGGCATGATCGGTACCGTGCGGCTGTTGGGCCAAGCGACCGGGGCGGCGCTGGTGGCGGCCTGTTTTCACGTGTCCACGACCCATGGCGCAGTGGCGGCGTTGTGGCTGGGCGGGCTATGCGCGGCGCTAGCCTGCATCGCCAGCTTTTCGCGTCTGCGCTTCGACGCGTCGGAACCCATGCAGGCGCCCACGCCGCACCCTTCGAAATAACGCCAAATCGCAAGATTGTTGCGGTATTTATCGACATATTCGTCGAACGGCCAGACATATTCGTAAGTTGTGCAACAGTCGCTAAATATCGCGGCAGCGGGGTCGTTGTTGTCTATGCAGCACTCGCTGTATTTGGGACGACACGCATGACACAGTTTTTGAAAGACATCACCATCCGGCGCCTGATCCTGTGCACCCTGCTTGCCATCAGTGCACTGGTCATCGGACTTTCAGCCATCAGCGTCAACGGGTTGCGCAGCGCCGGGGAAGCGCTTGCCGACAGTAGCGAACTGCTTCACGAAGTCTCAGCCCTGTCTCGGGTCAACGATCAAATCATGCGCGCACGGCTGCGGCTGTCCCGGCAACTGGAATACGCGGCCGAGGGCAAAACCGCCCAGGCAGCGGAAGAAGGGCGCAGCATCGACGCCGCGCTGGACGAAGCCCGCAAGCAGCAAGCCATCTTCATCGAACTTGCCCGCGACGACGCGCCCGCCGCCATCCTGCAACCCATGCAGGCCGGCTTCGACGCGCTGGTCAATGGCGGCATCGCCGTGCAGCGCCAACACCTGGAAGCCGGCGACCTCAAACGCGCACGCGAACATGCGGCCGGGGCCGTCGTGAGCGCCAGCCGCGCGTTCGGCAAAAGCATCGAAAACTATGAAGCCTACGCCAAGGACCGCGAAACGCAGCTGTGGGCAGACGCCGCCGCCAAGCGCCGGCAAGCCTACACCGGCATGGGTATCGTCCTGGCGATCTGCCTGCTGTTGCTGGCCTTGGGCGACCGCTATGTGGTGATTTTCGTGCGGCGTCCCCTGGAAACCATCAAGGCGCACTTTCGCCGCATCGCCAGCGGCGACCTGACCACGCCGCTGGCACCCTACGGCCGCAACTGCGTGGGCCAGATCATCCCGTACCTGCAAGACATGCAGGAAAGCCTGGTGCGCACCGTGCATGCCGTGCGCGAAGGCGTGGTCGAGATCAACGCGGGTTCCAGCGAAATTGCCGCCGGCAACCAGGACCTGTCCAGCCGCACCGAACAGCAGGCGGCCTCGTTGGAACAAACCGCCGCCAGCATGGAGCAACTGCTGTCCACGGTGACCAGCAACGCCGAGAACGCGCGGCAGGCCAACCAGATGGCGGTTGTGGCCAGCCAGGTGGTGCAGCGCGGCGGCATGGCGGTGAAGGAAGCCGTGAGCACCATGCGCGAAATCGCGCAGGACTCGGGGCGCATCGAAGACATCGTCAGCGTGATCGACGGCATCGCGTTCCAGACCAACATCCTGGCGCTGAACGCCGCAGTCGAGGCCGCGCGCGCCGGCGAAGAGGGCAAGGGCTTCGCGGTGGTGGCAGCGGAAGTGCGGTCGCTGGCGCAGCGCAGCGCGGGCGCGGCCAAAGAGATCAAGCAATTGCTGTCGGCCTCCAGCGCCACCGTGCAGGCGGGGTCCACCCAGGTCGAAACGGCCGGGCGCACCATGCAAGAAATTCTGGACACCATCGAGCGGCTGACGCTGCTGGTCAACGACATCGCCACCGCCTCGCAAGAGCAGGTGACCGGCATTGATCAGGTCAACACCGCCGTCAATCAGATGGACCAGGTGACGCAGCAAAATGCCGCGCTGGTCGAAGAAGCCGCGGCCGCCGCCACCTCGCTGGAAAACCAGGCGCAACGTTTGCAAGGCGCCGTCAGCGCGTTCCGGCTGCCGACCTTGATCGAAGACCGACGGCACATCGCCATCGCAGCCTGAGCGCGGCGCGGGACCGCGCGCAATCGCAACGGACCGGCTATTCCAGCGGACCGGCTATTCCTTCACGTAGCAGGGATACTGCGATTGCTGCGCCCGCGACCGCGCCGGGTCCACGTCGACGACCACGATGGACTCCGTATCGGTGGACTGCGCCAGCACTTCGCCGTCCGGCTGAAACGCAAACGCCCGGCCGCCGAACACCTGGCCCTGCGCCGTGCGCCCGGCCCGGTTCGAGCTGACCACATAGCAGCCCGACACCAATGCCGCCATCGCGCCGGCCGTCAGCCAGCGGCCGACGGACGCGCCGCTGGCGCGCGGCACCACGATCAATTCGGCCCCCTCGCGCCCGTAGCGGCGCGACCGTTCGTTGAACATCAATTCGGTGCACAGCTGCACGCCCAGGCGGATGCCGCCCACCTCGAACACCTGAAAGCCGTCCATCGCGGGACGAAACCAGGTGGCTTCGAAGAACCCGGGCTCTTCTGGGAAGAACTGCTTGTGATGCAGCGCCGTGTAGCGCCCGCCCTGCAAGGCGAACGCTTCGTTGGCCAGACGGTCGCCGGCGGGCACGGGGCGTGACGAGACAACGGCGGGCACCTGCAACGCGGCCAGTGCGGTCAGCCCCGCTTCGTGCAGGCGCACCGACTCGGCGGCGCGCGCGGCGTCATAGGCAGCCGAGGCCGCCAGCCACGGGCCGAAAGGCATTTCGTTGGTGACAAGCAAGTCCGGCGCCAGCTCGGCCACCCGCTCGGCGATGCCCGCCCACGTGGCGCTGTCCGGCATCAAGTCCACCGGCCCTTCCATCATGCAGATCCGCATACGTTCCCCAGATGCACGGCGCGCCCGGAATCAGGCGCGACCGAACGACATCGTAGAACGCCAGGACCCGCCATGGTGCATCGACTGCTCAGTTCAGCGCCGCCACATCCACCACCGCGCCGTGGCGGATCACGCGCTTGGGCAGGTCACCGCCGATCCAGTACGCCAGCTCGGACGGGTGCGCCACGTCCCAGGCGACAAAGTCGGCCACCTTGCCCGCTTCCAACGAGCCATGCGTGACGTGCAGCCCCAGGGCGCGCGCCGCGTGCAACGTTGCGCCGGCCAGCGCTTCTTCGGGCGTCATCTTGAACAGCGTGCAGGCCATGCTCATCATCAGCCGCAATGACAACACGGGCGACGTGCCCGGGTTCAGGTCGGTGGAAATTGCCATCGGCACGCCATGGCGGCGCAGCAGATCCAGCGGCGGCAACTGCGTTTCGCGCAGCGCATAGAAAGCGCCGGGCAGCAGCACCGCCACCGTGCCGGCCTGCGCCATGGCCAGCACATCGCTTTCCGTCAGGTACTCCAGATGGTCCGCCGACAAGGCCCCATAGCGCGCGGCCAGCGTTGCGCCGTGCAGCGACGACAATTGTTCGGCATGCAATTTGACGGGCAGGTCCAGGTGCACCGCCGCCTGGAACACGCGTTCAACCTGTTCCGGTGAAAACGCCAGATGCTCGCAGAAGGCATCGACGGCATCGATCAGCCCTTCGGCCGCCAATACCGGCAACATGCGCCGCGCGACCTCGTCGATGTAGTCGTCGGGCCGACCGGCGAATTCGGGCGGCAAGGCATGCGCGGCCAGACAGGTGGCCTGCACGGTCATCGGCAGCATCTGCCCCAAACGCCGCGCCACGCGCAGCATCTTGCGTTCATTGGGCAGGTCCAGCCCGTAGCCGGATTTCACTTCCAGCGTGGTGACGCCATCGCGCAGCAAGTGCAGCGCACGTTGCCGGGCGCTGGCGTACAGCGCGTCTTCGGATGCCTCGCGCGTGGCGCGCACGGTGCTGGCGATGCCGCCGCCCTGCGCCGCGATCCGCGCGTAGTCCACGCCTTGCAGGCGCTGCTCGAATTCCGTGCTGCGGTTGCCGCCAAAGACCAGATGCGTGTGGCAATCGATGAGCCCGGGCGTGACCCACGCCCCGCGCAGGTCATGTTCGTGCACCGCGTCAACCGGCGGCAACGCCGCTTCCTTGCCGATCCATTCGATGCGGTCGGCATGCGTCACGATGGCCGCGTCTTCAATCACGGAATAGGCCCCGTCCACCATCGTGGCGGCGTGGCAATGTCGCCAGACCTGTCTCATGCAGTTCTCCTTAAAGCCGGCGCCGCGCCGCGCAATGCGGCGGGGCGCCGTGTTCGTTCAGTCGGACCCTTGCGGCACCGGCGCGGGAAGCCCACCGCCCGGGCCGCGCGGCAGCACCAGATAGCGGTACGCCACGCACAGCACCGCAATCCACACCGCGCCTACGACCAGCGCCATCTGGGTACGCGGAAAGTATCCCAGCACGCCGATCACAAACACCAGGAACGCAATCGCCAGCAGGGGGCCAATCGGCCAGAACGGCACGGGAAACTTCAGCGCCGCGACCTCGTCGGGATTCATCTTGCGCCGCATCGCCACCTGCGACAACAGAATCATCAGCCAGACCCACACGGTGGCGAACGTGGCGATCGATGCGATCAGCACAAAGACGTCTTCGGGGATCAGATAATTCAGCAGCACGCCCAGCAGCAGCGCAACCGTCATGACCACCACCGTCATCCACGGCACGCCCGAGCCCGACACCGCCGCGAAGCCACGCGGCGCCTGCCCCTGCCGCGCCATGCCGTACAGCATGCGGCCCGCACCGAAGATGTCGCTGTTGATGGCCGACACCGCCGCCGAGATCACGACGATGTTCAGGATGGTGGCCGCCGACTTGATGCCCAGCCCGTCAAAGATCTGCACGAACGGGCTGCCCTGGCTGCCGATCTGCGTCCACGGGAAAATGGACATCAACACGAACAAAGTCAGCACATAGAACAGCAGGATGCGCAGCGGCACGGCGTTAATGGCGCGCGGAATGGTGCGGCCGGGGTCCTTGGCTTCGCCCGCCGTGATGCCGATGATCTCGATGCCGCCAAACGCAAACACCACCACCGCCAGCGACGCAATCAGCCCGCCCACGCCATTGGGCATGAAGCCGCCGTGCTCCCACAGGTTATGCACACCCGTCGCCGCGCTTTCCACGTTCAGGCCAAAGCCGAACAGCATGATGCCCAGCCCACCGGCGATCATCGCGATGATGGCGCCCACCTTCAACAGCGACAACCAGAATTCCAGTTCGCCAAACACCTTGACCGAGCACAGGTTGATGGCGCCGATGAAGAACACGATGGACAGCACCCAGATCCAGCGGGGCACATCGGGATACCAGAAGCCCATGTACAGCCCGAACGCGGTGATGTCCGCCAGGCACACGATGATCATCTCGAACGCGTAGGTCCAGCCGGTCAGAAAGCCCGCCACCGGGCCCAGGTAGGCGGTGGCGTAGTGCCCGAAGGAGCCGGACACGGGGTCCTTCACGGCCATTTCGCCCAACGCGCGCATCACCATGTACACGGCCGCGCCGGCGATCAGGTACGCGATCAGCACCGACGGCCCGGCCTGCTCGATAGCCTTGGCCGATCCGTAGAACAGCCCCGTGCCGATGGCCGAGCCCAAGGCCATGAAGCGGATGTGCCTGGCGTTGAGTCCCCGTTTGAGATCCTGCGTTTGCGTTTGCGCTTGCATGTTGCGTCTCCGTCCTTGTTATAGGTATAGGCGTACAGGGTCAAACGCTGTGCGAGCGTCTTCTATGGACGCTTCGGCACAGCGCGGTGGTGGCGGCCCCGCGCAGGGCGCCGCAACGGTCGAAAATCAAAGGCTGGGCAGCAGCCCCGCCGGCATCAGCCCGTTCAGCACCTGCGCCGAGATCAAGCCGCTGGCGGCGGCGATATCGGGCGCGAAGAAGCGGTCTTCTTCGTAGTGCGGCACTTGCTCGCGCAGCACCCGGCGCGCCTGCTCCAGTTGCGGCGAGGTCTTGAGCCCTACACGGAAGTCCAGGCCCTGGCACGCGCCCAGCCATTCAATGGCCAGGATGTCGCGCACGTTTTCCGCCATTGCCCACAAACGCTTGCCGGCATTGGGCGCCATCGACACGTGGTCTTCCTGGTTGGCCGACGTGGGCATGCTGTCCACGCTGGCCGGATGCGCCAGCGCCTTGTTGTCGCTGGCCAGCGCGGCAGCCGTCACCTGCGCAATCATGAAGCCCGAGTTGACGCCGCCCTTGGCCACCAGGAACGGCGGCAATTGCGACATGTGCTTGTCCATCATCAGCGCAATGCGCCGTTCGGACAGTGCGCCGATTTCCGCCAGCGCCAGCGCCAGGTTGTCGGCCACCATCGCCACGGGTTCGGCATGGAAGTTGCCCCCGGAAATCACGTCACCCTGCGCCACGAACACCAGCGGATTGTCCGACACGGCGTTCGATTCAATTTGCAGCACGTGCGCGGCGTGGCGGATCTGCGTCAGGCACGCGCCCATCACCTGCGGCTGGCAGCGCAACGAGTAGGGGTCCTGCACCTTTTCGCAATCGGCGTGCGAATGGCCGACCTCGCTGTCCTGGCCCAGCAGGTCGCGATACACGGCGGCCACCGCGATCTGGCCCGGCTGGCCGCGCGCGGCGTGGATGCGGGCGTCGAACGGCACGCGCGAGCCCAGCATGGCCTCCACGCTGAGGCTGCCGCACACCAACCCGGCCGCCATCATGTCTTCGACTTCGAACAGGCCGCGCAGCGCATAGGCGGTGGACACCTGCGTGCCGTTCAACAGCGCCAGCCCTTCCTTGGCCGCCAGCGTCAGCGGCACCAACCCGGCGCGCGCCAGCGCTTCTTGCGCGGGCAACCATTCGCCTTGATAGCGCGCGCGGCTTTCGCCGAGCAGCACGATGGACATATGCGCCAGCGGCGCCAGGTCGCCCGAGGCGCCCACCGAGCCCTTTAGCGGAATGTGCGGATAGACGCCCGCGTTGACCATGGCGATCAGGCTGTCGATAACGTGGCGGCGGATGCCGGAATAGCCACGAGCCAGGCTGTTGATCTTCAGCACCATGATCAGGCGCACCATGGCGTCATCCAGGGGTTCGCCCACGCCCGCCGCGTGCGAACGCACCAGCGAACTTTGCAGCGCCTGCAAGTCTTCGCGCGCGATCTTGGTGGAGGCCAGCAGGCCAAAGCCCGTGTTGATGCCGTACACCGTGCGGCCTTCCGCAATCAGGCGTTCAACGGTGGCCACGCTGGCGTCGATGGCGTCGGCCGCGCCGGCATCCAGCGTCAGCCGTACGGGTTCGTGGTACACGCGCCGCAAGTCGGACAAAGTCAGATGACCGGGCTTCAAGTGCAAATCCATGGGGGTCTCCTACGCCGGTTGCCCGGCTTGATGCAATGTTGTTGTCAGACCGGACGTTGTGCCGGCTCGTGCGCCGCAAGCCGCGAATCGCGGCGGGCGAATAGGTAATAGAGAATGCTGGGTACGATCAGGCCGATGATCCACGACACATCCACGCCGCCCAGCCGTTCGACCATGGGGCCGGTATATAGCTTGGTCGAGATGAACGGCATCTGCACCAGCACGCCAAACGCGTACACCAGGATGCCGGGCAGGTTCCAACGCCCGTAGCGCCCGTTCGGGTCGGACAACGCGGCCACGTCGTAGCGGCCACGGTTGATGAAGTAGTAGTCCACCAGGTTCACCGCGCTCCAGGGCACGAAGACGGCCAGCAGGAACAGGATGAAGGACTTGAACGCGTTCAGGAACGAATGCTGGCCCACCAGCGCCACCGCCGTGGCCGCGCCCACGATCAGCACCACCGCCACCGCGCGCTGGCGCCGCGATATCTGCACGTGCCCGCGAAAGCCGCTGACGATGGTCGCCATGCACATGAAGCTGCCGTAGGAATTCAGCGTCGAAATCGTGACCTTGCCGAAGGCGATGCTGAAGTACAGCAGCGCCGCCATCGTGCCCGTGCCGCCCAGCCCCACGATGTACGCCACTTCGCGCCCCGCGAATTGGCCGGCGGACATCGCAGCGGCCAACACGCCCAGCACCATGGCGATCTGCGCGCCCAACACCGACCCCAGGCCCACCGCCAGGAACGTCTTGACCGACGAGGTCGAAGCCGGCAGATAACGCGAATAGTCGGCCACGTAGGGGCCATAGGCGATCTGCCAGGACGCCGCCAGCGACACCGCCAACAGGAACGGCCCCCAGGCGAAATGCCGGATTTGCAGCAACTGCGCCACATCGCCCACGGCGACCACGCGGCTGAACAGGTACACGAACGCGATCAGCCCGAACACGGTGGCAACGCGCCCGATAAGGTGAATGACGCGGTAGCCGAACAGCGTGGCCACCACGATGACCGACGCAAAGATCAGGATGCCCACGGTATCGCTGACGCCGAACAACTGCCCCAGCGCCTGGCCGGACAGCACCGTGCCCGTGGCCGTGAAACCCAGGTACATCAAGCACACCAGCACAATCGGAATCGCGGCGCCGTAGACGCCGAACTGCACGCGGCTGGAGATCATCTGCGGCAAGCCCAGCTTGGGCCCTTGCGCCGCGTGCAGCGCCATCACCACACCGCCCAGCACTTGCCCGATGAACAGCCCGATCAAGGACCAGAACACGTCGCCGCCCAACACCACCGCCAACGCGCCGGTGACGATCGCGGTGATCTGAAGGTTGGCGCCCATCCACAGCGTGAACTGGCTGTAGAGCTTGCCGTGCCGTTCGGACGGCGGAATGTAGTCAATCGAACGCCGCTCGATGAGCGGCGCGGAACCGGCCTCGCTGTCTTGCGCCATCGCATTGCCTCGTGAGTGACGTGGGGCGGACCGATGCGGTCATGGCCCCACGCGGGTTGGCGGGATCGTGGGGGGGGGTGCGGAAGGGTTGTGCCGCGCTTAGCGCTGGGCGTTGACCATGGGCAGGTTCAAGCCCTGCTCTTTCGCGCAGTCGATGGCGATGTCGTAGCCAGCGTCGGCATGGCGCATCACGCCCGTGGCCGGGTCGTTGGTCAGCACGCGCGCAATGCGTTCGGCGGCCTCATCCGTGCCGTCGCACACGACGACCATGCCCGAATGCTGCGAGAACCCCATGCCCACGCCGCCGCCGTGATGCAGCGACACCCAGGTGGCGCCGCTGGCGGTGTTGAGCAAGGCGTTCAGCAGCGGCCAGTCGGACACGGCGTCCGAGCCGTCGCGCATGGATTCCGTTTCGCGGTTGGGGCTGGCGACGGACCCGGAATCCAGGTGGTCGCGGCCGATGACGACGGGCGCCGACAGCTCGCCCGAACGCACCATTTCATTGAATGCCAGACCCAGCTTGGCGCGCTGGCCCAAGCCCACCCAGCAGATACGCGCCGGCAAGCCCTGGAAGCTGATGCGTTCGCGCGCCATCTCCAGCCAGCGGTGCAGGTGCGCGTCATCGGGTATCAGTTCCTTGACCTTGGCGTCCGTCTTGTAGATGTCTTGCGGGTCGCCCGACAGCGCGGCCCACCGGAAGGGGCCCACGCCACGGCAGAATAGCGGGCGGATATACGCGGGCACGAAACCGGGGAAGTCAAACGCGTCTGCCACGCCTTCTTCCTGTGCCATCTGGCGGATGTTGTTGCCGTAGTCGAAGGTGGGGATGCCCTGGCGCTTGAACGCCAGCATCGCCTGCACGTGCACGGCCATTGATTGCTTGGCGGCCTTGATGACGACGGCCGGTTCGCGCTTGGCGCGTTCGCGATATTCGGGCCACGTCCAGCCGGCCGGCAGATAGCCGTTCAGCGGATCGTGCGCACTGGTCTGGTCGGTGACCATGTCGGGCTTGACGCCGCGGCGCACCAGCTCGGGCAGCACGTCGGCGGCGTTGCCGCACAGCGCGATGGACACGGCGCGGCCTTGCTCGGTGTACGTCTTGATGCGCGCCAGCGCGTCATCCAGATCGGTGGCCTGCTCGTCCACGTAGCGGGTACGCAGACGGAAATCGATACTGGCCTGCTGGCATTCGATGTTGAGCGAACATGCGCCCGCCAGCGTGGCCGCCAGCGGCTGCGCGCCGCCCATGCCGCCCAGCCCGGCGGTCAGCACCCAGCGTCCGGCAAGATTGCCGCCGTAGTGCTGGCGGCCCGCCTCGACGAAGGTTTCGTACGTGCCCTGCACGATGCCCTGGCTGCCGATGTAGATCCAGCTGCCCGCCGTCATCTGGCCGTACATGGCCAGGCCCTTGGCGTCCAGTTCGTTGAAGTGTTCCCACGTGGCCCAATGCGGCACCAGGTTGGAGTTGGCGATCAGCACGCGCGGCGCGTTGGCGTGGGTCTTGAAGACGCCGACCGGCTTGCCCGACTGCACCAGCAACGTTTCATCGTCGTTCAGCTGAGTCAGCGATTCGACGATCTTGTCGTAGCAGTCCCAGTTGCGGGCGGCGCGGCCAATGCCGCCGTACACCACCAGTTCTTTTGGGTTTTCAGCGACGTCCGGGTCCAGGTTGTTCATCAACATGCGCAGCGGCGCTTCGGTCAACCAGCTTTTGGCGGTCAGCTGGTTGCCACGCGGCGCGCGGATGACGACATCGCGATATCGATTCGATTGGTCCAAGACAGTCTCCTTGATCGGTTCTGCCGCGCGCGTACCCGCAGCGCGGCGATTGCCCGCATCATAGGATGCCTATGCTTGTATATACAAGATAGGATGAGACGAATTTTGGTAGGGGTTTACCCCCAATGAACTAAGGGATGCAGCTCGATCACGCAAGCGTTCACAGCGCCGTTGCCGGCAAGGCGATACGAGGCCAGGGCTTGGCGCCCGTCCACATGCAGGCAGTCGTAGCGCGCAGGCAGCGCATGGTCGACGCCCTCCACGTTCAACGTCAGGGCGTCGCCGGCGTTCAGCACCAGCAGGCTGTGCGCATCGCTATGAAACACCCATGGCCCGGCGCCGGACGCCCATTGCAGCCGAGCGTGATAACGCTGCGGCTTGTAGATCAGGTTGAAGTCGCGGATCGGCCCGTCCAGCAAACGACACTGGACCTGCGCGTCCCCCAGGAACGCGTAAGGCTGATACGGCATCAGCGGCGCCTGTGCCTGGCCGTCAACGGTCAGTTCGATGCCGCTGCCTTCCAGCACGGTGATGATGCGCTGATAGCCCGCGAACGCCGAAAAACCGCCGTCTTGCGCGACGTCGGCAATCGACAGGCGCCAGTCGAACGCGGCGGTGCTGCCGCCAGGGTTGCAAGCGACTTCCTGCGTGGTGCCGCCACCGTTTTTCCACGGCATGCGCGGGTAGTCAGCAGCGCGATACAGGCGAACGTTGGACGGATTCATGTCGTGAACTTGCCTTCCAGACGGTGGCGCGAGCCGGGGTGGATCAGCCGCGCCAGCGTCACCGCGCGGTCGCCGGACCACGTGCGGCGACGGATCAACAGGCACGGCTCGCTGCGTTCGATCTGCAACAGCTGGCATTCGCGCGGCTTGGCCAGGATGGCCTCTACGACGTGTTCGCCTTCGCTAAGCGGCGCCACGCGCGTCAGGTATTCGTACGGGGTGTGCTGCGTGAAGTCCTGTTTCAGGTAGTCCGGCGCCAACCGCACATTGACGTAGCGGTCTTCCAGTTGAATCGGCACGTCGTCCTCGAAATGCACGATGACCGAATGGAATACGGGTTGGCCCACGCGCAGGTCCAGCGCCAGCGCCTGCTCGGACCCGGCCGGCTCTTCGGCCAGGCGCACCACGCGGCTGTGGTGCCGATGGTTGCGCGCGGCAATCTCGTCCGCGATGTTGTTCACGGCAAACAAAGCCGAGCGCGCCTTGGGCTGCGCCACGAACGTGCCCACCCCCTGCATGCGCACCAGCAAGCCCTCGGCCGTCAGCTCGCGCAGCGCGCGGTTGATCGTCATGCGGCTAAATCCCAGCTCGTCGACCAGTTCGCTTTCCGAGGGCACCCGGTAGTGCGCGGGCCACGCGCCCGTGCGGATCTGCTGCGCAATCATCTGCTTGACCTGCGCATACAGCGGGGCGGGCAGGGCATTGGCCTGGACGGGTAGTCGGGGGGGAGAAGAAGCCACGGAATGATCCTGGAGTGGGCGCCACACGGCGGTGAAAAACGGCTTGTAGTATAGACAGGTACACATGTCTTGCGAATGACGGGGCGCTTTTCGTATACTCCCCCCCTGTATCGTTTTCGGAGCCTGCCGTGCCGCATTCGCCGGAAGAAAAAAAACGTGTCGTTACCCGCTTGCGCCGTATCCAGGGGCAGGCGTTAGCATTGGAACGCGCGGTCAACGAAGGCACGGAATGCGGCGCGCTGCTGCAACAGCTGGCCGCCTTGCGCGGTGCAGCCACCGGCCTGATGGCCGAGGTGCTGGAAAGCCATCTCCGGGAAACCTTCCTGCAATCCGCCCAGGGCGGGCCGCAACACGCCGGGATCGACGCCGAGGCCGAGGTCGACCAGCTGATGCGCATCGTCCGTTCCTATTTGAAGTAATCCCCCCGACATTCGTGGAGCAAAATTATGAAATCACGCGCAGCAGTCGCATTCGGACCCGGCAAGCCGCTGGAAATCGTTGAGATCGACGTCGCGCCCCCGCAGCGCGGCGAAGTGCTGGTGCAGATCACGCACACCGGCGTCTGCCACACCGACGCGTTCACGCTCAGCGGCGACGACCCCGAAGGCCTGTTCCCCGCCGTGCTCGGCCACGAAGGCGCGGGCGTGGTCGTGGAAGTGGGCGAAGGCGTGACGTCGCTGAAGCCGGGCGACCACGTCATTCCGCTCTACACGGCCGAATGCCGCGAATGCAAGTTCTGCCTGTCCGGCAAGACCAACCTGTGCCAGAAGGTGCGCGCCACCCAGGGCAAGGGCGTCATGCCCGACGGCACCTCGCGCTTCAGCTACGAAGGCAAGCCGCTGTACCACTACATGGGCTGCTCGACCTTCAGCGAATACACGGTCGTCAACGAGATCTCGCTGGCCAAGATCAACCCGGCCGCCCCGCATGAAAAGGTTTGCCTGTTGGGCTGCGGCGTGACCACCGGCCTGGGCGCCGTGCACAACACCGCGAAGGTCAAGGAAGGCGACACCGTCGCCGTGTTCGGTCTGGGCGGCATCGGCCTGGCCGTGATCCAGGGCGCGGTGCAGGCCAAGGCCGGCCGCATCATCGCCGTGGACACCAACCCGAACAAGTTCGTGCTGGCCAGCGCCATGGGCGCCACCGACTGCATCAACCCGAAGGACTACGACAAGCCCATCCAGGACGTCATCGTCGAACTCACCGACGGCGGCGTGGACTTCTCGTTTGAATGTATCGGCAATGTGCATGTGATGCGCGCCGCGCTGGAATGCTGCCACAAGGGCTGGGGCGAAAGCATCATCATCGGCGTGGCCGGCGCCGGCCAGGAAATCAGCACGCGCCCGTTCCAGCTGGTCACGGGCCGCGTGTGGCGCGGATCGGCCTTCGGCGGCGTGAAGGGCCGCACGCAACTGCCGGGCATGGTCGAAGACGCCATGAGCGGCAAGATCGACCTGGACCCGTTCGTCACGCACACGCTGCCGCTGGATCGCATCAACGAAGCCTTCGACCTGATGCATGAAGGAAAGTCGATCCGCACCGTGATCCACTTCTAAGGATCACGCGGCAACGCCGGGGCGTCAGGACGTCAGTTCAAACTGGCGGTCGGACGCCCCGCGTTCTTGGTACACCTGCTCGGTCTGCCCCACGAAATGCGCCAGGGAAAACTCGCGCAACGCGGTGTTGCGCGCTTCTTCGCCCATCTTCGCGGCGATGGCGCGATCGTTCAAGAGGGAGGACACGGTGGCCAGCACGCTGCTGACGGAACCGGGCGGCACCACCCAGCCATTGCGCCCGTCGGTCACGTTCTCGGTCAGGCCGCCGACCTTGCTGACGATGACCGGCTTGCCCGCCGCCATCATTTCGCGGCACGCGAACGAGATCGTCTCCAGACGGGACGACAACACAAACCCCACATCCAGTGCCGCCAGGAAAGGCCGCACGTCATCGAGCAAGCCCGTGAACACGACTTGATGCGTCATGGCCAGGTCGGCCACGCGCTGGCGCTGTTCGTCGTCGGGTTCCTTGCCGGCAATCAGGATCACGACCTGATCGCGTTGATGCTCGGGCAGCAGCGACACTGCGGTCACCATGTCCAGCCAGTTCTTGTACACGGCAGTGCCGGCGTTGCTGCCAATCACCAGCCGGCGCTGCATGGCCTTGGGCAGCAGCGCGGCGCGCGCTTGGGCGACTTCGTCAGGGGTGGCCGGTCGATACTGAAGCGTATCCACGCCGTTGTGCACCACGCGCAGGTCTTCATCGCGAAACACCGAATCTTTCATCCGGCGAAACGTGTGGCCGCACACGCAGATGACGCGGTTGGTGCCCCACTTGGCGCGCATGCGCACTCCCAGGCTGTTGGCGCTGCGATCGGTATGCTGCGTGTAGACAATGAACGGGCGCTTGGCGCCCATGCCCACCGTGGCCAGCATGCAAAGACGATGGTCGGCCGAGCCGTTCACGTGGATCACGTCGAACTGTTCGCGGCGCAGCAGCGCGCGCAGCCGCCGCAACGCGCTTAACTGCTGAAACGGGCGGCCCTTGAACTCCAGGTCAACGGAGTGCACGCCGGGCAAGGCGTGGGCTTCGGCCAGCAGGCGGCTGCCAAGCGGCGCGGCCACGGTAATCTGGGCGCGTTGGCGCAGCATGCGTGCCAGGGACATGACGTAGGTGGTGTGCCCGCCGCCATCGCCCTGGTGAAAGTTGGTGTACAGAATCTTCATCGTGATAGGCCCGAGAACCGTTGCGGGGAAGGCGAGGATTCCCCTTGATTGAGCAAACAGCTCCAGTGGCGCTTTTCAAATACGTCCTCGCCCAGGCGGCTATTCAAGGACAGGTTGTAGACCTGGACGCCGTGCGCGCGCAGCAGGCGGCTGGCCTGGCGGAACGCCGGTTCGATATGTCCGGCAAACTGCCGGTCCAGCGCGGTGGCCAGCTGCGCGCCCGGGCTTTCGTAAAAGCGCGGGCCGGCCGTGGCGCTCAGGTCCAGGCCGTGCAGGTACAGCGTGCGCGCGCCCATCCAGGTCAGCAGTTGCAAGGCCGTGTAGGCCACCGTGCCGCCGCCGAACAGGCCGCGCGACGGGTTCAGGCTGAAGCCGTGCGCGTGCTGCGGGTGATGCGCGTCGAACAACACCAGCTCGGGGTCGCGCGCCAACCGCGCGGCAAGGGCATCGGGTTGCGCGCGCGGTTGCAGCGCACGCTGGTGCACTTCCTCGAACAGCGCAATGCGGCACCGAACCGCCTTGGCGTCGAACAAGTACGAAATCCATCGGTACACCTCGGGCGTGACAAACAGCAGCAGGTCCTGCGACAAGACCTCGGCAACCAAGTCGCGCCGGCGCTTCACAAAGCCCGCGTCCAGCATCGCGTAGTAATCGAAGCGCAACGAGGGATGCGCGCGCCGCAGCGCAATCGACCCGTTCACGCCCATCACGTTGCCCAGTCGGCAACGCGCATAGTCGATGTCAGCAATGGAAGGGCCGCTAAGGATCAGGTGGGCGTCGCCGGTGATGTCTCGCGGCACGTCGGCCAGGGGCAAGGTAGCCGGGCCTTGCACGCCGACCACGTTGCAGGACAGCAAGCGGTCGTGGTCGCGGGCATCGCGGCGTACTTTCACCAGCGGCCACAAGGTTTCGTTATGCCGATAGGCGCCGGCTCGCGTATAGCGGTAAAGATAGCGAAAGCCCTTGGTCAGCGGGCGCGACCGGAGCAAACGGGGAACGAGGGCAAATCGGGTCATGAACGGTGCCGCTGACAGCGCGGCGAAACCTTACGAGGCGCCGATTCTACGAGGGCGCCATGCCCGCCAACGCGTCCGAAACATTTGTGATGTAACAGCATGGCAGGCATTCGATCGCGCCCTTTTTTTGCGCGCGCGCCCCGTCGTCGTCGCCGTCCCATATCGCGAAACCCGCGCCAGCGCTGCCTCCCAGGGCATTGCGCGCGCGCGTGGCCCGTGCGCACCATTAGCGTGCATGTTTACCGTGACGAACGCACTATCGGCGGCACCACGCCGCCGAGTGTGCGTTTGTACCTTCCATTACCTTTTGCGCCAAAGCGAAAGGGGAATGCAAGAAAGTTCGCGCGCGTCGTCAGCCCGCGTGGCGCACGCTGATCAGGCTCAGGATCTCGAACAGCATCTGCGCGCCCGCGTGCGCGGTGTTGGCCGTGGCGTCATAGGCGGGCGCCACTTCGACCACGTCGCCCCCGATGATGTCGATACCCGCCAGCGCCCGCAGGATCGCCTGCGCTTCGCGCACGGTCACGCCGCCCACCTCGGGCGTGCCCGTGCCGGGCGCAAACGCCGGGTCCAGGCAATCGATGTCGAACGAGACGTACACCGGCGTGTCGCCCACGACCTTGCGCGCCTGCGCGACCACGGCATCCACGCCCAGGCGGGCAATGTCTTCCGCGTGAATGACCGTCATGCCGGACTCGTACGAGAATTCCCAAAGGTATTCCGCGGCGCCACGGATGCCGATCTGAATGGTGCGCGTGGGGTCCAGCACGCCGTCCAGCACGGCTTGGCGGAACGGGCCACCGTGGTGAAAGCGGCTGCCGTCGAACGGGCCGCCCGTATCGCAATGCGCATCGAAGTGGATCAGCGAGACCGGCGCGCGTCGGCCCAGCGCACGCAGGATCGGCAGGGTAATGGAATGGTCGCCCCCCACCGAAACCGGAATGACCCCCGCCGCATGGATCTGGGCGTACGCGGTTTCGATATCTTCATGTGATTGCTCCAGGTTGAAGCGGCTGCGCATCGGCACATCGCCGATATCGGCCACGCGCAGGTCGTGCGTGGGCGTGCAGCGCAAGACGTGGTGGTAGGGGCCGACGCGTTCGATGGCGCGCAGCGCGCGCGGCCCAAAGCGGCAACCGCTGCGGTTGCTGGCGCCCAGGTCCATCGGCACGCCGGTCAGCGCCACTTGCAGGTCGCCGAAGTCGGGCGCTTGCCAGTCGATGGGGCGCGCCGGGGCGTCCAGCAAGGTAGGCATGCCCGCATAGGGCGCGCTGCGCGTGCCGCTGCCGTCGATGATGTTGACGGCCACTTCGCGAAAATGCGGGTCGTGGATGATGGCTTCGTTGGCGCCGCCAAAGCGGGCGCGCAGCGCCGCAAGGCGCTCCGGGGTAAAGCGCATGATGTGCTCCTGAAATAAAAGGTTCATTTGGCGTCGGCTCGCGGCACGGGTGTATCGCCCCACGGCGCGCCCGCCCGCCCCAGCAGGCTGATCAGCACAAAGCCGGCGGCGCTGGCCGCAAGCGCCGCGTAGACCGGTGTGTTGGCCGCCAGGCCGTCCTTGACCATGAACGCAATGGCCGCCGCGCAACCCAGCAGCATCCCCGCCATTGCGCCGGCGGTGGTGGCGCGGCGCCAGTAGATGGCACCTAGCAACGGCACCAGCATGCCGCCCACCAGCAGGTTGTACGCGCAGGTCAGGGCGCTCATGACGTCATCGACCACCAACGCCACGCCCAGCGCCGACAGCGCGGCCAGCAGCGTGATCAGCCGGTGCACGCGCACGTCGGTGAACGAGCGCCCGCCCCGCAGCGCCGGCAACAGGTCTTCGGCCAGCACGGTGGACGTGGCCAGCATGGCGGCGCTGGCCGTGGACATCATGGCCGCCAGCGCCGCGGCGATGACCAGGCCGCGTATGCCGTCCGGCAGGCTCGCCTGCACGATGGCGGCGAACGCATGGTTGACGTCGGGCAGATCGGGCAGCAGCACCTTCGCGGTCATGCCGATCACCGCGCCCACCAGGCCGTACATGATGCAGTACAACCCGGCGGCGGTGCCCGCCACGCGCGCCACGCGTTCGTCGCGGGCGGTGAAGACGCGCTGCCAGATTTCCTGGCCGATCAGGATGCCCAGGAAGTAGATGACGAAGTAGGTGATGATCGTGCCCCAGCCGATGTTCGTCAGGCTGAAACTGGCGGCGGGCAGCTGCGCCACCAGCTGGTCCCAGCCGCCCACCCGTATCAGGCAGATGGGCAGCAGCACGAACATCAGGCCCACCGTCTTGATGATGAATTGCACGATGTCGGTCAGGGTCAACGACCACATTCCGCCCAGCGTGGAATACACCGCGACCACGCCGCCGCCCACCACGACCGACACCCAGAACGGCAGGTCGAACAGCACCTGCATCACCGTGCCCATGGCGATGACGGACGTGGCCGCCAGCATCAGCGCATACGCCATCATGACCAGCGCGCTGACATGCTTGGCGCCCGCCGTGAAGCGCCGTTCAAGAATCTGCGTCACCGTGAAGATGCGCAGCTTCAGCAGGGGTTTGGCCAGCACCCGGTTCAGCACGATGATGCCCAGCCCCAGCGCCCCGCATAGCCAGAACCCCGAAATACCGTATTGATATCCCAGCCGCACCGTACCCACCGTGCTGGCCCCGCCCAGCACCGTGGCCGCCATGGTGCCCATGTACAAACCGGGCCCCAGGTTGCGGCCCGCCACCAGATAGTCTTCCTGGGTTTTTGCACGCCGCATGCCGTACCAGCCCAGCAGCAGCATGCCGCCCAGGTAGAGCATGACGACTCCTATGTCCAACGCCATTTTCGAGGTCTCCTTACCGCAGGGCAGCCATAGGGTTATGGGATCCGTTGCGCCTGCCCACGCACCGGATTCATCAAGCAACCCGGATCTTCGGTGAAGTGGCAAGAAAAATATCGCGGTTGCCGCGAATGTCGGACTCATCTGATATCGTTGCTCAATCCCTTTCCAGTTATTACCGCTCATGCCGCCCCTACGCCCCGATTCGCCCGCCTTGCAGGACGCCATCGCCGACGCCATCAGCACGGCCACGCGCGGCGCGGGTCGCGTCAACATCCTGATCGCCGGCAAGACCGGCGTCGGCAAGAGCACGCTGATCAACGCCGTGTTTCGCGGCGATCTGGCCAAGACGGGCGCGGGCAAGCCCGTCACGCAGACCACCCAGGAATACACCAAGCCCGGCCATCCGCTGACCATCATCGACACGCGCGGCCTGGAAGTGGGCGACTACGCGCGCTCGCGCCAGGCGCTGACGGACTTGATCCAGGAACGCTCGGCGTCCGACGATCAGGACAAGCACGTGCATGTGGCCTGGCTGTGCATCCAGGACAGCAGCCACCGCGTGGAAGACGCCGAGATCGAACTGGCCGACATGCTGGCCACCGCCGGCATCCCGGTGGTGGTGGTGCTGACCAAGGCGCGCAAGAACAGCCCCTTCGTTGCCGAGGCGCACAAGCTTCTGCCGCGCGCCAAGCAGGTAGTGGCCGTGCGCGCGCTGCCGGAATGGATCGAAGAACTGGACGCGGAACTGCCGCCGATGGGCCTGGACAAGCTGATTGAAGTCACGGCCGAGCACATCCCCGAGGGCCAGCAGCGCGCCTACGCCAATGCCCTGTCCACCCGCAACAAGAAAGCCCTGGAAGTAAAAAAAAAGCGGGCTGAGATAGAAGTGAACGTGGCAGCCGGCCTGGCCGCGTCCGCCGCCGCCGCGCCCATTCCGTTTTCGGACGCGTTTGCGCTGGTGCCGATCCAGGTCGGCATGATCGCCAAGATCGGCATCACCTTCGGCATGGAGCTGGACACCACCGCCATCACCACGCTGGTCACCTCCACGCTGGGTGCGTCGGCGGCCACGCTGATCGGGCGGTCGGTGGTATCGGGCATGCTGAAATTCATCCCGGGCGCGGGCAGCGCCGTGGGCGGCACCATCGCCGCCACCACCGCGGGCGCCATCACCAAGCTGCTGGGCAATGCGTACGTGGCCGTGCTGTACGACTTCTGCTTGAAGAACCCGGGCAAGGACATCGACATCGGGATGATCGCGCACGCGCTGCGCCAGCGGGTAAAGCTGTGACCCGCCGCGCCACCCCATGCAATGAATCGTGTTTCTACGACAACATTCGTTAGATTCACGCCTTTTCAGGCCCGCGCCTTAACTATTGCCAAGACGGCGACGTAAAGCCGTAGATCCCTCATTCCATTCGCGGGACAGCCCACGCGTACGCCGGCCAGGCCCGCCAGACGCGGGCGCTTCCCCCCCGCCCCCTCATCCAATGATCATCGACAATTCCGACGTCATGTACCGGCACCTTGTGCAGGGTGTCGTCGACTACGCCATCTACATGCTGCACCCGGACGGCACAGTCGCCAACTGGAACGCCGGGGCGCAGCGCGCCAAGGGCTACACGCAAGAGCAAATCGTCGGCAAGAACTTTGCGTGCTTCTACACGGCCGCCGACCAAGCCGCCGGCTTGCCGCAACGCGGCCTGGCCACGGCGCGCGAACAGGGCCGCTTTGAAGCCGAGGGCTGGCGCGTGCGCCGCGACGGCACGCTGTTCTGGGCCAATGTCGTGATCGACGCCATCCGCGACGACCAGGGCGAGCTGATCGGCTTTGCCAAGGTCACGCGCGACGTCACCGAACGCCGTGAACGCGAACAGCAGCTGGTGAAGGCCAAAGAGCTGGCCGAACACTACAACTCGGAATTGACATCGCTATCCAGCTTCCTGGATGCCGTGGTGTCGCACATCCCGTCGTGCGTGCTGGTGATGGACGCCGTGTCGCGCAATATCCTGCTGGCCAACCGTCAGGCGGAAGCCACGTTCGGCGTCACGCGCGCCCAAATGCTGGGCAAGACGGCGCAGCAGTGCCTGCCCGAACCGGTGTGCGAATTCCTGGACCGGCTGACGCACGACGCCTTGCGATCGGACGGCGCCCTGCGTGAAGCGGAAGAAGAGCTGACCACCGCGCGCGGCATGCGCACCTTGCGCACGCGCACGCTGGTTTTTCACAGCAACGACCCGCGCTCGCGTTACGCGCTGCTGATCTCCGACGACGTCACGGACGAGAACGCGGCACATGCCCAGGTGCGCTACATGGCGCATCACGACACCCTGACCGGCATGCCCAACCGCCGGCTGTTCCGCGAGCAGCTGCTCAAGGCGCTGCACCATTGCGCCGACGATCGGCGCACCGCCGTGCTGTGCCTGGACCTGGACAATTTCAAGAGCGTGAACGACACGCTGGGCCATCCCTGCGGCGACGAGCTGCTGCGCCTCTTGGCCAAGCGGCTACCGAAGGTGCTGCGCGAGCAGGACACGCTGGCCCGCCTGGGCGGTGACGAATTCGCGGTGGTGCTGCCCAACATCGGCCAGCAGGACGACGTGCGCAAGATGGCCGAACGGCTGATCGATGCGGTGCGCCAGCCCTTTGAAGTGGACGGCCATACGGTGCCAATCAGCGTCAGTATCGGTATCGCGCTGGCCGAGACGCCCGAGTACACCGCCGACCACCTGCTGCGCTACGCCGACATGGCGCTGTACGAAGCCAAGCGCAACGGCCGCAACCGCATGGCGTTCTTCCAGCCCGAGATGGAGGCCGCCGCGCTCAAGCGCCATGAAATGGAAATGGACTTGCGCCAGGCCATCATGGGTCAGCAATTGCAGTTGTATTACCAGCCCATCCTGGACGTCAGCCACGTGCGCATCGTCGGACGCGAAGCGCTGATGCGCTGGCAGCATCCGGTCAAGGGCCTGATCATGCCGGGCGACTTCATTCCCATCGCCGAAGAAACCGGCCTGATCCACGAGCTGGGCGCCTTCACCCTGCACGAGGCCTGCGCCGAAGCCATGCGCTGGGACGACCACGAAACGGTGGCCGTGAACCTGTCGGCCAGCCAATTCACCAACAGCGCGCTGGTGTCGCTGGTGGAATCGGCGTTGACCAAGTCCGGCCTGCCGGCGCGGCGGCTGGAACTGGAGATTACCGAATCGGTGCTGCTGGCCAACTCGGCCTCCAACCTGAACACGCTCAAGCGCTTGAAGGCGCTGGGCGTGAAAGTGGCGCTGGACGACTTTGGCACGGGTTATTCGTCGCTGGGCTATCTGCGGTCGTTCGATTTCGACAAGATCAAGATCGACAAATCGTTCACCCAGGACGTCGAATCCAGTAAAGAAGCACTGGCCATCATCCGCGCCATCAACGGCATCGGGCGCAGCCTGGACATTCCGACCACTGCCGAAGGCGTGGAAACTGCCGCGCAGCTGGACCGGCTGACACAGGAAGGCTGCTCGCACTTCCAGGGTTACCTCTTGGGCCGCCCGGTGTCGCATGACGCACTGCCAGAAGAAAAGCCGTAAGCGCCCGGGTCTATACTTTTGGAATCA
Organism: Achromobacter sp. 1L-A-4-B-C2; assembly: GCF_057291955.1. NCBI lineage: Bacteria > Pseudomonadati > Pseudomonadota > Betaproteobacteria > Burkholderiales > Alcaligenaceae > Achromobacter > Achromobacter sp. 1L-A-4-B-C2. The sequence continues at coordinate 430,020 of NZ_JBXAWP010000004.1, forward strand.
TCGGGTGCGCTGCGACGCGCCAACTGCCCGATGCCCCGCATGCCGCGCGTCGGATGTGCCATTACGCAAGCGCCCCTGGGCGCTGCGCAAGGAGACAATCATGACCCGCAAATACATCGACTGCCGTGAGTTTCCAAGCGAGATGAATTGCTCGGTAGCCCTGGCCGCGGATTCCGACGACGAATTGCTGGAAGCCGCCGTGCAGCATGCCACCACCGTGCACAAGCACGCCGACTCGCCAGAGCTGCGCTCGCAGCTCAAGACGATGTTCCACGACGGCACGCCGCCCACTGACGCCCCGCGCGCCGCCTGATCGCGCTTTGCTGATGAATCGCCGGGGCTATGGCTGCCCCGGCGCGGCCTTCACGTCAGTGGCCGCGCGCACCACATCGAACAGATTCTTCGGATCCTGCAATCGCGGCGCCACTTCAATGCGGGCGCCGATGCCAAATCGGACGGCGCTGTCGCGCAACCAGCGCAAGGCCGAAAAGTCCTCCAGCGCAAAACCCACCGAATCGAAGATGGTCACATCTTCAGCGCTGCGGCGGCCGGCCGCCTGCCCCGTCAGCACGCGCCACAGTTCCGTCACCGGAAAATCCGCGGGCATCTGTTGCAGGTCGCCTTCAATGCGCGTCTGCGGTTCGTATTCGACAAAGACAGCGCCCCGGCGCAGCACGTCGGCATGCAGTTCGGTCTTGCCCGGGCAGTCGCCGCCCAAGGCGTTGATGTGCATGCCGGGTTCAACCATGTCGGCGGTCAGAATGGTGGCGTAGGCCTTGTCGGCGGTGACGGTGGTGACGATGTCCACCCCCTTGACCGCCTGCGCGGTGCCGTCAAACGCGACCACGCGCAGCGTCGGGGCGACGGCGGCCAGGTTGGCTTGCAGCTTGCGCGTCGCGTCCGCGTCCACGTCGTACACATGCAACACGTCAATACCCAGCACATAGTGAAATGCCAGGGCCTGGAATTCCGCCTGCGCCCCGTTGCCAATCAACGCCATCGAGCGCGAATCGGGCCGGGCCAACGCGCGTGCCGCCAGCGCCGACGTGACGGCGGTGCGCAGGGCGGTGGTCAGGGTCAGTTCGCTGATCAGCAGCGGTTCGCCCGTGCTGACTTGCGCCAGGGCGCCAAAGGCCATCACGGTGGACAGGCCGGTTTGCGGGTTGTCGGGGTGGCCGTTCACGAACTTGAAGCTGTACAGCTCGCTGTCGGCGGCGGGCATCAGTTCGATGACGCCGGCAGGGGAATGACTGGCGACACGCGCGCACTTGTCGAATTCTTGCCATCGCAGAAAATCGGCCAGCACATAGTCCAGCAGATCGGTGAAAACCTTGCGCGGGCCGTATCGGGCCACGATGGTGGCAACGTCCGACGTCGTGAGCAATGTCGTCATTTTTTTCTCCCCAAGTTATGGAAAGGAAATTCTGGCCGATGCCCAAATCAATTCATAGTGACAACTTTCCACACGAAACGCTAAGATTCTGGCAATTCGACAGCCAACATTAGCACTTTGCACAATGGACACGCTAGACCAGAGCTTGCTGGGCCTGCTGCGCGCGAACGCCCGCCTGTCCATCGCCACGCTGGCCAAGAAGCTGGACGTATCGCGCGGCACCATCGACAACCGCATCCGCAAGCTTGAAGAGCGCGGCATCATCGTCGGTTATACCGTGCGCCTGCGCCCCGAGTCAGAAACGGACGACATCGTGGCGTGGATGAGCATCGCCGTGGAAGGCCACGAAACCCGCAAGATCGTGAACCTGCTGATGGGCGAACCCGCGGTGGCGGGCCTGCACGACACCAACGGCCGCTGGGACCTGCTGGCGGAACTGCGGGTGCCCACCATCGATCAGTTGTCCGAAGTGCTGGACCGGCTGCGCACCCTCAAGGGCATCTCGGCCACCGAGACCAGCATCCACCTGAAGACATTCAAAGCCATCTGAACGGACTGGGGCCGAGGCGGGCAGGGACGAATGCCCCGGCCCGCCTCGGCCCCCTGCACGCAATGCGCGTGATCCACGTCATCCGCGTCATGCGCATCGTGCACTTCGTGCGCCTCAGTCCAGCAGATCCATCAAGGCGATGTCCTCCACGTCATGCTGGCGCGCCGCCTGGGCCAGTTGCACCGAGAACGGTGCCCCCGCCAAGCGTTCCGGCGCGGCCAGCGACGCACCCGGCTTGGCATCCGGCGTCGTCTGCGGACGCAACACCGGATCGGCCGGCGCGCGCTGTTCGCGCATCGTGCCAGACAGGAAATCCAGCGTGATGACACGGCCCACCCCGGCTCCGGGCCCTGACCTGGGAGTCAGGCGCAGGCTCAGCGTTTCCATGCCGGCCGGTCGGTTGATCAGCAAGAGGCCACGTCCCTCCGCTTGCACCCAGCCCGGCAATGCCGCGCCGTTGGCCAGCGTGATGCGCATGTCCGCCTTGCCGTCGCCGCCGTTGACGATGAAGAACAGCTGATCGCCACGCCCCATCAGGTCCAGCTGCAAGCCTGCTCCCAGCGGCAGCGTCGACAAGACCGCCTGCCCGTCTCCCAGCCCGCCGCCCAGGCCGGAGCCCAGCAGCTGATGCAAGCCACTCCGGGCGCCGATGTCGTCGATGCCATTCAGCGAGTCGATATCGTTGACCGCTTGCAGCACCGCCCCCACCCCCGTGAAGCTTCCCAGGTGGTCCAGGCTGTTGACGCCATTGACGGCCAGCAGCACTGCTCCACCCGATTGCTGCAAGTCCGGCGTGCCGTCCAGCGAGCCCAGTCCGTTTACCGCCCGGATCAACACCGAGTTCACCTCGCTGGCCACCATGCCGCCATTGCCGCCGATGGCCGACTCGCTTGCTCCCGCCCCCTCTACGAAGCGCAAGTCGTCCTGCTCGGTGAACAACGATGCCGAGTTGCGCAGCGTGAACGTCGACTCCGTGAACCCGCCGTTGCCGTCGCTGACGCGGTAGCGCACCACCAGTTCGCCCGTGAAGCCGCTTGACGGCGTGAACACATAGCTGCCGTCGGGCCTGACCAGCAACGTACCCGCGCCCGGAAGCGCCAGGGGCGAGCCGGCCGGCGTTCTTCCCGGCACACCATCCACGCTGACGTCGGCCACAAACAAGGGGTCGCCATCGACGTCCGACGCGCCGGCCAGCAAGCCCTGGTTCGCCGGCACATCCAGGCTGCCGCCTCCCAGCGGCAGACTTACCGTGACGGCCGGTACCACCGGGCTGTCGTTCACCGCCGTCACGTTCACGGTGACAGTGGCCGTTTCGCTGGCCCCGCCGGACGTGGCGTTGTAGGTGAACTGGGTCGTGCCGTTGTAATCGGCCGAGGGCGTGAAGTCCAAGCTGCCGTCGGCGCGCAGCGTCACGACGCCGTTTGCCACCGCTATCGGCGCCCCCACCGTCGCGGCCGTTCCATCGATGGCCGTGACGGCGTGCCCGGCGTTCTCGAACGTGTCGTTGCCGTTGACGACGATATTGACGGGCGTGTCCTCCCGGGTCGTCACCGTGTCGTCGGCGATATCCGCCACCGCCGCCACGCTCACGTTCACCACGGCTTGCAACGTGCCGCCGCTGCCGTCCGCGATGGTCACCACAAAGCGGTCGTTGCCGTGGAAGTCGCCGCTTGGCGTGTAGACATACGCGCCCGTGGCGGCGTCGATCGTCACCGTGCCGTGGGCGGGCAAGCCGCTGACCGCGTAGCTCAGCGGTTCGCCGTCGGTATCCAGCGCCGCCACGCGGCCGGAAACCGGCGTGTCCTCCAAGGTCGGCACCGTGAATTCGCCCGTGTTCGGATCGAACACCTGGCCGCCGACGCGGTTGCCCAGCAGCACGGGGATGTCATTGACCGACGTGACGTTGACCGTCACCGTGGCCGTCTCCGTCACGCCACCCGAGGTGACCGTGTAGGTGAAGCTGGTGGCTCCGTGGAAGTTGGACGCAGGGATGAAGTCCAGCGTGCCGTCGGCCTTCAACACCACCGAACCGTTCGTCACCGCCATCGGCGTGCCCAGCAGCAGGGCGTTGCCGTTGATCGCCGTGACGGCGTGGCCGGCGTTCTCGAAGCTGTCGTTGCCGTTGACGGCAATATTGACCGTCGTGTCCTCCAGCGTGGTGACGCTGTCGTTGGCAATGTCGGCCACCGCGGCCACCGTCACATTGACCGTCGCCACAATGACGTTGCCCGTGCCATCGCTGATGCTGACGACAAAGCTGTCGGTGCCGTTGTAGTCGCCGGTCGGCGTGTAGGTGTACGCCCCGGTTGCGGCGTTGACGGTGACCGTGCCATGGGCCGGCGCGGTCGACACGCTGTAGGCCAGCGGATCTCCGTCCACGTCCACCGCCAGCACCCGGCCACTGACCGCCGTGTCCTCATTGGTGCTGACCGCGTAGTTGCCGGTGACCGGGTCGTAGGTTTGGCCCGGTACCGCGGGGTCCACCTGGGTCGGCGCATCCGGTACGGCGGTCACGTTGACGGTGACCGTCGCGGTTTCCGTGGCGCCCCCCGAGGTGACGGTGTACGTGAAGCTGGTCGAGCCGGTGGTGTTCGCCGTCGGCGCAAAGTCCAACGTGCCGTCGGCGTTCAGCGTGACCAAGCCGTTGGCCACCGCGACCGGCGTTCCCACGGTGATCGCGTTGCCATCGATTGCCGTGATGACACGACCGGCGTTCTCAAAGCTGTCGTTGCCGTCAACGGCGATGTTGACCGTGGTGTCCTCGTTGGTCGTGACCGTGTCGCCCGCGATATCCGCCACCGGCGCCACCGTGACGGTCACCGTGGACAGGCTGACGTTGCCGGTGCCATCGCTGATGCCGATGACGAAGCTGTCGCTGCCGTAGTAATCCGCCGTCGGCGTGTAGGTGTAGACGCCGGTTGCGGCGTTGACCGCGACCGTGCCATGCGCGGCGGTGGTCGATACGCTGTAGGCCAGCGTGTCGCCGTCGCCGTCCGCTGCCAAGACCTGGCCGGTGACAGCCGTGTCCTCGGACGTGCGGGTCGCGTAGTTGCCCGTGGCCGGGTCGAACGTCTGGCCCGGAACTCCCGGATCCAGCGTCATCGGCGTATCCGCCACGGCGGTCACGGTCACCGTGACCGTTGCCGTCTCAACCGCGCCCCCGGACGTCACCGTGTAGGTGAAGCTGGTGGAACCGTTGTAATTGGCCGTGGGCGCGAAGTCCAAGGTGCCGTCGACGTTCAGCGTGACCGAGCCGTTCGCCACGGCAAGCGGCGTGCCGACCACGATGGCGTTGCCATCGATCGCCGTGATGGCGTGGCCCGTGTTTTCGAAGCTGTCGTTGCCGTTGACGGCGATCGTGACCGTCGTGTCCTCGCTGGTTGTGATCGTGTCGTCGGCAATGTCCAACACCGCCGCCACCGTAACGCTGACCGTCGACAGGCTGACGTTGCCCGCGCCATCGCTGATGCTGATGACGAAGCTGTCGGCGCCGTAGTAGTCGGCGGTGGGCGTGTAGGTGTAGGCGCCGGTCGTGGCGTTGACCGTGACCGTGCCGTGCGCCGGCGCGGTACCGACGCCGTAGCCCAGCGTGTCGCCGTCTGCGTCGGTGGCCGATACCTGCCCACTGACCGCCGTGTCCTCAACGGTGCTGGTCGCGTAGTTGCCGGTAGCCGGGTCAAAGGTCTGGCCGGGGATGGCCGGGTCTACCGTCATCGGCGCGTCCGCCACCGCCGTCACGGTCACGTTCACCGTTGCCGTCTCATCGACGCCGCCGGAGGTCACCGTGTAGGTGAAGCTGGTCGCGCCGTTGTAGTTGGCAGTGGGCGCGAAGTCCAGGGTGCCGTCGGCGTTCAACGTCACCGAACCGTTGGCCACCGCGACCGTCGTGCCCACCACTACCGCGCTGCCGTTGATCGCGGTAATAGCGTGGCCTGCATTGTCGAAGGCGTCGTTCGCGTTGACCGCGATGTTGACCGTCGTGTCCTCGTTGGTGGTGACCGTGTCGTTGGCGATGTCCACCACTGCCGATACCGTGACGCTGACCGTCGACAAACTGACGTTGCCCGTGCCATCGCTGATGCCGATGACGAAGCTGTCGGCGCCGTAGTAGTCGGCGGTCGGCGTGTAGGTGTAGACGCCGGTTGCGGCGTTGACCGTTACCGTGCCATGCGCGGCGGTGGTCGATACGCTGTACGTCAGCGGATCGCCGTCGCCGTCCACTGCCAAGACCTGGCCGGTGACGGCCGTGTCCTCGGTGGTGCTGGTGGCGTAGTTGCCGGTAGTCGGGTCGAAGGTCTGGCCCGCAACGGCCGGGTCCACCGTCATCGGCGCATCCGCCACGGCCGTCACCGTCACCATGACGGTGGCCGTTTCAACCGCGCCGCCAGAGGTCACTGTGTAGGTGAAGCTGGTGGAACCGTTGAAGTCGCTCGTCGGGGTAAAGTCCAGGGTGCCGTCGGCCCGCAGCGTGACCGAGCCATTGGTCACCGCCACCGGCGTGCCTACCGCGATGGCGGTGCCGTCGATGGCCGTGATGGCGTGGCCCGTGTTTTCGAAGCTGTCGTTGGTGTTGACGGCGATATTGACCGTCGTGTCCTCGCTGGTCGTGATCGTGTCGTTGGCAACGTCCACCACCGCCGACACCGTGACATTCACCGTGGACAGGCTGACGTTGCCGTTGCCGTCGCTGATGCTGACGACGAAGCTGTCGCTGCCGTAGTAATCCGCCGTCGGCGTGTAGGTGTAGACGCCGGTTGTGGCGTTCACCGTCACCGTGCCGTGCGCGGCATTGGTCGACACGCTGTAGGCCAGCGGATCGCCGTCGCCGTCCACCGCCGAGACCTGGCCAGTGACGGCCGTGTCCTCGGACGTGCTGGTGGCGTAGTTACCCGTCGCCGGGTCGAAGGTTTGGCCCGGAACCGCCGGGTCCACCGTCATCGGTGCATCCGCCACCGCCGTCACCGTCACCGTGACGGTTGCCGTTTCCACCGCGCCGCCAGAGGTCACCGTGTAGGTGAAGCTGGTCGTGCCGTTGTAGTTGGCGGCCGGGGCAAAGTCCAGGGTGCCATCGGCCTTCAACGTCACCGAACCGTTGGCCACCGCTACTGGCGTCCCCACCACGACCGCACTGCCGTTGATGGCGGTGATGCCATGACCCGCGCTCTCGAAGCTGTCGTTGGCGTTGACGGCGATGTTGACCGGGGTGTCTTCATTGGTCGTGATCGTGTCATCGGCAATGTCGACCACGGACGAGATCGTCACGCTGACTGTCGAGTGGCTGATGTTGCCCGTGCCGTCCGAGATGGCGATGATGAAGCTGTCGCCGCCGTGATAGTCGGCTGCCGGGGTGTAGGTGTAGGCGCCGGTCGTGGCGTTGACCGTCACCGTGCCATGGGCGGCGGTGGTGCCCACGCTGTAGGTCAGCGCGTCTCCGTCTCCATCCACGGCCGAGACCTGGCCAGTCACGGCCGTGTCCTCGGTGGTGCTGGTGGCGTAGTTGCCCGTGGCCGGGTCGAAGGTCTGACCCGGAACGGCAGGGTCCACCATCATCGGTGCATCCGCCACTGCGGTGACCGTGACGGTGACTGTTGCCGTCTCGCTTGCCCCACCCGAGGTCACCGTGTAGGTGAAGCTGGTCGATCCGTTGTAGTTCGCCGCGGGTGCGAAGTCCAAGGTGCCGTCCGCCTTCAGCGTCACCGAACCGTTGGCCACCGCGACCGGCGAGCCCACCACCACCGCACTGCCGTTGATCGCCGTGATGGCATGGCCTGCGTTCTCGAACGTGTCGTTCGTATTGACGGCGATGTTGACCGTCGTGTCCTCGTTAGTAGTGATCGCGTCGCCCGCGATATCCACCACCGCCGAGACCGTGACGCTGACGGTAGACAGGCTGACGTTGCCCGTGCCATCGCTGATGCCGATGACGAAGCTGTCGCTGCCGTAGTAATCGGCGGTCGGGGTGTAGGTGTAGGCACCGGTTGCGGCGTTCACCGTCACCGTGCCGTGCGCGGCGGTGGTCGACACGCTGTAGGTCAGCGTGTCGCCGTCGCCGTCGATGGCCGAGACCTGGCCGTTGACGGCGGTGTCTTCGACGGCAGTGGTCGCGTAGTTGCCGGTGGCCGGATCGAAGGTCTGACCCGGAACAGCCGGGTCCACCGTCATCGGTGCGTCCGCCACAGCCGTGACCGTGACAGTGACCGTTGCGGTTTCGGTTGCCCCGCCAGAGGTCACCGTATAGGTGAAGCTGGTCGATCCGTTGTAGTTCGCCGCGGGTGCGAAGTCCAAGGTGCCGTCGGCCTTCAAGGTCACCGAACCGTTGCTCACTGCAATCGGCGTACCGACGATGATCGCGTTGCCGTTGATCGCCGTGATGGCATGGCCTGTGTTCTCGAACGTGTCGTTCGTATTGACGGCGATATTGACCGGCGTGTCCTCGTTCGTCGTAACCGTGTCGTTGGCAATGTCCACCACCGCCGACACCGTGACGCTGACCGTCGACAAGCTGACGTTGCCCGTGCCATCGCTGATGCCGATGACGAAGCTATCGCTGCCGTAGTAGTCGGCGGTCGGCGTGTAGGTGTAGCCACCGGTTGCGGCGTTGACCGTCACCGTGCCGTGGGCAGCCGCGCCGGAGACGCTGTACGTCAGCGGGTCGCCGTCGCCGTCGATGGCCGAGACCTGGCCGGTAACGGCGGTGTCTTCGACGGTACTGGTCGCGTAGTTGCCGGTCACCGGGTCGAAAGTCTGACCCGGAACGGCGGGGTCCACCGTCATTGGCGCATCCGCCACAGCAGTCACCGTGACAGTGACCGATGCGGTTTCGGTTGCCCCACCCGAAGTCACCGTATAGGTGAAGCTCGTCGAACCGTTGTAGTTCGCAGTCGGCGCGAAGTCCAAGGTGCCGTCGGCCTTCAAGGTCACCGAACCGTTGGTCACCGCAATCGGCGTCCCCACCACGACCGCGCTGCCGTTGATCGCCGTGATGGCGTGGCCTGCGTTCTCGAAGCTGTCGTTCGTATTGACGGCAATGTTGACCGGCGTGTCCTCGTTTGTCGTGACCGTGTCGTTGGCAATGTCCACCACCGCCGAGACCGTGACACTTACCGTCGACAGGCTGACGTTGCCCGTGCCATCGCTGATGCTGATGACGAAGCTGTCGCTGCCGTAGTAGTCGGCGGTTGGCGTGTAGGTGTAGGCGCCGGTGGTGGCGTTGACCGTTACCGTGCCATGCGCGGCGGCAGTACCGACGCTGTAGGCCAGCGGATCTCCGTCCCCATCCACTGCCGACACCTGCCCGATGACAGCCGTGTCCTCGGACGTGCTGGTGGCGTAGTTGCCCGTCGCCGGGTCGAAGGTTTGACCCGGAACGGCCGGGTCCACCGTCATTGGCGCATCCGCCACGGCGGTGACCGTGACGTTGACCGTTGCCGTCTCGGTTGCCCCACCCGAAGTCACCGTATACGTGAAGCTCGTCGATCCGTTGTAATTCGCGGCCGGGGCGAAGTCCAACGTGCCATCGGCCTTCAAGGTCACCGAACCGTTGGCCACCGAGATCGGCGTCCCCACCACCACCGCGCTGCCGTTGATGGCTGTGATGGCATGGCCGGCGTTTTCAAAGGTGTCGTTCGTATTGACGGCAATGTTGACCGTGGAGTCTTCATTGGTCGTCACCGTATCGTTGGCAATATCCACCACCGCCGACACCGTCACGCTGACCGTCGACAAGCTGACGTTGCCCGTGCCATCGCTGATGCTGATGACGAAGCTGTCGCTGCCGTAGTAATCGGCGGTCGGGGTGTAGCTGTAGGCACCCGTCGCCGGGTTCACCGTTACCGTGCCATGCGCGGCGGTGGTCGACACGCCGTACGTCAGCGTGTCGCCGTCGCCGTCCAGCGCCGAAACTTGGCCGGTGACAGCCGTGTCCTCGGCGGTGCTGGTGGCATAGTTGCCGGTGGCCGGATCAAAGGTCTGCCCCGGAACGGCAGGGTCCACCGTCATCGGCGCGTCGGCAACCGCCGTCACGCTTACCGTGACCGTCGCCGTCTCGACGCCTCCGCCCGATGTGACCGTATACGTGAAGCTGGTCGAGCCGTTGAAGTTGGCAGCCGGCGCGAAGTCCAGGGTGCCGTCCGCCTTCAGCGTGACCGAACCGTTGGCCACCAGAATCGGCGATCCCACCACGACGGCGTTACCGTCGATTGCCATGATGGCGTGGCCCGAGCTCTCGAAGCTGTCGTTGGCGTTGACGTTGATGTTGACCGTGGTGTCTTCATTGGTCGTCACCGTGTCGTTGGCAATGTCCACAACCGCTGCCACCGTCACATTGACCGTCGACAGCGTGACATTACCCGTGCCATCGCTGATGCTGATGACGAAGCTGTCGCTGCCGTAGTAATCGGCCGTCGGCGTGTAGGTGTAGGCGCCGGTGGCGGCGTTGATCGACACGCTGCCATGCAAGGCCGTGGTGCTGACGCTGTAGGCCAGCGGGTCGCCATCCCCGTCCACCGCCGACACCTGGCCCGAGACGGGCGAGTCTTCATTGGTGCTGACGGCGTAGGTGCCGGTGGCCAGATCGAACGTCTGACCCGGAACTGCCGGGTCCACCACCATCGGCACATCCGCAACCGGGCTCACCGTGATCGTGACGGTGGCTGTTTCGGTCGCGCCTCCGGAGGTGACCGTGTAAGTGAAGCTGGTCGTGCCGTTGTAGTTGGCGGCCGGGGCAAAGTCCAGGGTGCCATCGGCCTTCAAGGTCACCGAGCCATTGGTGACCGCGATCGGCGTGCCGACCACGACCGCGCTGCCGTTGATGGCTGTGATGGCATGGCCGGCGTTTTCGAAGCTGTCGTTCGTATTGACGGCGATGTTGACCGTCGTGTCCTCGTTAGTGGTGATGGTGTCGCCCGCGATATCCACCACCGCCGAGACCGTGACGCTGACCGTCGACAAGCTGACGTTGCCCGTGCCGTCGCTGATACTGATGACGAAGCTGTCGCTGCCGTAGTAATCCGCCGTCGGGGTGTAGGTGTAGGCGCCGGTTGCGGCGTTGACCGTCACCGTGCCGTGCGCGGCGGTGGTCGATACGCTGTACGTCAGCGGATCGCCGTCGCCGTCGATGGCCGAGACCTGGCCGGTGACGGCCGTGTCCTCCGTGGTGCTGGTCGCGTAGTTGCCGGTAGCCGGGTCGAATGTCTGACCCGGAACTGCTGGGTCCACCGTCATCGGTGCATCCGCAACGGAGGTCACCGTGACAGTGACCGTTGCCGTCTCTGTCGCGCCGCCAGAGGTGACCGTATACGTGAAGCTGGTCGCGCCGTTGTAGTTCGCAGCTGGGGCAAAGTCCAAGGTGCCGTCGGCCTTCAAGGTCACCGAACCGTTGGCCACCGCTATCGGCGTGCCAACCACGACCGCGCTGCCGTTGATCGCCGTAATGGCGTGGCCTGCGTTCTCGAAGCTGTCGTTCGTATTGACGGCAATGTTGACGGTCGTGTCCTCGTTCGTTGTCACCGTGTCGTTGGCAATGTCCACCACCGCCGACACCGTGACGCTGACCGTCGACAAGCTGACGTTGCCCGTGCCGTCCGAGATCGCCACCACGAAGCTGTCGCTGCCGTAGTAATCCGCCGTCGGCGTGTACGTGTACGCGCCCGTCGTGGCATTGACTGTGACTGAGCCATGCGTGGGCGCCGTGCCCACGCTGTAGGCCAGCGTGTCTCCATCGCCGTCCACCCCCGAGACCTGGCCTATCACTGCCGTGTCCTCGGTGGTGCTAGTGGCGTAGTTGCCCGTCGCCGGATCGAAGGTTTGACCCGGAACGGCCGGGTCCACCGTCATCGGCGCGTCCGCCACAGCCGTGACCGTGACAGTGACCGTTGCCGTCTCGGTCGCGCCGCCAGAGGTGACCGTATACGTGAAGCTGGTCGCGCCGTTGTAGTTCGCAGCCGGGGCGAAGTCCAAGGTGCCGTCGGCCTTCAAGGTCACCGAACCGTTGCTCACTGCAATCGGCGTACCGACGATGATCGCGCTGCCGTTGATCGCCGTGATGGCGTGGCCGGCGTTCTCGAAGGTGTCGTTCGCGTTGACCGCGATATTGACCGTGGTGTCCTCGTTGGTCGTGATCGTGTCGCCCGCGATATCCACCACCGCCGACACCGTGACGCTGACCGTCGACAAGCTGATGTTGCCCGTGCCATCGCTGATGCTGATGACGAAGCTATCGCTGCCGTAGTAGTCGGCGGTCGGCGTGTAGGTGTAGACACCCGTCGCCGGGTTCACCGCTACCGTGCCGTGCGCGGCGGTGGTCGACACGCCGTACGTCAGCGTGTCGCCGTCGCCGTCGATGGCCGAGACCTGGCCGGTGACGGCGGTATCTTCGGCAGTACTGGTGGCGTAGTTGCCGGTTGCCGGATCGAACGTCTGACCCGGAATTGCAGGGTCCACCGTCATCGGCGCGTCCGCCACAGCCGTGACCGTGACAGTAACCGTTGCCGTTTCGGTTGCCCCGCCAGAAGTCACCGTGTAGGTGAAGCTGGTCGAGCCGTTGTAGTTGGCCGCGGGCGCGAAGTCCAAGGTACCGTCGGCCTTCAAGGTCACCGAGCCGTTGGCCACCGCTATCGGCGTGCCAACCACGACCGCGCTGCCGTTGATCGCCGTGATGGCATGGCCGGTGTTCTCGAAGGTGTCGTTCGCGTTGACCGCGATGTTGACCGTCGTGTCCTCATTGGTCGTGACCGTGTCGCCCGCGATATCCACCACCGCCGACACCGTGACACTGACCGTCGACAGGCTGACGTTGCCCGTGCCATCGCTGATGCTGATGACGAAGCTGTCGCTGCCGTAGTAATCCGCCGTCGGCGTGTAGGTGTAGGCGCCCGTTGCCGGATTCACTGTCACCGTGCCGTGCGCGGCGGTGGTCGACACGCTGTACGTCAGCGGGTCGCCGTCGCCGTCCACTGCCGAAACCTGGCCGGTGACGGCTGTGTCCTCAGCAGTGCTCGTGGCGTAGTTACCCGTCGCCGGGTCGAAGGTCTGGCCCGGAACGGCGGGGTCCACCGTCATCGGTGCATCCGCAACAGCGGTGACCGTGACAGTGACCGTTGCCGTCTCGGTCGCCCCGCCAGAGGTGACTGTATACGTGAAGCTCGTCGATCCGTTGTAGTTGGCGGCCGGCGCAAAGTCCAAGGTGCCGTCGGCCTTCAACGTCACCGAACCATTGCTCACCGCAATCGGCGTTCCCACCACGACCGCGCTGCCGTTGATGGCTGTGATGGCATGACCCGCGTTCTCGAAGCTGTCGTTGCCGTTGACCACGATATTGACCGTGGTGTCTTCGTTGGTCGTGACCGTGTCGCCCGCAATGTCCACCACCGCCGACACGGTGACACTGACGGTAGACAGGCTGACGTTGCCCGTGCCGTCCGAGATCGACACCACGAAGCTGTCGGCGCCGTAGTAGTCCGCCGTTGGCGTGTACGTATATGCGCCCGTCGTGGCGTTGACGGTGACTGAGCCGTGCGCGGGCGCCGTGCCCACGCTGTAGGTCAGCGTGTCACCATCACCGTCCACCGCCGAGACCTGGCCAACGACGGCCGTGTCCTCGGGTGTGCTGGTGGCGTAGTTGCCCGTCGCCGGATCGAAGGTTTGACCCGGAACGGCGGGGTCCACCGTCATTGGCGCATCCGCAACAGCGGTGACCGTGACAGTGACTGTTGCGGTTTCGGTTGCCCCGCCCGAGGTCACCGTATAGGTGAAGCTGGTCGAGCCGTTGTAGTTCGCGGCTGGCGCGAAGTCCAAGGTGCCGTCGGCCTTCAAGGTCACCGAACCGTTGCTGACCAGGATCGGCGTGCCAACCACTACCGCGCTGCCGTTGATGGCTGTGATCGCATGGCCTGCGTTCTCGAAGGTGTCGTTCGCGTTGACCGCGATGTTTACGGTCGTGTCCTCGTTCGTCGTGACCGTGTCGTTGGCAATATCCACCACCGCCGACACCGTGACACTGACCGTCGACAAGCTGACGTTGCCCGTGCCGTCGCTGATGCTGATGACGAAGCTGTCGCTGCCGTAGTAATCGGCGGTCGGCGTGTACGTGTACGCGCCCGTTGTGGCATTGACGGTGACTGAGCCATGCGTGGGCGCCGCGCCCACGCTGTAGGCCAGCGTGTCTCCATCGCCGTCCACCGCCGAGACCTGGCCGGTGAAAGCCGTGTCCTCCGTGGTGGTGGTGGCGTAGTTGCCGGTCGCCGGATCGAAGGTTTGACCCGGAACTGCTGGGTCCACCGTCATCGGCGCGTCCGCAACAGCGGTGACCGTGACAGTGACCGTTGCGGTTTCGGTTGCCCCGCCAGAGGTCACCGTGTAGGTGAAGCTGGTCGAGCCGTTGTAGTTGGCCGTGGGCGCGAAGTCCAAGGTACCGTCGGCTTTGAGCGTGACCGAACCATTGGTCACCGCAATCGGTGTTCCTACCACCACCGCGCTGCCGTTGATCGCCGTGATGGCGTGGCCGGCGTTCTCGAAGGTGTCGTTCGCGTTGACCGCGATGTTTACGGTCGTGTCCTCGTTCGTCGTGACCGTGTCGTTGGCAATGTCCACCACCGCCGACACCGTGACGCTGACGGTGGACAGGCTGACGTTGCCCGTGCCATCGCTGATGCCGATGACGAAGCTGTCGCTGCCGTAGTAGTCCGCCGTCGGCGTGTAGGTGTAGACGCCGGTTGCGGCGTTGACAGTCACCGTGCCGTGCGCGGCGGTCGTCGATACGCTGTACGTCAGCGGATCGCCGTCGCCGTCGATGGCCGAGACTTGGCCGTTGACGGCTGTGTCTTCGACGGTACTGGTCGCGTAGTTGCCGGTGGCCGGGTCGAAGGTCTGACCCGGAACTGCTGGGTCCACCGTCATCGGTGCATCCGCCACGGCGGTGACCGTGACAGTGACCGTTGCGGTTTCGGTTGCCCCGCCAGAATTCACCGTGTAGGTGAAGCTAGTCGAGCCGTTGTAGTTCGCAGCTGGCGCAAAGTCCAAAGTGCCGTCCGCCTTCAACGTCACCGAGCCGTTGCTGACCAGGATCGGCGCGCCGACGACCACCGCGCTGCCGTTGATCGCCGTGATGGCGTGGCCGGGGTTTTCAAAGCTGTCGTTCGTATTGACGGCGATGTTGACCGTCGTGTCCTCGTTCGTCGTGACCGAATCGTTGGCAATATCGACGACCGCCGAGACAGTGACACTGACCGTGGACAGGCTGACGTTGCCCGTGCCGTCGCTGATGCTGACGACGAAGCTGTCGCTGCCGTAGTAATCCGCCGTCGGCGTGTAGGTGTAGGCGCCCGTTGCCGGATTCACTGTTACCGTGCCATGCGCGGCGGCGGTGCCGACGCTGTAGGCCAGCGGGTCTCCGTCGCCATCCACCGCCGAGACCTGACCGGTGACGGCCGTGTCCTCCGTGGTGGTGATGGCGTAGTTGCCCGTGGCCGGGTCGAAGGTTTGACCCGCAACAGCAGGATCCACCATCATCGGGGCATCTGCCACGGCAGTCACCGTGACAGTGACCGTTGCGGTCTCGGTTGCCCCGCCAGAGGTCACCGTGTAGGTGAAGCTGGTCGATCCGTTGTAGTTCGCAGCTGGGGCAAAGTCCAAGGTGCCATCGGCCTTCAAGGTCACCGAGCCGTTGCTGACCAGGATCGGCGTGCCAATCACGACCGCGCTGCCGTTGATTGCCGTGATGGCGTGGCCGGCGTTCTCGAAGGTGTCGTTGCCGTTGACGGCGATGTTCACCGTCGTGTCCTCGCTTGTCGTGATCGTGTCGTTGGCAATATCCACCACCGCCGACACCGTCACGCTGACCGTCGACAGGCTGACGTTGCCCGTGCCGTCGCTGATGCTGACGACGAAGCTGTCGCTGCCGTAGTAGTCCGCCGTCGGCGTGTAGGTGTAGGCGCCCGTTGCCGGGTTCACCGTTACCGTGCCGTGGGCAGCCGCGCCGGAGACGCTGTACGTCAGCGTGTCGCCGTCCCCATCCACCGCCGAGACTTGGCCAATAACGGCCGTGTCCTCGGTGGTGCTGGTGGCGTAGTTGCCCGTGGCCGGGTCGAAGGTCTGACCCGGGACCGCCGGGTCCACCGTCATCGGTGCATCCGCCACTGCGGTCACCGTGACATTGACCGTCGCGGTTTCCGTGACGCCACCGGAAGTCACGGTGTACGTGAAGCTGGTCGAGCCGTTGTAGTTGGCTGTCGGCGCAAAATCCAAAGTGCCGTCGGCCTTCAAGGTCACCGAACCGTTGCTCACCGCAATCGGCGTACCGACCACGACCGCGCTGCCGTTGATCGCCGTGATGGCATGGCCAGCGTTCTCGAAGGTGTCGTTCACGTTGACCGCGATGTTTACGGTCGTGTCCTCGTTGGTGGTGATGGTGTCGTTGGCAATGTCCACCACCGCCGACACCGTCACGCTGACCGTCGACAAGCTGACGTTGCCCGTGCCATCCGAGATCGACACCACGAAGCTGTCGCTGCCGTAGTAGTCCGCCGTCGGCGTGTACGTGTACGCGCCCGTCGTGGCATTGACCGTGACTGAGCCATGCGTGGGCGCCGTGCCCACGCTGTAGGTCAGCGTGTCGCCGTCTCCATCCACGGCCGAGACGCGGCCGATGACGGCCGTATCCTCGTTGGTGCTGGTGGCGTAGTTGCCGGTTGCCGGGTCGAAGGTTTGGCCCGGAACGGCGGGGTCCACCGTCATCGGAGCATCCGCGACAGCGGTGACCGTGACAGTGACCGTTGCGGTTTCGGTTGCCCCGCCCGAGGTCACGGTATACGTGAAGCTGGTCGAGCCGTTGTAGTTCGCGGCCGGGGCGAAGTCCAAGGTGCCGTCGGCCTTCAAGGTCACCGAACCATTGCCGACCAGGACCGGCGTGCCAACCACTACCGCGCTGCCGTTGATGGCTGTGATGGCATGGCCTGCGTTTTCGAAGCTGTCGTTGGCGTTGACGGCGATGTTCACCGTCGTGTCTTCGTTGGTGGTGATCGTGTCGTTGGCAATGTCCACCACCGCCGACACCGTGACGCTGACGGTGGACAGGCTGACGTTGCCCGTGCCATCGCTGATGCCGATGACGAAGCTGTCGCTGCCGTAGTAGTCCGCCGTCGGCGTGTAGGTGTAGACGCCCGTTGCCGGATTCACTGTCACCGTGCCGTGTGCGGCGGTGGTCGACACGCTGTAGGTCAGCGTATCGCCATCGCCGTCGATGGCCGAGACCTGGCCGGTGACGGCCGTGTCTTCCGTGGTGCTGGTCGCGTAATTGCCGGTCGCCGGGTCGAAGGTTTGACCCGGAACGGCGGGGTCCACCGTCATTGGCGCATCCGCAACAGCGGTGACCGTGACAGTGACCGTTGCCGTTTCGGTTGCCCCGCCCGAGGTCACCGTATAGGTGAAGCTGGTCGAGCCGTTGTAGTTCGCGGCTGGCGCAAAGTCCAAGGTGCCGTCTGCCTTCAACGTCACCGAGCCGTTGCTGACCAGGATCGGCGTGCCAACCACTACCGCGCTGCCGTTGATGGCTGTGATGGCATGGCCTGCGTTTTCGAAGCTGTCGTTGGCGTTGACGGCGATATTGACCGTCGTGTCCTCGTTCGTCGTGACAGAGTCGTTGGCGATATCCACCACCGCCGAGACCGTGACGCTGACCGTCGACAAGCTGACGTTGCCCGTGCCATCAGAGATCGCGACGACGAAGCTGTCGCTGCCGTAGTAGTCCGCCGTCGGCGTGTACGTATACGCGCCCGTCGTGGCATTGACGGTGACCGAGCCATGCGCGGGCGCCGTGCCCACGCTGTAGGCCAGCGTGTCTCCGTCGCCATCCACTGCCGACACCCGGCCAATGACGGCCGTGTCCTCCGTGGTGCTGGTCGCGTAGTTGCCGGTAGCCGAATCGAAGGTTTGGCCCGGAACGGCAGGGTCCACCGTCATCGGCGCATCCGCCACAGCGGTGACGCTGACCGAAACCGTCGCCGTTTCCGTAACGCCGCCGGAAGTCACGGTGTACGTGAAGCTGGTCGAGCCGTTGTAGTTGGCCGTCGGCGCGAAGTCCAAGGTGCCGTCGGCCTTCAAGGTCACCGAGCCATTGCTCACCGCAATCGGCGTACCGACCACAACCGCGCTGCCGTTGATCGCCGTGATGGCGTGACCGGCATTTTCGAAGCTGTCATTCGCATTGACGGCAATGTTCACCGTCGTGTCTTCATTGGTCGTGACCGAGTCGCCCGCGATATCCACCACCGCCGACACCGTCATGGTGACCGTCGTCTGCAAGACGCCGCCAAAACCGTCCGACACCGTCACGACAAAACTGTCGGTGCCGTAGAAGTCGGCCGTTGGCGTATACGTATACGAGCCCGACGTGGCGTTGATGACCACCGCGCCATGAGCGGGCGTCGTGCTGACGGTGTAAGTCACCGGGTTGCCGTCGGTGTCCAGTGCGGAGATCTGGCCGATGATAGCCGTGTCTTCCTGCGTAGAGTTCTGGTAGTTGCCCGTCACCGGGTCGTACGCCTGGTTGCCGACACGCGGATCCAGCAGCACCGGGATATCGTTGACCGGGGTAACGTTGACCGTCACCGTGGCAGTCTCGGTCACGCCGCCTGAGGTGACCGTGTAGGTGAAACTGGTGGTGCCGTTGTAGTTGCCCGACGGCAGGAAGTTCAAGGTGCCATTGGCCAGCAAGGTCACTGATCCGTTGGCGACACTGATCGGCGTTCCCACCACGGCGGACGTGCCGTCGATGGCGGTGATGGCGGGGCTGGAACCTTCGAACGAGTCGTTGGCCAGTACGGCAATATTGATGGCCGTGTCTTCGGCGGTGGTGACCGTGTCGCTGGCAATATCCACCACCGCCGATACCGTTACCGAAACGGTGCTTTGCACCAGGCCGCCGTTGCCATCGTTGACGCTCACCACGAAGCTGTCGCTGCCGTTGTAGTCCCCGGTGGGCGTGTAGGTGTAGGCGCCCGTCGTCGCGTTGATGGTCACCACGCCATGCGTGGGCTGCGTCGACACCGAGTAGGCCAACGTATCGCCGTCCACGTCGGTTGCCGCAACCCGACCGCTGACCGCCGCGTCTTCCAGGGTGCCGACCGCGTAGCCGCCGGTGGCGGCGTTGAACACCTGACCCGCTACCGCCGGGTCGACCAAAACCGGGACGTCATTGACCGCCGTCACGGTGACGTTCACCGTTGCCGTTTCCGTGACGCCGCCCGATGTCACCGTATAGGTGAAGCTGGTGGCGCCGTTGTAGTTGGCGGCAGGCGCGAAGTCCAGGGTGCCATCCGCCTTCAGCGTCACGAAGCCGTTGCTGACCGCCACCGGCGTACCGACGACGACCGCGCCGCCATTGATGGCGGTGATGGCGTGCGTGGCGTCCTCGAAGGAATCGTTGGCGTTGACGGCGATGTTGACCGAGGTGTCCTCATTGGTCGTGACCGAGTCGTTGGCGATGTCCGCTACCGCCGCCACGGTCAAGGTCACCGTGGACTGCACGGTGCCGCCGTGGCCGTCCGACACCGTCACCACGAAACTGTCGCTGCCGTTGTAGTCCACGCCCGGGGTGTACGTGTACACGCCCGTCGAGGTGTTGATGATGACCAGGCCGTGGACCGGTTGCGTCGACACCGCATAGGCCAGGGTGTCGTTGTCCGGGTCGGTGGCGGACACGCGCCCGGTGAAGGCCGTGTCTTCCGTGGCGCTGACGGCGTAGTTGCCGGTGGCCGCGTTGAAGGTCTGGCCCAAGATAGCCGGGTCGGCGGGCACGGGCGGGCGGTTGCCCGGCGTGACCACGATGGTCGACACCGCCGTGGCCGACACGGAACCGCCGGTGTCGGTCACGGTGAAGTTCAGCAGACGCGCACCGGCCGTGGCCGACAACAAGGTGTCGCGGTAGGTCGCGCCGCGCACCAGGGTGTCCAGCACGGTGTCGGCGATGACGCCGCCGCCGTTGCGTGTAATGACGAACCCGCCGGCGACGGTGTAGTTGACCAGCAATGCCACGCTGTTGACGGTCACCGTGTTCGACGACGAGGCGTTCAGCGTGAAGCTGGCGCCGCCCAAGGTGATGACCTCGTTGGCGCCGTCCTGCACGCCCGACACGGTGATGGCCAGCTGCTGGATGTCGTTGTCGCCAAAATCCGTGACGTCGGCCGTGGCCGTTGCAACGTTCACGGCGGCGCCGGCGCCCGTTTGGGTGCCGCTGTACGCCAGCGTGCCGTCTGCCGCGCCCACCGTCGAATTCAGGTCGATGACGGGTGCGTTGACGCTGTCGCGCCAGTCGAAGTTGCGCGTCAGCGGCACGGCGTTGCTGCCGTTGACCGCCGTATCCAAGTCGGTATCGGACAGGTTGAATGACACGACGGTGGTCGTCAGACCCGAACCGCTGGTGTTGACGATGCCGTCCTGCACTGCGAATCCGTCGTTGACGGTGCCGTGTTCAAAGATGTCCAGCAAGCCATCCTGATCGGTGTCGGTGGTGCTGGTCACCGAAGTCGGCTGACCGTCGCCGCGCTCGGCCACGTCAGCCGTGCCGTCGTTGTCGCTATCGGTATCCCGATAGTCGGCCAGGCTGTCGCCGTCCGTGTTCACCGGCGTCAAGCCCAGGCTGGACGCCGCGGTCTTTTTGCTGGCGCTGGTGGTATCGGCATCGTAGCGGTCGTCCAGGCCGTCCTGGTCCACGTCCACCATGGACAAGCCCTGGCCGCTGGGCGGCTTGTAGGCCGCCGTGCTCTGGGCTTCCACATTGTCGGTAATGCCGTCGTTGTCGCTATCCAGATCCAGGCGGTCGACGATGCCGTCCGAGTCGGTGCTGTTGGTTTCGTTGATGTCCAGGATGCCGTCGTTGTCGTCGTCGATGTCGGCCACGTTCGCCACGCCATCGCCGTCGGTATCCAGCGGCGTGATGGTGGCGACCGCCACGTTGGACGCGGTGGGCGCCGCGACCGACGTGGCTTGTACCGAGATGGTGCGCGCGGCGGTCGAGCCGGACGTGGTGGTGAACGTGACCAGACCCAGCGCGGTCTGGTAATTGGCCAGCGTCGTGTTGCCGCTTAACGTGAGCACGCCCGTGCCGCTGTTGTAGCTGGCCGTGATGCCGGCCACGGCGCTGCCCAGCGCCAGGGTGTCGGCCGCCGTGGCGCCCGACAGGGTGATCGTCATCGATGCCAGGTTGTTGCCCTCGGGGTCGGTGACCGACACCAGGTTGCCGATGGCGACGGCGGTTTGATCGTACGTGGCGGTGTGATTCGACCCGGCGGTGGCGCCATTGAGGTCGATGCGCGCCGCATCCTGAACCTGGGTCACGGTGACCGTGACGTTCGCGGTCTCGGTGATGGTTCCGGACGTGACCGTATACGAGAACACGACGTTGCCCGAGGCCGCGGTGCCGGGATAGTCGGCGGCGGGCGTGAAGGTCAGCGTGCCGTCGGCGTTCAATACCACCGAGCCGTTGGTGACGGCCACTGCCGCGCCGCCCGCGGTGATCGGGGTGCCGTTGATGGCGGAGACGATACGGCCGCTGTTCTCGAAGGTATCGTTGGCCAGCACGTTGATGGTGATTGCCGTGTCTTCGGCGGTGGTGGCTGTGTCCGCCGCGATATCGGCAACGGCGGTAATGGTCAGCCCCACCGAACTTGTCGCGACGGAGAAGGCGGTGGCGTCGCCGTTGACGCTGGTGTCGGCGGTGCCGCCATTGGTGCCACTGGTCTGGTCCCAGGCGCGGATCGTCAGCGTGGCGGTGCCGTTGTAATCCGCGTTGGGGCGGAAGTACACGCGCGAATTGCCGCTGTTGGCCAGCAGCAAGGCGCTGCTGTTGGACACCGCGCTCATCTGCGTCCAGTTCGTGCCGTTGTTGATCGAATACCACCAGGTGCCATTGGTCGTGTCGGCGCCAATGATCGCCACGCCGCTCAGCGCGCCACTGTCGGCGTCCGAGGTCGAGCCGATGAAGTTGTTGACCGACGAACCGACCGCGCCGGTGGGCACGGGCGCGGGCACGCTGGCGTTCAGGTCTTCGTTGATGGTCGTCAGCGTGCGAGTGGCCGCGTTCAGCACCGGCGCATCGTTGACGTCCGTGATGAAGACCCTGACGGAGTCACTGGCGCTTGAGAACGCATTTGACGAGCCGATATTGACTTTGGTGCCGGCCGTGCCGGAACTTTGGTCCCATCCGCGCAACGTCATTTCGATGGTCGCATCGCCCGAAAAGCCGGCATCCGGCACGTAGTAAATCCGTGCATTGGGGTTGTCGGGCAACAACAGCGCGTTGGTCCCCGACACGGCGCCCATCGCGGCCCACGTGGCGCCGCCATCCAGCGAATACCACCAATCGCCGTGCGTGCCCGTGATGCTGATGATCGCAACGCCCTTGAGCGCGCCCGCATCCGCATCGGTCAAGCCGACCGTGAATTGGGAAACCAGCACGCCCACCGCGCCGGTGGGCACCGGCGCGTCTTCCAGGCCCGTGTACAGCAGGTCCGGCGACGTATCGAGCACCGGTGCGGTGTTTGCGCGCATCGCAATGGTGTCCGTCGCGGCCGAGAATGCGGTCGAGCCACCGTTGACCGTCGCGTCGCCCGTGGCGCCATTGGTGCCGCTGGTGCGGTCCCAGGCACGGATGGTCAGCGCATTGGCCACATTGCCCAAGACCCCCGAGTTGGGCCGGAAGTACAGGCGCGTCGCGCCATCGGCCGCCAGCAGGCGGGCCGTGCCTTCGGTCAACGTCGTGACCTGCGTCCAGTTGGCACCGTTATCCAACGAGTAGTACAGCGTGCCGGAACTGTTGATGGCCGTCACGGCAACGCCCTTGACCGCGCCGGTGTCGGCGTCCGTGACGCCGCCCACCAGGTCCGACACCAGGATGCCCACCTGGTTGCTCGGCGCGCCGTTGGTCGGCATGACGCCCACCACGGTCAGGCTCGTATCCGCCAGCACAGGCGCGTCGTTCACCGGCGTAATGGCCAGCGACAGATCGGCGTTGGAACTGCCGCCCGGCGTGGTGATGGTGTAGCGCACCAGCGGCACCAGGCCGTCGTAGTTGGAGGCCGAGGTGAAGGTATAGGAGCCGTCCGCGTTCAGCGTCAGCGTGCCCGTGGGAACGCCGTTGCGCACCAGCGTCGTCGCGACGCCCAGCGTGATCGTCGTGTCCGGCGTGCCATCGGCGTTGCTGTCATAGCTGGCGGCGGTGACGCTGCCGTTGCGGTTGAAGGTGTCGTTGGCCAGCAGACCCGCCGCCGCCGAGACTGACAGCAGCGTGTCTTCCACGGCGGTCGCGGAATCCGCTTGCGCCACGGGCGGCGCGATGCCGACGAAGTTGTCACGCCAGTTAAGGTCGGCGCTCAGGGCCTGGGCGTTGCTGCCGTTGGCCAGGATGTCCCCGTCGCTATCGGCCAGGGTGAAGCCGGTGACGGTGGCGGTCAGGCCGCTGCCGCTGGTGATGACGTTGCCGTCCTGCACGGCAAAGCCGTCGTTGACGGTGCCGTGTTCGAAGATGTCCAGCAGGCCGTCCTGGTCGGTGTCGATGGTGCTGGTGACGGACGTGGGTTGGCCGTCGCCACGCTCGGCCACGTCGGCTGTGCCGTCGTTGTCGCTGTCCGCGTCGTAGACGTCGGTGGTGCCGTCGCCGTCGGAGTCCACCGGTGTCAGGCCCAGGCTGGCAGCGGCCGTGGTCTTGTTGGCGCTGGTCGTGTCGGCGTCGTAGCGGTCGTCCAGGCCGTCGTGGTCCACGTCGACCATGCTCAGGCCCTGGCCGCTGGGCGGCTTGTAGCCTGCCGTGCTTTGCGCTTCAACGTTATCGGCGATGCCGTCGTTGTCACTGTCCAGGTCCAGCCGATCAACCAGGCCGTCGCCGTCGCGATCCTGCGCGGCGGTCAGCGCGCTCATCTTGTAGACCTGGACATCGTCCAGGCCGAAGTACGCGCCGTCGCCCCCAAACGGTCGGATGATCGAGAATTCGATGACGGGCGCGTTCGTCGTGGCAATGAACGTGATGACGCCAGTCGACCAGGTCTTGACAACGTTGCCGGCGTACACCAGCGTGTCGGCGTTGTAGGCGACCCCGTCGATGGTAAGAACAAAATAGGCTTGCAGGTTGGCGTCGGTAACACCGTTGACGCCGCCAAAAATCTCCTGGAACGTGACACGTACCACGTCACCCACCTGGATGCCCGCCGAAACCGGAACCGCTATTTGCGCGGCTTCTTCCACGATGCCGCTATACATAGCCATGAACACCTGACCTTGCGCCGCGCCCGGCACGCCATTCAACGCGCCCGGGCCACCAAAGCCCGATCCCAACAAAGAGAAGGGACCCTTCCAGGTGTCGGGCGTGGGGTCGGTAACCGTAAAGCCGGTGCCGGTGATGTCACCGTTCAGTCCGGTTGCCTCGGTTCCCGCAATGCCCAATGCGCCTTCCATGGAACCGTCTACGAGCGAAACAGGGATGTTCTTGGATTCTTCCGCGTCCAGGATGCCGTCGTTGTCATCGTCCAGGTCGGCCGCGTTGGCCACGCCATCGCTATCGGTGTCGATGGGCGTAATGGTGGCCACCGCCACATTGGACGCGGTGGGCGCGGTGCCGGAGATGGCTTGTACCGAGATGGTACGCGTGGCCGTGGAGCCGGACGTGGTCGTGTAATAGACCAGGCCGAGAGCGCTCTGGTAGTTGGCCAGCGTGGTGTTGCCCGTCAACGTCAGTACGCCCGTGACGCTGTTGTAGCTGGCCGTGATGTTGGGTACGGTGCCGCCCAGCGCCAGGCTGTCTGCCGCCGTGGCGCCCGACAAGGTGATCGTCATGGACGCCAGGTCGTTGTTCTCGGGGTCGGTCACCGACACCAGTTTGCCGATCGCGACCTTGGTCTGGTCGTAGGTGGTGCTGTAGTTCGAACCCGCCACCGAGCCGTCCAGATCGACACGCGGCGCGTCCTGCACCTGCGTCACGTTGACCGTAACGTTGGCCGTCTCCGACACGCCGCCGGACGTCACCGTATAGGTGAAGACAGCATTGGTCGACCCGGCCGTGCCGGGAAAGTCGGCGGCCGGCGTGAACGTTATCGTGCCGTCCACATTCAACACCACCGATCCATTGGTGACGCTGACCGCGGGGCCGCCCGCGGTGATGGCGCTGCCGTTGATGGCAGTGACCACACGGCCGCTGTTCTCGAAGGTGTCGTTGGCCAATACGTTGATGGTCACCGCCGTATCTTCGGCGGTGGTGACGTTGTCCGCCGAGATATCGGTGACGGTATTGACCGTGATGCTGACCGCGCTGGTGGCGGACGAGAAAGCCGTGATGCCGCCGTTGACGCTGGCGTCGGCGGTTGCACCATTGGTGCCGCTGGTCTGGTCCCAGGCGCGGATGGTGAGCGTGGCCGTGCCGTTGTAGTCGGCGTTGGGGCGGAAGTAAACGCGCGAGTTGCCGCTGTTGACAAGCAGCACCGCGCTGCTATCGGACACGGTGCCCATCTGGGTCCAGTTTGTGCCGTTGTTGGCCGAATACCACCACGTGCCGTTGGCCGTGTCAGCGCCCACGATGGCGACGCCCGTCAAGGGGCTGGCATCGACATCCGAGGTCGAGCCGATGAAGTTGTTGACGGATGAGCCCACCGCGCCGGTCGGCACGGGCGCGGGCACGTTCGCGTTCAAGTCTTCGCTGATGGCCGACAAGGTGCGCGTGGCCGCGTTGAGCACGGGCGCGTCATTGACGGCCGTGACCGACACCGCCACCGTGTCCGAGGCGGTCGACACCGCGCCGGAAATCGTGGTGGGGTTCACCTTGGTGCCCACCGTGCCCGCCGTCTGATCCCAGCCGCGCAGCGTCAGCGCGTTGCCCGCGCTGCCGTTGAAATTAAGGTTGGGCTGGTAGTAAAGCCGCGAGTTCGGCGTGTCGGCCAGCAGCAGCGCGCTAGTCGTGCTGACGGTGCCCACCGACGCCCAGTTGGCGCCGCCGTCCACCGAATACCACCACGTGCCGTTTGTCGTCGTGGTGCCGATCACCGCGATGCCCTTGACCGCCCCCGGATCCAGGTCGGTCAGGCCCACCGTATAGGTCGAAACGGTGACGCCCACCGCGCCGACGGGCGCGCCGGAGTCTTCCGAGCCGGTGTAGACCAGGTTCTGCAACGGGTCCAACACCGGGGGCAACAGCACGTGGTTCCAGTCCTGCGCCGAGACGGCCAGGGCTTCGATCGAGCCGCTGGTGCGTTCCAGCGTCCAATCGCCACCCAGCGACACCGCGCCGGTGTAGTCCGTGGAGGCGGCCACATCCGCACCCGTAATCACGCCCAGCGTTTGCACCGCCGCCGCGCCCAGGTCACCCTTGCCGAAGTCGCAACCGTAAAGCAGCACGTCCGCGTCGGCGCTCAAGGCGGAGCCGATCTGCATCAGCTCCGCGCGGTATTCGCCCTGCATGGATTCCAGCGTCAGCGTCGCCGTGCCCAGTTGCAGGGCTCCCGCTTCGCCGTGGCTAAGGATATGGACGGCGTCCACGTCGTGGCGGCCGTTCAGCGTGTCGGCAATGAAGCGCAAGCCGTCCACACCGGGCTCGATGAAGTGCACCTCGGCACCAGCGGGCAGCGCTTTGGCCAGCACGTCCGGCTGTTCCACCGAGCGATCGATGAAATAGACCTCGCTACGCTCGGCCAGCGGCTCGGCCGGCGCGGCCTTGTGCTGTTCCACCGCGCCCAGGGCGGCGATCAGCTGCGCGTGCTCCTGGGTCTCGGCCGCGGGCGGTGCATCGGGGACGGCATGCGCCGCCTCCTGCGCGGTCTTGGCAACCGCGGCGTCCAGCAAGACGCGAGGTTCCAGAGCCTGGAGGAAGAGGCGCGACGTCAGCGTGCGAGCGCCGAGGGCTTGCGAAGTCTTCTTGCCGAAACGCGAAGCGGACGATTTTTTCAAAATACACCTCTCACAGAGATCGCTGAAGCGCGACGCGTCGATGCGCCCGCCAAATTTCTTGCTACGAACAGGGCAGGCGTTGCCGACGGCAACGCCCCACATTCATGAAACGCGCCAACGGCGCGTTGACCAGATTTCAGGGGGCTCATGCGCCGGCCTCCCGCAACAGCACGCTGACCACGCGCCGCACGACGCGGCTGGCCAGGCTGATGGGTTCGCCTTTGATCTGCATTTCGCCGCGCAGCTCGGTCAACGGGCGATCGTCGCGCGATGCGTCGGTGACGTTGGCGGCCACTTCGAACACGGCCTGTTCGGCGCGCAGCCTGCCTTCGAACTGGCGCGCGGCCACGTCACCGCCATGAGCGGAAGTCAGGATCCAGTTTTCCAACGTGTCATTGGCCGCCGCGCCAACGCGCGCGATCTGGACGGCGCGCGCGGGCATCAGGCGTTGTTCGTCCACGAATTCGCCGCTGTCGCCTTCGCGGATGCGGCGCAAGTCATCGGCGTTGACGTAACCGCGCGCTTCCAGGCTGCCCGGCGCGGCGATGATCGCCAGCCGCGTCTTCTCATCCACCCATCGACCCGGCGACAACTCCAGCGCCAGCTCGACCACCACGCCATCAATCGGCGCGCGCACCGCCAGGCGCGAACGCTCGCGCTCCAGGCCGGTGGCGCGGTCGCGTTCCAGCTGCACTTCGCGCGCCAGGGTCAGGGTTTCGGACAAGTCCTTGCGGTCGGCGCTGCGCCGATCCAGCCGTTCGTTCAGCAGCCGTTCGCGTTCCCGCGTGGCCACCAGTTGTTGTTCGATTTCCGAGGCGCTCAACGCCATCAGGATCTGCCCGGCCCGCACCGTTTCACCTTGGCGAACGCGCACCGCTTCCAGGCGCGCGGGGCGCGGCGCAAAGGCGGGCGCCTGCTCGGTGGCGGTCAGCACGGCGGGGATGCGCACGGTGTACGGCAGCGGCACCAGCAACACGGCTACCAGCAGCACCATCACACCCAGCGTGATGAACGCCTGCCGGCCGACTTCATGGCGGCGCTTGACCCACACTTTCATCTCGCGCCAGATCGGCAACAGGATGAACCAGCTGATCTCCACGGCAAACAGGAAGATGCCCAGGATCTTGAAGAAGTAGTGATAGACCAGCAACGCGATACCCAGGAACAGAAAGAAGCGGTAGATCCAGGTGGCGTAGGCGAAGCCGATCAGCAGCAGGCGCGTGTGGCCGTAGGTGGGTTCGGGTTGTTCGTCGCCGTAGCCGAATAGCCGTTCGCGCATCCACCAGCGCGCCATCGCGAACGAACGGTCTTGCAGGCCGGGAATGCCGATCAGGTCGCTGAACAGGTAATAGCCGTCAAAGCGCATCAGCGGGTTCAGGTTGACCGCCAGGCTCAGCACCCAGCCGGTGGTGGCCAGGGCAAAGGCCACGTTGCGCCACGGGCCGTCTGGCACGAATACCCAGGCCAGCGTCGCAAACACCGCCACCAGCAATTCAACGGCCATGCCCGCGCCGTCGATCAGCACGCGCTGGCGGCGCGGCAAGCGCCATGCGTCGGTGGTGTCCGTGTACAGGATGGGCGTCATCACCACGAACGCCACGCCCATGGTGGTGACGCGCGAGCCCAGGCGCACGGCCGTATAACCGTGGCCTAGTTCGTGCAGGGTTTTTACAAAGGCCAGGCTCAAGCCGAAGGCGATCAGGCCGGTGGCCGAGATCATGTCGGGAAACGTATGCAGGAAGGCTTCCCACTGGCGCGACACCAAGTACAGGCCGGACACGCCCAGCAGCAGCGCCAATATCCAGAACGAGCGCGAGAAGAACGGCGTGACCAGCGGCAGCGTGCGGCGCAAAAACGCATCGGGGCGCGCCAGCGGCACTTTGAAGAACAGATAGCTGTGCAGCATGCGCGTGGCCAGCGAACGCTTCTGCGCGCTGCGCTGCTGCCGCACGCGGGCATAGGTTTCGCCCGCGGCCGGGGCAACCAGTTCATGGCGTTGCAGGAACTCGATCAGCCCCAGGATCTTGTGATCCTCGGGCGCGCGGCCGGTGCTGCGCGCCACGGCAGAGCGCAACGCGCCGACCGTGCCCTGATGCCATTGGGCCAGCATGCCGACCGTGTCCTGGTCGATGGCAAAGAACCGATGCGCGGCCGGATCATGGATGCGCCAATTGCCGCCCCATTCCCCGGCGCGCGTGCCGCCTTGGTCGCGGATCAGCCGCAAGTCCTGGCGCAGCGGCGGCAGCACGCGGGCGTCCAGGCTGGCTTCAGGGTCAGCGTCGTCGATAAGCAGGGCGGTGGCGTCCATGGCGTCAAACTCCGGTCCATTGGCGCAACGCCGTAATCGGCCGCCGCAGCAGGTAATAGAACAAGGACACCGGCTCGCCATAGACGCGCGCGGTGCCGCGCAGGCCCAGGCGTTCGGGCACGGCGGTGGGATCGTTCACGCGCGCCAGCACGGTGTAGCTGGACACGCCCGCTGCGTCGGCATCGGCGCGGTACGCCACGCGCACCACTTGCGCGTCCAGGGGGTCCAGGGGCGCGGCATCCAGGAACACGCGCACGGCAGCGCCTTCGTGCAAGTTGACCGAGTCGGCCACCGGCACCTTCAGTTGGTACTGCACACGGTTGGGGTCGGCCACGCGCATGATGGCTTCGCCCACGGCCACCGGACGGCCCAACCAGTCGCGCGGGTCGCCATACAGCGCCACGCCATCTTGCGGCGCGCGCAGCACCGCCTTGGCCAGCATGGCGCGCGCGTAATCCCGCTCGGCCGTCGCGACCGATTCTTCGCTTTGGGCGACGGCCAGTTCGCGCTTGGCGGTGGGGTCGGATACCGCCGCCTGTTGCAGCCGAAGCACCTTGGCGCGAGCCACTTCCACCTTCTGAATGGCGACTTCGTAATCGCTACGCAGCTGCGTGTCCACCAGTTGCACCAGCGGCGTGCCGGCGGCAACCTGCGCGCCAGGCGGCACCAGAATGCGTTCCACGACAGCGGGCAACGCCGCCGTCACCACGAACGGATCCTGCGGCGTGACCTCCACCGGCGCCAGCGTCGTCAGCGGCACGTGCACGAAAGCAAGCGCGGCCGCCAATACCGCCACGCCCGCCAGCAGCTTGGATCGGTGGCGACGCAACCCGGCGACGGGGCGCGACCGGCCGGCGATGGCGGATAGCCCGTGGGCATAGGCGCCGCCCAGACGGCCCGCCAGGCGCATATGGGCTTCGTCCCAGGGTTGGTCACGTGCCAGCAGCCAGCCGGCGCGTGGCGTCTGCCCTACGTCCGCCAGTGGCACCCACAGCAGCGAGGTCAACACCGCGTCGGCCGAACAGGGGTCGTCGGGGTCCGCGTAGGCCTGCACGTCGAAGGTGCGCAGTGCCAGCGGGTCGGGTGCGTCCGGGCTGGGCCGACACAACGTGGTCACCATGTTTTCGTACCAACGCACCAGCGGCGCGTCGCGGTTCACGCTGGCCAGACCCGAGATGGCCGCCACGCGCCAGCGCCCGGCCGGCGCGCCTTCGAACACCAGCGCCTGACCAAAGGGCAACAGCGCCACGGGCTCGTTGGCCAGGTGCTGCCACAACGCCTCGGCCGTGGTGCAACGGCGCAACTCGCCTTCAAGACGGATCAGCTGCGCGCTTGTGCTGCTTTGCGGATCGGCTGCCGCTACCGACGGCGCATTCGCCGCGGGGCGGGGCCGCGCGGCTTCGCCTGCCGCCACCGGTTCAGCCGGCCCGCTACGGGAACTCGCCACATGAAGGGCCATGAAAACCACTCCTTACCGGATACCGCAATCGCCGGGCGCTCGGGCGTGACCACTGGGGCCGCCCTTACGCGCCGGCATGAACCTCAACGCGCCGCGCCATTCATCGGCGGCGCACCGGCCTTGGTCACGCTGAACAGAGGCGAAGCCGTGGGGCTACCCACGCGCAGGGACGCTCTTGGCGCCGCATCCGCTTGCGGCGACGGGATAAGCGTGACGGCGGGCGGATGCCCTTCGCTACCGCTCGGCACGCGATAGACCGCCTGCACAGGCCCTTTCGCCGGGATCGCGGCGGCGCCGGGCATACCGGCTGCGGGGGTACCGGCTGCGGGGGTACCGGCGGCGGGCGTACCGGCGCCGGGCATACCGGCTGCGGGCGTACCGGCTCCGGGCGTACCGGCTCCGGGCGTAGCGCCTTCAGGCGAGGCCGCTAGGGGGCTGGCGGGCGCGGCGGCGGTGCCTTCCAGCGTGGCGCGTCCGCTCATGCCAGGCCGCACGCCCGCCGGGGCATGGTCGACACGCGCCACCACCTTGACCGTCTGGCTGACCGCGTCCACGGCCGCCGACACGCGCGTGACCTTGGCGGGCATCACATCACCCGTCTCATCGACGATGAAGTCCAGGCTGGACCCTTCTTTCAGCCACGCCAGCCACTTGGACGGCACGACCATGTGCAGTTCCATCGGGCCGTCACTGACGATAGAAATCAGCTTTTCGTTGGGCGGCGGCGTTTCGTCCAATCGCGCCAGCGTTTCGACGACGCTCCCGGCATAGGGCGCCACCACTTTGCAATCCACCATGCGCTGCTGAATCACGTCGGCCTGCGCCTGGCGCTCCTGTTGCTTGAAGCGCGCGATGTCGGCGTCGGCGCGGCCCGTTGCCGCCATGCGCAGCAGTTCGGTTTGCACCTTGGCGTTGCGCGCTTCCACGGCGGCCCCTGCCCGCGCGGCGCGCAGTTCGGCTTCCAGCCGGCGGCAATCGAAGGCGACCAGCACGTCGCCCTGCTTGAACCGTTCGCCTTCACGCAGCGGCATGCTGAGGATCTTTTCGGATACGGAAGACGACAGCGTGGCCTCGGCCGTGGCGCGCAACACGCCGCGCGCGGAACCGCCATCGGCGGGTGGATCGGCGCCCCAGGCCGTGGCGCACGCCACCACCAGAGGCAACACCCAGCCACGGCGGCGCCAGCCGGTACGCGGCGCAAAAGTTCGTTGATTCTTCATGATGATCCCCGCCTAGGAAGGGTTAGCGTGCGGGCGCGGCAACCGCCACGCGCGTGTCCGGCTCGTTGCCGGCGTAGCCACTGCGCGCCGTCCACATGGCGCGCAGCTTGTTCGCCAGCGCGGGCACCGGATCGGCCGTGCTCATCGTCGTATCGACAGGGTCGATACCCAACGAGGCAAACACGTTGGCGTAGGCGTTTTGCAGATCGGCCAGCGCCAGGTCGTAACGCACGCGGGCGACCAGCGTGTTCATCTGCTCGCGGATCAAGGTTTGTCGGCTGAGTTTTTCCGCCTTGAAGCCCGAATCGATCTGCCCTTCGATGCGCGCCTGCACGTCGTAGAAGCGCTGCGCGGTGTTCAGCTCGTCCTGGCGCAGTGCGTAGCGCGCCCGGCTCACTTCCACCTGCGTGGCCACGGCGGTGGTCAGCGCCAATTGGCGTTGGTCCAGCAGATCGCCTTCGGCCTTGATCTGCGCCTTTTCGGCGGGCAGGCGGAACACGTTCAGCAGATTCCAGCTGGCCACCGCGCCCCACCCGATCCAGTTGCTGTTGTAGAGCAGGTCGTTGGTGCTGGCGTTCAAGCCGCCGAACAGCTTCAGGCTGGGCAGCGCACGCAACAACGCGGCGGTGTTTTCCTGATCGTTGGCGCGCAGCTGATACGCGACCTCACGCAATTCCGGCCGGTTCTCGATGGCCACTTGCAGCCAGGCCGCCGGGTCGTCGGCAATGCCGGGCAGCGCAAGCGGCTTGTTGTTCTCCATGGCCGGTGGCATCGCGATGGTGTATTGCGTCGTGGGCGGCAAATTCATCAACGCGCCCAACTGCTGCTTGGCAACACCCAGTTCGCGGCCCAGCGCTTGCACGTCGCGGCGGATGCCCAGCATTTCGCGCTGGTAGCTCAACGGCGCCAACGGCGCGGTCAGGCCCAGCTTGTCCTGCTCGGCGGCCAGGTCCAACGCAGTCTGCGTGGCCGCTTCCAGCTCGCGGATCTTGCCCAGCAGGCGTTCGGCGCTGACGGCGCGCCAGTAGGCGGTGCGCACGTCTTCGATCAGCCGGTTCATGACCTTGCGCTTGCGCTCTTCGGCCATGTTGACCCGGTCGGCGGCTTGCTTGGCGCGTACGTACGACAGGCCAAAATCCAGCACGTCCCAGCTCAGCTGCAAATTGCTTTGCAGCACATTCTTTTCGGACGAGGTGGACGGTTCCAGCGAGGTCTGCCCGGTCAGCAAGGACTGGCTGGTGCCGCCCGAATAGTTGTCACGGCCCGAGTAGTCCAACGACGCCACGAACTTGCACAGCATGTCGTAGTGCTTGACGTCCAGCTCACGCTGCGCCAACGCGACGCCCATCAATTCAACCCGCACGTCCAGGTTGTATTTGATGGCGCGAGCCATCGCTTCATACAGGTCCACCGGGCCGGCGATGGGCTCTTGCTCCGCGGTTGAGCGCGCGATCAGGTCCATGGCGCGGTCGCGGTTTTCGGCGGCTTCGAACTGCTTGGGCTGCACCGAGCAACCGGCAAGCAATACCGCTGACACGCAAGCGGCCAGGGTGCTCAAGCGAGCGATGTTTTCCAGCCTGGGCCGGCGCGTGCCGCCGATGCAGTGGCTTACGATGGTGCTCATGTTCTTACCCTTGTCGCGCACGATCGCGTGCGTCCCTGACTGAATCCGCCTGTGCCGCGGCACCTAACTGCCGCGTCCACCCGCCTGGTTGAACTTCCCGAACCGTAAAGATCACTCGTATGAAACCGGCCCGGATACCTCTGCACGAGCCGCCCATACCTGTAAATACGAACGGCGGCAGCATCCGGTTACGGCCTCAATAGTTAAGGACGGTAAATTAAGGAAATAACTTTGAGGCATACCGACAAAACATCTCGCTTGGCCGACACGTTCTGCAATTTGCGAGGGGTTTTAAGTCGAGCCGGCGCACGCCGCGACCGCGCGAGCGGACGCCGTCCGCGCAACAGTCTTGCGACGTGCGGCAATTGCGTCAGTGAATTGCGTAATGAATGCGGCCAGGGCCGGACGTTCAAGGATTCGGGATCAGCGCGTCGTGCCGGGCATCTTCGGCAATCGCTTCGTCGAACTCATGATCGTGCAGGCGCAAGATCATTGAACGGCGCGGCCGTCCGCGTGAGGTGGCCAGGCCCGAGATAAAAGAGAAAGGCGCCTTGGCCAGCGTCCAGCGCACCACCTTCGCGCGCTTATCCAAGCGCGCATTGCAGCGGTCGATGGCGGCTTGTATTTCGGCGTCGGACAGGTTGGGCCCGATCAGCCACAGCACCGCGCAACATCCGACGCGCGGCTTCAGAAACACAACGGCCCGCATGAACAACGTGGTGTCCATCAATGCGCGTTCGGCATTCGCCTGCACCGGGCCGACGCGCGGCGTGGCGACGATGCTGGCGCCCACCCGGTCCAGCATCGTCACGTAGCCGTCCGCATCAATCTCGCCATGCCTGCCGGTTTCCAGCCAGGGCGGCACGGTGAAGTCGTCCAGATAGCCCAGGAAGCCCGTGCCCTGGATTTCAAGTTCGCCGCCAGCGGATACGCGCAGGCGCAGATGCGGCAAGGTCTTGCCCGCCGAGCCCGCGTGGCGGATGCCGTCGGTGTTCATCGTGACGACCGAGCCTGCCTGTGGCACGGAAAACGTCGGCACGACCGGCAGGCCGGCCGCTTCGAACAGCCGCCGCACACCTAGCTCTTGCGCCGCGCCGTCGATCAGCGCGCAGCGCAATGTCACGGGTGCGCGCGCGCGGCGGTCCTGCAAAAAGGTTGCGTAGTCGACCATCGCCTGCGGTGTGGCCAGGAAGCTTTGCGCACCGTGATGCTCGAGTTCGTCGTGCAAGACCAACGGGTCCACGCCCATCGCGTCCAGACCAAGGTGGTTGCCGGGCAAGGCGACGCAGGTGGCGCCCGCGATCAAGCTCGCGTAGGCGCCGATCACGCATTCTTGCAAGGTGGCGAGCGGCCGCGTCATCAGGTGCCGCTTGATGCCACGGTCCGCCAGCTGATCCGCCACGGACTTCGCGGCCGACAGTAACGCCGAGGCGCTCAGGCAGATGCCCCGGCCCATGTCCTCGCCCTCGGGATCGAACACGATTTTTGCGGTGCCCGGGGGCAAGCCGCGTGGGGCCGGCGCCACTTGCCGCATGAACAAGCCGTCGCCACCGGGTAGCGTGACGGCTTGCAGCAGCCCCAGCCTGACCAGCCTGGCCGCCATGGCGCCCGGCGCAATCACCGTGTCCACCGCGCAGCGTTCCAGCGCACGCGTCAGCACGCGGTCCGAGGCAAGCGGTGGCAGCGGCACGTGCGCAACGTTGGCCATCAGCGCCGCCACATCGTCCGCGACCGTCCAGGGCGCGTTGTCCTGAAGCGTCAGCAGCACCTTGACCGATAGCTTTTCGTACAGCGCGCGCCGCTCCTGCACATAGTTGCAAAAGGCGCTATAGGACAGCGACGCTCTGGATCCGATCAACGCGGGGCGATACGTGCTGGCCGCGTGTTGAGTCAATACATCGAAGAATTCTTGGGCGGTCATGGGAAGCTCGTAGGCGCCGGCATGTTTACTTATTCGACGCAGCAGGCCGTTTCGTTACCGAGCTTTCAAACAACAACGGACCCGACAGGGTCCGTGATGACGTTTACTGCACCGATGTCTTGCGCTTACCACTGAAGCACGCGCGGCCCCAGCAGCATTCCCAGCAAACCAGTCAACACCATGCCCAGCGTGTACCAGACCGCCACGAACAGGAACGAATCTTCGGGGCAGATAAGGAAATAGCCCAAGGCGCCTTGCGCCCCCGCGAAGATGCCGGCGGAAAACCCGGCCAAACGCAAACGCGTGGGAGCCAACGTGCGCATGGTCCACAACGCGGCGGCCAGCGCAGGCAGGGAAAACAGCAAGATCAACAGCGAACACATCAGCCAGCTTTGGCCGAAAAACAGCGCGTCATACTGCTCGACTGAAACGCTCAACAAGTCAGTCGCACCGAATCCGAACATCACCAGCACCGCCAGCACCAAGCCCCACAAGGGCTTGCTCACACGAGATATCGGTCGGGACAGTTGCTTGACCAATATCCACCCGGCGGTCAGGACAGACATTGCGTAGGCCACCTTGAACCAGCGGCCGGCAAAGGCGGACGGCGTTATCACGATGCCGTTGGCCAACAGGCCGATTCCCAGGCTGGCGATCAAACCAGTCAACAGGGCGGTGCGCAGCTTCTTTGTGGTGTTGGGAGCGGGGGCCGGCCCCGCGCCGGTAGCAAGAAAGTCGATGAAGTCCTTCGTTTTCACTATATGACCACCTTGACGAGTTGGCTCAATCTTTTCAGTCCACGGTGCACTTGAACCCGGATCGCACCCTCTGACATTCCGATCCGAGAGGCCGCTTCCGCCACGCTTAACCCTTCCAACTTCGTCAACTCGATGGCTTGCCTTTGCGCAACGGGCAATACGGCAAGCAAACGGGCAAGGTCTACATGAGAAGTCGTTTCCGTGACATCGCCGGCCAACAGCGATTCGTCCACGTCATCAATAGAATCGTTAAGGGCACCATAGCGCCGATTACGCCGCCAGAAATCGATTAGCTTGTGACGAGAAATTGCATATACCCATGCGGACAGCGGCTGCGTAGGGTCATAGCTTGCGCGTTGCAAATGCAATGCCAACAGGCATTCCTGTACCAGGTCTTCGACATCGTCCTGCCAGCCGCCCATGCGACGACGCAAATAGGCCCGCAGTAAGCGCGCGATTCGCCCTAATACATCGCGATACGCTGTTTCATCACCCGCCTGAGCCTGCAACCACAGCGCTCTGAGTTCGGATTCCACAGCCCCCAAACGAGCGGAGAATTCTCTTGGCATGTCTTGCGCCATCCTGGTCAGCGACCTCGCCGACATTACGGCGCTTGGGGCTGATCCATGCAGCGGAGTATACGGGGCGAAAAAACGAACGGATACATAAATTTAGCGGTGCGGATTACCGTTCATTGCGCCGGCGTTGTTGCTCGCAAATATGCGTGCAAAAACAAATGCAAATTAACGTCAAGCATGCAACAAGCGCGCGCTTCGGAACGTATTAGTTAATGCGTGCTCGACGGTATCGCACCGCCTTGCGGACGTGTCCGGATGGTCACCACGCGATTATTCGCGCGTCGGGATGCACCGACTTTTCTTTGCGTATTGACGTTACTTTTTTTTCTTCGCACCCATGACAATCTCTCATCGGTTTATGCGGCCGTGTCTGCCGTACTTTCTACTGCTGATCCTGGCGGGGATTGTGCTTGGCGTGGCGGTGGGCGCATTCAGTACGGCGGCGGATGCGCGCGATCTGGACGCGACGGCGCAACCGGCAGGCGGCGTGCTGGTGCCCGCGCTGGCCGGCGCTTTCGGCGGCGTATTGCTCAGCCTGCTGCTGTATCGCTGGTACAGCGGCGCGCCGGGCGTGCGCCACCGCATTAAGCGCGCCATGCGACGCGGCCATATCCACATGGTGTACCAACCGCTGGCGAACATGTCGTCGGGCCACACGGTGGGGGTCGAGGCGCTGGCGCGTTGGCCCCATGAAACGCTGGGCGCGATTGCACCCGAGACATTTTTTGCGTGGGCGGAAGCGACGGGGCTGGGCCGCCAGCTGACTCGGTATGTGGTGCGCGCCACGTTGGCTGATCTGCGCATCGCGCTGCGCGAGCCAGGTGATTTCTATTGCAGCATCAACGTGACGCCGCGCGATATCGAAGACATTTCGTTTGCGCGGTTCATGCTTGAAACGACACGCGAATTCGGTATCTCGCCCGAGCGCATCGTGCTTGAGATTACGGAGTCGCTTGCCTTCGTGGTGGACGACCCGCGCACCTTGATTGCGCAGTATCTGCAAGCGGGGTTTCGTGTGGTCATTGACGACTTCGGCACCGGCTACGCCAACCTGAGCAATCTGCTGACGTGGGGCGTCAGCGGTTTGAAGCTGGATCGCACCCTGATCCGTTGGGTCAGCGCCAACGACTGGGCCGCGACCGTGCTGGAGTCGGTGTTCGAGATGACGCGCCGCATGAACATCTACGTGATTGTGGAAGGCATCGAAAGCCCCGAGCAAGCTCGCTATGTCCTGGCACGCGCGCCGGCGGCAACCGGACAGGGCTGGCTGTATGGCCGCCCGTGCCGCGCCGAGCTGCTGCCCGTGCTGGTCTCGCGCGCGGCATCGCCGCCCGCGTCGGCCAGTGCACCGGTTACGCCCGGCTTTTGCCCGGCGGCGCTGGCCGACGAGTCGTCGCGCGCCATCAGCCGCCGCCCAGCTCCACCGGCAGGTGTTCGCGCATGATTTCAATGAACCGACGCAAACGCGCCGGCTGAAAGCGCGACGGCGCGTACACCAGGAATACCGGCAGCGGATCGGCGCGCCAATCAGGCGCCAGATGCACCAGCCTGCCGGTGGCAAGGTCTTCCTGCATTGCCCAGGCCGAGCCCAGCGCCACCCCCAGGCCCAACAGCGCGGACTTGCGCAGCGCGTACAGGCCATCGGTGGACAGACGCGGCTGGATGCCGAAGCGTTCAGTTGCCCCCGTGGCGCAATGCGTCAGGCTGACCTCGGTGCGAT
Source organism: Achromobacter sp. 1L-A-4-B-C2 (assembly GCF_057291955.1). Lineage (NCBI taxonomy): Bacteria > Pseudomonadati > Pseudomonadota > Betaproteobacteria > Burkholderiales > Alcaligenaceae > Achromobacter > Achromobacter sp. 1L-A-4-B-C2. The sequence continues at coordinate 468,469 of NZ_JBXAWP010000004.1, forward strand.
AGAACGTGCGCAGCGCCAGCCAGGGCAGGCGCGCCAGGTCGTCGGGATGTTGCGGGATGGGCCCGCCTTGCAGCAGGTCAGGCGACGCGATGACGATGCGTGGCACTTCACCCAGCTTGATGGCGATCACGGATGGATCGGTCACCGCGCCGACGCGAATCGCACAGTCCACGTTCTCGGCGATCAGGTCCGGCATGCGGTCGTGCAGCAGCCATTCCACGCGCATGTTCGGATACTGCCGCAGATAGCTGGCCAGCGGATCGACGAACTGGTCCTGGCCGAACGCGTGCGGCGCCACCACGCGCAGCGTACCGATGGGCTCGTCGCCCGCGCCGCGCACCTCGCTTTCAAACGATTGCCAGGTAGCGATCAATTCCTTGGCGCGTTCATAGCAACGCTGGCCGTCTTCAGTCAGCCGGATCGCGTGGGTGGAACGTTGCAGCAGGCGCACCCCCATGGTGCGTTCAAGCAATTGCAGGCGGCGGCTGACGGTGGGCTGCGTGCCGCCCAGCTGCGCAGCGGCGGCCGACAGGCTGCCGGCCTCGACGATGCGCACAAAGGTCTCGATCAGCAGCAGGCGGTCGGTGGCGGCGGCGGTGGCGGCCGCGGAGGGCGGGGCAGAGGTGGTCATACGCCAATCGTATAACCGATGTACCCGCAAGTCGGCTACCAAAACGGGACGCGCGCGCCCAGAATCTGCCCCGTACATGATCTTTCGGACACCTCACCATGTCATCCCAAACCCCCACCTCTACCGCTGCCTTATCGCGCGGACTTGTTTTCCTTCTGGCGATCGGCGCCGGTCTGTCGGTAGCGTCCCTGTATTACAGCCAGCCGATGCTGGGCGTACTGGGCGTGGACATCCACGCCAGCGCCGAGACGCTGGGTTGGATCCCCACCCTGACGCAGCTGGGTTATGCGTTCGGCATCCTGATGCTGGCGCCCCTGGGCGACCGCCACGACAGAAAGCGCATCATCCTCATCAAGGCCGCCGTGCTTAGCGTGGCGTTGCTGGCCGCCGCCGTCGCGCCCTCCATCGGCCTGTTGCTGGCCGCCAGCTTCGTGGTCGGCCTGTCCGCCACGCTGGCGCAGGACATCGTGCCGGCCGCCGCGCATCTGGCGCCGGTCGAGCAACGCGGCAAGATCGTCGGCACCGTGATGACGGGGCTGTTGCTGGGCATTCTGTTGTCACGCGTGGTCAGCGGATTCGTTGCCGAGCAGTTCGGCTGGCGCGCCATGTTCTTGGCGGCCGCCGTCACCATCGTGGCGCTGGGCGCGGCGCTGTGGCGTGGCCTGCCGCGCTTCGTGCCGACCGCGCAGCTGTCGTACGCCGCGCTGCTGGGCTCGCTGGCAACGCTGTGGCGCCAGCACCCCGGGCTGCGCCGCGCCGCCACGGCGCAGGGCTTGCTGTCGCTGGGCTTCAGCGCGTTCTGGTCGACCTTGGCGGTGATGCTGCATGGCGCGCCGTTTCACCTGGGCGCGGGTGCGGCGGGCGCTTTCGGGCTGGCGGGCGCGGCCGGCGCGTTGGCCGCGCCGCTGGCCGGCCGCGTTGCCGACACCCGTGGTCCGCTCGCCGTGGCGAGCCTGGGCGCCGGGCTGACGATGGTGTCGTTCGCCGCCATGATCTTTCTGCCGTTCCTGTCACCGCACGCCGCGCTGTGGCTGATCGCGGGTGCTGCCATCGGCTTTGACCTGGGCATCCAGACCTCGCTGATCGCGCATCAAAGCATCGTCTACGGCATCGACCCGGCCGCCCGCAGCCGCCTGAACGCCATCCTGATGACGGGCGTGTTCATCGGCATGGCTGCCGGTGGCGCGCTGGGCAGCCTGGCGCTGGCCCATTGGGGCTGGACGGGCGTGACGGTCGTGGCGGCAGGCGCGGCAGCGTTGGCGCTGGGCCTGCGCGTGTGGCCGGCCACCGGGAGCCGCCCGATTATTGCGGCGCGTTGATCTCGTCCGCCGTGATGATTTCGGCAACGAGTACCTGCGCGGGCCCGTCCAGGAAGTATTCCTCCTGGCTGGGCTCGCGCAGTTTCATATAGGCGTTCTCGCCGATCTGCATGGTGTGCCCGGCGGCCAGCTCCGCGCCGCTTTCCAGCATGTAGCCCATGATGTTGTTGAAGATGTTCGAGTAGTACTCGCCTTCATCATGGCCACGGGCCAGCGCCGCGAAGTCGGGCAGGCTGAACAGGTCGGCGCCATAGGTGCGCATCCACACGCCGGCCACGCCATCCACGTCATACTTCACAAAGCCGCAATACAGCATGTTCAGCGGCAGCGCGCGCAGCAGGTCCAGGCTTTCTTCACCCAGCGACTCGGCATCGAATACGCCGGCCGGCAACGAGGTGTGCGCATGTTCGTTCAACACCGCCACCGCGCCAAAGCCGGTCAACGCACCGGCCACGGCGGCCAGCGCCACGTACTGCTCCAGCGGATCTTGCGAAAAACCCCCGTAGTACAGAACGATGTGGCTGGCGTGCGCGCGCACTTCGTCCTTGACCGTGCCCGGATAATGCGCCGGCGCCACGCAGGCTTCCAACGCATCCTTGGGATAGGGCGCGTTAAAACCCACCAACCGCACCACGTGATCGCCCCAGCCGGCCAGGCCCAGCACTTCGGGCATGTCGGGCGCGATCTCGACGCGGGCATCGCTCATCGACGGGTGATACGCGCACAGCGCCGCCCGCAAGCCGTCCTCGTCCAGCGCCAGGGGCTCGGCGAACAGCACCTGCAAGCTCAGCGGGTTTTCAATGGCGGGGTTGGCGACCAGCGCGCGGGCGTCGGCGGATTCTTCCTTGCGGCCGAAGAAGCGGGAGAAGATGCTCATGGGGTTGGGGCTATCCGGAATTAAAACGGGGGCAGTATACGTTTGCCCTTGGCGGGCCCGATGCCGATGTCTCCATTGGACACATCTCTCACCGACCGGCAGGCTCCGAGAATCCATCAGGCCCGACCGTTTCCACCACATAGTCGATGAACGATTTGATGCGTGATGAAATCGCGGTGTTGCGGTAGTACACCGCGTTGATCGGCTGCCTGACGTCTTGCGTCTGGCGCGGCAGCACCTGCTGCAACGCGCCCGCTTCGCGGTCGGCCCGCGTCATGAAATCCGACAGGCACACGATGCCGCCATGGTTCAGCGCCAGTTGCCGCAGCGTCTCGCCGCTGTGTGCGCGCACGCCGGGCTTGATGTGCAGCGCCTGCCCATCCGCATCCAGCAACGGCCATTCGTTCAACGACTCCGGCTGGCTGAACCCCAGCAGCATGTGGCGGGCGAGGTCGGCCACGCGCTTGGGCGTGCCGTGCTGCGCCAGATATGCCGGGCTGGCCAACACGCGCACGCGGCTCTGACCCAGCGGCACCGCGTGCAGCGACGAATCCTTCAATCGGCCGATGCGGATGGCCAGGTCGGTGCGGCGTTCCAGCAGATCGATGTTGCCTTCGTTGCTGTTCAGTTCCAGCTCCACTTGCGGATACCGCTTGCGGTAGCCGGGCACCAGCGGCGCGATGACGTGCAGCATGAAGGGCGAGGCCGCGTCCACGCGCAACAACCCGGCGGGCTGATTGCGCCGCACATTCATCAGGTCTTCGGTTTCTTCGACCGCCGCGACGATGCGGCGCACCTGCTCAAGATACGCGCGGCCTTCTTCGGTCAGCGCCAGCCTGCGCGTGGTCCGGCGCATCAGCGTGGTTTGCAGCTTTTCTTCCAGGCGGCTCATGGTGCGGCTGGTGGCCGAGATGGTCTGGCCCAGCACCTCGGCGGCAGCGGTGATGGAGCCGCTATCCACCACGGCGATAAAGACCTGCATTTCGTCCAGCGTCGTTTTCATATTTGACGTTATATCAAAAGTATTTCGCCGATATGGGGCTTTTTGGGCAAGGATCCGGCGGGCACACTGCCGGCATTCCCGGGCCATGGGCGCCTGGATCTTTCCCCCTTTCGGAGTTTTACATGAGCATTCCCCGTTTTGGCGTCGGCACGTTCCGGCTGCAAGGACAAGTCGTCATTGATTCGGTGCGCAACGCGCTGGACGTGGGCTACCGCGCCATCGACACGGCGCAAATCTACGAGAACGAAGCGGACGTGGGCGAGGCCATTGCGCAATCGGGCGTGGCGCGTGATGCGCTGTTCATCACCACCAAGATCTGGGTGCCCAACACCGGGCGCGACAAGCTGGTGCCCAGCTTGAAGGACAGCCTGGCCAAGCTGCGAAGCGACTATGTGGACCTGACCTTGATCCACTGGCCCGCGCCGGGCAACGGCGTGTCCATCGACGAATGCATGACTGCGCTGGCCGAGGCGCGCGCGCAGGGGCTGACGCGCCAGATCGGTATCTCGAACTTTCCCATCGCGCAAACCCGCGCGGCCATCGCCGCCGTGGGCCGCGAGGCCATCGCCACCAATCAGATCGAGCTCAGCCCGTACTTGCAGAACGCCACGCTGACCGCGTTCCTGAAAGAGCAGGGCATCCACGTCACGTCGTACATGACGCTGGCGTATGGCCGGGTGCTGAAGGACCCGGTGATCCAGCAGATTGCGAAGCGACACAACGCCACGCCCGCCCAGGTGACGCTGGCCTGGGCGCTACAGCTGGGCTATTCGGTGATCCCGTCATCGACCAGGCGCGACAACCTGGCCAGCAACCTGCTGGCCCTGCAACTGCGCCTGACCGACGAAGACATGGCGCAAATCGCCAAGCTGGAAAGAAACGGCCGCGAAGTCAGCCCCGAAGGGCTGGCCGCGGCCTGGGACTGATACGTCGCGCAGGATTACTGCGTGTCGTAGCGCGGGGAGCGCGGCCCGTACAGAATGCCGCCGGGCTGGCCCGCGCTGAGCAGCATGTGGTTGGTCGTGCCGGCCACGCCATAGCTGCGATCCGACAGCGTGTTGACGATCTGGTCCACCATCGCCTGCACCAGCATGCCGATCAGGCCGCCGCTGCTGTTGCTGGCCTGTACCACCTGCTTGCTGCCCGACCACAGCTTGGCGCCGTTGCGCAGGTCGATCAGTTCGGCATCGATGGCCACCGTGACGTTGCTGGACACTACGGCATAGCTGGCGCCGTACTGCTTTACCGTCATGTACAAGGCCGCGTCGGCGCCGAAGATCTCGCGCAGCTTGGCGCCGGGCAGCCCGTGGATTTCATCCGGGGAGCTCAGGCCGTTCTGCTTGAAGGTTTCGTCCATGACACCGACCGGGATCACGTAGTAGCCCGATTCCGCCAGGGGCCGCGTGGCCTGCGACAGCACGGCGGCCGTGGCGGCCACGTCCACGGACGTGTTCAGCGGCGGCAGCACCAGGATCGACGCCGGCTTGCTTTCGCGGAAAGCGGTGTAGTCCACGTGCTGCTGCGGCGCGACGCAACCGGCCAGCATGGCCACGGCGGCCAACAGGCCGATTCGGAACAAGCGGGTCATCATCACGATCCCTTCTTCAAGGCTGCCGCATCGGCGGATGCCGGGGTGGCGGACGTGGCGTCAACGGACGCTGCGGGCTTGCCGACGTTGCGCATCAGGAAGTCCATGAACGGCGTGGATTCCGGAAAAGCCACCTTCTCGCTTTGCAGTTGCTCCACGCCCTTGTCGCCGTCACCCATCTTCAGGTACAGCATGCCCAGGTGCGCGCGAAAGCCCGGCGGCAACTCAACATTGGCCGCACGCGCGGTTTCAATGTTCTTTTCCAGGGCTTGAGCCTGCACCGCGTTATCCGACCCGTCTTCCTTCAGATACGCATAGACAGACGGCTGATAGGCCTGCCAGCTGTACATCGACTTGGGCTGTTGCACGCATGCACTCAAGAGACCCACCGCGGCGGCTACCGCCAAACCGCGCCCGGCGCGCGCAAGCGCATCCGGGCGACGCATCGCCTGTAGTTTCAACATGGCAAGTCTCCTTAGTTGGCGGAAGGCTGCCAGGCGCCTTGCTCGATGCCGTCGACCAGGCGGTCCACCGCCTCACGGATGGCCAGGTCCAGGACCTTGCCGTTCAGGGTGGAGTCGTAGCTGGCGGTGCCGCCAAAGCCGATGACTTCGCGGTTCGACAGGCTGTACTCGCCCGCGCCCGATGCCGAATACACCACTTCGGACGTCGTCACGTCGACCACGTTCAGGTCCACCTTGGCGTACGCCACTTGTTCCTTGCCACGGCCCAGGATGCCGAACAGCTGCTGGTCGCCGGTGACCTTGCGGCCGAACGCGGTGACGTCGCCGGTCACGACATAGCGCGCGCCCTTGATCTGGTTGGCCTTTTTGTTGAAGCCGGCTTCCTGCTTGATTTCGGAGAGGTTGTCGCGGTCCATGACCTGGAAGCGACCGCTGCGCTGAAGATGGCTGACCACGATCGTCTTGGCCTGGCCGCCCAGACGGTCGACGCCGTCCGAGAACACGCCACGCAGATAGTTGGTGCGGTTATCGAATTTACCGACCGAGATCGGGCTGCGCACGCCTTGATACGGCTTGGCCGCCGCCTGCGTGGCCGGCACCACCAGCGCTTGCGAGCGCTCGGTGGCGCAACCGGAAATTGCCGCCGCCAACACGGCCAGCGCGCCCATCTTTACGACCTTGTTCAACATCTTCTTCTCCTGCCGGCGCCACCGCAGTCGCGGCGGGCAAGCCTCTAATCGTTATTGAATCGAGCCGGCATTATAAGCAAATGAATAGTTTTGTCACAAATTGAAATAACGAGACTTTTGGCACGACATGCGGTATTCAGCAAAAAACGTTTAAAACGTGGCCGACCAGATGCGCATCGCCGAAGCGCCCGTGCTGCTGTTGCGCACCAACAAGCCCGACGGCTTTGACTGCCCCGGCTGCGCGTGGCCCGACAAGGCGCACACGTCGACCTTCCAGTTCTGCGAAAACGGCGCCAAGGCCGTCACGTGGGAAGCCACCAAGAAGCGCGTCACGCCCGAGTTCTTTGCCGCGCATACCGTCACCGAACTGCTGACCTGGAGCGACCACGACCTGGAAGACGCCGGCCGCCTGACGCACCCCCTGGCGTACGACGCGGCCAGCGACACGTATCAAGCCATCGGTTGGGACGCCGCGTTCGCCCGCATCGGCGCCACGTTGTCGGCATTGCCCGACCCCGACATGGTCGAGTTCTACACGTCGGGCCGCGCCTCGAACGAAGCCGCCTTTCTCTTCAGCGTGTTCGCGCGCGAGCTAGGCACCAACAACTTTCCCGATTGCTCGAACATGTGCCACGAGGCCACCAGCGTCGGCCTGCCGCAAGCCATCGGCATCGGCAAGGGCACGGTATCGCTGGACGACTTCGACACGTGTGACCTCATCATCTCGATGGGCCACAACCCGGGCACCAACCATCCGCGCATGATGGGCACCTTGCACGAGTGCGCGCGGCGCGGCGTGCCCATCATCGTGTTCAACCCCTTGCGCGAGCGCGCGCTGGAACGCTTTGCCGACCCGCAGAACCCTGTTGAGATGGGCACGCTGGGGTCTACCCGCATCGCCTCCACGTATTACCAGGTGAAGGTCGGCGGCGACGCGGCCGCGCTCAAGGGCATCATGAAGGCGCTGGTGGCGGCGGACCGCGACGCGCCCGGCGTGCTGGACCATGACTTCATTGCCCAGCACACGGAAGGCCTAGACGCCTATGTGCAGGACCTGGACGACACCCCGTGGCACGACATCGAAGCGGCCAGCGGCCTGTCCCGCGCGGACCTGGAGGCCGTGGCCACCGCCTACGCCAGATCAAATGCCACCATCGTGACCTACGGCATGGGCATCACGCAGCACGCGCGCGGCACCCATAACGTGCAGCAGATTGCCGCGCTGCTGCTCATGCGCGGCAACTTCGGCAAGCCGGGCGCCGGCATCTGCCCGTTGCGCGGGCATTCCAACGTGCAGGGCAATCGCACGGTGGGCATCACGGAAAAGATCGATCCGGTGATGTTCGACAATTTTGAAAAGACGTTTGGTTTCCGCCCGCCCGAGCGCCACGGCCACGACGCCGTGGACGCGATGAAGGCCATGGTCGACGGCTCGGCGCGCGCGCTGATCTGCCTGGGCGGCAACCTGGCGATGGCGCTGTCCGACACCGACCAGTGCGAAGCCGGCATGCGCCGGCTGGACCTGGCGGTACACATGAACACGAAGCTGAACCGCTCGCACCTGCTGATCGGCCGCGAGTCGATCATCCTGCCGGTGCTGGGCCGCACCGAAAGCGACGTGCAGGCCGGCGGCGCGCAGTCGATCACGGTCGAGGATTCCATGTCGATGGTGCATGCCTCGCGCGGCAAGCTGGCGCCGGCCTCGGAACACCTGCGTTCCGAACCGGCCATCATCGCCGCCATGGCCGCTGCCACGTTGCCGCACAGCCGCGTGCCATGGCTGCACCTGGTGGAAGACTACGGCCGCATCCGCGACCTGATCGAACAGGTGTACCCGGACTTCCGGGGCTACAACGAACGCATCCTGAAGCCCGGTGGCTTTCGCTTGCTGTTGCCGCCCACGGAACGCATCTGGAAGACGCCGTCCGGCAAGGCGCGGTTCCTGCCGTTCAAGGGCCTGCGCGAAGACCCGGCCGCGCCGTCGGACACGCTGACGCTGACCACACTGCGCAGCCACGATCAATACAACACCACCATCTACGGGCTGGACGACCGCTATCGCGGCGTGTTCGGACGGCGCGACGTGCTGTTCATGAACGCGGCCGACCTGGCGCGCCTTGGCCTGGAACATGGGGACGAGGTAGACATCAACACCGGCCTGCCGGGCGAATCGCACCGCCATCTTCGGCTGACCGCCATTGCCTACGACATTGCGCCAGGGTCCGTCGGCGCGTACTACCCGGAAGCCAACAACCTTTGCCCGCTGGACTACCAGGACAAGCAAAGCGGCACGCCCAGCTACAAGTCCATCCCCGTGCGGATCCGCAAGGCTATCTGAGTTCCAGCGTGGCCCCGATGACGCGCAGCGTCGGCATCAGCTGACGCCACGCGTCGCGGGGGATGGCGGCGGGACGCTTCAATTCGGCCGCGGCCGGATCGTTCAGCAAGTCGCCCTTGCAGGCGAACACGACACTGTTGGTCATGTCGTCATCCACCACTTCAAACATCGACGAGCCGAACGAGGCCCGCACGCGCGCCAGGTACTCGTGATGCATCGGGTGGTTCACGTGGTAGTTGATGACCAGGATGCCGTTCTCGCGCAGCGCGCGGTGGCAGTCGGCGTAGAACGCTTCGGAACACAGCGCATCCGGAATGCCGCCCACGCCATAACCATCCAGGAAAATCACGTCGGCATGGTCCGACAGGCCGCGCAAGTGGTCGGCCGCGTCGGCCTGCACCACGCGAAAGCGGGCGTTGTCGGGGGGCACCATGAAGGCCTCGCGCAGGGCGATGACGGCGGGGTCGATCTCGACCACTTCAATGTCGGCACCGGCCAGGTAGCGATAGCAGAACTTGGGCAGCGAGCCGCCGCCCAGGCCCACCATCAGGATGCGCGCGGGCTCGGGGTTGAACAGCACGAAGCCCATCATCATGCGCGTGTATTCAATTTCCAGCGCGTCGGGATTCAGCAGCGACATGCTGCTTTGGATTTCTTTCTGCGTGAAATGCAGCATGCGCCGCGTGCCCACGTTCTGGACGAAAGGCCGGTGGATGGCTTGGGGCTCGTCGGACGGGGTGGTCGGCGCGGAAGGAACGTGGTCGGACATGGGGCGGGTGGCGTCTGCCTATGCATCTACATAAAAAACAGACACAAGATACCACTCGCCCCGGACGCACGGGTTTGGCGGCCGCCGAATTCCTAGAACACAGCCGGAACGCTGCGGATCGCGCGGTCCGGCTCGCGGTAGCCCTGCGGCTTTTGCCGCTTGGGCAGCGTTATCTTTGCCCGGGGCAGCGCCTTGTACGGAATGCTCTTGAGCAGGTGGCTGATGATATTGAGCCGCACCCGTCTTTTGTTATTGGAATCCGCCACGAACCAAGGCGCGTAGTCCGTGTCCGTTTGCGCGAACATATCGTCGCGGGCGCGCGAATAGTCATACCAATGGCTGTACGAATCCAGATCCAGCTTGGACAGCTTCCAGATTTTCCGCTCGTCGTGAATACGCGCCTGTAGCCGCCGCGTCTGCTCGGCTTCGCTAACTTCCAGCCAGTACTTGATCAGGATCACGCCGGAATCGATGATGGCACGCTCGACCAGCGGCACCGCTTTCAAGAACGCCTTGGCCTGGCTTTTGGTGCAGAACCCCATGACGCGTTCCACGCCGGCGCGGTTGTACCAACTGCGGTCGAAAATCACGATTTCGCCGGCCGCCGGCAAATGCGGCAGATAGCGTTGCACGTACATCTGCGTTTTTTCGCGGTCGGTGGGCGACGGCAGCGCCACCACGCGAAAGACCCGTGGGCTGACCCGCTCGGTAATCGCCTTGATGGTGCCGCCCTTGCCCGCGCCGTCGCGCCCTTCGAACAGGATGCAGACCTTTGCCCCGCTGTGCACCACCCATTGCTGAAGCTTGACCAGTTCAACATGAAGCTTGGCCAGTTCGCGCTCGTACTTCTTTGCTGACAACCCCGCGACACCGGGCGCGCCGTTTTCAAGTGCGGCGCTGACGGGTTCGTCCTTTGCGATTGCTTTTTCGGTTTTCATCATCTCGCTCCTTGATCGGCCCATCGGGCATTGTGAGCCGAGTCGCAATTGAAGGTCCATGATGATTCCGGCGAAAAATCGTCAGGTTCGAATCACCAGAATCGCGCCCCGTGCGCACGGTGGTTGCAGCGTTATTGCGGATGAAAACGATTGCGCGTTGCGGAAGGCGTCTCAAGGAACAGCGCGCGGTATTGCGCCGCGGAATGCGTGGAATAGGGATAGCCATGCTGCAAGAAGCAGTCGGCCACCGTCATCCGTTTGTCATCGCCTGATGCCAGGTCCCAATACACGTCGTGAAGCTTGCGCAGGCAAAGATAATGTCCTGGGCCCATGCCGAAACACGTTTGGAAGAAGTCGCGCAAACCGCGCTCGCTGATTTTCAGGCCCCGGCGTATGTCTTCGACGTGGGCGTTCTCATTACGCTCGCGAAAGACCGTCAGCGTGGCGTCGCACAACCATGCCAGCGATGACGAAGGGCGGCCCTTGCATCGGTCGTTCGGCAAACGACAGGCCATCAGGTCAAACAGCCGGCGTTCGATCAAGCGGCGGCCGATTGCCGGCGGACAAGCCGGGGTCATCGCCATCAGGGCCGCTTCGCGCAGGGCGCCCCATTGCAGGGGGTCTGTTTTTTCCATGCCACCCGTACTACGCCAACGCCTGAGCGTCTGCGCCAGCAGGCCATCGCCTGTGAACAGCTCGGCATCAACCGGCAACGCGATACTGATCCATTCGTTGGGCCCTGCCGCGCGAAAGACGTAACCCTTGCCCGGCGCCAGGATGCCCAGCGCCGCCGCATTCAAGGGCGCCCCATTCAGCCAGGCCTGGCAGGGAGAAGGCTGCGACAACAGCAACGTCAGGTGAGTAGACCGGCACACCGCTTCGCACACGTTTGAAACGGCGGCGCTACCCTGCTGGAGGTCGATGCCGTCAATGTCGAAACGGCTGATACGCCACCCCCCGCCCCCGCTTCCCAAGAGAAATACGCGCGCCTGGGCGTCGAAGATGGCGTCGGCGTAGGAATCGAACGACTTGAAATGATGAAGATCCATCTGTTTCCCCTGGCAAGGTACCGACGACGTGGATCTGACAACATATTGCCGAAATTAGCATAGACACATGCTTGGGTCACTGGCGAAAATCAATTTGCTGTTTCGCAATAAGCCACCTTGGCAACGGTTGAGTTATTGGCATCCCATAGGGAAAAGGGGCGCGAAATGTCTTTAGCCCGTTCACGACATGGATTTGCCGTGGCCTTTGCCGTTGCTGCCGCAATGGCGCCGGGCACCGGGCACGCCGCGGCGGGCCATTGGGAAGACGCCATCGCCGACGTGCTGGTCTGGGTGGTGCTGGTTCTGGTGCCCATCCTGGCCGTCTGGATATTCTGGAAGCTGCACGTCCTGCCGGAAGTCATCGCCGAAAAGCGCCGCCACCCGCAAGCCGAAGCCATCAAATCGCTATGCCTTTTATCCCTGGCGTTCGGCGGCATGCTGTGGCCCTTTGCCTGGCTGTGGGCGCACACCAAGCCCATCGGTTATCAGATGGCGTATGGCCGCGACACGCACCATGAGGCGCCGGTCACCACGCCCGCCACCGATCTACCGCCCCCTCCATCCCGACCCGACGGTTGATGACCGGCGCGCCAAAGGGGTACGTGTCGCGTGGGCGTGTTTGCGCGACATGTGGATGCCGCACTTGTCCAGGAGGTTTGCATGCTTGAACTCATTGCTCTCTTCTACGGCGTGCTGGTGTGGCTGATCTTCATCAAGCTGAAGCTGCTGCCCTGGAATATTCAATCGCAGGTCGGCGTGGTGGCTGTGGGTGCGGCGGGCCTGACCGCACTTATTTTCATCATCAACGTCGTCACGCCTTCGTCCGCTGAATTGCGCGTGACCAACTACGTCGTCGAAGTCGTTCCCCGCGTGACCGGTCGCGTGGTTGAAATTGCCGTCGAAGGCAATCGACTGATCAAGAAGGGCGACGTGCTGCTGCGCCTGGACGACGAGCCCTATCGTTTGAAATTGCGGCAACTGGAAGCCAAGCTGATCGATGCGCAGGCCACGCAGCAATCGCTGGACCGGGATTTGTCCTCGGCCAAGGCGATGACGGCGGCGGCGTTGGCGCAGGTTGATCTGGCGCGCATGCGGCTGCGCCAAAGCACCGCGCTGGCCGCGCGCGGCGCCGGTAGTCAATACGACGTGCAGAGCTTTCAAAGCGAGCTGAAGGTACGCCAAGCCAACTGGGAAGCCGCGCGCGAAGCGGAACAGAAAATCCGCTTGAACATCGGCGCCATGTACGAAGGCGACCAGGCCGCCGTGGCGCAGGTGAAAGCCGAACTGGACACGGCCAAGTGGGAGCTGGCGCAAACCACCCTGTATGCCCCGGCGGACGGATACGCCATCAACCTGCAAGCGCGCGTGGGCTCGTATGCCGCCGCGATCCCCTTGCGGCCCATCATGTCGTTCGTTGAAACCTCGCAGCAGGTCATCGCGTTCTTCGATCAAAACCAACTAACCAAGGTCAAGCCGGGCGACGAGGTCGAGGTGTCCTTGCGCACCATCCCCGGCCGCGTGTTCAAAGGCAGCGTCGATTCCATTGTGTGGGCCACATCACAAGGCCAGTTCCAGGCATCCGGCGCCTTGCCGGGCACCACGGCGGAAGGCGCCAGCGCCGCCGCGCCGATGCAATACGCGGTGCGCATAGACCTGCAGGCGCCCGAGGACATCATGTTTGCGATGGGCGCGCGAGGCAACGCCGCCATCTACACAGACAGCCTGCGCGCGCTGCATATGGTGCGCAAAGTCATCTTCCGCGTGTCGTCCAAACTGGACTACCTGGTTCTCAAGCTGCACTGACCGGCCTTGCCTATGTCCGCGCCCCTGACCCTTCTTTCCCGCGCGCTGCCCCTGGCATGTATGGCCATGCTGATGGCCGGCTGCGCCAACCTGAACCGGCCGGCGGACGATGCCATGGTCAAGGACGCCATGGCCGGTACCGATGTGCCGGCGGCGTGGACGACCAGCGCGCAAGCTGCCGCGTTCGAGCCCGCATGGGCGGGGTTTCCGCGGACCGGCACCTTGCAAGCGCTGATCGAGGAAGCGCTTGCCAACAATGTGGACCTGCGCGTGGCGGCCAGCCGGATGCAACAGGCCGCGCACCAGGCGCGGCTGGCGGGCGCATCGTTGCTGCCCACGGTAGGCATTGGCGCACGCGCGGCCACGGACCCGACGCCGGGCAGTGCGTTTTCCGCCAACGGCTACGCCGTCCTGATGAACTGGGAGCTGGACCTGTGGGGCAGGGCCAGGGCCGAGAAACTGTCCGGCGAGGCGGGCTACCGATCATCGGAAGCCGACTACGCCTACGCGCGCCAGTCCATCGGGGCATTGACCGCAAAAAGCTGGCTCGCGGCACTGGAGGCAAGCGGGCAGCTTGCGCTGGCTCGCGAACTGGAAAGTGCAACAAGCGACCAGCTCAAGCTGATCCAATACCGTCGCAGTATCGGCCGGGTCGGTGAATTTGAAGTGGCGCAGTGGTCCGAGCAGGTGGCCGCGGCGGCGGACGTGGTGGCCCAGCGCGAACTGGCGCGGGTGCAAGCGCTGCGCGCGTTGGAATTGATGTTGGGACGCTACCCCGCCGGCGTCGCGCAGGCGGACGAAGCCATTCCCGATTCGCCCGCGCCGCTGGCGCCCGGCTTGCCGCTGGCGCTGCTGGACCGCAGGCCTGACCTGGTGGCCGCGCGCGAACGCCTGGTGGCGGCCTTTTTCGGCGCCGAGGAAGCCAAGGCAGCGCGCCTGCCCACCATTGCGATATTTGCCGGCGCGGGGCGCTTTACCAAAGACTATTCCGGCTTGGCAACCAGCATGCAAAGCTGGGTGTTCCCCGTGGGCGCCTCGTTGGCCTGGCCGCTATTTGACGCCGGCCGTCGCCAGATCACGCTCGAATTACGCACAGAACAACAGCGCGAAGCGCTGGCGTTGTATGCGCGCGCCATCCTGGGCGCCATGGCCGAAGTGGAAAACGGCTTGACCGGCGAGCAGCAGCTGGCGATGCGAGAGCAATCGCTGCAACGCCAGTATTCCGAAAGCCGCCGCGCGCTGGCGTTGGCGCAGGTGCAACGCCAGATTGGCCAGTTTGACGACTTCGACGTATTGCAGCGCAAGCGCGACGCGCTGCGCGTGCAAAGCGACCTGATGCACGTGCGCGCCGAAAGGCTGGTGCAGCGCGTGAACCTGCATCTGGCGCTGGGCGGACGCTTCGAGTCGGATGCGCCGACGCCCCCCGCGACGCCAGCGTCAACGCAAAGCAGCCCCGACGCCGATCAGGCCGCGTCGCACGCTACGGCTGCGAGCCCGCGCCAAACAGATCCGCTTGCCGGGGGTCCGCCGACGCCAGGTCATAGCCAATCTGCGCAGCTACCTCACGCAAAATATTCTGCGCCAGATTGAACGCCGTATTGGCCGCCGGCACGCCGGCGTAGATGGCATTCTGCAACAGCACTTCTTTCAACTCATCGGGCGTCAGGCGCGACTCATCTGGCGCGGTCAGCGCGGCGCGCACGTGCAGCTCGAATTCTTCCCAGCGGCCCAGCGACAGCGTCACGGCCAGCACCATCATGCGGCGCGCCTTGTGCGGCAAGCCCGGACGGCTCCAGATATCGTGCCACGCGTAACGCGTGATCATGTTCTGGTAGTCGGCGGTGAACGTGGTGGCGCGGTCCAGCGAACGCTGCACCCATTCGTCACCCAACACAGCGCGGCGGTTCGCCAGGCCGCGCTCGAAGTCTTCTTCTCGGCTCATCGTGTGCTTCTCCCTGCAACGGGTTGACAAGGGAACGGGCCAACGCCGCGCCCGTTCCCGTCGGTGGATCAGTTCACCGTGATGTTATTGGCTTTCACGACCTCGGCCCAACGCACTTGCTCGGCGTCGACGAACTTGGCGAAGTCGGCCGCGCTGCTGCCCACGGGGGTCAGGCCCAGCTTGGCCAGCTTGTCGCGCGTTTCGGGACGCGCCAGCGCCTTTTGCACCAGGTCTTGCAGCTTGGCGACCACTTCCGGGCTGGAGCCGGCGGGCAGGAACAGGCCGTTCCATTCGACCACGTCAAAATTCTTGATGCCGGCTTCGCCGACCGTCGCCACATTCGGCAATTCCGGCATGCGCTTGGCCGAGGACACGGCCAGCGCCTTGAGCTTGCCGCCGCTGACGTAGTTCAGGCTGGATGCCGCGTTGGCGAAGTACACGTCCACCTGTCCGCCCATGACGTCCACGATGGCCGGCGCGCCGCCCTTGTAGGGCACGTGCACCACGTTCACGTCCGCATCCTTCTTGAGCAGTTCAGCAGCCATCTGCGCCAGGCTGCCGGGGCCGTACGAGGCAAAGGTGTACTTGCCGGGGTTGGCACGCGCGGCCTTGATGAAGTCGGGCAGGTTGTTGAACGCCGAGCCCGGCGCCGCCACCAGGATGTTGGGCACGCTGACCGCTTGCGAGACCGGCACGAAGTCCTTCTTCGCGTCGTAGGGCAGCTTGCGCAGCACCGGGTTGATCGAGAACGCGGACGCGTCGAACAGCACCGTGTAGCCGTCCGGCTTGGCGCGCGCCACGAAGGCCGCACCGATCGAGCCGCTGGCGCCGCCCTTGTTTTCGATCACGACGCTTTGGCCGGCTACTTCGCTCATGCCCTGGGCGATGATGCGCGCGGCGTTGTCAGCGCCGCCGCCGGCGGAATACGGCACCACCATCGTGATGGGCTGCTCGGGATAGCCGGCGGCGTTGGCCGCGCCGACAGCGCCGACCAGGCCGATGGCCGCAACCAGCGGACGCAATGCGGCCAAGGCCGCGAAACGGGTCTTCTTCATGTGTGCTCCTCACAACTCCCCGGAAGGGGATATTCGATTGATGATGAATCGTTGCGCGATCCGCCTGACGGGGTCAGACGGTCGCGATGGGGTTGACCGGCGCGCCGACCAGACCGGGCACGTACATGGGTGCGGCGGTCAGGAAGAAAGCGTGTCGGCCATGCTGGCGCAGCCAGTGCGCCAGCGGGGTCAGATGCCAGAGCTCGCCCAGTGGCAGGCCCAGCTTGAAGAGGCATTGTTCGTGCAAGGGCAGCAGCGGCCCGGGGCCTGCGTCCAGCTGATGGTTGCGCAGTTCCACGGCGTGGTTGTCCGCCGCGATGGCGGCAATGCGGCTGTCCTTGATCCAGGCCAGCAGTTGCGCGTCCGCGCCGTCCAGCACGCAGCAGCTGGTCTTGAGCCGTTCCTGTTCGTGCTCGCCCAGCGTCAACGCCAGGTCGGCCAGGCCAGTGTGCAGGCACAGCACGTCGCCGGGCCGCACTTGCACCGCGTCGGCCTCGATCACGTCCATGAGGTCGCGGTACGACACCTTGCGTTGTTCATCGCCAAAGCGGGCGCGCAGGTCAACCATCACGCCGCGCCCCTGGATGCCATGGCGCGCCATCGGCGCGATGGACAGGTCTTGCGTGCCGGTGAAGTTGTCGGGGGAAGGCTCGCTGACGGTAAAGCCGTTGTACCCGGTGGGCTGCGGCTGGCCCGTACCGTGGGCGTCATACATCGAGCCCACATGGCCCAGTGCGTCCCATTGCGTGGAGTACTGCGGCGACAGCGTAACGCGGTCGTCGCTGACGACGTCGGTGGCGCCGGGCACGTCCAGGCCCAGGGGATATCGGTACACCGGCACGCCGTTTTTCTCGGCGGGCTGGATCGACGGCCCCTTGCGGCGCGGGTTCAGCACGGGCGCGCGCGGCACTGTCAACGGCAAGCTGAGCGAAAACGAAATCCCGGTCTTGATTTCAGCGACGGCGGCCAGACGCGCCTGGCTGTCCAGGTGGTTCAGCGTGCCCAACTGGTCGTCGTGGCCGAAATCGCCCCAGTTCGAACCCTGCGGGCGGCGCAGGTATCGTGGTGTTTGACTCATGGTCACTGTCCCCTCGTCCTTGGCGGGACGAATTTGTAAACGTTGTTACGCTTATTGCAACACGTTGCGTCGCAATTTCAGGGGGACAACAACCCGGGTGTATCTCAGAGTGGACAGTTTTTTGTCGCGCAGCCTTGACGCCTAGCCGCCGCAGCCAGACCCGGTTCTTGATGCAGGCAGGGGCGTATCGCCACCGGTGTTGCCGGCAAACTTGCGGATCTTGTCGGCCAATTCCGGCGTCGGGTACTCGTAGCCGTAACAATACGGCGGCGTCGGGGCGGCATCGGGTCGGTAGTCCTGCAACACCGGCTTGGCATCGCCCAGGTACAGGTTGTCTTTCAGGCGCAGGAAGGCTTTGTAGTCGCGCGTGTAGCCGTGCTGCGACTTCAATTTTTCGTATGCGCCCCGATCCGACTCGCCGTTGTCCAGCGCGCTGCGTTTGGCGGCAATGGGAATGTAGTGGCAGTAATTGACGTTGACGCCTTCCACCGTGGGAAAGAATTCGGGCTCGACGCACTTGCGCTGCGCCGTGTTGTTGAAGATGTTGCCTTCGACCAGCGCCTTGGCTTCCAGGCTGAAGCTCATGCCGTAGAAATCCCAGTCTTCAAGCAGGTTGTTGAACAGGTGGAACGTGCCGAACTGCCCGCGCGGATTGCGCTGCACGGTGTTGAAGAAATAGTTGTGATGCAGCGTCACGCGGGCGATCGAATCACGTTCGTAGTTCTGGAACAGATTCTTGGACGTGATGTTGTTCAGCAGCATGACCTTGTTCGAGTTATGGAACTTGGTCCATGAAATTGTCACGTCGGTGGACCCGTTCTTCACGTTCAGCAGCCGGTCCGACATGCGCGACAGATCCATATGGTCCACCCACACATCGCGGCTGCCATTGGCCACGTTCACGGCCTGCGTCAGCCGGTTCAGGCGGCCGTCGATGGTCAGGTGCGTCAGGATGACGTTCTGCACGCCGTACACGCCCAGCCCGTCGTCGATCAAGGCAACGCGCTTGCCGCGCCCGTCGATCGTCACGTTCGAGGGCACGCGCAGCTGCTTGTCCAGCACGATCGTCATATCGGATGCGAAGCGGATCCAGGTCGGACCCTTCTTGGCTTGCGCCAGCGCGGCGCGCAAGGTGCCCGGCCCCGAATCCTGGTCGGACGTCACCTCGATGAACTTGCCGCCCAGGCCGCCCGTGGCCTTGGCGCCGTAGCCTTCGCGTTGAGACAGCAGCGATGAAACGAGCGGGCAGTGTTCGTCCGGGCTGGGGCAGGCTTCATTCGCGGCCGCCACCCCACCTTGCAGCAGGGCCACGGCAAGCAGCCAACGCATCGTTTTCATTGCAGACTTCATCAAGGCTTGTTCCTATTGCTGCGCGGAGCGATCCGCTGACTGCACATGACGCCAGATGCCGCCGCTCAAGCGCAGATTTTCAGGGGGGCCGGCCACGTGTTCGCGCAGCCGTTCGAAATACGCCTTCTGCCATCGCAGCGCGTAGGCGTCCGCGTCTTCGCCAGGATTGGCCGCCGGCAGCATGGCCAGCGTGTACGTCACCTGGCCGTTTTCCCAGCGCGGCGCGTAGAACACCGACGGCACGCCCACGCGATGCGCCAGGTGCGACGCAAAGCTGGAATACGTTACTTCCTGACCTTCGAAGGTGGTGCGGGGCGCGGCGGGATTCGCCGCGCCGTCGATGGCCAGGCACAGCACGAAGCCCGAGTTGATGGCGCGCATGCAGGCTTTGGCCACCTGCGCCTCGGTTTGATCGGCGGTGGAAATCAAGGCCGTGGCATAGCTGCTTTGGGCCACCGTGGGCGCGGTGGCGAGCCAGCGCGACGGAATGCCCAGAAGCTCCAGCGCCATCAACCCGGCATACATGGGGCCGACGTGCGCGGTCGCCACCACCACGCCCTTGCCAGCCGCCAGCAGCGGCGCGAAAAAGCGCTCGCCGGTATCCAGTTCGCCCAGCAACTGCATGGCCTCTTCGACATCGTCTTCGCGGCATTCCAGCCAGTCGAACAGCAGATGGTCGATCATGTGGCCCCAGCGCGCGCGGCGTTCCCAATCCGCGCGGTCCGCATTGGCGTCGCCGCGCAGCGACCACGCCCAATCCAGCCGCGCCTGTGGAATCGGCGCCATGTGCAGCCGCTGCTCCATCTGCGCCATGGCGTCCTGGAAGGTCTTGGGCAGGTGTGCGCTGCGCGTGGCGACGTACTTCGTGTACAGCGCCTCGGCCTCTTGCTTGCGGCCCGCCTGCGACAGCGCGCCGATGGCCGAGCGCTGCCAGGTCAGCTTGTCGGGAGACTTCTCGACCAGCTTCAACATCTGCTCGGCGGCCTTGTCGTACTCCAAGGTGTAGCGCAGCGCACGTGCATACAAAGCACGCGTCTGCTCCAGCTCGGGCGCCAGTTCAATGGCCTGCGCCAACGGCGCCGCGGCCTCCTTGTAGCGGCCGGCACGCAGCAGGGTTTCGCCGTACAGCGTCAACAGCCGCACGTCCGTGGGCGCGGCGGCCAGGCCCGTTTCAAAATGGGTCAGCGCGTGCACCTTGCGGTCATCCTCAGTCGCACGCCGCAGATGCGCCATGCCCAACGACGCGCGCAAGGCGGGGCTGTCGTGGCCAGCGTTCAGCGCCCGGTCGCCCAGTTCAATCGCCGCCTGGGCGCGCTCGTCTTCCAGCAATGCGCGCACGGCCATCGTGGCCACGCGTTCATTCGGCAGCTGCGCGGGATCCAGGCTTGCGGCGATGTCGGCGGCCTGGGCCGTGTCGCCATTACGCGCAAAGGCCATCATCCAGGCATACGCCTCGGCGGGCTCGTCGCGCGCCATGGACACCGTGGCGCGTGCGACCTCGGCGGCGTCCGTCACGCGGCCAGCCTGCACGCGCAACTGGATGCGCGCGGCGTGGTGCGATGCGTTGGCGGGCTCGATGCCGGCCGCGGCATCCACCTCGGCAATAGCGCGGTCCCACTGCTTGGTGCGGCCCAGCAGGCTGGCCAGCAGGCGGCGGTCATCGGCGCGGGCCGGGTACGCCGCAATCAGCGTTTCCAGGGCGGCGATGGCGGGCGCGAGCTTCGCTTCGCGCATCCAGGGCGCGACCAGCAGGCGGCGCACATCGCGCCAGCCCTCGTTCGTCTTCGCCAGCGCCGGTCCCAGTCTTGCCAACTGGCCGGCGGGTTCGTCGGCCGCCAGAATGTCGCGGATGACTTCGCGCAGCTGCGTGGTGGCGTCGGCCTGGGCGCGGCGTTCTTCAATAGCGGTATCAACCATGGCGCAGCCCCCGCAACAATGCCATTGCCACGCGCGACACAAACATCAGCACAAAGCCTAGCGCCAGCGCTTGCAGCAACAGGATGGCGGTACGCGGGCTGCTGGGGCGGTCCGTGGGCACCGGCTGCGCGATGATGGACAGATAGCGTTGCAGGCGCAGCGCGTCCGTCATCGCCTGTTGGTACGACTGCTGCGCCAGCGTCAGGTTGGAATCCGCGAACGCCTGGGTGTTACGCAGCGCCTCGTAGGACTTGAGCTGCTTGGCTTCGGCATTGCCGTCGCCGCTGAGGCGACGGCGCACCGACGCAATGCGCTTTTGCAACGCCACCACCTGCATCTGGGCGGGCTTGAGCATGAAGTGGTCCTTGTTTTCCAACGCGCGGATCTTGTCCAGATTGATCTGCGCGCTGCTCAGTTCGGTTTCCAGCTGGCTGGACAGGTTCAACAGCATGGCCACCGTGGCCGTCGGGTCGATGTTGCCGTGCGTGGTTCGCCACGCCGTCAAGGCTTCGCGCGCGGCCAGCGCCTTTTGCTCGGCCAGCCTGACCGACTCTTCGCTGACCTTCAGCTTGTCGGCCACGCCTTTCTCGTTCATCGAGCTGACGAATTCTTCGGCCAGGCCGATCAGCGCCTTGGACAGCATCGCGGCGTCTTCCGGCGAGAACGCGCTGACGCGCAGCACGTCGATCTGCTCCAGGGCGTTGAACGAGACGTGTACCGCCGACTGATAGGCGCGGTACAGGTCGTCTTCGCTGGAATCTTCGGCCAGGTGGTTGAAGGGGTCGATACCCGTGTGGATCAGGTACTGGCGCAGGCCGACCTTCTTGTCCAGCTGTTGCATGGCATCGCGCGATTTCAGGAAATCGCTGACCGCCCAGCCGTCGACAAAGCCGCCCAGCATGCCGCCCATGTTGCCCGTGGTCAGCAAGCTTGCCGCGCCGCCTCCGCCGCCTTGCTGGCCGGAGCCCGACTGCACGAAAAAGCGCGATTCCGCTTCGTAGCGCGGGGTGGCAACGCACAGCACATAGACCAGCGCCAGCGCCACCGGCGCAATGACGATGAACGCGTTGATCCAGCGGTGGCGCCGGCGTTCGCGCAGCGCAGCCTGCCGTTCGCGACGGCGGCGTTCGATTTCGGAGCCGCCCTCAGATCCCGAGCTGGCTGTCTTCGAAGCCGCCTCCGAAGACGTCATCGCCGGTGCCGGAGTCGCTTCGAGATCGTCGCGGGGGGTATTTGCTGAGGCATTGGTCGAGGTCGTCTTCGATGCTGAGAGCGCTTCGTTCATAAATCAAGCCCTTGAGGCAGTAGTCCGCCATCTGGTTCTGGCGATAGCTAGAGAGAATTAGGGTCCGGCCGATCAACCGCTCTTCGAACAGGGCCAGCCAGAGCCGGGTGAACCGGCAGGGTTCGAAAGGGATGGCCCCTTCGATCACGTAAACGTCGAAAGCCGGCGCCAGCGCCAGGGCGAACGAGAATTCCTGCCGTGCGTAAAGCGGCCAATGTTCCATGGGTTTGGCCAGCACCTTGGGGTCGCTGATCAGGTCCGCGACCAGTTCGTGCGTGGCTTCGATATCGATTTCGTACATCTCGCAGACGAAGTCGATGATGGAAAGCCCGTTGGCCTTGCCCCGGATAAAACCTTGCCGCCCAATCGCCCACGACACATTGCCGTCGTGCTTGACGAAGCCCTGGCGCGGCGGCCGCAGATTGCACAACACGTCGACAATCTGGCGGTGCATCTCGGGCGTATGCGACAGCAGGGCGTAGCGCCCGACGGGTATGTCGAGCGTGGCGTTGGCCAGCAGCGGTTGCCGGCTGCCAAAGGCATAGGGTTCGTCAGTGACGCCATTCAGATGAATCATCTGGCCCCCTTACATCGGCTGGACATTGGGGCGTGCAAGACGCTCGGCCGCCAGGGCGACCACCATCATGAACACCAATGCCGTCAAGAAATAGCCCAGGCTGGCATCGTGGGAATCGTAGGCCGCGAAGTAAGCCGAACGCAGCAGCTGCATGCCGTGCGCGAACGGCGACCACAGAATCCATGGGCGCAGATGCTCGGGCAACTGCTCCGACACGAAGAACACGCTGGAGAATATCTGCAAGCCCCGTTCGATGACGGGCGCCAGGCGCAGGAAGAAATGCCAGAAGGTCGCGATTGACCCGAACAGCACGCCCATCGCCGACCCGCAGCAGCCCATCAGCACCACGAAAAGAATGAAGCCCGCCCAACTCTCCGGCAGCGTGATGAGTCCCAGCGCGTGTCCCGCGCTGATCAGCACGGCGAACACCACCAGGTACACCGATACGTAGATCATCGCCTGCACCAGCGCGCACATCAGCGGGGTGACGCCCTGGAAGTTCAGCAGCCCGCGCGCCGAGATATAGGCGGTACTGCTTCGGAAAACGATCTGCCGGAACATGATCCATGTGGTGGCTCCCAACAGCGAAAACGTTTGCACGTCCATGCCAAGAATGAAGTGCGTGCCCATCAGGATGTACAGCGACGAGATCAACGTCAGCAGTACGACAGGGCCGACCAGCGCCCACAGCAGCGCGATGCGGCTTTCGCCGTGGATCACGCGCAGCTGATACACGAACAGCGCCATCAGCGTGCGCCCCACGGGCTGCCCACGGCCGGCACTGTCCGGATGGTGCCCCTCATGCAGCACCTGCAAGCGCTGCCGCAGAATGGCAAGATCCGCGGCCTCGCCCTGCGGCAATTCGATTTCCAGCGCGATGTCGTTGCGCGACGCATGGCGGCGCGCATCGCGCGCCTCGTCCTGCTTGCGCCGTTCGACGCGCCGCGCGTGCGCCGCCGCCAGCCGTTCGTCTTCCGCGATCAGCTTGGCGGGCATGTAGCCCGACGCGAAGACATCCACGCCCGCGCGGATATCCGTTTCCAGCAGGCGCACGATCAGGCGCAGCCGCCGCCGCGAAAAATCGGCCAGCGTCTCGTCGACCTTGCCGCGCGCGATCTCCGCGTCCAACTCGGCCTGCACCGCTTCGTACACCGCCCGGCGGGCGGCAACGGAATCGTGCGGCTCGCCCAGCAGCCGCGCAAGCAATGGCTTGAGCAGCACGCTGGGCGTGGCCTTGGCTTCAAACAGCGCGGCCGGGTCCAGGCGCCACGCATCGACGCCCGAACCCACCGCGTAGTTACTGTCCTTGCGGCGGTTACGCCACCCCTTGATCCGATCCTCGTTACTCATCGACACGCTATTGGGTCACGCCGGAAGAGCTGGAGCCCGAATCGCTATCGATCGCACGCGTGGCGCTGAAGCCCGCGCTCATGGTGACGCGGAAGGCCGACAGCACCTTCTGCACCTGCGTGAACGGCGCGTCCGAAATGTAGATGGCCTGCCCTTCATGCACGGTGAATTCACGCGCCAACGCCACTTGCTCGGGCCGCGTCAGGTCAAACTGATACACCACCGGCAGCATGTCCGGCTTGCCGGCCACACCGGCCTTGGCGGGCGTGAACAGGAACACGGAACGCGGGTCGGCCAGCTTGTCGTCCAGGCCACGCGAATCGGCCAGCGCGTCCAGTACCGAGTAATTGCGCTTGCTGATCGCCACGCGGCCCTGGTTGCCCGCCGCGCCCAGCACGGTCAGGTACTCGCGCGAGTCGTAGGCGGTAATGACGTCACCCGGCCGCAGCAGAATGTCGTTGTTCTGATTGCGGTAGATGTCCGACAGACGCACCGAGGCCACCTGGTTGTCGCGGCGCAGGCTGATGACCAGTTGTTCGGGGTTGGTCTGCACCGGCGCGGCCTGCGCCAGCGCGCTGCTCAGGCGCTGCGCGGTCTGCGTGATCGGGTACATGCCGGGCTTGGTCAGGTTTCCCTGCACCGTCACCATCTGGCCGCGCGCATCGGTCACGCGTGTGACGCTGACGTCCGCGCCCACCACCAGCTTGGCCAGGCGGGCAACGACGGAATCATGCAGCTGCGCCAGCGTCAGCCCTTCTGCGCGGAACTTGCCCAGGATGGGGAAATAGACGTTGCCCGACCGGTCGATCTCCTGGTTGCCCAGGTCGCTGACGCCGGACGGGTCCGCCGCGAATACGCCCAGCCCACCGCGTTCCCACACGCGCACGTTGATGCCGTCGCCAGGCACCAGGCGGTCGAAGCCCGCTTGGGTCAGGTCGCGATAGCGGACCGGAAAGTCCGCCACGTCAGGCACCCTGCTGGCTTGCACCAGTTCGCGCGAGGCGGGCATCACGATAACGTCCTTGTCGTCGTGTGCCCCCGTCATTTCGCTCAACATCGGACCGGAACGCGGCAGCTGGCAGCCCGAAAGTGAAAGTGCGGCCAGCACCACCATGGCGAAGGCCGCGTTGCGCCGCAGGCCGAAAGCCGGGACGTTCATGTGCATAAAACCCTTAAATCTATTGGACCTTGAAAAGACCTGCCGCCGATCACGCAAGCATGCGTTGCATCTGCGGGAAGTCGATGCGTTCGTCGTTCTCCGAGACGGCCATGACGGGCACGCACAGGCTCAGGAACTTGGACAGCATCGCGTCGAGCGAAAACAGGTCTTGTGCCCGTTTGCGGCTCTGCGCCTTCAATGACTCGTTACTGCGCACCAGGTCGACCATCGACTCCACCTTGTCGCAGGCTTCTGTCATGTCGGGATGTTCGACGTCGCTAAGCAGGTGGCCCGTTTCGTTTTCGACGAAGCATTCGCCAGCACCACCGGCGGGTGTCGAAATCACCGGAACGCCCAACAGCTGCGCTTCGATCAACACGTTGGGCAAGCCTTCATAGCGCGACAGCAGCACGCTGGCGTCCATCTGCGAATACCAGTAGCCCACGTGATTGGATAAGCCCACCAGCAGCAGCCGGTCAACCACGCGCAGCTCTTCCGCCAGCGCGACGATGTTGTCGTGCAGGCGTCCATCGCCCACGATGACAAAGCGTGCCTGGGGTCGTCGCTTCAGGTACATCGCGGCCATCTTGATCCATAGCTGCGGCCGCTTGTCCGGCTCCAGCCGGAACACGCCGCCGACCGTCTCGGTGGCATCGGCGGTGGCTTGTTTGAAGGCCTCCCACTTCTGCTCGTCGACGGGCGACGCGTTGGTGGCCAGGTCAGGCACGCCGTTGTACAGCACGTGAAAGCGCACGACCGGAATGCCCAGCCACTGCGCATACGCCTCGGCGGCGGTGCGGCTGTTGCTGACGAAGTACACGCCCGGCACTTGCGCCAGCGCCTGGAACAGCTCGGGATACTCTTCGCGGAATCGGTCCTTGCGAATGTTGGGCGGCAGCCCGCGAAACACCAGGTGGATGGTCGGCACACCGGCCAGCAACGCGGCCAACGCGCCGAACAGGCACGTGCCGTCCTGCCACAGGCTGACAACATCGAACGGATTGGCGCGCAGCACCGGCGCCAGGCGCGTCACACCGTAGTGCACGGGCGGCGGCAGTTGTTCCAGCATGCGGCCCAGGCGGCCATCGGGCACCGATTGGTGCGCCACCGAAATGGCCGGCAGCTTGTTGATCTCGGTCACCGGAATCTGCGCCTGCACCAACACCGGCAGGAAGAAGTCCAAGCCCTGCTTCTTCTTGGTCGAGCCCGCCGGTTCGGTGTGCTGCTTGACCATGACCTCGACCTTCTCGGGCCGCATCACGACGTCAGGCAGTTGCCGATCCGGTTGAGCCGCCATGCGCGTCAACTCGCCAGCCAGGCGGGTCAACTGGCGCTCGGCGCCGCCAGGGCCCAGGCTGCCCGTCACCAGGGCGACGGACACGGCCTTTTCCGGCGGTTGCTCGGCGATCTTGCGGTTGCGAAAGTGCAGGATGGCGTGCTTCATCGACACGATCCGCACGTCCTTGCCCGCCAGGCCGCCTTCGGGCTCCAAGCCCTTGAAGAAGGCGTAGTCGGCCGCCAGCGCGGTGGCCAGTTCGGCCGCCTTGCTGCCGGGCGCCAAGTGCGCGGCGACCGGGCGGATCGCTTCATACGCGTCCGCCAGCAAGCCGCGCTTGCGCAGCCGCTTGGCGAATTCGACGCGGATATTGCGATCCGTGTGTTCCAGGATCAGCCGCCGGAACAGCTGGTCCGACTGCTCGTGCGCGCGGATGTCGCTAAGCAGCTTGGCGCGCGAGAACAGCCGCGACGGGTTCTCGGACGAGGCCGGCAGATGCCGGTCGACCAGGGACAAGGCCTCGTCCAGATGCCGTTCCTTGACCAGTCGCGTCGCGCAATAACGCACGATCTGCAAGTCGTCGGGGCATTCTTGAAGCAAGGTTGCCCACTGCTCGGCCATCCCTTCGTTCAAGCCCGCCGATTCCTTCAGCCGAAGCAACAGGAAACGGACCTTGGAATCTTCCAGATGATCGCGCGCCAACGCTTCGGCGCGCGCCAGGTTTTCTTGTGCGACCTGGACCCGCACCGACGCCGTGACGATCTCCTCCAACTGGGCATGCACCCATTGGAGATCGGACGAAACGTCCGCCCGTTCGGTAGTCAGTGGGGTATTCATGCTGCCTTCCTTCGGTTGGCTTTTTCGATCCACACCAGGCAGCGATCGATGTAGTGATCGAACTGCGTGGGGTTATCGGACAGTTCGCGAAGGCGGCGCCAGTACGGCAGGGCCTGTTCGAAGCGATGCAGGCGCATGGCGCCGACGGCGGCCAGGCGCAGGCCGATGGCGTCGTTGGGCACCAGTTCCACGATGCGTTCGCCCAGCGCCAGGCGCTCGGTGGTGCTGGCCGGATCCAGCGCGCGTGCCTCGGCGTACAGCACGGCGATGATGCGGCGCTTTTCGTGCTCGACTTCCGTCATCTGCGGCCACGACTGGGCGACGCGTTCCAGCAGGTTCCACGCGGCGCGATGATCGCCGGCGGCCAGCAGTTCGCGGGCGCCTCGAATAGCGCGCGGGCCGAGCCTGCCCAGTTGGCGTTCGGCTTCGTCCTTGGCGCTTTGGTCGGCCGAGGCGTTGGCCAGCACCGCCTGGTAGGCGTCGATGGCTTCACCGAACCAGCCACCGTTGAAGGCCACGCGGGCAAAGTACAGCTGCGTGCTCAAGGGCGCGGCCTTGTCGGCGGCGGCTTGCTCCAGATGGCGCATGGCGGTTTGCTTGTCGCCCAGCGCATCGGCGGCGCGGCCACGCATCGTGTCCAGCTCGGGGAAATCAAGCTGCGTGTCCAACGCGACGTCGGTCAGGTCGATCACTTCCTTGTGGTTGCCGGCCAGCAGCGCGGCGCGCACGCCAAGACGCATCGCCCGTTCGAACGCACGCTGTGCGCGCACGGCGGTCAGGGCGTCGGGGTTCAGCAGGCGGTGCGCGCAGATGCGTTCGGCGGCGTCACGCAGACGGCCGTCTTCCAGTGCGCGAGTACCTTCTTCGGCCCATGCGGTGGACTGCGATTGCAGCCAGGCGCCGATGTCTTCGTGCTCGCTATTGGCCAGGCCGCAAGACGCGGCCAGCGCGGCGGCGGCCATGATGCAACCGCGCCACGAAGCTTCTTTGACCAGCTCCAGCGCGTCCATGTCTTCCAACGCGGGCGATTCGGCTGCCAGGGCGCGCAGACCGGCGCGGTCACCGGCCAACAGGCGGTCGCGCCACAGCACGGCAAAGCCGCGGCCATGCGTCGGGATGGCTTCGCGCACTTCATTGACCCAGCGGATCACGGCTTCCATGTCGCCGCCGGTCTGCAACAGCGACAGCACCGTGTCGGCCGCTTCCAGCGCGGTGGCGTCGGTGGGCGAGGAGATGCGGAACAGCTGCTTCCAGTTGCCCAGCGACTCATCCACATAGCCCAGCTGGCCGGCGGAAACCGCCGCGATGCGCACGATTTCGGGCGTTTCGATTTCGTCGCCCAGAAGGCCGGCGGCAAGCGAGTACGCCAGGTCGTGGCGGCCCAGCTTGAAGTGGTTACGCATCAGGATCTGCTCGGCCTTGCTGCCGGTGGCCAGGGCGCCGTCGGCGCTGCCCAGCAGGGCGAGCGAGCCTTCGTAGTCGCCCAGTTCTTCCTGGATGCGCGCAAACAGCAGCGTGTGTTCGGGCAGGCCAGGGTGGCGGCGCAGCACGTCGCGCACGCGGCGCGATGCTTCGCGCAGGTCGCCGGCATCCCAGATCTTTTCGATGCGTTCCGCGCTGTCGTCGGCGCCCAGCTTGGGCACGGCCACCTGCGTGGTGGACGCGCTCATGCGCGGACGCATGTAGTTCTTGAACCATTCGTGGCACAGGCGTTCGGCGAAGACCTGCGTGTAGTGCGTCAGGTCCAGCCCGCCGTCTTCCATCGCGTCGGCCTGGCCGATCTTGCTCATCAGCGGCGTGGGGTCGTAGCACGGCACGCCGATGCGCTGCGCGCTGGCGGCCACCGTGGCGATCAGTTGCGCGCGTTGTTCGATCGGCACGTTGTCCGGCGTCAGTGCGTTGACGTGGGTGACGAACACCACCTTGTCGTGGCCCAGCAGCGCGACCAGGTCACGCATTTCGGCTTCGATCTCTTCGTCGGTCTGATCGCGCTTGACGATGCGCGACAGCAGTTCCTGGTCATCGCGCGACAGGCTCTTGAACACGGCGTCCTGGTCCAGCTGCGCACGGCGCTCGGCAAGCCGATCGGTGCTGGCCAGTTGCCAGAACATGCGGGTGCGCGTGCGGTCAGCGAAGAACTCGCTGAAGTAGCGCCCCAGGTAGTTCGATTGAATGGGATGGCCGTCGATGGTCAGCAGCTTGCGCGAGGACAGCTCAACCATGTAGAGGTCGGCCGGCTTGTGCGTACCACGGCGAGCCTGCTCGCCATTCGAAGGACGGAAGATCAGGCGCTGTACGTCGGCCGGAATGTCGGCCTGGCCGAACATGAAGCGCGCCTGTTGCAGCGCCTCGGCGCTGGTGTGCACGAAACCGTAGTTGCGCCCGAGTTGCAGCTTGATCGGGTAGCGTCCCACGGCATCGCGCAGCGGCGTATGGATCCGGCAGGTGCCGATCGGAGCGATAGTAAATGCAGTCATCCAGGGTCTCTCCTGTAGTGATGGATAGCGAGCCTGAACTTAAAGAGTCCAGTACAAGAGGTCGGGGGCAAGGCGTTTGCTATCCAGCACCGACTTCAAGTCGCACACCATGCCTCCACTGTTGACCAAGCCGGGGATGTCTTCCCAGATGGTCTCCATGGTTTCGCGGTGGGGCACCGCGAGAATCAACACGTCCATGCCGCCGAATTGCGCGCGGGGGACGAGCTTGATGCCGTATTCGTGTTCCATCTGCTCGGGGTCGACCATCGGGTCGCAGGCAACCGGCGTGATGCCGTAGCTGCCCAGCGCCTTGTACAGATCGACGACCTTCGAGTTACGGATGTCGGGCACGTTCTCCTTGAACGTCATGCCCAGGATGCCGACGCGGGTGGACGCATTCAGGCGGCCATTGCGGGCCAGCGTCTGCACGATGCGCTGCGCGACGTGGTTGGCCATGCCGTCGTTGATGCGGCGGCCCGACAGAATGACTTCGGGGTGGTAACCCAGTTCCTGCGCCTTGGAGGTCAGGTAGTACGGGTCCACGCCGATGCAGTGCCCGCCGACCAGGCCGGGCGAGAACTTCAGGAAGTTCCACTTGGTGCCGGCGGCGTTCAGGACTTCCGAGGTGCGGATGCCGACCAGATCGCAGATCTTGGACATCTCGTTCATCAGCGCGATGTTGATGTCGCGCTGGGTGTTTTCCAGCACCTTTGCGGCTTCGGCCACCTTGATGGACGAGGCGCGGTGCACCCCGGCGTCGATGATCTTCTCGTACACGCCGGCAATGATTTCCAGCGACGCTTCGTCCTGGCCGGATACGATCTTGACGATCTTTTCCAGCGGATGCTCGCGGTCACCCGGGTTGATGCGTTCGGGGCTGTAGCCCAGCTTGAAGTCGATGCCGCAGCGCAGGCCGGACACTTTTTCCAGCTCGGGGCCGCAGATTTCCTCGGTGGCGCCGGGGTGGACGGTGGATTCAAACACCACGATGCAGCCCGGACGCAGCACGGGTCCGATGGACTGGCACGCGCGCACCAGCAAGGAAAAATCGGGGTTGTTCTTTTCGTCGACGGGCGTGGGAACGGCAACCACGAAAAAGTCGCACCCTTCCAGTTCAGAGATCTGGTCGGTAAAGGTCATTGCAGAGGCACGCAGGACGTCGTCTTCAATCTCGCCGGTCCAGTCGTGTCCCTCTTTCAGTCGTGCGATTCTCCGCTTATCCACATCAAAGCCGATGACATCAAAGCGCTTGGAAAATGCAACGGCTACGGGCAGGCCGACATATCCAAGGCCACACACTGCGATTCTCTTTACCACGGGGGCCTCACTGTTTTCGTCGTGTCGTAGACACTAGAAATCGACACCCAAGGACGCGTATTCGATTCGAAATCGATATACGACTGTCCCTATTGGGCGGACTGATTACTTAAGGAAAGTTACGGCTCGAAACGTATACATACCCGTTTCTTGATGAGCCAACGAATCGTAGAGGGGCCAGACAGCAATATTCTTTCTAAAAATTTTTATTGCTGTGGAAATGAGTCAGAGCGCCCGTAATAAACCCCGGGATTTCCCTCAAATAATTACATTCATTACACAAACCGCAACACAGGAACGCCGGGTAATTGTGAGTGAATATAAAAAAGGGTATTTCTTATTTTTGTTTAACCATACTGAAAAACATAATGCCCGTTCAGCGGCAATTTATTAATAGCCTAAAGCAATAATTCTGTAATGCAAAATCGTTGTGTACAAGGCAGTCATAATCGGCCGGATAATGCCCTGCAAACAGCTGCCATCAAACGCACTTGGCCCATCGCATGCGGTGGGCCAAGTGCTTGATATGAAAGACGCTTACCGTTCATGGCCGGCGCCGCGTACTTAACTCTCCACCGCATCAAGGCGTCATTGCGTCGCCGTTATTTCTTTGGCGGCCGCCTGAGCGGGTTGGCCGACCGATGTCGTGTCCGACCAGCCCACCCCCAGCGCTTTGTACAAGGCTATGCCTCCCTGTAGTTGCGCCACCTGACTCAGCGCCAAGGCATCGCGCGTCTGGTTCAGGCTGCGCTGCGCCACCAGCACGGGCAGATAGGCGCTCAACCCTCGCGCGTAGAGCTGTGAGGCCTGTTGCAGGGCCAGTTGGCTGGCGGTCACGGCTTTCTGTAACGCGGCTTGCCGTTGGCGTTCGCTGGTCCATGCCGTCAAGGCGTCCTCTACGTCGCGCAGCGCCGAACGCACGTCCCGCTCGTAGACGCGCCGCACCGCGTCGGCGTTGGCCTGTGCCGCAGCCACGCCGGCTCGCGCGCTGCCGGCGTCGTAGACAGACTGGCTGCCCTGCATCGCCGCCGACCATGCCAGGCTGGCGCCTGAGAACAGGTCGTGGATGACGCTGGCGGTGGTGCCGAACTCCAAGGGAATACGGAATGTGGGGAAGCGTGCGGCCTCTGCCACGCCGATTTGCGCCGTGGCGGCGGCCAGGCGCCGTTCGTCCGCCCGCAGGTCGGGGCGTTGGCGAATGACGTCCGAAGGCAATGACAGCGGCAAGTCGGCCGGCATGGGCAACGCCGGCGCGGACGTTGCCAGGTCGGCATGCCAGTCCCCGGGAAACCCGCCCGTCAGCACACCGATGGCATGGCTGAAACGGGCGATGTCTGCTTCCCGCAGGGGCGGCTGCGCCTCGGCAATCTCGCGCTCGGCGCGAGCTTGGGTAACGTCGGCCAGCGTGCCCAGACCACCGCGGTGCGCCTGCTCGGCCAAGCGTTCCGCCTCGGCCAACGAACGAATGTTGTCTTGCGCGATGGCCAGGCGCAGTTGCGCGGCGCGCAGCCCGGCGTAGTCGGACACCAGTTCGGCCACCAGGCTCACTTGCAGCGCACGATGGTCCTCGGCCAACGCCTGGATACCGGCGTCGGCGGCCTCGACCGCGCGACGCGTGCCGCCAAACAGGTCCAGCTCCCAACTCGCATCGAACCCCAGATGCCAGGTTCGCGCCCGCCCGCCCGGCTGCGAGCTAAGTGCCTTGCTGCCGAGTGCGGCCTCGCCGGCGGCGCCGACCGAGACCTCGGGCCGGGCGGCCGAGGCAATTTGCACGCGCTCGGCGCGTGCCTGGCGCAGGCGTGCCAAGGCGATGTCCAGATCCTGATTGTGCGCCAGGGTCTGTTCGACCAGCCGGTCCAGCAAGGGATCCTGGAAGGCGCGCCACCAGGTGCGCAAACCATCGTGGTCGCCATCGGACATGGCGGCGTCGGCCTCAATCCAGTGCGCGGGCACATCCAGCGTCGGCGTGCGGTAGTCCGGGCCGTCGGCAGTGCAGCCGTTCAGCAATGCCAACAGAAAAGGAAGCAGTGCCCGCCGAAGGCGTGCTTGCGTGTGAGGGATGGGTACATGCATGGCCTTGTCCTTACAACCAGCCGTGCAGCAGCGAGATCAGCCGGCCCTGCGGCACCGGCGTACCCGCTGAGGGCGTGACCTCGATGCTGCCGGTCATGCCGGCCGCCAGCACGACGTCATGCGGGACATGCTCGAACTCGATGCGCACCGGGATGCGCTGCGCCAGCCGGACCCAGCTGAAGCTGGGTTCCACGCTGGGCAAGCCCTGCGCGTCGGCCTGCTGGTTGCTGTCGGTAATGCCTCGCCCGATGCTGGCCACCCGCCCCGGCAATACCTGGTCGAACCCCATCAGGCGGATCCGCGCCGCCGCACCGGGTTGGATGCCGCGCAGTTTGGTTTCCTCGAAGTACCCGGTGATCCAGAAGCTGTGGGCATCGATCAGCGCGATGTTGGGCTGGCCCGTCACGGCGTAGTCGCCCTTGTTCAACCGCAGGCGCGTGATGTAGCCATCGGTTGGCGCGCGCAATTCGGTGCGTGCTTGATCCAGCTTCGCCCTGTCCACGGCGACCTGTGCACTGCGTAGGTCGGACCGCGCGATGGCGACCGCCTGGTTCGCCCGCTGGATGTCCTCGGCCGGCACCAGGCTTTCCATGCCACGGCGCCGCCGCGCCTCTTCGGTTTTCTGGCGCAAGAACACCTCGGCTGATGCCAACTGCGCTTCGGCCTGGGCCAATGCCAGCGCGAAGCTGGCATTGTCGATGCGATAGAGCAGGTCGCCCTGTTTGACGTATTGATCGTCCATGACCGAGACCTGGACGACGGTGCCTGACACCTCGGGAGCGATACGTACGATTTGCGCGCTGACACGGCCATCGCGGGTCCACGGGGCGACGACGTAGGCGCGCCACAGCGCAGTGACCAGAAAGCCGGCAGCAACGACCACCGCAAGGGTGAGTCCTGCCCGCAGCAGCAGCTTGGCGGGAAATAAGCGTTCAGACATAAAGCACCAGCAGGGAAACAAGGCAAAGGGAAATGGCGAACTCGAACAGGCCCGGATGCCACACCCAACGCAGCACCCCGCAACGCGCCAGCACAAAGCGAAGGCCCATATAGAGCGGCAAGGCCAGGCAGGCGTAGACAAAGAACGGCGGCAGGTAGATGCCGCCCAACGAAAATTCACTGAGCATGGGTGTGGCCTTCAGAGGGGTACGGATCGTCGTTCGCATGGCGTTCCAGCAGCGCGGCGATGTCGAGCAGCACGACCGTCACGCGCCGCACGTCATCCGTCGTGGCGCCGGACCGCACCGGCAAGCGCGCCAAGGCGGTTGCGGCGCGGCGGGCATGGCGTGCGGCCCGCGCGGGATCCCCTACCCGCCGGCGCAGATGGCGCAGCGTGCGCGCCACCACGCGCGGCCACTCGGCGTGCTGCGGCGCCTGGCGCAGCCAGCGTCGCAGGCGCAGGATTTCCCGACCCAGATGCAGGCTCGCCAGCGCCTGGGCGATGGCGCGATCCATCGCCCGCGGCTGCGTCCTGAGCAAGGCGCCCAGTTGCGCGATGCGGTGTTGTTGTCGCCATTGCCAGGCCGATGCATCGGGCGGCACGCCGCGCAAGGTGCCCAGCGCCGCGTCGCGGATGCGCCGGCGCAAGCGCGTGACGTCGCGCGCCAGGTTGCGCGGCAGCACGATCCTGAATCCAAGCAGCGTGAAACATGTCGCCAGGACCCACGCCACGGCGCCATTGAGGAACAGTGCAAAGTCGTAGCGCATGGGGTTGTCCGCCGCCGCCAGTGTCGTGAACGCCACCAGATACGCCACGCCCGCCAGCGCATAACGCGGCATCGTGGTGGCATACACACCGGGCAGCCAGAACAGGCCCAGGACGACCAGCAGCAGCGGCAGGCCCGAGACGTGCGGCAGCACGATGAAGGTGCACAGAAAGGCCATCGCCACGGCGGCCACCGTGCCCTTGATGAATTCGACGGCACCCAGCGCGGGATTAGGCGCGGTGGACAGCAGGGCGCATGCCGCCGCCAAGCCCGCCAGCATCATGTTGCCTTCCGTCCAGCCGGTGACGATCCAGAAGGCGCCGCCCATCAACACCGTCAACAGGGCGCGCACGCCATTCTGGAGGGCCGCCACCGTGTCGCGGTGAAACGGCACGGAGACGCGCGCCGGCGTCGGCCTGGGGTGGTGGAAACGCTTGATGCCGTCGATGGCTTGCAGGTAATCGTCCAACTGCTCGATCAGGCGATCACCGGCGATCATGAGCGCGGCCTGCTCGGAGGCATCGTCCAGCGAGGTCGAGGAAAGGACGGCCACCAGCCGGGCGCGCAGGTCGATCAGCCGCCCGATGGCACGCGTCGTTGCGGTCGGGCCGCGTTCGGTCGGGCCGCGTTCCTGCCGCAAAGCCTGCGCGACCTCCCGCCATGCCTGCTCCCATTCGGGCTGCAACGCCCTAAGCGCGGCGAGGCCGGCGCGGTGTTCGCACCAGGGCGGCGCGCCGCCCACCAAGGCGGAAAACAACGACACCATCGTGTGCCGCACCGTGCCGGCACGATGGGCCAGATCGGCGGACTCGGCCTTGCCCAGCGCCAGCAGATCGTCCACGCCATACAGCTCGGCGATAAGTGAACGCCGTCCGGCGTCAAGCGGCTTGGCGCCCGGCGCCGCGCTACCTTGAATGGCCTGGTGATGCGTTGCCAACACGCCCGCCGTGGCGGCCGCAAGGCGGTCGAGCAGTATGGCCAGGCGGCTATGCACGCTGCGGCTGCTGAACAAGGCCGACACCAGCGCCAGGCAGACCACGCCGATCAGCACCGACGCGCCGCGCCCCATCACCTGATCGAAGGTGCGTTCCGGATGCTGCATGGCGCCGTAGGCCGCCAAGCCCACGGTGTAGCCCGCCAGCGTGGCGCCATAGGCCCGGAAATGACGCAGCAGCGTCATGCCCACCACGCACCCCCCCAGCCATACGCCGAACCCGAGCAGGAAAAGCCAGGGCATCTGCCCGAAGGCGCTCATCAGGACGAAGGCGGCCAGCATTCCGGCCAGCGTGCCCAGCACCCGCCACACCCCCTTGCCGATCACGCCGCCCTGGACAGGGTTGATGACCAGCAGCACGCTGGAAGCCGCCGCGTAGGGCGCGTGCAGTTCCAGCAGATAAGCCACCACCAGGGCCAGCCAGGCCGCCAGGATCGAACGCATCACATAGGTCGCGCGTGGCGTCGTCAGATCGAGATATGGCAGCCCACGCGCCAACCGCTCCCGAAACCGGGAAAGGCGTGGAAAGACGCCCGAATTCGCTTCAGGCACGTTCGCCGACTGCACGATGCAACCCTTCTACAGTGATCAATACGCGTCACTGTAGGCAGGGCCGATCATTCCGAAAAGTGTATTTATTGCACTCGAACGATTGCGCGATACGCACGCATCGGGGCAAGCTCTGCGCTATGGCTTGGCGCGCTTGGCCGCCTGCGCCTGGCTCTCGTTGCAAAGCGTATGAATGGTCTGCCGCAGCCATTGATGGGCGGGATCGCCCTCCAGGCGCGGGTGCCAAGCCTGGGTCAGCAGCACCGTTTCCAGCGGTGTTGGCAGGTCGAACACGCGAATGCGCAGGCCCGCGGACAGCGCGGTGCTGGCCAGATGCCGCGGCAAGGGCAGCAGCAGATCCGAATCCTGCAACGCGAACAGCGCCGTGTACGGATTGGGCACCACCAGGGCAACGTGCCGACGCAGCCCCTGCGCCTCCAGCGCGGCATCGAGCGGCCCGGCGGCCTTGCCGCGCCGCGACACGTTGATGTGCTCCCAGCGCGTGAGGCGTTCGGGCGTGATCTCGTCGTCGAAAATCGGATGGTTGGCGCGCGCGACGCCCACGAACGTCGTGGTGAACAGGGGCTGCACACGAATCTCGGGCCCCAGCTTGCGCGAGGCGCTGATGAACAGGTCGATACGGCCATTGCGCAGCGCCTCTTCGTCCACGTCGTCTTCCTCTGGCGAAAAGCGCAGCATCGCCCGTGGCATCTCGCGCGCCATCGCATCCAGGAGATGACCCAGATGGATGCTCACAAACTCATCGGTAGCGCGGACATTGAAACGCCGATCCAGCAATTTCAGGTCGATCTGGGCATCGGTAGCGAACACCTGCGAGGCCTGTTCGACCGCCGCGCGCACTTGCTCGCGCAATGCCAACGCTTTCGGTGTCGGCATGAGCTTGCGACCGACCTGGACGAACACGGGATCGCCCAGCGCCTCCCGGATGCGGCTCAAGGTGCGGCTCATCGCCGGCGCGCTCAGGTGCATGCGGCGCGCGGCGCCGATAACGCTGCCCTCGTCGAGCAGCGCATCGAGCGCCAGCAGAAGATTGAAATCGGGACGTGGCATGGCAGCCCCTTTTTCTCGTTTTCAGAACCTGAAAGATGAACCTCGGCGTTATTCCACCGTGACGCTCTTGGCCAGGTTGCGCGGCTTGTCCACGTCGGTGCCGCGCGCGCATGCCGTGTGGTACGACAGCAGTTGCAGCGGGATCGTGTGCAGGATAGGCGACAGCTTGCCGTAGTTTTCCGGCATGCGGATCACGTGCATGCCTTCGGCGCTTTGGATCTTGCTGTCGGCATCGGCAAACACATACAGCTCGCCGCCGCGTGCGCGCACTTCCTGCATGTTGGATTTCAGCTTTTCAAGCAGCTCGTCCTTGGGCGCGATGGTAACGACGGGCATGTGCTCGGTCACCAGCGCCAGGGGGCCGTGCTTGAGTTCGCCGGCCGGGTAGGCTTCGGCGTGGATGTAGCTGATTTCCTTGAGCTTCAACGCGCCTTCCAGGGCGATCGGATAGTGCATGCCACGGCCCAGGAACAAGGCGTTTTCCTTGGACGCAAAGCGGTCGGCCCACGCCATGATCTGGGGTTCCAGCGCCAGCACCGAACCGATGGCCACCGGCAGGTGACGCAGCGCCTTCAGGTGGTCCGCTTCTTGTTCTTCGCTGAGGTGGCCGCGCACTTGCGCCAGCGCCAGGGTCAGCAGGAACAGCGCGGTCAGCTGCGTGGTGAAGGCCTTGGTCGAGGCCACGCCGATTTCAACACCGGCGCGCGTGATGTACGACAGCTTGCATTCGCGCACCATGGCGCTGGTGGACACGTTGCAGATGGTCAGCGTCTTGTCCATGCCCAGCGAACGCGCGTGCTTGAGCGCGGCCAGCGTGTCGGCGGTTTCGCCCGACTGCGAAATCGTGACGACCAGCGAGCGCGGATTCGGCACGCTGTCGCGGTAGCGGTATTCGCTGGCGATTTCCACGGCCACCGGAATCTTGGCAATGGATTCGATCCAGTACTTGGCGGTCAGGCCGGCGTAGTAGCTGGTGCCGCAAGCCAGGATCAGCAGCGAATCGATGTCCTTGAAGATCTTGTAGGCATCGTCGCCGAACAGCTCGGGTGTGATCGATTCGATGTCTTGCAGCGTATCGCCCACGGCGCGCGGTTGTTCGAAGATTTCCTTTTGCATGTAGTGGCGGTACGGGCCGAGTTCGGCCGCGCCCGTGTGCACGTGCACGGTGTGCACCTCGCGGTCCACGTTCTTGCCGTTGGCGTCCACGATCCACACACGCGACAGTTGCAGGTCGACAACGTCGCCATCTTCCAGATAGATGATCTGGTCCGTGGTGCCGGCCAGCGCCAGCGCGTCGGACGCCAGGAAGTTTTCGTTCTGGCCCACGCCCACCACCAGCGGCGAGCCTTGGCGCGCGCCCACGACGCGATGCGGTTCATCGCGGCAGAACACGGCAATCGCATAAGCGCCATGCAGGCGGCGCACGGCGTTTTGCACGGCTTCGAACAGGTCGCCCGCGTACAGGTGGTTCACCAGGTGCGCGATGACTTCGGTGTCGGTCTGGCTTTCGAACACATAGCCGACGGCTTGCAGTTCGGCACGCAGTTCGTCGTGGTTTTCGATGATGCCGTTGTGCACCAGCGCGATACGGGGCTCTTCATTGCCCAGGTGCGAAAAGTGCGGGTGCGCATTGTGCGTGGCGGGCACGCCGTGCGTGGCCCAGCGCGTGTGCGCAATGCCGGTAAAGCCCTGGACCTTGTCCTGGGCAACCTGGTCGGCCAGCTCGGCAACGCGCTGCGTGCTGCGCGTGCGGCGCAGGTGGCCGTCTGCATACACGGCGACGCCGCAGGAGTCGTAGCCGCGATACTCCAGCCGCTTCAGGCCTTCAACCAGGATCGGGGTGATGTCGCGCTGGGCGACGGCGCCAACAATGCCGCACATAGGAAAACTCCACTTAAGTTCGGGTACCGACGCATTGTGCGCGAGGCACCAAGAAATATGATTTCTTATTATTGCTTCGTTTGGAATTTAATTTACTTACGTATTTGTGATTAAATTATCTTTCGTAGAACCGAGATTTTTGAATTAATCATGCAAAACCCGACGCACCCTCCCGCTTTGCCGCAGCCGGAACTGGACGATCTGGACCTGCGTATCCTTGAGCAACTTCAAGTAGACAGTTCACTGACGAATCAGGACCTGGCCGCGCGCGTGCATGCGTCGCCTCCCACGTGCCTGCGTCGCGTGCGGCGCCTGGTGGACGAAGGCGTCATCGCCCGCCAAGTCGCCATCCTGGCGGCCGAAAAGCTGGGCAGCACGTTGACGGTAATCGTGGAAATCACCCTGGACGTCCAGGCCGCCGAAAGCCTGGACGCGTTCGAGCAAAGCATGCTGACCGAGCCCGCGGTCTTGCAGTGCTACCGGGTGTCGCCCGGACCGGATTTCGTGGTGATCGCCCAAGTAAAGGACATGCCCGCCTACCACGCGCTGGTCCACCGCGCGTTCACCGCCCAGGCCAACGTGCGCAACGTGCGCACGTTCTTTTCGGTGCACCGGGCAAAATTCGAAACGCGGATTGATGTCAGGGAGTGAAGCGGGATCGGCGCGGACGCAATGTTGTCCCCTGGTGCCTCGCGGGCGCTTTTTGCCGGCAACAGGCCCGCAGCCGATTTGGACTACCCCGCGTCGAGCAAAAAACGTTTAGAGGCTAGGCCCGACCCAACAAGCGCGCGAACTGCGCCAGATAGCGGTTGCCCATCTTTTGCACGTCGTGTTCGCTTTTCACGTACTCGTACGCGCGTTGTGTGATGTCTTGCCGGAAGGCCGCGTCGTCCAGGCAGCGGGCCATGCCGGCGGCCATGGCCTGGTGGTCGCCCACGGCCACCAGCACGCCGCGGCCGTCGGCCAGGCTTTCCTTCAGGCCGCCCGCATCGGTGGACACCACCGGCACACGCTGCAAGAAGGCGTCCAGCACGCTGCTGCCCAGCGCTTCTTCTTCGGAGCTCATGACGAAGACGTCAAGGATGCTGTAGAAGTCTTCGACGCCTTTGCGAAAGCCCGCAAAGCGGTAGACGTCTTCGATGCCAAGACGGCGGGCTTCGTCCTTGGCCTGCTGTTCGCGGTCGCCGCCGGCGCCAAAGTGCAGAAAGACGAAGTCGCGGCGCGTCTTGGCCAACTCGCCCACGGCGCGCACGAGCGTCACGGGGTCTTTGTCGCGGATCAGCGCGGCGGACGTGGCCATGACCTTCTTGCCGCTCAGGTCGAATTCACGCACCAGGTTGGCGACGTTCTCGGCGTTGATGGCGTGCGGTTCGACCGCGCTGCGGATGATGACGGGCTCAATCCCCAGCCGGCGCGGTTCGCTGGCGGCCATCTCGCTGATGGCCACGAACAAGTCGGCGTGGCGCCACTTGAAGCCGGTTTTCCATTCGTCGCCGGGCTTGACCACGAACGACGTGCGCCGCGAGAACACCACGGGGCGGCGATGCAGCCATTTGGTCAGCACGGCCCACGTGATGGTGTTGGCGGTTTGCGCGTGGATGATGTCATAGCGGCCGGCACCCG
This sequence comes from Achromobacter sp. 1L-A-4-B-C2, assembly GCF_057291955.1. Taxonomy (NCBI): domain Bacteria; kingdom Pseudomonadati; phylum Pseudomonadota; class Betaproteobacteria; order Burkholderiales; family Alcaligenaceae; genus Achromobacter; species Achromobacter sp. 1L-A-4-B-C2. The sequence continues at coordinate 509,454 of NZ_JBXAWP010000004.1, forward strand.
CCAGAAACGCCAGCTGCCCGGGCACGTTGCGCCGCGTATGCGCCACAAACCCTTCCTGGCGCGCGCGTTCGGCCAACGGGGCGCCTTCCCGGCACATCACTTCGACATCGTGGCCGGCCTTGCGGAACGCGCGCATGCAATACAGCGTCTGCCGTTCGCCGCCGCGCCAGCCTTTCTCGAAGTTCAGTTGCAGGATCTTCATGCGCGTCCGATACCGGAATACTCGAAGCCCATGCCGCGCACGTCGGCCGGCGTGTAGAGGTTGCGGCCGTCGATGATCAGCGGCGTTTTCAGCAGGGCCTTCACGCGGTCGAAGTCCGGGGCGCGGAAGACTTTCCATTCCGTGGCGATCAGCAGCGCGTCGGCGCCGTCCAGCGCGTCGTACATATCGGTGGCGAAACTGATGCCGGGCTGCCCGACCATCACGCGGGCGGCCTCGTGCATGGCAACGGGGTCGTAGGCGCGCACTTCGGCGCCGCGCCGGGTCAGTTCGGCAATGACGGTCAGGCTGGGCGCCTCACGCATGTCGTCGGTGTTGGGCTTGAAGGACAGGCCCCACAACGCGATCTTGCGGCCGCGCAGGTCTTCGCCGTAGCGCGCGACCAGCTTTTCGGACAGACGGAATTTCTGCGCGTGGTTGGCGGCTTCGGCCGCTTCGATGACGCGCATCGGCAGTGAATTCTCGGCGGCCGTATTGACCAGCGCCTGCACGTCTTTCGGAAAGCAGGAACCGCCGTAGCCGGCGCCCGGGTACAGGAAGTGGTAGCCGATGCGCGGGTCCGCGCCGATGCCACGGCGCACCTGCTCGATGTCGGCGCCCAGCGCTTCGGCCAGGTTCGCCATTTCGTTCATAAACGAGATACGCGTGGCCAGCATGGCGTTGGCGGCGTACTTGGTCAGCTCGGCCGAACGCACGTCCATCACCATCAGGCGGTCGTGCGTGCGCTGGAAGGGCTCGTAGATGCGGCGCATGACGCCGACGGTGTAGTCGTCGTCGGCGCCGACGATTACGCGGTCGGGGCTCATGAAGTCATTGATGGCCGCGCCTTCCTTCAGGAATTCGGGGTTGGACGCCACGCTGAAGGGGATGTCGACCCCGCGCGCGTCCAGTTCCTTGGCCACCACGGCGCGCACCTTGTCGGCGGTGCCCACCGGCACGGTGGACTTGTCCACGATCAGCTTGCGCGACGTCATGTGGCGCGCGATGTTCTGCGCGGCCGCCAGCACGTACTTCAGGTCGGCCGAGCCGTCTTCGCCAGGCGGGGTGCCCACGGCAATGAACTGCACGTCGCCAAAGGCCACGCTCTGCGCGACGTCGTCCGTGAATTGCAGGCGGCCCGCCTGCACGTTGCGGCGGACCAGGTCTTCCAGGCCGGGCTCGTAGATCGGGATGCCACCCTGGCGCAGGAGGGCGATTTTTGCCTCGTCCAGGTCCAGACACATGACGTCGTTGCCCATGTCGGCCAGGCACGCTCCCGACACCAACCCAACGTAACCGGTACCCACGACCGTGATTTTCATGCCTGCACGCCTTCAAATAAGGAATTTCGCGCGCCTGGCAAAGGGAAGCAGGCGCCGGCCGCCATTATAGAAGCGGCCGGGACCCAGGGGCGCAACGGCCGCTAGGCACGCAGTTTGTTGAATCGGACCGTATTCACCACCACCGCCAGCGCCGCGCAAATGGTGCCCAGCACCAGCGCCAGCCCGGGGCCATGCGCCAGGCTGACGCTGAACGCGATGGCCACCAGCGCGGTGCCGAAACTTTGGCCGAACACGCGCGTGGTGGCCTGCAAGCCGCCCGCCGCGCCGCTGCGAGAGCGGGGCGCGGCCGACAGCATGGCGCGGTTGTTCGGAGTCTGGAAGAAGCCGAAGCCCACCCCCGCCACGAACATGCCCGCCACGATGGGCCAGTTGGACACCGTGGCCGGCAACAAGGTCAGCCACAGCATGCCGATCACCATCGTCGCCGCCCCCACGCCGCTCAAGGTGGCGGCCGAGTAGCGGTCAGACAGGCGGCCCGCCAGCGGGGCGATGATGGCCGTGCCCACGGGCCAGGCGCCCATCAGCATGCCCACTTCCAGATACGGCCGGCCCAGCACCTGCTGGAAATAGAACGGCAGCGAGACATACGACGCCATCTGCGCGGCGAACGTGCAGGCGGACGCCCCCACGGCAAAGGCAAGCGGCCGGATGCGCAGCAGGTCCACCGGCACCAGCGGCGCCGGCTGCTTGCGCGCGCGGCGCACCAGCACCAGCCCCGCCACGGTCGCAATGGCCACCAGGCCGATACCGCGCAGCAGATCCTGCCCCATCATGTCGACGCCGGAAATGAAGACGCCCAGCGTCGCCATGCACAGCAAGGCGCTGATCCAGTCCAGCTTCACATCGTTGCGCGGCACTTCGGGCAGGTGGCGCAGGCCGAACATGGCCAGCACGCAGATCGGCAGGTTGACGGCGAAGATCCACGGCCACGGGGCCACCGACAGGATGGCGGACCCGATGGTGGGCCCCAGCACCGACATCACGGCCACCGTGGTGGCGTTGATGCTGATGCCCCGGCCCAGCATGTGCAGCGGATAGATGTTGCGCACGAGGCCACCGAACATGCACATCAGCGTGGCGGCGCCCACGCCCTGGAACACGCGCGCGGCGGTCAGCTGCCACAGCGTGCCGGCCAGCGCACAGCCTAGCGATGCCAGCGTGAACAGGATCAGGCCGAAGGTGAACATGCGGCGAAAGCCGATGCGTTCGGCCAGCGCCGACAGCGGCAGCAGCGCCATCACCACCGCCAGGTTGTAGGCGTTGACGATCCACACGGCCTGCGCCGGGGATGCGTTCAGGTCGACGGAAATCGTGGGCAAGGCCACGTTGGCGATGGTGGTGTCCAGCACCGACAGGCTGATCCCTGTCATGACGGTGGCGGCCGCCCAGTACCGACGCGGCGCCGGCAAGCCGTCGGGCAGCGCGCTTTTGGCGCTGCCGTTGGGGCTACTGTTGGGGCTACTGTTGGGGCTACTGTTGGGGCTGCTGTTGGCGCTGCCGTTGGAAGCGCCCCGGGGGCCGCCCGAGGCGCTGTCCGGGGCAGGGTCGTTCTGCGCCATCACGACTTCTTCGCGGGACGCTGCCAACCCTCAACGGTAAGCTGCTTGGCGCGCGAGACGGTCAGCTTGTCGGCCGGCGCATCGCGGGTAAGCGTGGTGCCGGCGCCCAGCGTGGCGCCACGGCCGACGCGCACCGGGGCCACCAACTGCGTGTCCGAGCCGATGAAGGCGTCGTCTTCGATGACGGTGCGGTGCTTGTTAACGCCGTCGTAATTGCAGGTGATGGTGCCCGCGCCCACGTTGACGCGTTCGCCAATGTCGGCGTCGCCGATGTAGGCCAGGTGGTTGGCCTTGCTGTCGGCGCCCAGCACGCTCTTTTTGATTTCGACGAAGTTGCCCACATGGCTGCGGTCGCCCAATTCAGCGCCCGGACGCAGGCGGGCATACGGACCCACGCGCGCATCGCGGCCCACTTCGGCCTGCTGCAAATGGCTGAACGCTTCAATCTGCGTGCCCGCGCCGACGCTGACGTCGCGCAACACGCAATGCGGGCCGACACGCACGCCGTCCGCCAGCGTGACGTTGCCTTCGAATACGCAGCCCACGTCGATGAACACATCGCGCCCGCAAAACAGGGTGCCGCGCACGTCGAAACGGGCGGGGTCGGCCAGCGTGACGCCGGCTTCAAGCTGGCGGCGGGCCTGTTCGCCCTGCCAGCGGCGTTCCAGTTCGGCCTGCTGCACGCGGCTGTTCACGCCCAGCGTTTCCCAGCCGGCGCCCGGCTGCGCCGCGCCCACGGGCACGCCATCGGCCACGGCCAGGCCCACCACGTCGGTCAGGTAGTACTCGCCTTGCGCATTCTTGTTGTCGATGCGGGTCAGCCAGTCTTTCAGCTTGGCGGTCGGCGCGGTCAGGATGCCGGTATTCACTTCCTTGATGGCGTGTTCGGCGTCCGACGCGTCCTTGTGTTCAACGATGCGGCACACGTTGCCCTTGTCATCGCGCACGATGCGGCCATAGCCGGTGGAATCGTCCAGCACTTCGGTCAAGACGGCGGCGCCCGCGCCGCGCGCATCCAGCAGGCGTTGCAGCGTGTCGGGCTGCACCAGCGGCACGTCGCCGTACAGCACCAGCGTGACATCGTCCTTGCCATTGCCTTCTTGCAGCAGCGGCACCGCCTGCTGCACGGCGTGGCCGGTGCCTTGCTGCGGCTGCTGCAACACGAAGTGCAGATCCGGCTGGCCTTCAAAGTCCTGTTTGACGCGGTCCGCGCCGTGGCCCACCACAACGATGATGCGCGCGGGTTTCAGCTGCCGCGCGCTGTCCAGCACATGGGCCAGCATGGGTTTGCCGGCCAGCGTGTGCAGCACTTTGGGAAGGTTGGACTGCATGCGTTTGCCCAGTCCGGCGGCGAGGATCACTACATTAAGCATAGGTTCAGATAGGTTAAGAGACGGCGCAAACGGCCTTGCGACCGATGCGAGTCGATTGGAAGGAGATCAGGGCTTGCCGTCGGCAGGCCCGGTTTTCTTGGAGGCCCGAGGAGCGGTCTTGGCGGCGCTCTTCGAAGCGGACTTGGCCGCGGTCTTGCGGGCGGCGGGCTTGGAAGCCTTGGGCTCGGACTTGGCGGCGGCCTTGTTGTCCTTGGGTTTGGATTGACCGGCGTCGTCACCGGCCGTTGGCGCGGCGGGATTGGTCGGCATGGATGCGGCGGTGGCGGCGGCGATCTGGTTGAACTGCTGCTGCAGCAGATCCCACCAGGCCTTGGAGGCGGACTGGGCGGCGGCGCCCATCTGCTCGGTCATGCCCGGCCCGGCAGATTCGGACGCAGCCGCGTTGTTGGGGTTGGTGGCGTCCGCAGCGGCATCGGCGGGCGGCGCGTCTTGAGGCTTGTCATCGCGCGCGCTGAACGCAGACGATGATGATGGCGCGGACGAACCCGACGATGCCGGCTTGGCGGCGGACTTCGGCGCGGGCTTCAAACCCAGCACCACTTCCAGCGGCGAGGCCGCGCCGCTATCGCGCACGGCGTTCATGTCCATGCTGGCCGCGCTGTCCACAAACGCGCGCAGCGTGCTGATCGTGGAGCGCTGCACTTCCATGCCTTGAATGGTGGAGGACAGCATCGACAAGTTCATGCGCAGCCAGTTCTCTACCGAGCGCAATTCGGCGATACGGCGGTCCAGGTCTTCAAGATTCATGGGAGGCGCCATCGGCAGGCTGCTGGCCAGGCCGCCCGGGCCGGTCAACCCCGCCCAGGCCTGGCGCATCATTTCCATGCTGGCCAGCAAGGGGTTGCCCGACAGATCGGAATTCTGCCCCATGCCAGGAAGGACGAACGGGTTGGTGAATTGGTCGCTCATGCCAGGTCTCCCCAAAGACTAGTGCCGCCGGCCGCGGATCATCCGGGCAGCAGCTGGTTGTTTTCCACACGCACGTGGTCGCCGGACGCAAAAGCAAACGGCTGCGCGCTGCGAAACTGGCGCGCACTGCCGTCGCTCATGCGGACCGTCAGCTCATAGTGCGTCACCGTTTGTTGCTGTCTGATATTACGCTCAACTTCGCGGCCTGCCAAAGCACCGCCGACTGCGCCAAGCACCGTCAGCGCCGTCTTGCCGCTGCCTCCGCCAAATTGATTACCCACTACGCCGCCCACCACGCCGCCACCGATGGTGCCGACCAGGTGATCGCTGTTGTCCTTGACCGGCACCTGCACCTGGCGGATGGTTTCCACCACGCCACAGCTCTGGCAAGCCTGCTGCGCCGGGGCGGGCGCGGGTGCGCGAGGGGCCGACGCAGACGCCGGGCGGGCCTGCTGCGTCGCGGGTGCGGATGGCTGCGCCTGACGCGTAGCCGGTGCCGGGGCGGGCTCTGGTGCGGGCGCCAGGTTAGCGCTCTCGGGGCCGGCTTCGGCCACGGGCGTATCGGCGTGCGGGTTGGCCGAGGGCGAGGGCAACCAGCCCATCACCGCGGCCACGCCCACTGCGCACATGACGATCACGGCGATGGCGGCTGCCGCAACCAACGGGTGCAAGCCGCTGCGCGGGCTTTGAATTCGGGTGGATGTATTCATGACGATGCTCCATCGTAACTAACCGGCATCGGTATAGCACCCGGGCGCGGTTTCGGCATGTTGCGATGGTGACGCTTCTTTGCAGGCGTTGCAGCGCGTCGCGGCGCGGTGGACAGCCTTGGGCATTCGTGGACAATAGGCGGATGGATTCCATTTCCCTGCCCCAACTCGAACAGGCGATCAATTACTGGCGCAACGTCTCGCCGTCTGTCGGCGACGAATCGCGCCTGTGCCCGGAAGCGGCGGCGCTGGCCACGCCCTATGCCTTGATGATCATTTCGCACCGCCACGACATCGCGGTTGCCGAACTGAATGAAAAAGCCCAGGCGGCGTTGGCCGGCTGGGCTGCTGCGGGCACTACGGCCCGCTGATTTTTCTGCTGATTCTTCTGATCGTCGAACTGATCCCTGCATGGATCCCTGTGCGGATCCTTCCCCGGCACCACTGCCTCAGTTCTTGAGCAGCGCCTGGATGTCGTGCGTCAGCGCGTCCACGCCCAGGTTGTTATTGGCCAGCACGCGCGATTCGCCCTTGCCATCAATCAGGTAGAACGCGGCGGTGTGATCCATCGTGTAGTTGCCGTCCTTGGTGGGGGCCTTGGCGTAGTACGCCTTGAACGATGCCGCCGCCTTCTTGATCTGATCCGGCGTGCCGGTCAGCCCCAGAAAACGCGGGTCGAAAGCCGTCACGTACTGCTTGAGCACTTCCTGCGTGTCCCGCTCCGGGTCCACTGTAATCAGCAGCACCTGCACGCGGTCGGCGTCCTGGCCCAGCTTTTTCATCACCTCGGTCAGCTCTGCCAACGACGTGGGACACACGTCGGGGCACTGCGTGAACCCGAAGAACACCACCACCACCTTGCCGGCAAAGTCGGATAGCTGACGGCTCTTGCCGTTGGTATCGGTCAGTTCCATGCCACGGCCCAGTTGGGTACCGCTGATGTCGCTGCCCTTGAACTTGGGCGCGGCATCGCCGCAGGCGGCAAGCGCGCCGGCAAGAACCGTCACGGCGGTGGCGGCGGCAAGGCGCAGGCCCAGCCGGCGGCTGGCGGAAAACACGGACATCAACAACCTCCAGGGGTCAGCGCAGCAGGCCGACCCAGTGGTCCACCAGCAGGGCGCCGAATAGCAGCGCCAGGTAGAGAATGGAAAAGCGGAACATGCTGCGCGCCAGTTCGTCGCTATAGGCGCGGTACAACCGCCACGCATAGGACACGAACATGCCGCCCAGCACCAGCGCCGACAGCAGATACAGTGCGCCGCTCATGCGGATGGCGTAGGGCAACAGCGTCGTTGCGACCAGCGCCACGCTATAGAGCAAGATGTGCAGGCGCGTGAACTGGTTGCCGTGCGTCACCGGCAGCATGGGCAGGCCGGCCTTGGCGTAGTCATGGTTGCGGTACAGCGCCAGCGCCCAGAAATGCGGTGGCGTCCAGATGAAGATGATCAGCACCAGCACCCAGGCTTCGGCCGGAACCGAATCGGCCACCGCTGCCCACCCCAACGCGGGCGGCATCGCGCCCGACAGGCCGCCGATCACGATGTTCTGCGGCGTGCGCGGCTTGAGGATGACGGTATAGATAACGGCGTAGCCCACAAAGGTGGCAAACGTCAGCCACATGGTCAGCGGGTTCACCAGCGTGTACAGCACGAACATGCCCGCGCCGCCCAGCAAGCCGGACAAGCTCAATACCTGGAAGGCTGAAATGGTGCCACGCGCGGTGGCGCGTCGCGCGGTGCGCAGCATACGCGCGTCGACTTCCTGTTCGATCAGGCAATTGATGGCGAAGGCGGCTGCGGCAAGCAGCCAGATGCCGATAGTGCCGAACAGCACGCGGCGCATATCGGGTACGCCCGGCACGGCGAGAAACATGCCGATGACCGCGCAAAACACCGCCAACTGCGTAACGCGCGGCTTGGTGAGGACGAGGTATTGGCGGAACAATCCGGGTTGAGGAGCGGCAAGACTGGTCATAGTGGACCCTATTTTAAACGCGCACCGAATTGGGGCCATAGCCCCCTGCCGGCACGCTTCCCGCCGTGGACAAGCGCACCATCAGCACCACGGCGGCCAAGGTCAAACCGGCCGCGCCCCCATTGTGCAACACCGCGATCAGCAAGGGCCACTGGAAAAAGATGGTCGTCAGGCCGGTGAACAGCTGGGCGGCCAACAGCGCCAACATCAGCGTGGCCGGGCCGCGCAGGCCCGGTTCGACCCGCAACCGCCATGCCAGCGTGCCCAGGTACAGGAACACGACGAAGGCAAAATTGCGGTGCACCCAATGAATCGCGGTCAGCGCGGGTTGCGAGATCATTTCCCCTGAGGGCAGTTCACCCAGGCCACGGATCACGGAATAGCCGCCGTGAAAATCCATGTCCGGCACCCACTGCCCGTGGCACATGGGAAAGTCCATGCAGGCCAGCGCCGCGTAGTTGGTGCTGACCCAGCCGCCCAGCGTCACCTGCACCAGCAGCAGGCCGAAGCCCGCCGCCACCCACGGCTTCCAGCGCTTGGCCGCCGCGGCGATCGCCAGATGCGGGCGTTCACGCGCCGACAACCAGGTCATCAGCGCCAGCACCGACAAGCCGAACACCAGATGGGCCGTCACCACGGCGGGCATCAGCTTGTGCGTGACGGTCCACGCGCCGAACGCGCCCTGCACGCACACGGCCACCAGGGTGGTCACGGCCAGCGCGGGCGACCGGCCCAGTTCACGGCGATAGCGCCATGCCATGTAGACGATGCCGATGATGAGCATGCCCAGGATGGAGCCCACGTAGCGGTGGATCATTTCGATCCAGGCCTTGGACATGGTCACCGGGCCGAACGGCATGGCTTGTGACGCCTGGTGGATGTCGCCCTGCGCGCCCAGCGGCGTCACGCTGCCGTAGCAGCCGGGCCAGTCGGGGCAACCCAGGCCGGAATCCGTCAGGCGCACGAACGCGCCGAACATGATGAGGTCCAGCGTCAGGAACCAGGTAAAGAAAACGAGCTTGCGATAACGCGCTTTGATGCGTTCCATGTCAACCAGGAAAAAAAGAAAATGCCCGCGCCCCTCGGGGGAAATCCGTCAACCGATGCGCGAGTTATAGACGAGCTTGCTGATGTCCTTGCGCACTTTGACGCCATCGGCATCGGCAGGGTACTGCATCATCAGGTTGCCCAGCGGGTCGATTACCCACATGGGGTCCTGCAACGGCGGCTGTCCGGCTGCGCTATCGCGGGCCAGCAGGTAGCGGGCAAGCTGGTCCGGATTCACGCGCAGCATGACCGTGCCTTGATAGGCTTCCAGTACCTTTTCGGGCACGGGGGCATCGTCGGTGATGAACCAGACGCGCGCCAGGCGGTCCACGTTCTTGCCCTGACTGGCATGCGTGTTGCGCGTGATGTAGAGCTTGCGCGCGCAGCTTTCGGGGCAGGCGGCGCCGTCGGCGGCCACCAGCAGCCATTTGCCCTTGAGGCTTTGCAGGTCGAAGGGCTTGCCGTCCAGGGTGGTCAGCTTCAGGTCGGCGGCGGCGGGCATGGGCCGCTGGGGCGAGACCAGCGTGCCGTAGTTGCTGGAATCCGATGGCCACCACTGCGGGTTCATGTAGACGACGAAGGCGGCCACGATGGGCGCCAGCGAACACAGGAACACCAGCACCATGGGCATCAACGAGCGCTTGCGCGCGGGCGGACGGGATGAAATGTCGCGAGCCACTTTATATCCTGGAAAAGTCTTTCATTGACGCGCGCTCAAGGCTTTGGACCTTGTCCCGCGCGCTGGCGCATGCGCTTGATGGCGCCCCCCAGCACCACCAGCCATGCGATGGCGGCAATCGAAGCAAACGCAAACCACTGCACGGCGTAAGACGTGTTTTTCTGAAAGTCCACCGGCGGCTGCGGCCAGTCGCGCACCAGGCCGTCGGCACTGTTCTGGCCGGGCTGGCCGGTCTGGGTCAGCACGACAGGCAGCAGGTTCAGCCCCGTTGCGCGGGCATAGGCGTCCAGCGGCAAGTTCTGGACCTGCGGCAACCTGCCGCCCGCGACGGGCCACGTGGCGGGCAGGGCGGATTGGTCCTGCCCACCCAGCGACCACAATTCGAACATGCGCGGCACGCGTTCGGCCATTTCGCCGGTGATGGTCTGCGGGCCTTGCGGCGTGGCGGGCAGCGCGGGTTCGCCCTGGCCCGGCATGACGCGGGGCAACCAGCCGCGCAGCACCAGCACGGCCTGGCGCGACGAGGCATCCAGCAACAGCGGCGTGGCCAGCCAGTAGCCCGGCCGCCCTTCGTGGTTGCGATTGTCCAGCAGTACACTGAATTGCGGCAGCCACGCGCCCGTAGCCTGCGCCACGCGCCACGGCGTCAGGTCATCGGACGGGGTAGCGGGCGTGAGCATCACCGGCGCTTGCTTGCGGCCCGCTTCGATAGCGGCCAGAATGGCGCGTCGCTCATCGCTGCGACGCAACTGCCACTGCCCGAGCGACGCCAGAATCACCACGGCAACGCCAAGCAGAATCAAGGCGGCTATGGTGTTGCGGGTTGAATGCGGTCGGGCCATGTATCGTTGCTAACTCTGTTTTGTCCGGAGACCACCATGCGCGTTTTCGTCGTACTGGCCTTCATCGGAATTCTGGCCAGTCTGGCATCCGCCCTGGTCTATCTGATGCGGGACAAAGGGTCCACCAGCCGCACCGTCAATGCGCTGACCGTGCGCATCGGGCTATCGGTTGCCCTGTTTCTGTTTGTGCTGTTCGCCCACCACATGGGCTGGATCGAGAGCACGGGCCTGCGCTGACGCGCCGGCCCCGGCGTGCGGCAAGCCTGAAAAGGAATCGGGCGCCGCGCGTTAATCGACAGGGTTATCGCCCTGGAGTTCCCGCGCGGCGCCCAACTTGCGGCGCCGCCAGCCTAGAACCAGTACACAAACAGGTACAGGCCCAGCCACACCACGTCCACAAAGTGCCAGTACCACGCGGCGCCTTCAAAGCCGAAGTGATGATCGGCGGTGAAGTGCCCGCGCATCAAGCGCACCAGGATCACCGTCAGCATGGTGGCGCCCAGGATCACGTGGAATCCGTGGAAACCGGTCAGCATGTAGAACAGCGAACCGTACGCGCCCGAATTGAATTTCAGGTTCAGTTCGGTATAGGCGTGATGGTATTCGGCGGCCTGACAGGCCACGAAGACAAAGCCCAGGATGACCGTGGCGGCCAGCCAGAACATCGTCTTGCCACGATGGTTTTCGCGCAGCGCGTGGTGCGCGATGGTCAGCGTGACGCCCGAGGAAAGCAGCAGCGCGGTGTTGATCGTGGGCAGCCAGAACGGGCCTACCGTCTGGAACTCTTCGACTACGCCGGCCGGCCCGAAGTTGGGCCATGCGGCCTTGAAGTCGGGCCAAAGCATCAGGCGGTGATCGATGTCGCCCAGCCACGGCGTGGTGATGGTGCGGGTGTACCAGAGGGCACCGAAGAACGCCGCGAAGAACATCACTTCCGAGAAAATGAACCAGCTCATGCCCCAGCGGTACGAACCGTCGATGCGCTTGCTGTTCAGGCCGGCTTCGGATTCCTGGATGGCGTCGCCGAACCAGTAATACAGCACCACGATCAAACCGATAAAGCCCGCCAGCACGGACCATTTTGCCCAGCTGACCCCGTTGATCCAGCCCGCGGCGCCCAGCCCCATGAACAGCAGCGCCACCGCCGTACGCACGGGATGCCCCGAGTCGGCGGGCACAAAGTAGTACGGTGCCTCTTTACCTTGAACCGAGTGGCTTGCACTCATGGCTTTCTCCCTGGTACAGATTTAGATTTAAGTGATTCAAGTCAGGCTGGAAACGGCCCAACGCACAATTAATACCAGCACAGTCACGAAGATTGCCGCCGCCAGCAGCCCAGCCAGAATCACGTGCACCGGGTTCAGCTTGGCGCTGTCTTCCCGGTAGCCCGCGCCCTTGCGTACGCCAAAGAACCCCCACGCCACCGCCTTCATCGTCTGAAGGAAACTGAGCTTGCGGCGTGAGGTTTCGTGCAGGTCGTCGCTCATAAAGGGGCCTAACCGACCGCGTTGCCCGTCAGCAGCGCCGAACCGCGAAACACGGTCCAGCCGAACACGGCAATGACGAAGGCCACGAGGACCCATCCTGCAATCTTGTTACGGCGGCGCTGCTCGGGAGTCATTGCTGTGCTACCTGGATCGTGGAAGACGGTTTACTTCACTTCGGGCGGAATTTCGAAGGTGTGGAACGGGGCGGGCGAAGGCACCGTCCATTCCAGCCCTTCGGCGCCTTCCCACGGCTTGGCGGCCGCCGGTTCACCCTTGCCCATGTAGCAACGAATGATCGCCCACAGGAAGATCAGCTGCGACAGGCCGAACCAGAACGCGCCGATGGTGGCCATCTGGTGGAAGGTCGTGAATTGCGCGGCGTAGTCGGCGTAGCGACGCGGCATGCCGGCCAGCCCCAGGAAGTGCATGGGGAAGAAAGTCACGTTGAAGGAAATCAGCGTGGACCAGAAGTGCAGCTTGCCCAGCTTTTCGCTGTACATGCGGCCCGTCCACTTCGGCACCCAGTAGTAAGCGCCCGCGAACAGCGCGAACAGCGAACCGGCCACCAGCACGTAGTGGAAGTGCGCCACCACGTAATAGGTGTCGTGCACCTGGATGTCGATGGGCGCCACCGACAGGATCAGGCCGGTAAAGCCGCCCATGGTGAACACGAAGATGAAGCCGATCGAGAACAGCATCGGCGTTTCGAACGTCATGGAGCCGCGCCACATGGTGGCGACCCAGTTGAACACCTTCACCCCGGTGGGGATGGAGATGAGCATGGTGGCGTACATGAAGTAAAGCTGGCCGGTGACCGGCATGCCCGTCGTGAACATGTGGTGGGCCCACACGATGAACGACAGCACGGCAATGGACGCGGTGGCGTACACCATCGAGGCGTAGCCGAACAGCTTCTTGCGGGCGAACGCGGGCACGATGGCCGACACGATACCGAACGCCGGCAAGATCATGATGTAGACCTCGGGGTGCCCGAAGAACCAGAACACGTGCTGGTACAGAACCGGGTCGCCACCGGCGGCGGCGTTAAAGAAGCCCGTGCCGAAGTGGCGGTCGGTCAGCACCATGGTGATGGCGGCGGCCAGCACCGGCATCACGGCCAGCAGCAGGAACGCGGTGATCAGCCAGGTCCAGCAGAACAGCGGCATCTTCATCAGCGTGAGGCCGGGGGCGCGCATGTTCAGGATGGTCACGATGATGTTGATCGCGCCCATGATCGAGGACGCGCCCATCAAGTGCATCGCAAAAATGCCCAGGTCCATGCCCGGACCCATCTGCAACGACAGCGGTGCGTACAGCGTCCAGCCGGCGGCGGTGGCGCCACCCGGCACGAAGAACGACGCCGTCAGCATGATGGCTGCCACCGGCAGCAACCAGAAGCTGAAGTTGTTCATGCGCGCGAACGCCATGTCGGATGCGCCGATCTGCATCGGGATCATCCAGTTCGCAAAGCCCACGAAGGCCGGCATGATGGCGCCGAACACCATGATGATGCCGTGCATGGTGGTGAACTGGTTGAACAGTTCGGGGCGGAAGAATTGCAGACCCGGCTCGAACAATTCGGTACGCAGCAGCAAGGCTAGCGTGCCGCCTTCCAGCAACATGGCAAACGAGAAGATGAGATACATCGTCCCGATGTCTTTATGGTTCGTGGCGAAAAGCCAGCGACGCCAACCCGAAGGCATGGCGTGGTGGTGGTCATCGTGACCGTGGCCGTGGCCCGGCGACACGTGGTCTACAGTGACGCTGCTCATGATGGACTCCTTCCTGCTGAGTGCCGGCCCCGATCCACGGGACCGGCAGGGTATCTCTAACTAAACGGAACCGGTTCTATCGGTGTAGGGCGCAGGGCTGCGCGATCAACGCGCGGCCGCAACGTCCTTCGGTAGAACCGTCGGGTCCTGCCCCTTGCCTGCATTGCTCCAGGCATGGCGTGTATAGCTGATGACCGCTGCGATCTCGACATCATTGAGCTGCCCGCCAAATGCCGCCATCGCGGTGCCGGGCTTGCCCTTGAGCACGGTGTTGATCTGGCCCGCCTTGGGGCCTAGAACAACCTTGTCTCCGTCGAGTGCCGGGAAGCTGCCCGGGATGCCCTTGCCGTTGGCCTGGTGACAGGCCACGCAATTCGCGGCGAAGACTTTTTCGCCACGGGCAACCAGTTCGGTTTCCGTCCACTCTTTATTAGGATCGTCGGCGTTTGCCGCCATTTTCTTCTTTTGGTCTTCAACCCACTTATCGTAGTCCGCTTGCGCCAGGACTTCGACAACGATGGGCATGAAGGCGTGGTCCTTGCCGCACAGTTCGGCGCACTGGCCCCGGTAGATGCCCGGGGTATCGGCACGGAACCAGGCGTCGCGCAGGAAGCCGGGGATGGCGTCCTGCTTGACGCCGAAGTCGGGAATCATCCACGAGTGGATCACGTCGGCCGCGGTCAGCACGACCCGGACCTTTTTGTCCACCGGCACCACCATGTGGTTGTCCACTTCCATGAGATAGAACTCGCCCTTGGGCTCGCGGTTCTCGATCTGCGCGCGGGGCGTGGACAGCGTGGACAGGAACTTGACGCCGGCGGCAGAGCCGTCGAGGTACTCGTAGCCCCACTTCCATTGATAGCCGGTGACCTTGATGGTGAGGTCGGCGCTTGAGGTGTCCTTCATAGCCACGACCGTCTTGGTCGCCGGCAGCGCCATGGCGATGACGATGATGAAGGGGATGACCGTCCAGGCCACTTCCACGCCCAGATGCTCGTGGAAAGTCGCCGCCTTGTGCCCGCGAGATTTGCGGTGCGCCCAGATGGAATAGAACATCACCCCGAACACACCGATGAAGATCACGATACAGATCGTGAGCAGCATCCAATGCAGCCACATGATGTCGCGTGATATTGCGGTCACGCCTTCATGCAGGTTCAGCTGATTGACCTTCGGGCCGCCGGGCATGTCTTGCACCTGAGCACCGGCCACGCTGCCAATCAGCATCGCACAAGCCCCCAGTATCCCTCTCCACTTCTTCATGCTTACCTCGAAACACGGCGCGAGGGCCCTTGTCGCCTAGTGGCACGAGTGTCACTTCAACAGGACTACGCGCAATTATTAGATGGCAGGGTTAAGCAGGGAGATAGAGCGGCCCCCGCGTTCCCACTCGAAATCACAAAGAAACTGGCGGATTATAGCGGACACGCAAATAGATGTAAGACAAGGCTCTTGAATAAAAGGGGCCTGCCCCCATCTGCGCTCGCCCCGCGTTCGACCCTTGACGCGCGCCGCAAACCGTGTGGCATAAAATCGTCGCCACCCTCATCACAACACGCCAAGATGCCCAAGCAGTTGTCCGATCTGTATGCCGACCTGTGCGCCCGCGCGCAGCAACCCGCCCCCGACGGCGCGCACGTTTTATATGTGGCGGGCCGGCGCTGCGGCTGGGCCACGCATGCGGCGTGCGACGCCCTGCGCGACGCCCCCGGCGTCGTCTGCGACGAGGCCGCGCTGCACATCGGCGCGCACCTGAAACCGGGCGCGGAGTTGAACGCCGTGCTGGAAAACACCGCGCAACTGTTGCGCCAAGCCAACTGCTTGCGCGGCTGGCGCGATGAACTGCTGGACGTGATGGACGGCAACGAACCCGTCGGCGTGATCGAACGGGCGGCGGTGCGCCCGCTGGGCCTGCTGACGCACGCGGTGCACCTTAGTGCCTGGACGCCGGACGGCCGCATGTGGGTGGCGCGACGCGCGTTAAGCAAGTCCACCGATCCCGGTATGTGGGACACCTTGGTCGGCGGGCTGGCCGGTAGCGGCGAAGACCTGGAGCTGGCGCTGGTGCGCGAATGCGGCGAGGAAGCCGGGCTGGACCCGCACCATCTGGCTCGGCGCACGCCGCTACGCACCATCCTGCGCATTCACCGCCGGTTGCCCGAGGGCTATCAGGTGGAGGACGTGCTGACCAGCACCTGCGTGCTGGCCGCCGATGCCCGCCCCGCCAACCGGGACGGCGAAGTGATGGAGATCGCCACGCTGGATGTGGCCACCGTGCTGCGCCAGATCGAAGAAGGCGAGTTCACGCTGGAGGCGGCGCTGGTGATTGTCGAAGACATCATGCAACGCCGCGCCGCCGGCCAGATCTGACCTGACTTAGCGGGACGCGGCCCCGGGGGCATCGGCCGCGGGCTCGGCGGGCAGGCGCATGTCGGTCTGGTCGGCCGGGTCGTCCTGGCGGGATTCGCGCGCGGCGCCGGCCGCCTCGGCCGCTTCTGCCGCCTGCGCCGGGCTGGGCGCCGAAGCGGGCGCGGGCGAAGGCGTGGCCGCCGCCTGGGACGCCTGCGAGAACTGCTTCCACACCTCGATGGCGCGCAGCCGCTGCTTGGCCACCACCTGGATTCGCTCGCGCAGATGCTCATCGCGCGCCAACAGGGCGTGGAAGTCGCGCGATGTCAGCATCAGCAGCTTGCTGTAGCCCAGCGATGTGACTTCCGGCGTGATCTGCTGTTCGCCCAGCAGCCCAAGTTCGCCAAAGAACTCGCCGCTGCCCAGTTCGATCATGGTGTTGTCGGGCAGGTGCACCGCCACGGCGCCCGACGCCACGAAGCACATTTCCTCGCCGTGCCGGCCCTTGGTCAGCACCCGCTGGTCAGGCAGCGCCAGACGCGGCTTGAGCAACTTGCTGATGGCACGCAGCGAATCCGGCGACAGGCCCTCGAACAGCGGCACGCGCTTGATGAGTTCGGCCGCGCTCATTTCAATATCCAGCGGCGGGTGCGTGTCGATGTGCGCCCAGCGGCTTTTCAACTGCGCCATCAGATCCGCGTAGACCTCGCCGCTGATCAGGAACTGCTCAAGCATGTCGCGGTAGCGGATGCGTTCAAGTTCGCGCGCGACGCGGCCCAGATAGCTTTCCTGCAACCATTGCGCGTACGACGGATATTGCAGGTTCAATGCCTGCAGGGCGCTTTCGACCAGGTCAAGGCGGCGCTGGTGCAGCACCACGATGCGCTGGGTGGCGTCTTCGCCCAACAGGGGCGTGATTTGCTCGCGGGCAAACACGATCAGCCGCTGCGCCACCGAACGCTTGCTCATCAAGTTGGCAAACCGTTGGCCCAGTTCACGTGCCAACCAGCCCTGGAAGCCGAACAGATAGTGCATCCGCAAGGCCAGTCGGAAGCCGGTGGAATAGCGCACGTCCTGCACGATGGCGCGCTCGAAGCCGGGCACACCGCCCAGCCGGATGGCGTCTTCCAGCCGCTCGGCCCGTGCCAGCAGCGTTTCCGCCATGCGCCAATCCACGATCTGCGCTTTCAGGATGTCGAAGAACATTTCCTCTTCGCGCTGCGCCACGATGGCCAGGCCCACGGCGACGCGCTGCTCGTCGCTCATCTGGCTGACCTGGCCGTCGTGCACGCTGGTCAGGCTGGCGTCGAACACGGCGCGGATGCGGTCGCGCACTTCCGTGCCGATGTGCTCGGTCTTGGCGACTTCTTCCGTCTTGCCTTGCAGGTCTTCCAGGGCCACGGCCAGCGCCTGGTTGCGGATGGTGCGTTCCACGGACGACAGCTGGTTCAGCCCCAGCATGCGTATCAGCGGCCGCAGGCTGATGCCGTTGATGAACAGCGTCAGCAGCACATAACTGGTAGTGGCCACCGCGATGAACTGGCGCGCCTCTTCCGCCACGCCGGTCTGCTCGGTCACGGCCAGGGCCAGCGCCAGCGACACGGCGCCGCGCAGCCCGCCCCACAACATCACCACTTTGTAGGGGTTGCTGACCTTGGTGCCCAGCCGCGTCAGCCCCAGCAGCGGCAACAGGCCGAACACGACAATGGCGCGCGCCACCAGGGTGGCGACGAACACCACGGCCACCAGCACCAGTTCCTGCCAATCGGCAGCCGCCATCAGCTTGGGGATGAGCATGGCCGCGAA
Source organism: Achromobacter sp. 1L-A-4-B-C2 (assembly GCF_057291955.1). NCBI lineage: Bacteria > Pseudomonadati > Pseudomonadota > Betaproteobacteria > Burkholderiales > Alcaligenaceae > Achromobacter > Achromobacter sp. 1L-A-4-B-C2. The sequence continues at coordinate 527,524 of NZ_JBXAWP010000004.1, forward strand.
CAGGAAAATCAGGGAGTTTGCCCAGAAGCCGAACTGTTCCCAGGCGCTGGACAGGTATTCGAAGGTGGTGGGCGACATGCGCGTGCGGCCGGTGGAACCCACGACCAACCCCGCGATCACGGTCGCGACCACGCCCGAGACGTTCAGATAGTGTTCCGAAATGAAGAAGGACAGGTAGGCCAGCGTCAGCGTCAACGTGATTTCGGCCGTGGGAAAGCCGCGCAACCAGGCAAACAGGAAGCAGGCCAGCCGCCCCATCGCAAAGCCGGCGATGCCGCCCCCGATGAAGTGCACGATGAAGTCGTTGAAGATGCCGCTGACGGTGAGCTCACCGTGACCGCCTAGAACGGCCAGCAACACGGAATACAGGGCGATGGACGCGGCATCGTTGAACAGGCTTTCGCCTTCGACCAGCGTCGTCAGGCGCTTGGGCGCGCCCACCTCGCGGAAAATGCCGACCACGGCAACCGGATCGGTCGTGGCCACGATGGCGCCAAGCAGCAGGCATACCACCAGGCCGTAGGACGAGATCGCGTCCAGGGTCACGCCCACCACCACGGTACAAACCACGACGGCCACAATGGCCATCATCAGGATGGGCCCGATGTCGTCCATCAACCGGCGCACGTTCATGGACAGCGCGGTTTCGAACAGCAGCACCGGCAGGAACACCATCAGGAAGGTTTCGGACGAAATCTCGAAGCGTTCCAGCGAATCCAGGAAGTCGGCGATCCAGCTGGGCGCCCAGCCGTGCACATGGATCACAATCCCCAGCAAGCAACCGACGATAGCCAACAGCACCGAGTAGGGCAGCTTGAGGCGGCCCGCCAACGGCGGCATGAAGCAAACCAGAGTGAGCAGTCCGGCCAGGCCGAACACAAGAAAACCTACATCCATGAATAGCGCCGAGTCGCGAACGGTGAAAAGTTTCACAAGAATAGCGGCATTTTTGGCGGACGCCGGGCAGGAAACCGTAGGTATCGTAGAGAATGCACGTTTCGTTACCCGGCGTGCGAAGGCAGAAACGCGTCGCGCCATGTTTTTTGGGTAATGTTCAAACGTGCAAAACCCCGACAGGAGCGGCACTTGCCACGCGTCCATTCTTTGGCCCGGCGTCACGACGCGCCCGCCATGCTTGTCCAATTGACCGACAGCCATTTGTTCGGCGAGCCCGATACATCGATGCTGGGCGTCAATACCGACGCGAGCCTGCGCGCCGTGCTGCGGCAGATCGACGCCGACGGCAAGCGCCCCGACCTGTTGCTGGCCACGGGCGACCTGTCCCAGGACGGCGAGGCGGCAGCCTATCGGCGGTTTGCGGCAATTCTGGGCCAGGCAAGCGTGCTGGCCGGTGCGCAGATCCGTTGCCTGCCGGGCAATCACGACCAGCCCGCCGTGATGCGGCAGGAACTGGCGCATTGGTCTACGCCGGTCACCGACGTGGGCGCCTGGCGCGTGGTCACGCTGGACACCACCGTGCCCGGCTCCAATGCCGGGCATCTGCCGGACAGCCAGCTGGACATGCTGGAAGCCGCGCTTGCCGAGGCGCCCGGCCGTCATACCTTGATCGCCATGCATCACAACCCGATGCAGATGGACAGCCACTGGCACGACTCGATGATGATCGACAACCCGCAGGTGCTATTCAAGCGCCTGACCCGCTGGCCGCAGGCGCGCGTGCTGTTGTGGGGCCACGTGCATCACGAATTCGATCGTCGCCGCCACAACCTTCGCATGCTGGCCACGCCGTCGACCTGCTTTCAATTCAGCATCCGCGACGGCAAGCACGTGGTGGACAACCTGGCGCCGGGTTATCGCTGGATCAAGCTTTATCAGGATGGATCGATGGCCACCGGCGTGCGTCGCGTGCAGAACGCGCTGTGGCATACGGCGCTGGCAGCGGACAACGCGCAGGCCGCATAAAAATCGGGGCACCAGATATACGAATATATGTGGTGCCCCGCAAGCATCCGTCTCATAGGGGAGGGGAAAGAGGAGAAGCCGAGACGGATGGCAAGACTGCTAACCAAAGTTCGCGGTCTACATGAAGTTAGTCGGCGCACTCTTTATTAAGTTTCTGAAGATCCCGAAATTCGCCGGCTAATTTGTATCAAGTTATTTATTAGTCCAGACGCCAGGCGACATCGTGGCGGCATCGGCGGAAGCATCGGTGCCAGCGCTGCAAAAAGCAAAGGGCCGCGCAAGCGGCCCTTCGTATGCAGCACCCGACGGATCAGGCAGCCAGGTTGCCGCGCATCTTCTTTAGCGCGGCGGCTTCGATCTGGCGAATGCGTTCGGCGGATACGCCGAACTCTTGTGCCAGTTCGTGCAGCGTGGCGCCGCCGTCGTCTTGCAGCCAGCGGGCTTCGACGATGCGGCGCGAGCGGGCGTCCAGCGCCTCAAGTGCGCTGTTCAGCCCGGTGCTTTGCAGTTCGTCGCGCGCCGCGCGTTCCAGCACCCGCGTGGGTTCCTGGCGGCCATCGTCGGACAGGTAGGCGATGGGCGCGTAGCTGTCGTCATCGTCGTCCTGGTTTTCCAGCGACATTTCGCGGCCCGACAGGCGCACTTCCATTTCGCTGACGTCTTCGCGGCGCACGTTCAATTCGCGCGCGATGTGGTCGACCTGGTCGGGGTCCAGCGTCTGGCCATCGGGACGCATGCTGCGCAGGTTGAAGAACAGCTTGCGCTGCGCCTTGGTCGTGGCGACCTTGACCAAGCGCCAGTTGCGGATGATGTATTCGTGGATTTCGGCCTTGATCCAGTGCACGGCAAACGACACCAGCCGCACACCGCGCTCGGGGTCGAAACGCTTAACGGCCTTCATCAGGCCAACGTTGCCTTCCTGGATCAGGTCGGCATGCGGCAAACCGTAGCCCAGGTATTGGCGCGCCACTGACACCACCAGGCGCAGGTGCGACAGAATCAGTTCACGCGCAGCGCCCAGGTCTTCCTGGTCGCGCAGGCGACGGCCCAGCTCGGTTTCACGCTCGGCCGACAAAACCGGCAAGCGGTTGACCGAAGAAATATAAGCGTCGATCGTGCCAAGTGCGCCCGGATTGGCAATGGCCAACGCCAGAGCGTTGCCGGAAGCGGCCAACGAGGTACTGGGTTGTTTCATAGCGGGGGTCTCCGGAAAGCGAAGGGGTAACGACATGGATTCGATGTTAGCACTCTAGTAAAGGGAGTGCTAATTCGACTATTGCGACGCATCAAAGTTTCCATATTTTGATGCGGCCCTGTTTTTCCCAAAGCAGGGCGGCAGGGCGGGTGCTACCAGCCCAGGCGTTTCAAGCCCTCGGCGGTGGCCTCGCCGTCCGGGCGGATGAACAAGGCGCCGCGTGGGTCCATGAACACCTGGTACTTCGCGCCGTCGAACAGGGGCATATATGCGCCGCTTCCGAATTGGACATCCACAAACGGGAACCAGTTCGGAAAACTTTTCTTCAGCGACCCTAAATCAGGCGCGGGCCAGTCGTCCAAGGCGTGGACAGAGCGCGTGGCCGAAGCCTCGCGGGCCGCGTCGCTGTACCTGCCCGACAAGCGTTCCAGGCGATACAGCGGCGGCACGCCCGCCATCAACGCCGGCAGGCGCCAGCGCACGACGCGGGCATCGATCTGCCACTGATCTCCATATAGAACGTACTGCTTGGGGCCCACGCCCGGCGCGTCGGTGGTGACTTGGAACTGCCCCTCGGCCTGCTGCCGGACTTCAACGCGGGCCACGGATTCGTCAGCGGTCAGCCTGAAAAACTGCACCAGCGACAGGGCCAGCAGCCCGGACACACAACCCAGCAGCACCAGCATCAAGCCGAACAGCCGGCGCACCGGCCGGAACTGGAAGATCTTGCGGCCGCGCTCGTCGCGGGGTCCGCCCCGCCCAAGCAGCATGACAAGGCCGGGCAGCAGGACGACGACGGCGCCTAGCAAAATCCAGACAAAAGGGGCGAGGCCGTTGATCAAATGACGAGTTCCTATGGGACGCCGAGGGTTTCAGCCCGACGCGCCCAGGACGCCACGAGCCCGCCGCGGCAGGCATTTCAGTATAAAAGCGTGGCTTTATGCCGCCGGTTTTCCAAGGCGTTCGACGTGAAACCGGATGTGATCCTCGATGAACGTCGAGATGAAGTAATAGCCGTGGTCGTAGCCCGGTTGGCGACGCAGCGTCAGGGGCTGGTCGGCCGCTGCGCAGGCGGCTTCGAATACCTCGGGATACAACTGATCGCCCAGGAATTGGTCGGATTCCCCCTGATCGATCAGGATGCCGGCGGGAAAGGGCTGCTTCAAGCCGCGCATCAGGACCGATGCATCGTAGGCGGCCCAATCCGTTTCGTTGCCGCCCAGGTAGGCCCCGAATGCCTTCTTGCCCCAGGGGCACAGGCTGGGCGCCGCAATCGGCGCAAACGCCGACACCGAGCGGAACTTGCCCGGGTTGCGCAGCGCCAGCACGAGCGCGCCATGGCCGCCCATGGAGTGGCCGAAGATGCCGGTGCGCGACGCGTCGCCAGGCAGGGTGTCGCCGGTGACGATGGCGTGCAGCTCGTCAGTCACGTAGCTGTACATGCGATAGTGGTCGCGCCAGGCGGGCGTTACCGCGTCGACATAGAAACCGGCGCCCGTGCCCAGGTCCCAGCTTTCTTCTTCGCCGGGCACGTTGGCGCCGCGCGGGCTGGTGTCGGGCGCGACCAGCATGACGCCAAGCTCGGCCGCCAGCCGCTGCGCGCCCGCCTTGATCATGAACGTTTCTTCCGTGCAGGTCAGGCCCGCCAGATAGATCAGCACCGGCACGGGGCCGGCATCGGCTTGCGGCGGAACGAAGACCGAAAAGCGCATCGGCAGGCCGATCTGCGTGGACTCGTGGCGGTAGTACCGCTGCGTACCGCCAAAACAGCGATGCTGGGAAATGAGCTCCAGGGCCACGGGCATGGACGTTCTCCGGTCGGGGGATGAAAAATTCGTCGACGGGTTAGGGTATATCCACGGTACGACGTTCCGTCGCCGAATGTTAACCTGCTGTGCATACAGGCCGGACGACAAAAAAACCCGAATCCGTGCCCATATTGTGATCACGGGACTTGACCAGCGCCCACCGTGGCACTATTTATATACCGTGAGCGAAGACAACCCGTTCTTCCAGATACGCAAGCCCTGACACTATGGCCCGTCTGCCCCGTCTGTACGCCCCTGGGCTGCCCCAACTGGTGCAGGCCAATTTCATTTCGCCGTTGGCGGCGCCGTCTCAACCCGCCCCCGCCGATATCCTGAACCAACTGGCCACCTGGCTGGGCGAATCTGCTCAACGTCATCGGGTATCGGTCCACGGCTGGTTGCTGGCCAATGACCGCATCCTGCTGCTGGCCACCCCTGCTGACGAAGAAGGGCTGCCCCGCTTGATGCAGACGCTGGGCCGCAACCTGGCGGCGCGCCTGCGTGGCGGCCGGGTCTTCGCGGGGCGCTACCGGTCCGCGCTGCTTGAACCGGGTGCGTGGGTGCTGCCGGCGCTGGTCTGGCTGGAAACGTATCCCGTGCGCAGCGGGGCATCGCAAGATCCGGATTCCTGGCCCTGGTCGTCCGCGTCCAGCCATACGGGCAACACCAATGCCGCGCCGGCGCAGTGGCAATCGGATCACGCTGACTACTGGGCTTGCGGCAACACGCCGTTCGACCGCCAGGCCAATTACCGCAAACGCTTGCAAGACGGCCTGTCGCGCGAAGAATCGCAGCGCATCGACCAGGCCGTCTCCGGCCAGTGGGCATTGGGTGGCCCCAGCTTCATCGCCAGCCTGGCGCATACCGCCAGCCGGCGAGTGGCCCCGGGCCAGCGCGGTCGGCCGCGCAAGAAACCCGCGACAACGACGGAGTCGGATACGCCGCCCCCGCCCCCGCCGCCCGGTACTGGGCAAAGTTCTTCCTGATAAACGAACCCGCCGCAATCGGCGGGTTTTTCTTTGGGGTTTCAGTTGCGCCCGGGCTCGCCCTTTGTGCATTTTTTGCGACACGCGCGACCGCGTTTTGCGCTTGGTTTCGTGCCGCCACTGTCCCGCTTGCCCGTCCGCTATTAAACGGGGACGCAAGGCGGAATTTTGCCCAGTTCCGGTGCATGCGCCAAACGCTTCCTCTACACCCGCCCCTGCCTAACCAATAACGGCGCGGATGTTGTTATGTCCCCGTATTTGCGCCCTATGATGGAGCATCGATATAAATAGGGTCGCACCCCGTATGTTTCTGTTGCACCCTACTCTTGCCGGGGGTATTGTCCGACTCCTGCACTGCAACATTACGACGCAGGCCCACTGCGGAGCGCGCCATGCCCCAAATTACCCCCAACGAATCCTGTTCCACGCCCAAGGCCACCCCGATCGATGCTTCGCGCATTGGTTTTCCGGCTGCCCAGGGCCTGTACCACCCCAAGAACGAGCATGACGCCTGTGGCGTCGGATTCGTTGCGCACATCAAAGGCAAGAAAAGCCACGCGATCATCCAGCAAGGTCTGAAGATCCTTGAAAACCTGGACCACCGCGGCGCTGTCGGCGCCGACAAGCTGATGGGCGACGGCGCGGGGATTCTGATCCAGATTCCCGACACGCTCTATCGCGACGAACTGAGCCAGCAAGGCATCATCCTGCCGCCCCCGGGCGAATACGGCGTGGCCATGGTGTTCCTGCCCAAGGAAACCGCCTCGCGCCTGGCTTGCGAACAAGAGCTTGAACGCTCGGTGCGCGCTGAAGGCCAAGTCGTGCTGGGCTGGCGCAATGTGCCGGTGGATGTCGACATGCCCATGTCGCCCACGGTGCGCGACTGCGAGCCGGTCATCCGCCAGTTGTTCATCGGCCGTGGCGCCGACGTGATGGTGCCCGACGCGCTGGAACGCAAGCTGTACGTGATTCGCAAGACGGCCAGCCACGCCATCCAGAACATGCATCTGGCCCACGGCAAGGAATACTTCGTGCCGTCCGCGTCGGTGCGCACCGTGGTCTACAAGGGCCTGCTGCTGGCCGACCAGGTGGGCCGTTATTACCGCGACCTGGCCGACACCCGCACGGTGTCCGCCCTGGCGCTGGTGCACCAGCGCTTCTCGACCAACACGTTCCCCGCCTGGCCGCTGGCCCACCCGTACCGCATGATTGCGCACAACGGCGAAATCAACACGGTCAAGGGCAACTTCAACTGGCTGCGCGCCCGCGAAGGCATGATGCAGTCGGCCGTGCTGGGCGACGACCTGAAAAAGCTGTACCCCATCGTCTATGAAGGCCAGTCGGACACCGCCACGTTCGACAACTGCCTGGAACTGCTGGTCAACTCCGGCTATTCCCTGGCGCACGCCATGATGATGATGATCCCGGAAGCCTGGGAACAGCACACGCAGATGGACGAGTCCCGTCGCGCGTTCTACGAATACCACGCCGCCATGATGGAGCCGTGGGACGGCCCCGCCGCCGTTGCGTTCACCGACGGCCGCCAGATCGGCGCCACGCTGGATCGCAATGGTCTGCGCCCCGCCCGCTACCTGGTCACCGATGACGACATGGTCATCCTGGCGTCCGAAGCCGGCACGCTGTCGATCCCCGAGAACCGCATCGTCAAGAAGTGGCGCCTGCAGCCGGGCAAGATGTTCCTGATCGACCTGGAACAAGGCCGCATCATCGACGACGCCGAGATCAAGCTGCAACTGGCCAACAGCCGCCCGTACCGCCAATGGATCGAGCGCCTGCAGATCAAGCTGGAATCGCTGCCGGCCCCGCGCCAGGCCGCTGTCGCCACGCAGTCGCCGGTGTCGTTGCTGGATCGCCAGCAGGCATTCGGCTGGACCCAGGAAGACTACAAGTTCATCCTGGAACCCATGGCGTCCACCGGCGAGGAAGTCATCGGCTCGATGGGCAACGACGCCCCGCTGGCCGTGCTGTCCGACCGCGCCAAGCCGTTCTACAACTATTTCCGCCAGTTGTTCGCGCAGGTCACGAACCCGCCCATCGACCCCATCCGCGAACAGCTGGTGATGTCGCTGGTGTCGTTCATCGGTCCCAAGCCCAACCTGCTGGACATCAACAACGTCAACCCGCCGCTGCGCCTGGAAGTGTCCCAGCCGGTGCTGGACTTTGCCGCCATGGCGCAAATCCGCGACATCGAGCAGGTCACGGGCAAGAAATTCCGCAGCTTCGAACTGGACATCACCTACCCCGCCGCCTGGGGCCCCGAGGGCATTGAAGCCCGCGTGGCCGCGCTGTGCGCGCGCGCCGTCGATGCCGTACAAAGCGGCTACAACATCCTGATCGTGTCGGACCGCCTGGTCGACAGCGAACGCGTGGCCATCCCCGCGCTGCTGGCAACGTCGGCCGTGCACCAGCACCTGATCCGTGCCGGCCTGCGTACCAACACCGGCCTGGTCGTGGAAACCGGTTCCGCGCGTGAAGTGCACCACTTCGCGCTGCTGGGCGGCTACGGCGCCGAAGCCATTCACCCCTACCTGGCGCTGGAATCGCTGGGCAAGATGAATGACCCCGAAAAGGCCGTGAAGAACTTCATCAAGGCAATCGGCAAGGGCTTGAACAAGGTCATGTCCAAGATGGGCATCTCGACCTACATGTCCTACACCGGCGCGCAGATCTTCGAAGCCGTGGGCCTGCAAAGCAACCTGGTGAACAAGTACTTCACCGGCACCTCGTCCAACATCGAAGGCATCGGCATCTTCCAGGTGGCCGAAGAAGCGCTGCGCCAGCACCGCGCGGCGTTCAGCACCGACCCGGTGCTGGCCAACGACCTGGAAGCCGGCGGCGAATACGCCTACCGCGTGCGCGGCGAAGAGCACATGTGGACGCCGGATTCCATCGCCAAGTTGCAGCACGCCTCGCGCGCCAACAACTACCGCACCTACAAGGAATACGCGCAGATCATCAACGACCAAAGCCGTCGCCACATGACCCTGCGCGGCCTGTTCGAATTCCGCTTCGATCCGTCGCGCGCCATCCCGCTGGATGACGTCGAACCCGCCAAGGACATCGTCAAGCGCTTTGCCACCGGCGCCATGTCGCTGGGCTCGATCTCGACCGAGGCGCACTCGGTGCTGGCCGTGGCCATGAACCGTATTGGCGGCAAGTCCAACACCGGCGAAGGCGGCGAAGACGAACTGCGTTACCGCGCCGAAATGCGCGAAGGCAAGAGCACCATCAAGGACGGCGACACGCTGGCCTCGCTGCTGGGCTCGGACCGCATCGAAGCCGACGTCGTCTTGAAGAAGGGCGATTCGCTGCGTTCGAAGATCAAGCAGGTGGCCTCGGGCCGTTTTGGCGTGACCGCCGAATACCTGTCGTCCGCCGACCAGATCCAGATCAAGATGGCGCAGGGCGCCAAGCCCGGCGAAGGCGGCCAGCTGCCCGGCCACAAGGTGTCGGAATACATCGCCAAGCTGCGCTATTCCGTGCCGGGCGTGGGCCTGATTTCGCCCCCGCCGCACCACGACATCTATTCCATTGAAGACCTGGCTCAGCTGATCCACGACCTGAAGAACGTCAATTCCAAGGCTTCGGTGTCGGTCAAGCTGGTGTCCGAAGTGGGCGTGGGCACGGTGGCCGCGGGTGTCGCCAAGGCCAAGGCCGATCACGTTGTGATCGCCGGCCACGACGGCGGCACGGGCGCGTCCCCGGTGTCGTCCATCAAGCACGTGGGCACGCCCTGGGAACTGGGCCTGGCCGAAACGCAGCAAACGCTGGTGCTGAACCGCCTGCGCAGCCGCATCCGCGTGCAGGCCGACGGCCAGATGAAGACCGGCCGCGACGTCGTGATCGGCGCGCTGCTGGGCGCTGACGAATTCGGTTTCGCCACGGCGCCGCTGGTTGTCGAAGGCTGCATCATGATGCGCAAGTGCCACCTGAACACCTGCCCGGTGGGCGTGGCCACGCAAGACCCGGTCCTGCGCAAGAAATTCCAGGGCAAGCCGGAACACGTCGTCAACTTCTTCTTCTTCATCGCCGAAGAAGTGCGCGAAATCATGGCGCAGCTGGGCATCCGCAAGTTCGACGACCTGATCGGCCGCGCCGATCTGCTGGACATGCGATCGGGCGTTGAGCACTGGAAGGCGCAAGGGCTGGACTTCGCCCGCGTGTTCCATCAAACGCAATCGGACGCCGACGTGCGCCAGACCGAAGAGCAGGACCACGGCCTGGCCGGCGCGCTGGATCACCAGTTGATCGACCGCAGCCGCCCCGCGCTGGAACGTGGCGAAAAGGTGTCGTTCATCGTGCCGGTGCGCAACCGCAACCGCACGATCGGCGCCATGCTGTCGGGCGCCGTGGCCTCGCGCTACGGCCACGACGGCCTGCCGGACGACACCATCCACATCCAGTGCAACGGCACCGCCGGCCAGAGCTTCGGCGCGTTCCTGGCGCACGGCATCACGATGGACCTGGTGGGCGAAGGCAACGACTACGTCGGCAAGGGCTTGTCGGGCGGCCGCATCATCGTGCGCTCGCCCAACGACTTCCGCGGCTTCGGCCCCGACCACATCATCGCTGGCAACACCGTGCTGTACGGCGCGTTGGCGGGCGAGGCGTTCTTTAACGGCGTGGCCGGCGAACGTTTCGCGGTGCGTAACTCGGGCGCGGCGACGGTTGTCGAAGGCACGGGCGACCACGGCTGCGAATACATGACGGGCGGCACGGTCGTGGTGCTGGGCGCCACGGGCCGTAACTTCGCGGCCGGCATGTCGGGCGGCGTGGCCTATGTGTGGGACCCCGAGCGCACGCTCAAGCATCGCGTCAACCTGTCGATGGTCGAACTGGAAGGCGTGGCGCCGCATGCGGAACAGCAAGCGCTGAACAACATCGACATCTGGCACAGCGCGCAGCGCGGTGGCGAACGCGAGACGGATGAAACCATCCTGCGCCGCCTGGTGGAAGACCACTTCCGCTACACCGGCAGCTACCGCGCCCGCGAGATCCTGGGCGACTGGGAAGCCTCGCGCGGCAAATTCGTAAAGGTCATGCCGACGGACTACCGTCGCGCATTGGGTGAAATGTGGCGTGCAGCCAACCAGCAACAACTGGCTGCGTGAGGGATACCATGGGAAAGATTACTGGCTTTATGGAATTTCAGCGCTTGCAGGAGGCCGCCGAGGCCCCGCAGAAGCGGCTGAAGAACTGGCGCGAATTCGTGCTGCACCTGACCGACGACCAAGCCAAGCAGCAAGCGGCGCGCTGCATGGATTGCGGCATCCCGTTCTGCAACAACGGCTGCCCGGTCAACAACATCATCCCCGACTGGAATGACCTGGTGTACAAGCAGGACTGGCGCCGCGCGCTGGACGTCCTGCACTCCACCAACAACTTCCCGGAATTCACCGGCCGCATCTGCCCGGCTCCGTGTGAAGCCGCCTGTACCTTGAACATCAACAGCGACGCCGTGGGCATCAAGTCCATCGAGCACGCCATCATCGACAAGGGTTGGTCCGAGGGCTGGGTTGCACCGCTGGTGCCGGCACGCAAGACCGGCAAGAAGATTGCCGTGGTGGGCTCCGGCCCCGCCGGCATGGCGTGCGCGCAGCAGTTGGCGCGCGCCGGCCACTCGGTGACGCTGTTCGAAAAGAGCGACCGCATCGGCGGGCTGCTGCGTTACGGCATCCCCGACTTCAAGCTGGAAAAGCATCAGATCGATCGCCGCATTTCGCAGATGGAAGCGGAGGGCGTGGAGTTCGCGCCGTCCACCTACATCGGCAATCCGAAAGACCCCGTGGCCGATGGCCTGACGGTGCGCACGCCGGAATCGCTGAAGGCGGAGTTCGACGCCATCGTCATGACGGGCGGTTCGGAAACGCCGCGCGATCTGCCGGTTCCCGGCCGCGAGCTGTCGGGTGTGTATTTCGCCATGGACTTCCTGCGCCAGCAGAACAAGGCCGTGGCGGGTGACCGCCTGACGAACCAGACGCTGGCCAAGGGCAAGCACGTGGTGGTGATTGGCGGCGGCGATACGGGTTCGGATTGCGTGGGCACCAGCAACCGCCATGGCGCGGCCTCGGTCACGCAATTTGAATTGATGCCGCAACCGCCCGAGTCCGAGAACAAGACGATGACCTGGCCGTACTGGCCGCTGAAGATGCGCACGTCGTCCTCGCACGAAGAAGGCTGCGAGCGCGATTGGTCCGTGACCACCAAGCTGCTCAAGGGCAGCAACGGCAAGGTCGAAAAGCTGGTCGGCGCGCGCGTCGAGTGGTTCAAGGACGAAGCCACGGGCCAGATGAAGATGCGCGAAGTCGAAGGATCGGAATTCGAGATCAAGGCTGACTTGGTGCTGCTGGCCATGGGCTTCGTATCACCGGTGCAGACCGTGCTGGATGCGTTCGGCGTGGATCGCGATGCGCGCGGCAACGTGCGTGCCAACACCGACGACTACCGCACCAACGTCGAAAAGGTTTTTGCCGCGGGCGACATGCGCCGAGGCCAATCGCTGGTGGTCTGGGCCATCCGCGAAGGCCGCCAGTGCGCGCGCTCGGTCGATGAATTCCTGATGGGCAGCACCGAACTGCCGCGCTGATCTTCCGGCAACGCAAGACCCACGCAACACCTACGCAAGACCCCATTCGCCGCCTGCGCGCCCCAGCGCCAAGGCGGCGAATGTCATTGAAGGCAGGGAATGTCATTGAAGGCGGCGAACGAGACCGCATTAGTCCCCCCGCTGTTGCCGCGCCACCACGTCGCATTCCGCATCTTTTAACGGTTTGACACACATCAATCTGGCCTTGCGCCGGGTCTGAGAACCTGTGGCCTCACCTTACGGAAAGATCGGAGAAGAAAAATGTTTTCGCTGAACGGGCGTATCCGCGCCACCGCCATTGCCGCACTGATCGCCGCCGGCTCACTGGCTGCCCCGGCGCATGCGCATGAAGCGGGCGACGTGCTGTTCCGAGTGGGCGTGACGCAGGTGCGCCCCGCTTCCAACAACGGCACGGTGCTGGACGGCAGCGTCAAGCTGGACGCGAACAACAACGTACGCCCGAGCTTCACGCTGGGCTACATGGTGACGCGCAACATCGGCATCGAACTGCTGGGCGCGTGGCCGTTCCAGCATGACGTCAGCGGCAGCGGTTTGGGCAAGATCGGGTCCAGCAAGCAGCTGCCTCCGACCCTGAGCCTGCAATGGCACATCCTGCCCGACAGCATGATCCAGCCGTACATCGGCGTGGGCCTCAACTACACGCACTTCTTCGACACCCAGGCCGAAGGCGCGCTGAAGGGTTCCGACCTGAAGATGGGCGATTCGTGGGGCGTGGCCGCGCAACTGGGCGCGGACTTCAAGATCAACGAACGCTGGTTCATGAACGCCGACATCCGCTACATCGACATCAAGTCGAAGGTGAAGCTGGACGGCCAGCACATCGGCACCGCGCGCATCGACCCGTGGGTGGCGACGCTGGGCGTGGGCTACCGCTTCTAAGCAGCGGCTGTTTGGCGGCCCGGCGTCTGCAATTGCAGGCGCAAGGCCTGCAACGCGGGCGTATCGTCGTCCGCGCGCCAGACCAACTGCGTCAGGGCGGTAGCGGATGGGCCGGTCAGTGCGCCGACATGGACGGAATGCTCGGCCCCCAGCACTGCCAACACCGAGCGCGGCACGATGGCCACACCCGAGCCCGCCGCCACACACGCCACGATGGCGTGATACGACGCAAACTCCATCACCCTGCCCGGCGCCACGCCTTCGTGGTTCAGCCACGATTCCAGGATGCGGCGGTACGAACACCCCGCCGCGAAGGCGATCACCGTGCGGTCGCCAAGATCGCGCGGGCTGCTGATCGGCCCCCATGCCAAGGGCGAGATCAATGCCAGGCTTTCCTGAAAAGCGTCCATGGCGGCCAGACCCTCTGCCGGAAACGGCTGGGCAACAAACGCCGCTTCGATTTCGTAATTGCGCACCTGCGCGGCCAATGCGCCCGACGTGCCGGTGACCAGTTCAATGCCCACTTGCGGCCATGCCGCGTGATAGGCCGCCAGGATCGGCGGCAGGCGCGCGGCCGCCGTGCTTTCCATGGTGCCGATGCGCAGCACGCCCTGCGGCGCGCCGTCGCGCACTGCCGCCTGCGCCTCGTCGGACAAACGCAGCAGCCGGTCGGCGTAGGACAGCAGCACGCGGCCCTGGTCCGACAGCACCAGCCGGCGGTTCTGGCGGCGAAACAGCGGAGCGTTCAGTGACGCCTCCAGCTGCTTCAGGCGCGTGGACACATTGGACTGCACCCGGTTCAGGTGCTGGGCCGCGCGCGCGACGCCGCCCTGGTCGGCCACGGCTTTAAAAATCTGCAACGCATCGAGATCCAAGTTTCTCATTTCAAGAACCTATGTTCTTAATAATTCACTATTAAAGATATAAGTACAGCCGTAGAGTAGGCCCATGTCAACGCCTGCTTACCCTTCCGTTTCCGATGCCGCTGCCGCTGCCGATACGCGCAGCGCGGCCACTCTGGCGTGGCCGGCCGCCCTGGCCCTGGCTGCCGCCATGGGCATCGGCCGCTTTGCGTTTACCCCGGTCTGGCCGCTGATGGCCGAGGAAGGCGGCTTGTCGCTGGCGCAGGGCAGCTGGATCGCCTCGGCCAACTACGCCGGCTACCTGCTGGGCGCGCTGGCCGCCGTGGCCTGGCCCATCCGTCACGCAGGCCACGCACGCGTACAGCTTGCCATCAGCCTGCTCGCCGTGGCGCTGTTGACACTGGCCATGCCGTTGACGCATGACGTCATGGTCTGGTGTGCGCTGCGCCTGGCCGCCGGCTATGCCAGCGCCAGCGCGTTCATCTGCGTCGCGGCGGGCCGGACGGTAGCGCCGGGCGATCCGCGGGAGCCCGCCGCGTCGGCGCTGACGTATGCGGGCGTTGGCGCCGGTATCGCGCTGACCGGCTTGGCGTGCCTGGCGTTGATGGCCTGGGGCGTGCGGGCGGACGGCACCTGGCTGGCGCTGGGCGGGTTGACGCTGGCCTTGTCCGCCATCGCCTGGCCCGGTTTGAAGCGGCCATCGCATGTGCCGTCGTCGACGGCGCACGCCGGCCCACCGGCGCGTGTGCCCCGCGTCACCGCCCGGCTGGCATTGCATTACGGCGTTTTTGGCATCGGCTACATCATCCCCGCCACCTTTCTGCCCGCCATGGCCAAGCAGGTCATCGCCAACCCCGCCGTGTTCGGTTGGGCATGGCCGCTGTTCGGCCTGGCCGCTGCCGTGTCATGCCTGCTGGTGCCGCGGCTGGCACGGGCCCGCGATGAAAAGCGCGTCTGGCAGGTTGCGCAGGCGCTGATGGCGGCCGGCATGCTGGCCGCCGCGCTGTGGCACCACATCGCCGCCGTGATCGTGGCGGCGCTGCTGGTGGGCGGCACGTTCATGGTGATTACGCAGGCAGGCATGCTGACGGCCCGGCGCATGGCCGGCGCCGCCGCCCCGCGCGCCGCCGCCATCATGACCGCCGCTTTCGCCGCCGGGCAGATCCTGGGGCCGCTGTTGGCATCGTGGGCCGGCCACTGGGGCGCCGGCCTGCCGCAGGTGCTGGGCGGCGGGGCCGCGCTGCTGGCCGTGTCCGCGTGGCGCTTGGGAAAAATCACGACAGAAGACAAAGGCGCTGGGCATAATGCGATCGGCCCGCAGGGCTGTACACATTAGAGACAAGAAAGAGGAGTCACCAGCATGAAATCACTGCGCCCCCTGATCGCCGCCCTGGCGGCCGTTGCCGCCTTCAGCGGCGCCGCGCAAGCCCAGACCGCCGACTGGCCCGCCAAGCCCATCACCATGATCGTGCCTTACGCGCCGGGCGGCTTTGCCGATACCCGCGTGCGCCTGCTGGCGCGCAAGCTGGGCGAATCGCTGGGCCAACCCATCGTGGTGGAAAACAAGGCGGGCGCGGGCGGCGTGGTCGGCACCAACCTGATTGCGAAGGCCGCCCCCGACGGCTACACCATCGGCACGGGCAACCTGGCCCCGATGGCGGTGAACCCGTCGCTGATGAAGGAAATGCCCTACAACCCGCAGAAGGATCTGGCCCCGATCGTGCTGATCGAGAACAGCCCGCTGGTGTTGAGCGTGAATAACGAATTGCCGGTCAAGACGCTGGCGGACCTTATCGCGCTGGCCAAGAAGCAGCCGGGCAAGCTGTCGTTTGGCTCGTCGGGCGTGGGCGGGGCGCACCACCTGTCCGGTGAAATGTTCCGCGAACAGGCCAAGATCGACATCGTGCACGTGCCCTACAAGGGGGGCAGCCTGGCCGCCACCGATTTGATGGGCGGCCACATTTCGATGATGTTTGAAATGGGCTATTCCGCGTTGCCGGCCATCCAGGGCGCCAAGATCCACCCCATCGCCGTCACGTCCGCCAAGCGCCTGGCCGTGCTGCCCGACGTGCCGACGATGGCCGAGTCCGGCCTCACCGGCTTCGAGTCCTACAACTGGCAGGGCATCGTGGCCCCGGCCGGCACGCCGGCGCCGATCATTGCCAAGCTGAACGCCGAGTTCAACCGCATCCTGAAAGAACCGGATGTACAAAAGGCCATTGCCGACACCGGCAGCCAGGCCGGCGGCGGCACGCCCGAGGAATTCGCGGCTTTCATCAAGAGCGAAACCGACAAGTGGGCCCACGTCATCAAGGCTGGAAACATCCAGCTTCAATAACCTGAAGGAGTCACCCCATGGCCGCCCGATTGCTAGACCTGCTGAAGCTGGACCACCCCGTCATCCAGGCGCCCATGGCGGGCGGGGCGACGACGGTGGAACTGGTGTCCGAAGCGTCCAAGGCGGGCGTTCTGGGGTCGCTTGGGGCGGCCTACATGACGCCCGCGCAGATCGAGACCGCCGTGCAGGGCATTCGCGCCCGCACGGACCGCCCGTTCGCCATCAACCTGTTCGCCAGCGTGCCGGCGCAGCCCATGCAGGGTGACGCCGGCCGCATGCTGGCGTTGATGGCCCGTTACCACGCCAAGCTGGGCCTGCCGGCCCCGGCCGCGCCGGGCGCCCAGGCGGACCCGCTACCCGAGCAGATCGACGCCATCCTGCGGCTGCGCCCGGCCGTGTTCAGCTTCACGTTCGGCCGCATCACCGGCGATGTCCTGGCGCGCTGCCGCGAGCTGGGCATCCTGACGGTCGGTACGGCGACTACGGTGCGTGAAGCGGTGACGCTGGAGCAGGACGGCGTGGACGCGGTGGTGGCCCAGGGGGCCGAGGCAGGCGGCCATCGCGGCACGTTCCTGGACGATTTCGAGCAGTCGCTGATCGGCACGATGGCGCTGGTGCCGCAGATTGCGGATGCGGTATCCATCCCGGTGATTGCTTCCGGCGGCATCATGGACGGGCGTGGCATCGCGGCCGCGCTGGCCCTGGGCGCCGATGCGGCACAAATGGGGACGGCCTTCCTGACGTCGGACGAATCGGGCATCAGCGAAGCCTACAAGGCCGTTCTGCCCGGATCGCGTTCGGAGCAATCGCGGGTGACGCGGGCGTTTTCCGGCCGCCCGGCTCGCGGCATTGCCAACGCGTTCATGCGGGACGCCGACGCCATTGCCGCCGACATCCTGCCGTACCCCCTGCAAAACGCCTTGACGCGCCCCATGCGCACCGAAGGCGGCAAGGCCGGCAATACGGAAGTGTTGTCGCTGTGGGCAGGTCAGGCCGCGCCGCTGGCCCGGCGCGAAAGCACGGCCGATCTGGTGGGCCGGCTGGCGCGCGAACTGGCTGCCGTCCGACATCGCAACTGATGCGGCCCTGAGACGGCCCTGAAGCGGCCTTGGGCAGCCGGGGCAGATTGGGGCGGCCTTGGGCGGCTTGGAGCGCTTGGGCAGCCTGAGGCTGCATGGGGCGGCTGGAGCGGTTGGGACGGCCGGGGCTGCGGCGCCTGGGACGCCTGGGGCGCCCGACCGCCCGGGCCGACTTATGCGCAGGGTGCGGGCCGGCCCAGCCCAAAAGCGCCGCCCGCTCGCCTCAAACACGACCGAATTGTCCCTGCCACCGAAAACACTGTTCCACGGGCGGGCCCTTGCGTTGTCATTGCAAAGCGTCGAGCTACAATGGCGCCTCGCCGCTGGGGCCCATCGCCTGTTTTGCCCCGGCACCTGAGTAACCGGGCGCTTCCTGCCGCAGCCTGTCTTGCCCGCGCAGCCCGGCTATCCGCCCCGCGCGCCGACAAGCCAGCAGGGCCAGCTCCGCCACCGAAACACTCTTTCGTTGCCCATGCCCGCTCAATCAAGCAGCACCCCGGAATTCGCCCTGCGCCTGGACGGTGTAGCGCTTGGCTACGGTGATTTCACCGTCCTGCGCGATATCTCCATGGAAGTGCGCGCAGGCGAAGTGGTCGCCATCATGGGCGGCTCGGGCTCGGGCAAGACCACGCTATTGCGCGCGGCCACCGGCCAGTTGATGGCCCAGCAAGGGCAGGTCGAGGCGTTTGGCCAGGATCTGGGCCAGGTCACCCCGGCGCAGTTGCAGTCCCTGCGCAAGCGCATGGGCGTGCTGTTCCAGCAAGGCGCGTTGTTCACCGATTTGAACGTGTTCGAAAACGTGGCGTTTCCGCTGCGCGAACACACCCGGCTCTCCGAAGCCGAAGTCACCGACCGGGTGCTGGACAAGCTGGACGCCGTGGGCCTGCGCGCCGCCGCGCATCTGAAGGTAGCTGAAATTTCCGGCGGCATGGCCCGCCGTGTGGCGTTGGCCCGTGCCGTCGTGCTGGAACCCGAACTGATCCTGTACGACGAGCCCTTCGCGGGCCTGGACCCGATCTCGCTGGGCATCACCGCCCGCCTGATCCGCCATCTGGCCGACCGGCTCGGTTGCGCCTCGGTGCTGATCACGCACGACGTCCAGGAATCCTTTTCCATCGCCGACCAGGTGTATCTGGTGGGCCAGGGCAAGCTGGCCGCTGCCGGCACGCCGGAATCGTTGTCGGCGTCGCAAGACCCTTACGTGCAGCAATTCCTGAAAGGCGAACCCGACGGCCCGGTCGCGTTCCAGTATCCCGACACGCCGGCTTTTCAGAAGTGGCTGTCCGCACAGAAAGGGCGCAAAGCATGAGCGGTTCCAACAACATGGTTGGCGCGCTGGGGGGCTGGGTGCGCAAACAGATTTCCGGCATCGGCTTTTTCACCCGCTTTTTCGGCGGCATGCTGGCGCGCAGCGGCATTGTGTTCGCGCGGCCGCGCCTGGTGTCCCAGCAAGTGCACTTCATCGGCAACTATTCGCTGCTGATCATCGCCGTATCCGGCATGTTCGTGGGCTTCGTGCTGGGGCTGCAAGGCTATTACACGCTGAACCGCTACGGCTCGGAAGAGGCCCTTGGCCTGCTGGTGGCGCTATCGCTGGTGCGCGAATTGGGCCCGGTCGTTACCGCGCTGCTGTTCGCGGGCCGGGCGGGCACATCGCTGACGGCCGAGATCGGCCTGATGAAAGCGGGCGAACAGCTCTCGGCCATGGAAGTCATGGCCGTGGACCCCATTCGCCGCGTGCTGGTGCCGCGCCTGTGGGGCGGCATCATCGCCATGCCCATCCTGGCCGCCGTGTTCTCCATGGTGGGCATCCTGGGCGGCTGGGTCGTCGGCGTCGTAATGATCGGCGTGGATGCGGGCGCCTTCTGGTCGCAGATGCAAAACGGTGTCGACGTCTGGAACGACGTGGCCAACGGTGTCGTCAAGAGCGTGGTGTTCGGCATCACGGTCACGCTGGTCGCGCTTTACGAAGGCTGGCAGGCCAAGCCCACGCCGGAAGGCGTGGCGCGGGCCACCACGCGCACGGTGGTCGTGGGTTCCCTGGCGGTACTTGGGCTGGACTTCCTGCTCACCGCCTTGATGTTTGGAAATTGAAACGGATTGATCATGTCACGCGAAAAAACCGACTTCTGGGTAGGCCTGTTTGTACTGCTGGGCGCGGTCGCTCTGGCGTTCCTGGCGTTGCGAGCCGGCAACCTAAGCACCTTTTCCTTCGCCCCCACCTATACGCTTTCGGCCAATTTCGATAACGTAGGCGGCCTGAAACCGCGCGCGGCCGTCAAAAGCGCCGGCGTTGTGGTGGGCCGCGTGTCCAGCATCACCTTCGACGACAAGACCTTCCAGGCGGTCGTGTCGGTGAATCTGGAAAAGGAATACCAATTCCCGAAGGATTCCTCGGCCTCGATCCTCACGTCCGGCTTGCTGGGCGAGCAGTACCTGGGTCTGACGGCCGGCAGCGAAGAAGAGAACTTTACCGACGGCGGAAAAATCCGCTATACACAGAGCGCGGTTGTGCTGGAGCAGCTGATCAGCCAGTTCCTGTACGGCTCCGCTGAAAAGCAGGGCGCCTCGTCGTCCGAGCCCGCCGCGAAAGCGCCAAATTAAAGACGATGCGAAAGACGCTGTAACGGCGTCGCGCCTCGACATCGCAATAACATAAGAATCGTTGATAGGGTTTCCTGATCATGAACAAGAACGCATTTTCCCGAATTGCCACCATCGCGGCGGCGGGTGTCCTGATGGCCGGCTGCGCCGCGCCGCAGAACCCGGACCCGCGCGATCCGTGGGAAGGCTTCAACCGGGGCGTGTACAAGTTCAATGACACGGTGGACCGCGCGGTATTCAAGCCGGTCGCCCAGGCGTATACCTATGTCACGCCGCAGCCCGTTCGCAGCTGCGTGCACAACATCTTCAGCAACATGACGGACCTGTGGTCCGGCACGAACAGCTTCCTGCAAGGCCGTGGCCACGACTTCGTGAACACGCTGGGCCGCTTCCTGTTCAACACCACGATGGGCGTGGGCGGCTGCTTTGACGTTGCCTCGGCCAACGGCGCACGCAAGATCCCGAACGACTTCGGCACGACGCTGGGCGTGTGGGGCTTTGGCCAGGGCCCGTACCTGGTGCTGCCGATCTTCGGTTCGTCGACCGTACGTGACGGCGTGGGCCTGGCCGGCGACTTTGCCGGCACCACCTACGGCTACATGGGCATCGATTCCATCGACAACGTGCGCCTGCGCAATTCCCTGTGGGGCCTGCGCCTGGTTGACACGCGCGCCAGCCTCTTGAACGCCACCGACACGATCGACCGCGTGGCCCTGGACCCGTACAGCTTCATCCGCGACGCCTACCTGCAACGCCGCAACGCCATGGTGATGGGCCACCGCGTTGACGACGAAGGTTCGCTGCCCAACTACGAAGACGACGAGGGCGATGCCCCTGCCGCCGGCAAGGCTGCCCCGGCACCCGTGCCCGCCACCAAGTAAGCTCTAGGCTTGCGTTCATCGGTACCGTAAGGAGTTTTGATGCGATTTGCTTTTCTTTCCCTGATGCAACGGTTGGCCTTCGCGGGCCTTCTGGGCCTTGCCGTGGCCGGCGCTGCGCAGGCCAAGCCTGATCCCAACGGCGCGCCGGACCAGTTCGTCCTGGCCACCGCCAACGAAGCGCTGGATGTCCTGAAGGCTGACGGCGCGGTCAAGGCCGGCAACACGACCCGAATCAACGAAGTGGTCAACCAGCACATCCTGCCCTACGTGAACTTCCAGAAGACCACGCGTCTGGCCGCCGGCCGCTTCTGGCGCCAGGCAACCGACCAGCAAAAGAAAGCGCTGGCCGAGGCCTTCCGTGGCACGCTGGTGCGCACCTACAGCGGCGCGCTGACCCGCGTCACGCCCAGCACGTCGGTCAAGGCGCTGCCGTTCCGTGGCGACCCCAAGGCCGACGACGTGGTCGTGCGCACGCTGATCAGCCAGTCGAACGGCCAGCCTACCGGCGTGGACTACCGTCTGGAAAAGACGCCGCAAGGCTGGAAGATCTACGACATGAACGTCGAAGGCATCTGGCTGATCGAAAACTACCGCAACCAGTTTGCGCAGCAGATCAACCAGAACGGCATCGACGGCCTGATCCAGGCCTTGAACCAGCGCAACCAGTAATTTCGGGTTCCGGCTGTCTTCGGCCCGGCGCGCCCTTGTGGCCCGCCGGGCCGATTATTTCGGGGACGGATAAAACCGCCATCCCCCCAGGCCCTCCGGGGCCATAGGCGCTTGCCGTCACGGCGCGCTTATATAATGATCAATTCGCTCTTTTCGGGCACCCCCCGCCGTTATGTCAGCCGTCAGTCTAGAAAACGTCTCCAAGATCTACTCGCCGCGTGTGCGCGGCTGGCAGAAGCTGCTTGGGCGCAAGCCCGCCCCCGGCTTTCAAGCGCTGGACAATGTCAGCCTGAATATCGAGCATGGCGAGTTCTTCGGCCTGCTCGGGCCGAACGGCGCGGGCAAGACCTCGTTGATTTCCATTCTTGCCGGCCTGGCGCATGCCACGTCGGGGCGCGCCAGCGTCTGTGGATACGACGTCGTTGCCGACTACAAGTCGGCGCGGCGGTCGCTGGGCGTGGTGCCGCAAGAGCTGGTCTACGACCCCTTCTTCACAGTGCGTGAAACATTGCGCATCCAGTCCGGCTACTTCGGCCTGCGCAACAACGACGACTGGATCGACGAAATCCTGTTCAACCTGGGCCTGTCCGACAAGGCCGACAACAACATGCGCGCGCTGTCGGGCGGCATGAAGCGCCGCGTGCTGGTGGCGCAGGCGCTGGTGCACAGGCCGCCCGTCATCGTGCTGGACGAGCCCACCGCCGGCGTTGATGTCGACCTGCGCCGCACGCTGTGGGAATTCATCTCGCGCCTGAACAAGGCCGGCCACACCATCATGCTGACCACGCATTACCTGGAAGAAGCGGAAGCCCTGTGCGGCCGCATCGCCATGCTCAAGCGCGGCCGCATCGTGGCGCTGGACACGACGCAAGCGCTGATGGCGCGCGTGGGCGGCGTCGACCTGGAAGACGCGTTCGTGCGCATCATGCACCAGGGCGATGAACCCGCCGCGCCCGCCCTGCAACCCGAAGAGATCTCGTCATGACGCAGCCCAACGCGACCGCCGGCCAACCGCTGGTGCAGCCCCGCCTGGACGCGGGCTCCGGCTTTCCGACCCTGCTGCGCAAGGAATTGCTGCGCTTCTGGAAGGTGGGTTTCCAGACCATTGCCGCGCCCGTGATCACGGCGCTGCTGTACCTGCTGGTCTTCGCGCACGTGCTGGAAGGGCGCCTGATGGTGTATGGCACCGTGCCGTACACCGCGTTCCTGATCCCCGGCCTGATGATGATGAGCATGCTGCAGAACGCGTTCGCCAACCCATCCTCGTCGCTGATCCAAAGCCGCATCACGGGCAACCTGGTGTTCATGCTGCTGCCGCCGCTGTCGCACCGTGACATCTTTGCCGCGTTCGTGCTGGCGGCCGTGGTGCGCGGCCTGAGCGTGGGCGTATGCGTGTGGTTCGTCGCGCTGTGCTTTGTGTCGCTGGTGCCGGCCAACCCGCTGTGGCTGCTGGTCTTCGCGGTGCTGTCCTGCGGCATCATGGCCGTGCTGGGCGTGGTCGCGGGCCTGTGGTCTGAAAAATTCGACCAGCTGGCGGCCTTCCAGAACTTTCTGATCATGCCCGCGACGTTCCTGTCCGGCGTGTTCTATTCGATCCACACCTTGCCGCCCTTCTGGCAGGCCGTGTCCCACTGGAACCCCATCTTCTACGCCATCGACGGCTTCCGCTACGGATTCTTCTCGGTGTCGGACGTCTCGCCCTGGCGCAGCCTGACGGTGGTGACGGGGGTATTCCTGGCGCTCTCGCTTTACGCGCTGCGGCTTCTGGCCAGCGGCTACAAACTCAGGAACTGACGTCCATGCTTCCCACTCCCGCGCAAGTCCGCCAATACATTGCGGACGGCCTGTCCTGTGAACATCTTGACGTGCAAGGCGACGGCTCGCATTTCGACGCCGTCATCGTCAGCGCGGCCTTTGAAGGCAAACGCCTGATCCAGCGCCATCAAATGGTTTATGCCGCGCTGGGCGACCGCATGAAGGCCGAGATCCACGCACTGTCGATGCGCACGCTGACACCTGACGAATACCAGCAAGCAGGCAAGTAATGGATAAATTGCGCATTACCGGCGGCTCGCCGCTACACGGCGAAGTCTCGATATCCGGCGCCAAGAATTCCGCGCTGCCGATCCTGTGCGCCGGCCTGCTGACGGCCGACGCGCTGACGCTGACCAACGTGCCGCACCTGAACGACACCGCCACGATGCTGCGCCTGCTGGCGCGCATGGGCGTGCAGGCCGAACGCGGGGCCGACGGCGTCGTCACCTTGCAGGCCAACCGCGTCGACAACCTGGAAGCGCCCTACGAACTGGTCAAGACGATGCGCGCATCGATCCTGGTGCTGGGTCCGCTGCTGGCACGCTTTGGCGAGGCGCGCGTCAGCCTGCCCGGCGGCTGCACCATCGGCCAGCGCCCCGTCGACCAGCACATCAAGGGCCTGGCCGCGCTGGGCGCGCAGATCAGCATCGAACACGGCTTTGTCGTGGCGCGCGCCAAGCGCCTGAAGGGCGCCTCCGTGCGCACCGACATGGTCACCGTCACCGGCACCGAAAATTTGCTGATGGCCGCCGTGCTGGCCGACGGCCAGACCGTGCTTGAAAACGCCGCCTGCGAACCGGAAATCGTGGATCTGGCCGAGCTGCTCATCAAGATGGGCGCACGCATCCAGGGGCACGGCACCGGTCGCATCGTGATCGACGGCGTTGAACGCCTGCATGGCGCCGAACACCGCGTCATTTCCGATCGCATCGAAGCCGGCACCTTCCTGTGCGCCGTGGGCGCGGCCGGTGGCGACATCCTGCTCAAGAACACCGACCCCGCCATTCTGGGCGCCACGCTGGACAAGCTGACCGAAGCCGGCCTGACGATCGAAACCGGCCCCGACTGGATACGCGGCGCCATGTCCGCGCGCCCCAAGTCCGTGGGCTTTCGCACGCACGAATACCCGGGCTTCGCCACCGACATGCAGGCCCAGCTCATGGCGCTGAACGCTGTGGCGGACGGCACCTCGGTCATCGTCGAAACGATCTTCGAGAACCGCTACATGCACGTGCAGGAACTGCGCCGCATGGGCGCCGACATTGACATCGACGGCCACACGGCCGTGGTGCGCGGCGTGAAGCGCCTGTCGGGCGCCACCGTCATGGCCACCGACCTGCGCGCGTCCGCCAGCCTGGTCATCGCAGGGCTGGCGGCCGACGGCGATACGCTGGTCGACCGCATCTATCACCTGGATCGCGGCTACGACCAGATGGAAGTGAAACTGCGCGCCCTGGGCGCGAATATCCAACGCGTGACCGGCAAGGAACAGGCATGAAAGGTAATAGCCCCCAGGCTGCGCCTTCGGCTTGCTGCCCCCCGAGTGGGTCCGTTCATTTTGAGGCTGCCCGGCAATGAACAATGCCACGATGAAGCCCCTGACCCTGGCGCTGTCCAAGGGCCGGATTTTTGAAGAAACCATGCCGTTGCTGGCCGAAGCCGGCATCGAAGTCACGGAAAGCCCGGAAAGCTCGCGCAAGCTGATCCTGCCCACCAGCGACCCCGGCCTGCGCCTGATCATCGTGCGCGCCTCGGACGTGCCCACCTACGTGCAATACGGCGCGGCGGACCTGGGCATAGCGGGCAAGGACGTGCTGATCGAGCACGCCAAGGAACAGCCCGGCGGCCTGTACCAGCCCATCGACCTGAACATCGCCAAGTGCCGCCTGGCCGTGGCCGTGCGCAACGG
Organism: Achromobacter sp. 1L-A-4-B-C2; assembly: GCF_057291955.1. NCBI lineage: Bacteria > Pseudomonadati > Pseudomonadota > Betaproteobacteria > Burkholderiales > Alcaligenaceae > Achromobacter > Achromobacter sp. 1L-A-4-B-C2. The sequence continues at coordinate 553,101 of NZ_JBXAWP010000004.1, forward strand.
CTTTGACTACGAAGGCGCGGTGCACCAGGGCGCGCGTCTGCGCGTCGCCACCAAATACGTGCACTCAGCCCGTGAACACTTCGCGGCCAAGGGTGTGTACGTGGACATCATCAAGCTGTATGGTTCGATGGAATTGGCGCCGCTGGTCGGCCTGGCCGACTGCATCGTGGACCTGGTGTCCACCGGTGGCACGCTGCGCGCCAACGACCTGGTCGCGGTCGAAGACGTCATGCCGATTTCATCGCGCCTGATCGTCAACCAGGCCGCGCTCAAGACTCGCGGCGCCCGCCTGCAACCCTTGCTGGACGCCTTCGAAAGAGCCGCCTCCCGCAACGCCTGACCCCCGCCCGCCGCGATAACGCGGCGGCCGCTTTCCGCTTTGCTGCATGACGCCATGGCCCTGATCAATCGTCTTGATTCCCGCGATCCCGGATTCAAATCCGCCCTGTCCAAGCTGCTGGCTTTCGAGGCCACCGAGGACGAGTCCATCGACCGTGCCGCCGCCGGCATCCTGGCTGACGTGCGCGCGCGCGGCGATGCCGCGCTGGTGGAATACACCCAGCGCTTTGACCGCATGCCCGGCGCATCCGCCGACACGCTTGAAATCCCCAAGGCCGACTGGCACGCCGCGCTGGCCACGCTGCCCACGGCGCAGCGCAACGCGCTGGAAGCCGCCGCCGACCGCGTGCGCGCCTACCACGAGCGCCAACGCGCTGAAACCTGGACCTACACCGAAGCCGACGGCACGCTGCTGGGCCAGCAGGTCACGCCGCTGGACCGCGTGGGCCTGTACGTGCCGGGCGGCAAGGCCGCCTATCCGTCGTCGGTGCTGATGAACGCCATTCCCGCCAAGGTGGCAGGCGTGCAGGAATTGATCATGGTCACGCCCACGCCCGACGGCGTGCGCAACCCCATCGTGCTGGCCGCGGCCGCCATTGGTGGCGTGGACCGCGTGTTCGCCATCGGCGGCGCGCAAGCCGTGGGCGCGCTGGCTTACGGCACCGACACCGTGCCCGCCGTGGACAAGATCGTGGGCCCGGGCAACGCCTATGTGGCCGCCGCCAAGCGCCGCGTGTTCGGCGTGGTGGGCATCGACATGATCGCCGGCCCCAGCGAAATCCTGGTCATCTGCGACGGCAAGACGCCGGCCGACTGGATCGCCATGGATTTGTTCTCGCAAGCCGAGCACGACGAACTGGCGCAGTCCATCCTGCTGTGCCCGGACGCCGCGTTCATCGAAGAAGTCGAAGCCGCCATCGCGCGCCTGTTGCCCACGATGCCGCGCGCCGACATCCTGCGCGTCAGCCTGGCCAATCGCGGTGCGCTCATCCAGGTCCAAAGCCTGGAAGAAGCCTGCCAGATCGCCAACGACATCGCGCCCGAGCACCTGGAAATTTCCACCGAGCAGCCCGAAATCTGGACCGCCAAGATCCGCCATGCCGGCGCCATCTTCATGGGCCGTTTCAGCTCGGAAGCGCTGGGCGACTACTGCGCGGGCCCCAACCACGTGCTGCCCACGTCCCGCACCGCGCGCTTCTCGTCGCCGCTGGGCGTGTACGATTTCCAAAAGCGCTCCAGCCTGATCCAGGTGTCGCATCAGGGCGCGCAGACGCTGGGCCGCATCGCCGCCGAGCTGGCGCTGGGCGAGGGCCTGCAAGCACACGCCGCCAGCGCCCAGTACCGGGTCGACAAACCATGAGCGCGGCCCCGGCGGCAGGCGTCGCTGGCCGCATCGAAGGCACCGTGCGCGCGGATATCCGCGCGCTGGCCGCCTACCCGGTCGCCAACGCGGATGGCTGCATCAAGCTGGACGCGATGGAATGCCCGTATGAATTGCCCGACGTGGTGCGCGACGACATCGCCCGCGCCGTGCGCGACACACCGCTGAACCGCTATCCCGCCGCTGACCTCTCTGCCTTGCAGCAGGCGGTGAAAGCCGGCTTCGGCCTGCCCGACGCGGCCGACGTGCTGTTCGGCAACGGCTCGGACGAGCTGATCCACATCGTCGTCCAGGCCTGCTGCAACCCGGGCGACGTGGTGTTGTCGCCGTGGCCGTCGTTCGTTTATTTCGACATGGCGGCGCGCTTTGATCACGCTCGCTTTGTCGGCGTGCCGCTGACCGACGACCTGACCCTGGATCTGCCGGCGATGCTGGCCGCCATCCGCGAACATCAACCCAAGGTGGTGTTCCTGGCCGTGCCCAACAACCCCACCGGTGGCCTGTGGTCGGACGAAGACGTGCAGGCCATCATCGCTGCCGCCCCCGGGCTGGTGGTGCTGGACGAGGCGTACCAGCCTTTTGCCGACCGCACCTGGATGCCGCGCGTGCTGGACGCGCCCAACGTGGTCGTCATGCGCACAGTGTCCAAGATCGGCCTGGCGGGCCTGCGTTTCGGTTACCTGGCGGGTCATCCCGACTGGATCGCCGAACTGAACAAGCTGCGCCCGCCCTACAACCTGGACGTGCTGACGCAAGCCACGCTGATGGCGGTGTTGCGCCACAAGCCCGTGCTGGACGAACAGGCCGCGCGCCTGCGCGCCGACCGCGAACCGCTGGCCGCCGCGCTGGCCGCCTTGCCGGGCGTCAGGGTATTCCCTTCCGCCGGCAACTTCGTACTCGCCCGCTTTTCCGGCAAGCTGGACGGCAACGCCGTGCATCTTGCGCTGAAAACGCGCAAAATATTGATTCGCAACTTTTCCAACGCCCATCCGCTCCTGGCAAACTGCCTGCGCATTTCGGTGGGCGCCCCGGCCGAGAACGCCGCCTTGCTGGCTGCCCTGCAAGAGATTTTGAGTGCTTAACATGCGTACCGCAGAGATCACCCGCAACACCAACGAAACCCGCATCCGCGTGGCCATCAACATCGACGGCACCGGCAAGCAGACGATCGACACGGGCGTGCCATTCCTGGACCACATGCTGGACCAGATCGCGCGCCACGGTCTGATCGACATGGACATCAAGGCCGAGGGCGACCTGCACATCGACGCGCACCACACGGTGGAAGACGTCGGCATCACGCTGGGCATGGCAATTGCCAAGGCGGTCGGCACCAAGGCGGGCCTGCGCCGCTACGGCCACGCGTACGTGCCGCTGGACGAAGCGCTGTCGCGCGTCGTGGTGGACTTTTCGGGCCGCCCCGGCCTGGAATATCACATCCCGTTCACGCGCGCCCACATCGGCAATTTCGATGTAGACCTGACGCGTGAGTTCTTCCAGGGTTTGGTCAACCACGCGCTGATCACGCTGCACATCGACAACCTGCGCGGCTTCAACGCCCACCATCAGGCCGAAACCGTGTTCAAGGCCTGTGGCCGCGCCCTGCGCATGGCCATGGAAGTCGACCCGCGCATGGGCGACGTGGTGCCGTCCACCAAGGGCGTGCTGTAACGTTCGCCAACCCCCACCGCAGCAGGCAAAAGAAGTGACCACTATCGCCATCGTCGATTACGGAATGGGTAATTTCCATTCCGTCGCACGCGCCCTGAAGTTCGCCGCCCCCGACGCGGACGTCCGCATCTGCAACCAGCCCAAAGACATCGACGCGGCCGACCGCGTGGTGTTTCCCGGGCAGGGCGCGATGGCGGACTGCATGCGGACCCTGAATGAATCCGGCCTGCGCGAAGCCGTTGTGCGCGCCGCCCGCAACAAGCCCCTGTTGGGCGTGTGCGTGGGCGAGCAGATGCTGTTTGATTCCAGCGAAGAAGGCGGCACCTCGTGCCTTGGCCTGTTTCCGGGTGTGGTGCGCCGCTTTTCGGGCCCCCGTTTTGCCGACCTGATCCCCGCCGATGACGAAGCCTGCCTGGCCGACACCGGCGAGGCGGGCCTGGCCGACACGCGCCCCGAGCGCCTGAAAGTGCCGCACATGGGATGGAACAAAGTCCGCCAGACGCGCTCTCATCCCATCTGGGACGGCATTCCGGACGACACGCACTTCTATTTCGTCCATAGTTATTACGCCGATCCGGACGATTCCGGCCTGACAGTTGGTGAAACCGATTACGGCGTCGCCTTTACCTGCGCAGTGGCGGCGGCTAACATTTTCGCGGTGCAGTTCCACCCCGAAAAGAGCGCCGAGCACGGTTTGCGCCTGTATCGCAATTTTGTAGACTGGCAGCCGTAGGCCTAGAGCCGACAGCGCCAGCCCATTCAACCCCTCTTTCTTTTTTGCTGCCCACCATGCTGCTGATCCCCGCCATCGATCTCAAAGACGGGCGCTGCGTGCGCCTGCGCCAGGGTGACCTGGACGATGCAACGGTGTTCTCCGAAGACCCCGCCGCCATGGCCACCCGTTGGCTTGACCAAGGCGCGCGCCGCCTGCATCTGGTCGACCTTAACGGCGCCGTTGCCGGAAAGCCGAAGAACGAAGCGCCCATCAAGGCCATTCTGGAAGCCGTCGGCGACGACATCCCCGTCCAGATCGGCGGCGGCATTCGCGACCTCGACACCATCGAACGCTACCTTGATGCCGGCATCTCCTACGTGATCATCGGCACCGCCGCGGTCAAGAACCCGGGCTTCCTGCAAGACGCCTGCGGTGCTTTCCCCGGCCAGATCATCGTTGGCCTGGACGCCCGCGACGGCAAGATCGCCACCGACGGCTGGAGCAAGCTGACCCGCCACGACGTGCTGGACCTGGCCAAGAAGTTCGAAGATTACGGCTGCGAAGCCATCATCTACACCGACATCGGCCGTGACGGCATGCTGTCGGGCGTCAACGTCGAAGCCACGGTGCGCCTGGCCCAACACGTGCGCATCCCCGTTTACGCCTCGGGCGGCATCGCCGGCATCCAGGACATCGAAGCCCTGTGCGCCGTCGAGGAAGAGGGCGTCGAAGGCGCCATCCTGGGCCGCAGCATCTACGAAGGCACGCTGGATTTCCAAGCCGCGCAGGCGCGCGCCGACGAATTGGCAAAATGACCCTCTCTCGCAGCAGCACCGAGGCCGGCGCGCCCGTAGCAAGCGCGCTGACCCGCCGCATCATCCCCTGCCTTGACGTCACCGCCGGCCGCGTCGTCAAAGGCGTGAACTTCGTCAACCTGCTGGACGCGGGTGACCCCGTCGAGATCGCCCGCCGCTACAACGAGCAGGGCGCGGACGAACTGACGTTCCTGGACATCACCGCCACCAGCGACGGCCGCGACCTGATCCTGCCCATCATCGAGCAGGTGGCCTCCCAGGTTTTCATCCCGCTGACCGTGGGTGGCGGCGTGCGCCAGGTGTCCGACATCCAGCGCCTGCTGAACGCCGGCGCCGACAAGATAAGCATCAACAGCGCGGCCGTGGCCAATCCGGAACTGGTGCGCGCCGCGTCCGACTACCACGGCTCGCAATGCGTGGTGGTGGCCATTGACGCGCGGCGAGTGTCTGCCGATGGCGAACCCGCGCGCTGGGAAGTCTTCACCCATGGCGGCCGCAAGGCCACCGGGCTGGACGCCGTGGCCTGGGCACGCCGCATGGCCGCCTACGGCGCGGGCGAAATCCTCTTGACCAGCATGGACCGCGACGGCACCAAGTCCGGTTTTGACCTGGAACTGACGCGCGCCGTATCCGACGCCGTGCCGGTACCCGTCATCGCCTCCGGCGGCGTGGGCAACCTGCAACATCTGGCCGATGGCGTCACCACCGGCCGCGCCAGCGCCGTGCTGGCCGCCAGCATCTTCCACTTTGGCCAGCACACCGTTGGCGAGTGCAAGCGCTTCATGGCCGAACAAGGCATTTCCGTACGGTTGGATTAATGATGAGCACTGAACCCGCCTGGATGGCCGACGTCGTCTTTGACGAAAACGGCCTGATCCCCGCCATCGCGCAAGATGCCGAAAACGGCCAGATCATGATGGTCGCCTGGATGAACCGCGAATCGCTGGCCGAAACGGCCGCCACCGGTCGCGCCGTGTACTGGTCGCGTTCGCGTCAGCGCCTGTGGCGCAAGGGCGAAGAGTCGGGCCACGTGCAGGAAGTGCACGAATTGCGCCTGGATTGCGATGGCGATGTGATCTTGCTGAAAGTGCACCAGGAAGGCGGCATCGCCTGCCACACCGGGCGCGCCAGCTGTTTTTTCCGCCGCCTGGAAGGGCCGACGGACCAGGCATCCTGGGTCACGGTTGACCCGGTGCTGAAAGACCCCGAACTGATCTACAAATGACCGATCAAACGCTAAGCGCCGCCGATATCCTGGCGCGCATCGCCGACACGCTGGAAACCCGCCGTCCTGAAAACGGCGGCGACCCGGCCGCGTCCTATTCCGCCAAGCTGCTGGCCAAGGGCCCGGATTCCTTCCTGAAGAAGATCGGTGAAGAAGCCACGGAACTGGTCATGGCCGCGAAAGACGGCGTGCCGGACCGCATCGTCAGTGAAACGGCCGACCTGTGGTTTCACTGCCTGGTCGCGCTGACGCACTTCAAGCTGCGGCCGGAAGACGTGCTGGCCGAATTGGCCCGCCGCGAAGGCCTGTCGGGCCTGGCGGAAAAAGCCAGCCGCCCCAAAGACTGACCCCGGAGCCCGGAAAATGAGCGACAACTGTCTTTTTTGCAAGATCGCCGCTGGCGACATCCCGTCCAAGAAGGTCTTTGAAGACGAGGACTTTGTTGCATTTCACGATATCAATCCGGCAGCACCGGTACATTTGCTGCTGATCCCTCGACGTCATGTCACATCCATGCAGGATATTACGGCCGAGGACGCAGGTTGGTTGGGTAGAATGATGTCGTTGGCGCCGCGGCTAGCAGCCGAAAACGGTTGCCGTCCGGGCCCTGATGGCGGATTTCGCATCATGATCAACTCTGGCGTCGAAGGCGGCCAGGAAGTCCCGCATTTGCATTTCCACATCATCGGCGGCTCGCGACCCTGGAAAGGACGCGTGGCCCCCACCGCGTAATTCGGAGAAACATCATGGGTAGTTTCAGCATTTGGCATTGGTTGGTCGTTCTGGTTATCGTGGCGCTGATTTTCGGCACCAAGAAACTGCGCAACATCGGCTCGGATCTGGGCGGTGCGGTGAAGGGTTTCAAGGAAGGCATGAAGGACGCCAACGGCGACAAGCCCGCCGACCCGATCGCGCAACAGCGCGTGTCCGGTGAAACCATCGACGTGCAAGCCAAGGAAAAGACCAACTCCTGAGCCCCGGCTCGTCTCCCGGGCCCGCCCCGAACGGGGCCGGCCCTTATTGCTTCAATTCCCGAGCGGCCGTCGAATGTTTGATGTCAGCCTCACTGAACTGATGGTGATCGGCGTCGTCGCCTTGATCGTCATTGGCCCCGAACGCCTGCCCAAGGTTGCCCGCACCGTCGGTCACCTGCTGGGGCGCGCGCAGCGTTACGTCAACGACGTGAAGTCCGATATCCAGCGCGAAATCGAAATCGACGAGCTGCGCAAATTTAAAAGCGAAATGGAAGATGCCGCGCAGGGCGTGCAGCAGTCGCTGAACGAAACCCACGCGTCATTGCAAGAACCGGTGCAGCAGTTCCGTGCCGAATTGGACGAAGTGGCCCGCGAGGCCAATGGCAAGGTCGCGCCGGTGATCGTGGGCGATGCGCCCGCCACGGCGGCCCCGCTCGCAGCCCCACTCGCAACCGCCACCGAGCCCGCCCGCACCATCGCGCCGCCCAGCCAGAACCACAGCCTGGACCTGGACCTGCCGCCGGCGTCCAACACCGGCACGGCGCCTGCCGCCCCCGCCCCACAACAACCCGCCCCGGCGCCCCGCGCGCCCACGGCTGACGACGCCGCGCCCGCCGCCAAGCCCGTCCCGCCCTCCGGAACACCGACGTGACCCAGGACGCCTCCCAAGAAGAAGGCCAGCAAGAGACCTTCATCTCTCACCTGGTCGAATTGCGAACCCGCCTGTTGCGCGCCGTGGGCGCCGTCGTGGCCGTGTTCATCGTGCTGTTCATCTACCCCGGCGCATCGGCCATCTATGACGTGCTGGCCGCGCCGATGCTGGCCTCGCTGCCCGAAGGCACGCGCATGATCGCCACGGGCGTCATCACGCCGTTCATGGTGCCCGTCAAGGTCACCATGATGGCCGCCTTCATCGTGGCGCTGCCCGTGGTGCTGTACCAGGCGTGGGCTTTCGTGGCACCCGGTCTGTACCGCCACGAAAAGCGCCTGGCGCTGCCGCTGATCGTCTCCAGCACGTTCCTGTTCATCGCGGGCATGGCGTTCTGCTACTTCGTCGTGTTCCGCACGGTGTTCCATTTCATCGCCACGTTCGCGCCGCAGTCCATTACCCCGGCTCCGGACATCGAGGCCTACCTGAGCTTCGTCATGACGATGTTCATGGCGTTCGGCATCACGTTCGAAGTGCCCGTGGCCGTGGTGTTGCTGGTCAAGATGGGCATCGTTGAACTGTCCAAGCTGCGGTCCGCGCGCGGTTACGTGGTGGTCGGCGCCTTCATCATCGCGGCGGTGGTCACGCCGCCGGACGTGGTCAGCCAGTTCATGCTGGCCGTGCCGCTTTGCCTGCTTTACGAAGTGGGGCTGATCTGCGCCCGCATGGTGCAGCCCAAGCCGGACGCCGCCGACGACGCCGTGTCCGATTCGCTGACCGAACGCCACTGACACGGGCCGGCATGGCATCGTCTGAAAGGGTCGCTTCGGCGGCCCTTTGCATTTTCGCTTCGTATATCGCACAAAGGGTCCGGTATAGGACTGTTTCACCCTTGTGGGCCGCCGCTCGCGACTCTACATTGCAGGCATGTCGCCTGCTCAAAGGCTACGCGCCCTGATGCGGTGGCGTGGCATCCATAGTCAAAACCAGTTGGCGCGCCTTTCCGGCGTGCCGCAGTCCTGTATCCATCGGATCCTTACGCGTGGGGAACACTACTCGCCGTCTCGCACCACGCTGCTGCGTCTGGCCAAAGCGCTGGACACCAGCGTGCCGTGGCTGACCGACGGCGTGTTGGGGCCCACGGAATCGGGCGCCAGCGGCATGCCGCCGGGGTACGGCTCGCAGCCGCCCGTGATGCCGAAGTCGTGCAAGCCCGTGGTCGACGGCTACTGCGCTGAAATCGGCGCCATCCTGCAACACCAGCCCGACACCACAAAGCGGGCCGTGCTGTCGGTGGTTCGACTATTGGCCCAAAAGTCGCGCAGTGACTAGCCCTGCATCTGGCACGGTGGCCGGTGGTTGTGCTGCTGGCGGTAGCTCCCGCGGCCGCAACCGCAGGCCCCTTCGCGATTGCTATCGCGGCTTGCCCGGCCGGGTGCCCACCACCACGGCCACCTCGACGGGCTTGCCCGCGCGCAACACGCCCAGCGTGGCGCGCTGGCCGGGCGGCAGCTGCGCAATCTCCGACAACAACTGCGACGTGTCCGCCATGCGCTTGCCATTGACCGATTGCACGATATCGCCCACGCGCAAGCCACCGCGCGCGGCCGGCCCATCGCGCATCACGCCGGCAATGATGACGCCGCGCGTGTCACCCTTGAGCTCAAACGCGCGCGCCAGCTCCGGCGTCACGTCCTGCGGTTCCACGCCCAGCCAACCTCGCTTGACCGAGCCCGTCTTGACGATGTCGTCCATGACCTTGCGCGCAATCTCCACCGGCGTGGCAAAGCCGATGCCCATCGACCCGCCCGATTCCGAATAGATCGCCGTGTTGATCCCCACCAGATTGCCCTGCGCGTCCACCAGCGCACCGCCCGAATTGCCGGGGTTGATGGCGGCATCGGTCTGGATGAAGTTTTCGTACGTGTTCAGTCCCAGCCCGTTGCGCCCCAACGCCGACACGATGCCTTGCGTGGTGGTCTGGCCCACGCCAAACGGGTTGCCTATCGCCAGCACCACATCGCCCACGCGCAAGCCCCGGTCAGCGGCCAGCGTGGCCACCGGCAAAGTGCGCAACGAACTCAGCTTCAGCACCGCCAGGTCCGTGTCCGGGTCTGCGCCCACCACTTTTGCCGCATCGCGCCGGCCGTCGGCCAGCGCCACCTCGATCGCGTCGGCCGCCTGCACGACGTGGTAATTCGTCAGCACATGGCCGTCCTGGCTGACGATAACGCCCGACCCCAGGCTGGTCGTGGCCTGCCGCCGACTCATGCCGGGCACTTGCCCGAACAGCTGGCGCAGCACGGGATCATCGGGCAGCGGCACCAACGGCACATTGACGTGCTTGGTCGTGTACACGTTCACCACGGACGGTGCCGCGCGCGCCACGCCATCGGCGTACGACACCGGCCCCACGCCCGTGCCGGCCGGCGGCCGGGCGGACGCGGCGGCGGCGGGCGTGGCCGCGCCTGAGCCGGCAAGGCGCAGCAGGTCGGGCCGCAGGGTCGTGACCACGAATAGAATAGCCAGGCAGACCGTGACGGCCTGAGCAAATATCAGCCAATATCGGCGCATGATTCTGATAGGACAAGCAATGAAAAAAGTGGACTCCCACGTGCTGGCCAGCTGGCTGGACGACACCCTGCAAGCCGCGCGCTTCAAGGACTACTGTCCGAACGGTTTGCAGGTGGAGGGCCGATCCGAAGTCGGACACATTATCACCGGTGTCACCGCCAGCGAAGCGTTACTGCGCGCGGCGGTTGAACGGGGCGCTGACGCGGTGCTCGTGCATCACGGCTGGATGTGGCGCAACGAAGACCGGCGCATTATCGGCACGCGCCGCACGCGCATGGCGCTGGCACTGAAGAACGACCTGAACCTGTACGCCTACCATTTGCCGCTGGACGCGCACCCCACGCTGGGCAACAACGCACAGCTGGCCCGCGTGCTGGGCCTGGCGCCCGCGCGCCGCGACGATGGGTCGCCGCGCACCTGCGGGCAAGACAATCTGGTCTGGTTGGGCGAGGCCGCCGGCGTGCAAACGCTGGGGCAGTTGGGCGAACGCGTGGCTGAACGCCTGGGCAGGCAACCGCTGGTCGTGGGCGACCCCGCTCAGCCCTTGTCCACCGTGGCCTGGTGCACGGGCGGCGCGCAAGGCATGCTGGCAGACGCGGTGGATGCCGGCGCCACCGCCTACATTACCGGCGAAGTGTCCGAGTCCACCGTGCACTTGGCGCGCGAGACCGGCGTGGGCTTCATTGCCGCGGGTCACCACGCCACCGAACGATACGGCGCACAGGCGCTGGGTCAGGCAGTGGCCGAGCACTTCGGCATCAAGGTCGAATTCATCGACCTTGATAACCCGGCATAAAGCCAGCCCGGCATAAAGGGGTGACGCCCGCTGCGGATCATTACCCGGCGGGCAGCAAGCCCGTGGCGCATGTGGCGCATCGGCCACACGGCCTGGTGCCGTGTCTTATTTCTTGAGCAGGTCGCGAATTTCGCGAAGCAGCGCCACGTCTTCGGGCGTTGCGGCCGGCGCGGCCGGTGCTTCCTCGGCCTTGGTGCGGGCCTTGTAGATGGCCTTGACCATCCAGAAAATCACAAACGCCAACAACACGAAGTTGATGAGGATCGTCACGAAGTTGCCCCACGCAAACACGGTGGCGCCCGCCTTGGTCAGGTCGGCATACGTCATCGGGCCGTTGTAGCCGGCAGGCATCGACAGCACAAAGAATTTGTTCGAAAAATCGACCGCGCCACCCAGGATGAAATTCACCAAGGGCATGATGATGTCTTTCACCATGGAATCGACGATCCTGCCGAACGCCGCGCCGATGATCACACCAACCGCCAGGTCAACGGCGTTGCCTTTTACAGCGAAATCTCGGAATTCTTTGATGAAACCAGTCTTTTTGCTCATAAAAGCACTCCCTTCGTGATACGCCCTTCAGTGGGCTGGCGCTATAATACGCGGTTGCTATGTTGTTACATATTCCCGCGAACCCGATGCCGCAGAAGTGATGCTACTCGTAGAGCGGGCGCATCAACAAGGATAGGAAGATGAGTCAGGATACGCTGGTACACGATGATGACGGTGCGGTTGATCCCAACCTGCCACCTGATCCTTCGCGACGTTTCTGGGTTACCACCGCCTGTGCTGTGGGTGGCGTAGCAGGTGTCGCAACGGCAGTGCCGCTTGTGAGCACGTTTTCTCCCTCTGAAAAGGCCCGCGCGGCCGGGGCCCCCGTTGAAGTGGATATCGGCGATATACCCGTCGGCACCATGAAAACCGTGGAATGGCGTGGGAAGCCGGTGTGGATCATTCACCGTTCTCCCGAACAGCTCGCCGCCCTCAAGACGCTAGACCCTTTACTGGCCGATCCTGAATCCAAGCGGCCTGGCTTCACTCCCAAATACGCCGAAAACGAGGCTCGCTCGCGCAAGCCCGAGATCTTCGTTTGCGTCGGCATCTGTACCCACTTGGGCTGCTCGCCTACCTCGCACTTTGAAACGGGCGGCGGTGGCGGCATGGGCGCCAACTGGCAAGGCGGATTCCTCTGCCCCTGCCACGGCTCTACGTTCGATCTGGCTGGCCGGGTCTACAAGAACAAGCCTGCTCCCGATAATCTCGAAGTACCGCCCTACCAGTATCTGAGCGACACCCGCATCATTGTGGGCGTCGATGAAGACAACAAGGCCTGACGCTCGCGTCGCGCTTTTTTCCCGATTACGTAAGTAAAACAAATACGCCACGTATTAGAGAAGGAGCCGTTACATGGCTGGCGAGAAAACCGTCGAGACAACAGGCCTGTTGGGGTGGCTGGACCGGCGTTTTCCGGTGACATCCACCTGGAAAGCCCATCTGTCCGAATACTACGCACCAAAGAATTTCAACTTTTGGTATTTCTTTGGCTCTCTGGCCTTATTGGTCCTGGTGCTGCAGATCGTGACCGGCATTTTCCTGGTCATGCATTACAAGCCGGACGCCGAACGCGCGTTCCAATCCGTCGAATACATCATGCGCGAAGTCCCATGGGGCTGGCTCGTGCGCTATATGCATTCGACCGGCGCATCGATGTTCTTCGTTGTCGTCTACCTGCATATGTTGCGCGGGCTGCTTTACGGTTCGTACCGCAAGCCGCGCGAACTCGTGTGGATTTTCGGCGTGGCGATTTTCCTCTGTCTGATGGCGGAAGCCTTCTTCGGTTATTTGCTGCCGTGGGGCCAGATGTCGTACTGGGGTGCTCAGGTGATCGTTAACCTGTTCGCCGCCATTCCGTTCATCGGCCCCGAGCTGTCGATCTGGATTCGCGGCGACTACGTCGTGTCGGACGCCACCTTGAACCGCTTCTTTGCCTTCCACGTCATCGCGATTCCGCTGGTGCTGGTCGGCCTGGTCGCGGCTCACCTGGTTGCGCTGCACGAAGTCGGCTCGAACAACCCGGACGGCATCGAGATCAAGCAGGGCCCGAAAGACAAGTACGGCCGGCCCAAGGATGGCATTCCGTTCCACCCGTTCTATTCGGTGCATGACCTGATGGGCGTGGCGGGCTTCTTGCTCGTGTTTGCGTTCATCGTGTTCTTCGCGCCGGAAATGGGCGGCTACTTCCTCGAGTTCAACAACTTCATTCCTGCTGACTCGCTGAAGACACCTCCGCACATCGCACCGGTCTGGTACTTCACGCCGTTCTACTCGATGCTGCGTGCCACCACCGACGAATTCACGTGGGTGCTGGCAGGTGCATCGGTGCTGGGTGCGCTGGTATTGCTGTTCAAGAGCAATATGCGCGGCATCCTGCGCTTTGTGGTCCCGGGCATCCTGATCGTCGTGGCCGTGCTGCTGCGCGTGATCGATGCCAAGTTCTGGGGCGTGGTCGCCATGGGTGGCACCGTCGTCATCCTGTTCTTCCTGCCCTGGCTGGACCATTCCCCGGTCAAGTCGATCCGCTACCGCCCCACGTGGCACAAGTGGATCTACGGCATCTTCATGGTCAACTTCCTGGTGCTCGGCTACATCGGTACGCAGCCGCCCAGTCCGCCGTTGAACATCACGTCGCAGATCGGCACGCTGCTGTACCTGGCATTTTTCTTCCTGATGCCGGTCTGGAGCCGCCTTGGCACCTTCAAGCAAGTGCCCGAGCGCGTTACGTTCCACGCCCACTGAGCCCACCAGATAACGGATTAACCATGATCAAGAAGCTGATTGGTGCCGTGGCCTTGATGCTCACGTGCACCACCGCATTTGCCGCCGAAGGCGGTTTCCCGCTGGACAAGGCGCCGTACCGCGTCAACGACATGTCGTCGCTGCAAAACGGCGCCAAGTTGTTCGTCAACTACTGCTTGAACTGTCATAGCGCGTCCTCGATGCGCTACAACAAGCTCAAGGACATCGGGCTGACCGACCAGCAAATCAAGGAAAGCCTGCTGTTCACCGGCGAAAAGGTGGGCGACATGATGACGGTTGCCATGTCACCCAAGGACGCCAAGAAGTGGTTTGGCACGACGCCCCCGGACTTGTCCGTGATCGCTCGCGCCAAATCGGTCAACGCCGGCCCGTCCGGCGCCGACTACATCTACACCTACCTGCGCACCTTCTACCGCGACTCGTCGCGCGCGACCGGCTGGAACAACCTGGTTTTCCCGGCTGTGGGCATGCCCCACGCGCTCTGGGAACGCCAGGGTCCGCGCGAGCTGACCACCACGGCCATGCACGAAGTGGAAGTGAAGGATGCCAAGGAAGGCGCACCCAAAACCTGGGAACGCGTCACGACGGTGTACGATGCTCAAGGTTTTTCCACGGTCAAGGCCGAACCGGTAGCTGATTACCGCGGCCATGCCACCTTTGATGCCAAATTTAAGGCCGCCAACCCGGCCCAAGTCGCAACATACGACAACGACGTCGCAGACCTGACCGCGTTCATGTCCTGGATGGCAGAGCCCGTCCAGACTTTCCGCGTCCGTCTCGGCGTTGGCGTCATGTTGTTCCTGCTGTTGTTCTTCCTGGTTACGTGGCGCTTGAACGCCTCGTACTGGAAACACGTGCGCTAACCGCAACGCCCCGCCAGGCATGCAAGCCGCTACCTATTCTTAATAAGGGACGGCAACGGAGGATAGGGCCGTACGCCTATCCCGTCTGGCAATTGGGGCCAGCGCCTGCTAGATTTAGGCGCTGGCCTTTCGTTTTTCATAAAGGACTTTCACCATGATGGTGCTCTATTCCGGAACCACGTGTCCGTTTTCGCAACGCTGCCGCTTCGTGTTGTTCGAAAAAGGTATGGACTTCGAGATCCGTGACATCGACCTGTACAACAAGCCCGAAGACATCGCGGTGATGAACCCGTACGGTCAAGTGCCCATCCTGGTCGAGCGCGACCTGGTTCTGTACGAGTCCAACATCATCAACGAGTACATCGACGAGCGCTTCCCGCATCCGCAGCTGATGCCGGCCGACCCCGTCATGCGCGCCCGCACCCGCCTGTTCCTGTACAACTTCGAGAAAGAACTGTTCGTTCACGTCTCGACGCTGGAAGACCGCAGCGCCAAGCCCGACGAGAAGAAGCTGGCCAACGCGCGCCAGAACATTCGCGACCGTCTGGCCCAACTGGCCCCGATGCTGCTGAAGAACAAGTACATGCTGGGCGAGGAATTCTCGATGCTGGACGTGGCCGTGGCGCCGCTGCTGTGGCGCCTGGACCATTACGGCATTGAACTGCCCAAGAACGCTGCTCCGCTGCAAAAGTACGCCGAACGCATCTTCTCGCGCCCGGCCTACATCGAAGCGCTGACGCCTTCGGAAAAAGTGATGCGTCGTTAAGGCTGGTTGTGTGATGGGTGAAACTTCGACCAAACCGTATCTGATCCGCGCACTGCACGAATGGTGCACCGACAACGGCTACACGCCGTACATCACCGTACAGGTCGATGAGCACACCATGGTGCCCGTCGCGCATGTGCGTGACGGTCAGATCACACTGAATGTCGGCACACTGGCCACCAACCGCTTGGTGCTGGGCAACGAATTCATCGAATTCCAAGCCCGCTTCAGCGGCGTGACCGAGAACGTCTACGTTCCCGTTGGCGCCGTCAGCGCCATCTACGCGCGCGAAACCGGCGCGGGCATGGGCTTTGAAGTGCAGCCCTATGAACCGCCGGAAGCCGGCGCCCAGGGCGCGGTGGAACCCGCCGCCCCCGAAGGCTCCGATGCCCAATCCGACGCCCCGACCGGCGACGACGGCGGCAACGACGACGAACCCAAGCGTCCGCGCCTGACCATCGTCAAATAGCATCTGCTACACAAAGACGGCGTGCCTGGCACGCCGTCTTTGCAACCGCCGCTGCGACATAATCCGCCGTAAATTGAATGTCGTCGGCGCCCCGTGCCCCCTTGCACGCGGCCCCGTCGATTTTTCATTACAATGCAGTCCCTGCGCGTGCCCCGGCACGCCGTGCCGGTGTAGCTCAGTTGGTAGAGCAGCTCACTTGTAATGAGAAGGTCGAGG
This sequence comes from Achromobacter sp. 1L-A-4-B-C2, assembly GCF_057291955.1. Classification (NCBI taxonomy): domain Bacteria; kingdom Pseudomonadati; phylum Pseudomonadota; class Betaproteobacteria; order Burkholderiales; family Alcaligenaceae; genus Achromobacter; species Achromobacter sp. 1L-A-4-B-C2. Next base: position 569,371 of record NZ_JBXAWP010000004.1, read on the forward strand.
GTTCGATTCCTTTCACCGGCACCATGAACACCCTGTAGTTTCCAAGAAAAAACCCGACGATTTCTCGTTGGGTTTTTTTATTCCGGGCGCCAGGAAACGCCGCCCCCTTATCCCAACGGCGGCAGCATGTTGAACAGCAGCACCATCAGCAAGCCCACCACCGCCACGATCGACTGCACGACCGAAATCGTTTTTGTCGCTTCGCCCATCGTCATGCCGAACGATTCCTTCACCATCCAGAAGCCGGCGTGGTTGGCGTAGTTGAAAAACAGCGAGCCGCAGCCGATCGATAGCGCCAGCAGGGGCAGGTTCAGCGTGGGGTCGGCGCCGGCCAAGGGGGCCAGCAGGCCGGCGGCGCCCACGATGCCGACGGTTGCCGAGCCGGTGGATACCGATAGCAGCATGGCGATCAGCCAGCCCAGGATCAGCGGCGGGAAGGCGAACTGGTGCGTCAGGTGCACGATGGCATCGCCCACCTTGGCGCTGGTCAGCACCTGCTGAAAGGCGCCGCCGCCCGCGATGATCAGCATGATGCCGGCGATGGGCTTCAGGCTTTTGCCCAGGCCGTCGCGCAATTTTTCGGCGTCGCCGCCGCGCATGAAGACCAGCGTGACCGCGGCGAACAGCACGCCCAACAGCATGGCCACCAGCGGGTTGCCCAGGAAGGCGGCCACGTGCATCAGGCTGGAATCCTTGGGCAACAGCATTTCAGCCAGGGCATGCACCAGCATCAACAGCGCGGGCAGCAGCGCCGCCAGCACGCCCAGGCCCACGCTGGGCGCAGCGATAGCCGAGCCATTTTCCGGCGTGACGGTGAATTGCTCCAACAGGGCTTCGTCCGGGCGCGTTGTCATGCGGGGCGTGATGAAAGCCCCGTATAGCGGGCCGCCCAGCACCATCGCGGGCAGCGCGGCCAGAAAGCCGTAGATCATCGTGGGGCCCACGGTGGTCTTCAGGGTAGCGATGGCCGTCAGCGGGCCGGGATGCGGCGGCACCATGCCGTGCATGGCGGCCAGCGCGGCAATGACGGGCACGCCCACATAGACGTAAGCCGACCCCTTGAAGCGTTCCTGGCTTTCCAGCTTGCGCGCCACGCTGAAGATCAGCGGCAGCATGACGACCAGGCCCACTTCGAAGAACATGGGAATGCCGATGACGAAAGCCACCAGCGTCATCGCCCAGGGAATCAAGCGCACCGAGGTGCGCCGCAGGATGGCATTGGCCAGGCGTTCCGTCGTGCCGGAATCCGCCAGGATCTTGCCCAGCATCGCACCCAGCGCGATCACCACGCCCACCGCGCCCAGCGTTTTGCCGGCGCCGTCGGTCAGGTTTTTAACGATGGCAACCGGCGACATGCCGGTTGCGAAACCCACCCCGATCGAAACGATCAATAGCGCCAGCAGCGGATGCATGCGAATGCGCGAGACGATGAGGGCGACCAGCACCAAGACGCTCACCAGGGCGGTGAGCAGCAATTGAATGTCAAACGAAGACATGGATTAACCCAGTAAAGACGAGAGAGGTCGCGAACCTTCTGGGTGCCATGATAAGGGATCGGCAAGCCGCGCGCCCCGCGCCTTGCCTCCCCCTCGCGCTCAGTCCGGCTTGATTCCCGCCGCCTTGATGACCGCCACATTGCGCGCCAGTTCGCTGTCGACCTTGGCGCGGAAGGCCGCCGGGTCCTGGTAGGTGGCGTCGAAACCCAGCTCTTGCAGCTTGGCCCGGGTATCGGGTTCGGCCATCACCGCCTGAATCTCCTTGGACATCCGATTGACGATGGGCGCGGGCGTGCCCTTGGGCATGACGACGCCAAACCAGGTTTCGAAGTCATAGCCCGACACGCCGCTTTCCGCGACGGTGGGCACCTCGGGCACCAGCGTTGACCGCGCGCTGCCCGTCAAGGCCACCGCTCGCGCCTTGCCGGCCTTGATCTGCGGCAGGCTGGCCACCAGCGTGTCGATCGACAGCGGGATCTGGTTGCCGATCAGATCCGTCATGGCCGGCGCACTGCCGCGATAGGGCACGTGCAGCAGCTTGGCGCCGGTGCGTTGGGCCAGGGATTCCCCGGCGATATGCGGCGTGGAGCCATTGCCAAACGATCCAAAACTAAGTGCCTGCGCGGCCGACTTGCTGGTGATGTCCGCCACCGTGCCGATCCCGGTTTGCGGATTGGTCAGGATGACAAACGGCGTGCTGCCCGCGACGGCCACGTATTCGTAGCTTTTGACCGGGTCGTAGTTCAGGTTCGAATACAGCAGCGAATTCAGCGTGAAGGTAGGCGCGCCGGTAATCATCAGCGTATAGCCGTCGGGCGCCGCGCGCGCCACGGCCACCGCGCCGATGCTGGTGTTGGCGCCCGGCTTGTTCTCGATCACCACCGTCTGGCCCAGGCGCGCACCGAGTTTGGCCGCGAACAGGCGCCCGATCACATCGGTGGACCCGCCGGGCGGAAACGGCACCACCAGGGTGATGGGCTTGGACGGATACGTGTCGGCCGTGGCCAACAGCGGCGTGGCGGCCAGGACGCACAGGGCCAGCGCGCGCGATATCGTTTTGTTCATGGATTTCCCCTTGTGTTGTTGGATGGTTCAGTTAGGCAGCGCCGGCGCGCGGCGCCAATGCTGTGTGGCGGATTCGAACGCGTGCGCCAGTTGCAGCAGTGCGTGTTCCTGGCGATAGCGTCCGACGATCTGGATGCCTACCGGCAAGCCGTCTTCAGTAAATCCGCAAGGCACCGAAATGGCTGGGTGGCCGGTCAGCGACAGGTAGTAGCCGGACCGCATCCAGTCGATGTAGTTGTGCATCGGCGTGTCGTCGATATGGCTCACCGTTTCTTCTTGCACCGGAAAGGGCACCACCTGGCTGACCGGGCCGATCAGAAATTCATGCGTCTGCATGAAGGCGTGCATGCGCGCGAACAGTGCCGCGCGGTCGCGTTCGGCCTGCACGACGGTGGCGGGCGCTTGGGTCAGCCCCAGTTCGATGTTCCAGATCACCGTGTCCTTGAGCAGATGCCGATGCTGGCGCAACGCGGCCTCGTAGCCGACGGCGAACACCTGGGCGCGCAGCGCCTGGAAGGCATCGTTGGCGCCGGTGAAGTCCGGGCAGGCCTGCTCGACCTTGGCACCCAGATCCGCGAAGATCGGCAACTGGCTTTCCAGTACTTGCAACACGTCGCGCTGAACGGGCAGATCACCCCACGTGGGCGCGTACGCGATGCGCACGTCCTTGAAATCGCGCTCCAGGCTGGCCAGGAAGCGCGCGGGGTCCTGATCGACGGTCAAGGGGTCGCGCGCATCCGGACCGGCCGTGGCAGCCAGGAGCAGGGCCACATCGGCCACCGTGCGCGCCATGGGGCCCGCGACCGTCAACGCGTTGTAAGGGCAGGCCGTGGGCCACTGGGGCACGCGGCCGGGCGACGGGCGCAGGCCGACCACGTTGCAGAACGACGCGGGGTTGCGCAGCGAACCCCCCATGTCAGTGCCATCGGCCAACGGCGTCATACGCGCGGCCAGGGCCGCCGCCGCGCCGCCACTGCTGCCGCCCGCCGTCATGCGCAAGTCGTAAGGGTTGCGGGTGGCGCCGAACACCGCGTTGAAGGTCTGCGAGCCCGCGCCAAACTCCGGCAGATTGCTCTTGCCCAGCGTGATGGCCCCAGCGGCGCGTTCCCGCGTGACGATCAGGCTATCGCGCTCGGGTACGAAATCGCGATACAGCGGCGAGCCGTAGGTGGTGCGCATGCCGGCCGTCAGAAACGAATCCTTGTGCACGATCGGCAAGCCGTGCAGCAAACCCAGCGCGCCTCCATGGGCCTGGTGTTCGTCGGCCAGCGCGGCACGCGCCATGGCTCCTTCAGCGTCCAGGGTCACGATGGCGTTGACCTGCGGGTTGCACGCATCGATACGCGCCAGGTGGGCCGCCATGACGTCACGCGCGCTGGCCTTGCCGGCGACGATCTCGGCACGCAGCGCGACGGCGCTCAGGTCACAGAGCGATGAAGAATGCGTCATGGGGAGGGAAAACCGCGAAAATGGTGGGACGTCATGTGTATTGCTATGCGATACAAAGTATTGAATAATCAACTTTATAGTGGCTATTGGGCCCCCGGACAATTCGGGGAAACTAGCGTCGGACCCGTCTTTGGTCCTCGCCAGGCCCGTGCGCCATCACCGGTTCTCGCCCGCGTCCATCCTCGCGTTCTTCCCGCGTACTCCCTCCGCTTTCAGCCATGACGACACGCACCGCTTCCCCGACCGACACCGCCACGCCCGACGCGGACGACCCGCTGTTTGTCGCGTCGTTGGAAAAAGGAATGCGCGTGCTGGACGCCTTTCGCGACGCCACGGATTCCCTCGGGTTGACCGATATCGCCACGTTGACCGGCTTGGGAAAAAGCGCCGCTCAGCGCTTCGTGCACACTTGGGAGCGCCTGGGCTATCTGGCCAAGGACCCGGTATCGCGGCGCTATCGCCTGGGTCCGCGCGTGGTGGAGCTGGGCTACTTCTTCCTGCGCAACGACCGGCTGGTATCGATGGCGGCGCCGCATCTGGTCGCGCTGCGCGACCGCTGTGGGCTGGCCGTGCACATGAGCGTGCTGGTCGCCACCGACATGATTTATCTGCTGCGCCTGCCCAGTCGGCAACTGACACTGGCCGAGATGCTGCCGGGGCGCCGCATGCCCGCCTGGTGCAACAGCGGCGGGCGCATGCTGCTGACCCAGCAGGACGACGACGCCATCTTGCAGGCATTGCACCAGGCGCCGCCGCGCGCGTTCACGCCGCGCACGGTGACAGACCCGGCCGCCTTGCTGGGTTTGATCCGCCAGGCGCGCGACGACGGCTATGCGCTGACCGAAGACCAGGTACTGCAAAACCAGGTTGGGGCGGCCGTGCTGTTACGCGATGCGCGTGACGTGCCGCTGGCCGCGATCAGCGTCAGCGCGCCGCGCCACGACTACCCCGGCGATCGCTTGCTGCGCGATATCGTGCCGCAACTGTTCCGCACCGCCCACGCGATCCAGCACGCGTGAACAGAATTTCCGCGGCCGCTTTGCATTCTTTCAATTTTTTGTGCATAATTCGGCCCCTCTACCTGTTCCCCGATAGCTCAGTCGGTAGAGCGACGGACTGTTAATCCGCAGGTCGCTGGTTCGAGCCCAGCTCGGGGAGCCAAAATTTCAGCAGTGCATGCCGTATCCGCACCGCTTGCAGTACCCCTAAAAAAGCCCGCAACTTGTTTGCGGGCTTTTTTGCATTGGGGCGCGCCGTCTGCGTGCCTGCGCCAAGAGCGCGTAGGATAATCGCGCATCCCTGTCGACGGCCTCGTCTTGCCCCTCCATGCGATCCACGCGATCCCTGCCTGCCCTGGTTTCCCTGCGCGCTTTTGAAGCGGCCGCGCGCCGCTTGAGCTTTTCGCTGGCCGCGCAGGAACTGTTCGTCACGCAAAGCGCGGTCAGCCATCACATCCAGCGGCTGGAAAGCGAGTTAGGCGTGGCGCTGTTTGAGCGGCGCACGCGGGCCGTCGCATTGACGCCCGCTGGCCAGGCCTATTTTGAACACGTGCACGCGGCCTTCGAGCTCTTGCGGCAGGGCACGGACAAGCTGCGCGCACCCGCCGCCGCGCGCGTAACGCTGAAGGTGGGTTTGCTGGCCTCGTTCGCCACGCGTTGGCTGGCGCCGCGCCTGCCGGCCTTTGCCGCCGCGCATCCCGAGATTGAATTGCAGCTGCTGCCCGACATCGGCCTGGCCGACGTGGCGGGCGGCGACGTGGACGTGGCCATCCGCTATGGCCGTGGCTCCTGGCCCGGCGTGGCCTCGCGCCTGCTCATGACCGAGCAACTGTCGGTAGTTGGCGCGCCCGAGCGCATCGCCGGACGCAAGCGGCCGCGCACGCCTGAAGACCTGTTGCGCCATCCGCTGCTGACCTCGCACGCCAAACAGCCCTTTGAATGGGATGCCTGGGCGCGCCGCTTTGGCATGGACCTGGGCCGCGCCCAGACGGTGCGTCTGCACGACTACAACATCGTGGTGGAAGCCGCGTTGGCCGGGCAGGGGCTGGCCATGGGTCGGCACCGGCTGATCGCGCCGCACCTGGCCAGCGGCGCGCTGGTGCAAGCGCTGCCCGGCGCGATGTTGGAAGATCCGCGCATCGGCTGGTGGTTTGTCGCGCCACGTGGCGCGTTGCAGCCTGCTGCTGCCGCGTTGCGCGATTGGCTGGCGGACGCGGCGCAAACGGACGAGCCGACTTCCCACGCGACACATTAGTTTTACTCATGTGTCGTCGACAAGAATTGATTGGTCAGGCGGCGGCGCGGCCGATAGCATCAAGCCCTGCGTTACGCTTTTAAAGCGGCCTGGGCGTCCATCGGTTTTGGGCTCCCCGCTTTTGACACTCTGACATTTCACAGGACATCCGCTATGACCCGTACGATCTCCGGCCGTGTGGCCGAACTGGGCTACACCCTGGAAGCCGCCGCCGCGCCCGCCGCCAACTATGTGCCTTTCGTCCTTGAGGGCAATCTGCTGACCATCTCGGGCCAAATTTCACGCAAGGGTGGCAAGCCGCAATACCTGGGCCAGCTGGGCAACCAGGTGTCGGATGCCGACGGTGTCGAAGCGGCCCGTTTGTCCGCCCTGGGGCTGCTGGCGCAGATCGCCGCCGCCACCGGCGACCGCCTGGACCGCGTGGCTCGCGTCGTGCGTCTGGGTGTGTTCGTGGCCAGCACGCCGGATTTCAACCGCCAAAGCGCCATCGCCAACGGCGCCTCCGACCTGATGGTGGAGGTGTTCGGTGATGCCGGCCGCCATGCGCGCAGCGCGGTAGGCGTGGCATCCCTGCCGCAGGGCGTGTCGGTGGAAATCGAAGCCGTCGTCGCACTGACCCCCGCCTGAGTCCACGCCGGGTCTTGGCCCTTTTGCCAGCGCCTTGCCGCGCGACACGCCCTGGCTGCGTGCCGCGCGCACCCCAACGGAATCGATCATGTCTGCCCCCCTGACCGCCGCCCCTCTGACCGCCGCCACCATCCAGGCCCTGCGCGCGCAGACGCCCGGCGCCCAAACCAGCGTCCATTTCAATCACGCCGGTTCGTCGCTGCCGTCCTCTGGCACGCTAGAGGCGATCCACGCGCATCTGCAACGCGAGGCCATGCTTGGCCCCATGGAAGCCGGCGTGGCGTCCCGCGCGTTGACCGAAAACGCGCGCACGCTTGCCGCCCAGCTGCTGAACGCGCAGCCTGATGAAATTGCATTGACCACCGGCAATTCCGCCGGTTGGGGCGCGGCCTTCGCGGCGCTTGCCCCCTGGCGGCCCGGCGACCGCATCCTGGTTGGCCGCCACGAATGGGGGGGCAACCTGGCCGCCATGCGCCTGCACGCCGAACGCGCGGGCGCCGTGTTGGAAACCATCGCGTCGGATGACAGCGGTTGCGTGGACCCCGACGCGCTGGCCGACATGGTGGACGACCGGGTGCGCCTGATCGCGCTGACCTGGATGCCCGCCAATGGCGGCCTCATCAACCCGGCCGCCGCCATCGGCCGCGTGGCACGCCGGCATGGCATTCCTTACTTCGTGGACGCCGCGCAGGCCGTCGGGCAATTGCCCATCGATGTCGCCGAGGTGGGTTGTGACGTCTTGAGCGGCGTGGGACGCAAGGCGTTGCGCGGCCCGCGCGGCACGGGCCTGCTGTATGTGCGGCGCAGCTTCCTGGACCAGTTGACGCCCGCCTTCGTCGACACCTATTCCGCGCCGCTGGACGCCGACGGCCGCCCCGTGCTGCGCGCCGACGCCGGCCGCCTGGAATCGGCCGAAAACTCATTGGCGCTGCGTTGCGGCCTGGCCAATGCGCTGCAAGAGGCACTGGCACTGGGCTTGGGCTCGATCCGCGCCACGCTGGATGCCACCGCCCAGCGCGTGCGCACCGAACTAGCCGCCATCCCGGGGCTGACGGTGCTGGACCAGGGGCGCGAAAAATCAAGCCTGATCTCGTTCAACCTGCAAGGGCGAAACGCCGCCGACGTTCAGCGCGCGCTGGCGGCCGTGGGGGTAACGATCGGCAGCAATGGCGTACCGTACACGCCGCTGGATATGCAGGCGCGCGGCCTGACCCACATTGCCCGGGTATCGGTCAGCCCGTTGACCAGCGACAACGAGATTGATCGCTTGCTGGACGCCCTGCGCGACGTGGCGCGCGCGGCGCCGTAGCGCCTGGGGCTGGGCCAGGACCTGGACCTGGACCTGGACTTGGATACCCCACGATTACCCCTCAGCCCTAACCCGCCACGCGCCGCATGAACGGCGACCACTTGGTAAATACAAGCAGGTTGCCCACCATCACCAGCGCCAATCCCAGCAGCGCGGGCGGCGTCCACTGGTAGCCCTCGGCCACCGTGGACACGGCCAGCGCCACCACCGGAAACAGCACCGTGCAGTACGCGGCGCGCGCGGGCCCCATGCGCCCCACCAGCGTCAGGTAAGCCGTAAAGCCGATCACCGACCCCGGGATCGCCAGGTAAAGCAGGGCGCCGACGTACTGCTCGGACGTGTCGAACTGGAATGGCAGGCCGGCCAACAAGCAGCCCGCCAGCAGGATCGCCGCCCCGTAGCACATGCTGTAGGCGTTGCCGGTTAACGGCCGCACGCCCGCGCGTTGTTGCAGCGACGACAGCATGTTGCCCGTTGAAAAGCAGAACGTGCCCAACAGCGCAAAGCCCAATCCCAACAGCGTTTCGTGGCTGGCCTCCTGGCCGGCAAGCTCGGGCCAGAACAGCAGCACCAGCCCGGAAAAGCCGACGGCGCCGGCCAACATCACGCGCGGCGCGATACGGGTGCCGAACCACAGACGGGCGTTCAACGCGTTCCACAAGGTTGCCGCCGAAAACACCACCGACACCAGGCCGCTGGGAATCCACTGCGTCGCCGTGTAGAAGCACAGAAAATTCAAGCAGAACAGGCACAGCCCCTGGCCCACGCACAGCCAATGCCCACGCCGATCCAATTTTTGTAGCTTGCGGGTCAGCAGCAGGATGGCAAACAGCACCAGCGCCGCCAGCGCGAAGCGGTAGAAGATCGATACCGGAATGGCCACCGCGCCCAGTTGCAGCTTGATGGCGATCCAGGTGGTGCCCCAGATAACGACGGTCAGGAAATACAGGAAGAGATTCACGGTGCAACCAGCAAGGGAAAAGGGGCGCGATGAAGGCGGACGCGATGCGGGCGGCAGTGGCCGCTTGCCTGGCAGCCAGTGTGCGCCGCCGGCGGCCGACACGATTGCCGGATCTTGCGGTTTTTATGCCGCCTCGCGCGCGGCGCGCGCGAGATCGCAGTAGCATTTCGCTTCTATGGGAATCGTCGCTTCGGCCCCGGCCGACTTCTCCGTCTTTCGCACCTTGTCGCGTTCCACCGCCACGCTGGAACGCGCCGCCGGCTTGGGCGAAGGCATCGCCATTTCGCAATGGGCCCGCAGCGCACGCGAGACGCTGGGCTACGACACCCCCGGCCACCACACGCTGTCGCTCTACCTGCATGGCGGCGACAAATCGTTTCGTGTGGGCCGCGACACGCTGCACGGTGGCGCGGGCAAATTCTGCGTACTGCCGGCCGAACACTATTCGCGCTGGTGCATGAACGACACCGTGCATTTCCTGCACCTGTACATTGCCCCCGAACGCCTGGCCCGCGAAGCCGTCATGCGCCTGGATTGCGAGCCGCGCACGCTGGAATTGCGCGACCGCACCTACATCCAGGACGAATCGCTGATCGACGTCTGCCGGCAGCTGCTGGGCACCGACTGGGCGCAGCCCGCCGACCGCCTGGCCGCCAGCAGCGCGGCCGAAACGGTGTTGCACCATCTGTTGCAACAAGGCGTGGCGCGCAAGACGGTGCAGCCTTCGCGCGGCGGCCTGGCCCCGGCCGTACGCCGGCGCATCATGGATTACGTCGACGCGCACCTGCATGCCCCCTTGACGCTGGACGAGCTGGCGGGCGTGGCCGCCTTGTCCACCTACCATTTCGCCCGCATGTTCCACACCTCGTTCGGCGAACCGCCGCATGCCTGGGTGCGCGCGCGGCGGCTTGCGCGCGCACGCGGGCTGCTGGCAGCAGGCAAGGGCGACCTGGCCGGCGTTGCCCAGGCCAGCGGCTTTGGCAACGCCAGCCACTTGTCCCGCGTGTTTCGCGAGGCCGTGGGCGTCACCCCGGGCCAATACCGGCACGCCCGACGTCAGCACTGAACAGGCGTTGCCCCGGCCCCCGCGCGCGGGCGAAGTTCGCCACGTTCGCCAAATGCGCAGGTCTACAATGTCGCATCGCCCTTTGCGGCCTTACGCTGCGGCCCGTCCGCGCTGCCTACCAACGCGATGCCGCCTTCGACCTCTCGCGCTTTTGACCTGCCGACCGGCTCTGCCAGCCCCCGCCCGTTGCGCGCGCACTGGCTGGCCGAACTCATCCGCCTGCGCGAAACCCATTGGGGTCCGCTGGACGACGCCGATGCCGTGCGCCGCGTGCGGCAGCTGGACACCGATCTGCCTTCGCGCATCCTGGCCCGCGCCGACCTGCTGGCGCAGCGCGAGAATCTTGGCCCGCTGGTAGATGGCTGGCGCCGCAGCGCACAGGCCATCCTGGCGGCGTTGTTCGTGCTGGCCCTGATGTCGGGCATCGCCGTGGCGCTGGGCGCGCTGGGCGACGGCTCGCGCCCGGTCAACGTGCTGTGGGCGCTGGGCGCATTGCTGGGCTTGCATGCGTTGACCTTTCTGCTGTGGCTGGGCAGTTTTCTGCTCAAGCCCACCGCCGCCACCGGGCTGGGGCGGCTATGGCTGTGGGCCACCCGCAAGCTGGCGCGCGGCCCCGACAGCGCGCTGGTGCCGCAGGCCTTTCTGAATCTGCTGGCGCGCGCGGGCGCCTTGCGCTGGCTGTTCGGCGCGGTCAGCCATCTGCTGTGGTTGACCGCGCTATGCGCCGCGCTGGCCGCCTTGCTGGTGGTGCTGTCCACCGCCAGTTACCGCTTCGTCTGGGCCACCACGCTGCTGGCGCCCGACACCTTCGTCTGGCTGACGCAAGCCATCGGCTGGTTGCCGGCGCACCTGGGCTTTGCGATGCCGGACGCGGCGGTCATCCGCGCCAGCGACGGCAGCCAGACGCTGTCCGCGGACGCGCAGGTGCAATGGTCGTTGTGGCTGATCGGCGTCGTGGTGGTTTACGGCATCCTGCCCCGGCTGCTAGCCGCCGCGCTTTGCGTGGCCGCCACGCTGCGTGCGCTGCGCCGCTTGCGCATCGACCCCTTGCTGGCAGGCTTTTCGCCGTTGCGAGACCGCCTGGAGCCCGCCGCGCAGTCCACCGGCATCGACCGTCCGGTGGATGCGCTGCACCAGCCGCGCGTGCAATCCGCGCCGCTGTCCGGCCTGGCGGGGCAGCCCGTGCTGTTGGGGCTGGAGCTGCCGGGCGACCTGGCCTGGCCGCCCGCCAACCTGCCCGACACCGTGCAGATGGCGGGCAACCTGGACACGCGCGAAGAGCGCAACCGCGTGCTGGACGCGCTGGCGCAAGCGGCCGCTTCGCGTTTGCTGATCGCCTGCGATGCGCGTCAAACGCCGGATCGCGGCACCTTGTCGCTGATCGCCGAACTGTCCGCCCATGCAGGTCATACGGCCGTCTGGCTCATTGCTTCGCGTGCAGGCGGCGATCAAGAGGGCGGTGATGGCAAACACGACACCGACGGCGGCGGGAACGGTCGCGGCGACGCCAGCCGTAACAGCGACGGCAGCAGCAGCAGCAGCAGCAGCAGCAGCAGCAGCAATCACAACACCCGCGCCGCGCTGTGGCGCGAACGCCTGCTGGCGTTGGGCCTGCCTGCCGACGCCATCCAGCAAACGCCCAACGCGCCGCTGACGTGGCTACAGGCCGACCATGGCTGACGACATCATCAAGATCGCGCTGGTCGGCCACACCAACACCGGCAAGACATCGCTGCTGCGCACCCTGACGCGCGACACGACTTTTGGCGAAGTGGCCGACAGCCCCGGCACAACCCGCCACGTGGAAGGCGCGCGGCTGCGGCTGGACGGCCGCGCCGTGCTGGAATGGTTCGACACCCCCGGCATGGAAGACAGCATCGCGCTGCTGGAATATCTGGAACGCCTGGACCAACCAGCCGAACGGCTGGACGGCCCGGCGCGCATCAGGCGCTTTCTGGATACGCCCGAGGCGCACGGCCGCTTCGAGCAGGAAGCGCGCGTGCTGACGAAGATGCTGGAGTGCGACGCGGCGTTGTACGTGATCGACGCGCGCGACCCCGTGCTGGGCAAGCATCGCGACGAACTCTCCATTCTTGCGGCCTGCGGGCGGCCCCTGCTGCCCGTGCTTAATTTTGTGAACGCCCCCGCGCATCGCGCCAACGAATGGCGCGGCGCCATGGCGCGGCTGGGCCTGCACGCGGTGGTCGAATTCGACACGGTAGCCCCGCCGCTGGACGGCGAGCAGCAGCTGTACGCCAAGCTGGGCGTGCTGCTGGACCGCCATGCCAGTGCGCTGGCGCGCCTGTCCGACAGCCTGTCCGCGCAACGCCGCGAACGTCACGCCGCCGCCTACGAACTGCTGGCCGATCTGCTGATCGACGTGGCGGCGCTGCGCCTGGCCAGCCCCAGCGACGACACCGCGTTAGCCGCCGCCTCGGCGCAGTTGCGCGACCACGTGCGCCAACGCGAACAAACCTGCGTGAACGCGCTGCTGGCGCTCTACAACTTTCGCGCGGCCGACTTCACCGACGACGCACTGCCTTTGCAAGGCGAACGTTGGGGCATGGACCTGTTCCACCCGCAGGCGCTCAAGGACATGGGCGTGCAGGTGGGCATGGGCGCCGCGGCCGGCGCCATGGCGGGCGCGGCCGTCGACCTGCTTAGCGCGGGCCTGAGCCTGGGCACCGGCATGCTGATCGGCGCGGCGGCGGGCGGCTTGTGGCAAGGCGTTGAAAAGCTGGGCAAGCGCGTGGCCGGCAAGCTGCGCGGTTGGCGCGAGATCAGCGTCGACGACGCCGTACTGCGCTTGCTGGCGCTGCGCCAGCGCCAGTTGATCGATGCGTTGGAACGTCGCGGACACGCCGCCCGAGAACCATTGAAACTAGCCCTTCCGGATGATGACGCCTGGCGCAAAGGCCCCTTGCCGGAGGCCCTGAAAGAAGCGCGCAGCCGCCCGGAATGGTCGGCGCTGGGTAAACACTACGAAGACAGCGACCGGCGCAAACGCACTGTCCATGAGCTGGCTCGAACGCTTGCCGCCTCTGCCGCATCGCCCGGCCCGGCCATCGAATAGCCCGTCATTGCGCAGCGCGCAGTGCCCCCTTTTTTAGCGGCGAAAATGCACCATTCCAGGCGGACGGCAAGCGCGGACTAACCCCAATCCAAACCGATTGACGCTTAAACGAATGCGTCTATAAGATTCGATCTGCATCGGCGCGGGCTCGCCCCCGCCATGACAATCACAAGGGGTTGGATCTATCGTGAAGTCGAAGTCCTCTGCAGTGATTCCCGGCATCGCCTTTCACGGCCTGCGCGCGGCACACCCTGCGTGCCGCGCCACCCCGCACCGCCTTTCGTCGTAAGCAGCAACGCCATGCCCCGGAACCCGTTGGGGCTGGGGCCCTGTCACTTCTGTCGCGCAATCCGCGCACCACACGGAGCATGAGGGCTATGCGTACTTTTCCTCACTTGAAGCAAGCTGCGCTGGCGACCGCCATTGCCGCGTCGTTGGCGTTCAGCGCCGGCGCGACCGCCAAGACCTTTCACTGGGCGTACCAGGGCGACGCCACCTCGATGGACCCGATGGCGCTGAACGAGACGTTCACGCTGGGCTTCCAAGGCAACATCTACGAAACGCTGGCCGGCTATGACGGCAACCTGAAGCTGACGCCGCTGCTGGCCGAAAGCTGGGAAAACCCCGAGCCCACCAAATGGGTCTTCAAGCTGCGCAAAGGGGTGAAGTTTCACGACGGCTCGCCGTTCACCGCCGACGACGTGATCTTCTCGTGGAAGCGCAGCCTGACGCCCGGCTCGGACATGAAGGGCTACGGCGCCAAGGCCTCCGACATCAAGAAGGTTGACGACTACACCGTCGAAGTCACCACCCCCACGCCCAACCCCATCCTGCCGCGCGAATGGGTGTTCCTGTACATCATGAGCAAGACGTGGGCGGAAAAGAACAAGACCACCGAGGCCACCAACGTCAAGGGCGACAACCAGGGCAACTATGCCAACCTGAACGCCAATGGGACCGGCCCCTTCATGCTGGTGTCGCGCCAGCCCGATGTGAAGACGGTGCTCAAGCGTTATGACGGCTACTGGAACAAAGACATCAAGACCAACGTCGACGAAGTCATCTTCCAGCCGATCACCCAGGAAGCCACCCGCGTGGCCGCGCTGATCTCGGGCGAAATGGACCTGGTGCAGCCCGTGCCCGTGCAAGACTGGAAGCGCCTGGAAGACGCCAAGGGCGTCAAGCCGCTGACGGCGCCCGAAGCGCGCGCCATCTTCATCGGCATGGACCAGGACCGCGACGAACTGCTGTTCTCGGACGTCAAGGGCAAGAACCCGTTCAAGGATGCCAAGGTGCGCGAAGCCGTTGTGCTGGCCGTGGACACCAAGGCCATCAACGACAAGATCATGCGCGGCGCGGCCAAACCGCTGGGTTCGCTGGTGGCCACCGCCATCAACGGCTACGCGGATTCCTACGGCGCCCCGTACAAGCCCGACCCCGAACGCGCCAAGAAGCTGTTGGCCGAAGCGGGCTATCCGAAGGGCTTCACCGTCACCATGGACTGCCCGAACGACCGCTACGTCAACGACGAAAAGGTCTGCCAGGCAGTGGCCGGCATGTTGGCGCGCGTGGGCATCAAGATCAATCTGCTGGCGCAGACCAAGTCCAAGTACTTCGGCAAGATCCTGCTGCAAGCGGGCAACCAGACCAGCATGTACATGCTGGGTTGGACACCAAGTTCCACCGACGCGCACAACGCGCTGCTGAACCTGGCCGCGTGCCGCGATGCGAAGACGGCGGCCGGCCAGTTCAACCTGGGCGGCTACTGCAACAAGAAGGTGGACGAGCTGACCAACAAGATCGGCGTCGAAACCGATCAGACCAAGCGCAACGCCATGATCAAGGAAGCCTTCGAGATCGTGCGCAAGGACTACGGCTATCTGCCCTTGCACCAGCAGCCGATGTCCTGGGGCGTAAAGGACAACATCAAGGTCATCCAGCGCGCCGACGACGTGCTTGACCTGCGTGACGTGGTGTTGCCGTAACCGCCTGACCAACACGTCTGTTCAACATTTGTCTGACTAGTTCAGCCCCGGATGGCGCAAGCCATCCGGGCGCGCCCGGCCCAGCCCCGGTTCCGGCTGTCAACGGAAACGCGGCCCGGCGTTATCTGCAAACGAGGGCACCCGATAATGCTTTCCTTTATTGCGCAACGGCTTATCCAGTCGGTGCTGGTGATGTTGACGGTGGCGCTGATCGCGTTCTCCATGTTCCGCTATGTGGGCGACCCGATCGCCAGCATGGTCGGCCAGGACACCACCCCTGAACAACGCGCGCAGTTGCGCGAACAGCTGGGCCTGGACGACCCCTTCGTCGTGCAGTTTGCGCGCTTTGTCGGCAACGCCGCGCATGGCGACTTCGGCATTTCGTACCGGCAGCGCCGCCCCGTCAGCGAGCTGCTTGAAGAGCGCATGCCCGCTACGCTGGAACTGTCGTTCGTGTCTGCCGTGATGGCGCTGGCGTTGGGTATTCCGATGGGCATCTACACCGCGCTGCGCCGCCACGGCGTGCTGTCCAAGGCGTTCATGGCGTTGTCGCTGGCCGGCATCTCGCTGCCCACCTTCCTGATCGGCATCCTGCTCATTCTTGTCTTTGGCGTGCAGCTGCGATGGCTGCCCAGCTTCGGACGGGGCGACGTGGTCAGCCTGGGGTGGTGGACCACCGGCTTTCTGACCAAGTCCGGATGGCTGGCGCTGATCATGCCGGCGATCACACTGGCGCTGTTTCAGATGACGTTGATCATGCGGCTGGTGCGCGCGGAAATGTTGGAAGTGCTGCGCGCCGATTTCATCAAGTTCGCGCGGGCGCGCGGCTTGCCTGAACGACTGATCAACTTTCGCCACGCCTTGAAGAACACGATGGTGCCGGTCATCACGATCACCGGCCTGCAACTGGGCTCGATCATCGCGTTCGCCATCATCACCGAAACCGTATTCCAGTGGCCCGGCATGGGGCTGTTGTTCATCCAGGCCATCAGCATGGTGGACATTCCGGTGATGGCGGCCTATCTGGTGCTGATCGCCTTCATGTTCGTGGTCATCAACCTGGTCGTCGACCTGCTGTATTTCGCCGTGGACCCGCGTCTGCGCGTGCAGAGCAAGTAAAGGAATCAACATGATTGCTCGCATCGCTCCCCTGTTTGCCCGCGCGGCCGACAGCGATATCTGGCACAGCTTCAAGCGTTCGCCCGGCGCCATCATCGCCGCCATCGTGACGCTGGCCATCTTGCTGGGCGCGCTGTTCGCGCCCATCATCGCGCCCCACAACCCCTTCGACCTGGCGTCGCTGTCCATCATGGACGCCAACACGCCGCCCGCCTGGGAAGAGGGCGGTAGCCCGGACTTCCTGCTGGGCACCGACGATCAGGGCCGCGACATTCTTTCTGCCGTGTTGTATGGCTCGCGCGTGTCGCTGCTGGTGGGGTTTGCATCGGTGCTGTTCTCGATGGTGCTGGGCGTAACGCTGGGTCTTATCAGCGGTTACGCCGGCGGCCGCATCGACAGCTTCATCATGCGCATCGCTGACGTGCAGTTGTCGTTTCCCGCCATCCTGGTGGCGCTGCTGATCGACGGCGTGGCGCGTGGCGTCTTGCCGCGCGACATGCACGATCAACTGGCGCTGTACGTGCTGATCTTCGCCATCGGGATCTCGGGCTGGGTGCAGTACGCGCGCACCGTGCGCGGCTCCACGCTGGTCGAACGCAACAAGGAATATGTGCAGGCGGCACGGCTGATCGGCATCGGCCCGATCACCATCCTGCGCCGCCACATCCTGCCCAACGTCATGGGCCCCGTGCTGGTCATTGCCACCATCCATTTGGCGATAGCCATCATTACGGAAGCCACGCTGTCGTTCCTGGGCGTGGGCGTGCCGCCGACGGCGCCGTCGCTGGGCACGTTGATTCGTATCGGCAACAGCTATCTGTTTTCGGGCATGTGGTGGATCTCGATTTTCCCGGGCATTGCGCTGGTGGCGCTGGTGCTATCGGTCAACCTGCTGGGCGACTGGCTGCGCGACGCGCTCAACCCCAAGCTGCGCTGAGGACGTCATGGCCCTGTTGAACATTGAAGACATCCGCATCGAATTCCCCAGCCGCCGTGGCACGCTGGTGGCGGTGGACGGCGTATCGCTATCGCTGGAAAAAGGCGAGATCCTGGGCGTGGTGGGCGAATCCGGCGCGGGCAAGTCCACCATCGGCAACGCGGTGATCGGCCTGCTGGAAGCGCCCGGTCGCTTGGCCGGCGGCTCGGTGCTGCTGAACGGTGAACGCATCGACACACTGACGCCCGCGCAAAAACGCAAGGTGCGTGGCCGGCGCATCGGTATGATTTTCCAAGACCCGCTGACCTCGCTGGACCCGCTGCAAACGGTCGAAAGCCAGCTGGTGGAAACCATGCAGGTGCACCTGAACCTGACGCACGCCGAAGCCAGGAAACGTGCGGTGCAACTGCTGGTGCAAGTCGGCATCGACCAGCCGGAACTGCGCGTCAAGCAATACCCGCATCAGTTCTCGGGCGGCATGCGCCAGCGCGTGGTGATTGCGCTGGCCTTGTGCTGCGAACCCGAAGTCATCATCGCCGACGAACCCACCACCGCGCTGGACGTGTCCATCCAGGCGCAGATTCTTGAGCTGTTGAAGAAACTGTGCCGGGAAGAGCAGGTCGGCATGATCATCATCACGCATGACATGGGCGTGATTGCGGACGTGACGGATCGGGTGGCGGTGCTGTATCACGGCAAGCTGGTCGAACAAGGGCCCACCGCCAAGATCCTGGGCGACCCCGACCATCCCTACACGCGCAGCCTGATATCGGCCGTGCCGCGCCCGGACATCAAGCTCAAGCGCTTTCCGCTGGTCACCTATATCGAAGACGTCAAGACGCCGTCGCAACCGCTGGACCTGGCCACGCATTGGCTGGGGCAACGGCGCGACTTTGGCGCGCAAACGGATGGCCCCTTGGTGCAGGTGCGTGACCTGTCCATGCGCTTCGTGCTCAAGAGCGCGCTGCTCAAGCGCAACCAACGCACGCTGGACGCCGTCAAGCGCGTGAACTTTTCCATTGGCGAAGGCGAGGTCTTCGGGTTGGTGGGCGAATCGGGCTCCGGCAAGTCCACGGTCGCCAGGTTGATCTCGGGCTTGTACACGCCGTCGGAAGGCTCGGTCACGTTCGGCGGCACCGACCTGACGGCGCTAAAGGGCGAGAAACAACTCAACCCGTTCCGGCGCCAGATCCAGATGATTTTCCAGGATCCGTTTTCGTCGCTGAACCCGCGCATGCGCGTGCTGGACATCATTGCCGAGCCCATCCGCTTTCATAAGCTGGCGGCATCCGAAGCCGAAGCGCGCCGCATCGTGGCGGATCTGCTGGACGTCGTGGGCTTGGGCGATCGCGCCGCCGAGCGCTTTCCCCACGAGTTCTCGGGCGGCCAACGCCAGCGCATCTGCATCGCCCGCGCGCTGGCCACGCGCCCGCGTTTTTTGATCTGCGACGAACCCACGTCCGCGCTGGACGTATCGATTCAGGCGCAGATCCTGAATCTGCTGAAAGACCTGCAAGAAGAACTGGGCCTGACCATGCTGTTCATCAGCCACGACCTGCCGGTGATTCGCCAGATGTGCGACCGCGTCGGCGTGATGCGCTATGGCGAATTGCTGGAAGTGGCGGAAACCGAAACGCTGTTCCAGCAGCCGCAACACCCCTACAGCCAGCACCTGCTTGGCCTGATGCCGCGCCTGCAAACCATGTCCCGCGAGGGGCTGGATGTGGTCGAAGGCTGACAGCGAAGCGCAACCGGAGCAAGACATGACGGCGACACGACAGACTCTCTTTATCGGCGGCCTGGTATTCGATGGCGAGGGCAAGGTATTGCGCGATCACGGTGTGCTGATCGAAGACAAGCAGGTGGCGCGCGTGGCGCCGGCCGGCGCGTTTGAAGGCTATGCGGGGCTACAGGTCAACACCACCGGCATGACGCTGATGCCCAGTCTGGCCGACTGCCATGTGCACCTGGTCTACACCGGCGGCGCCGACCCCAACGCCTTGCTCAGCAAGCAGGGCCCCGCGCAGATCACGTTGACCGCGCTGGAAAATGCCCAGGCCAGCCTGCGCGGTGGCGTGACCGCGTTGCGCGACTGCGGCGGCAAGGACTACCTGGAATTTGGCGTGCGCGACGCGATTGCGCGCGGCGTGTTTCCCGGCCCCACCATCAAGGCGTCCGGCCGCATCATCTGCATGACGGGCGGACACGGCAACCGCATCGGCCGCGTTGCGGATGGCGTCGATGACGTCGTCAAGGCGGTGCGCGAGCAAGTCCACGCAGGCTGCGACCTGGTGAAGATCATGGCCACCGGCGGCGTCATGACGCCCGGCGTCAGCCCGATGGACGCGCACTACAGCTTCGATGAACTGAAGGCGGGCGTGCACGAAGCCAAGCGCTTTCGCAAAAGCACGGCCAGCCATGCGCAAGGCACCCAGGGCATTCTGAACGCCGTGCGCGCGGGCATCGATTCGATCGAACATGGCATCTTCATGGACGATGATTGCCTGCGCGAAATGCTGGAAGCCGAAACCTATCTGGTGCCCACCATCGCCGCGGTGCGCAACATCATCGCCAACGCCGACAACGGCATCCCGGCGTACGCGGTGGAGAAGGCGCGGGCGGTGGAACAACGCCATCGGGAATCGTTCCAGATGTACTACAAGGCCGGCGGCCGCATTGCGATGGGCACGGACGCGGGCACGCCATTCAACCTGCATGGCGAAAACGCCATGGAGCTGGCGTACATGGTCGAATTCGGCATGACGCCTGTCGATGCGCTGATCGCCGGCACGTCGCGCGGCCACGACCTGATGGGCTTGACCCAGCACGGCGTCATCGCCGAGGGCAAGGTGGCCGACCTGCTGCTGGTGCAAGGCGACCCGACCGAAGACATCCTGAAAGCGGCCGACAAGCGCTTCCACGTGGCGGTGCTGCGCAACGGCGAGCTGGCGGCGGGTGCGTTGCCGTTCTGACCCTGGCAGGGATACAACGAAAAAAAGCCGCCGCGCCCAACGGCGCGGCGGCTTTTTACTTTGGCAACGACCGGGGTCGCGTGCTTCGTGGTGTGCGCCTTAGCGCGCGCCACCCATCGCGCCGCTCATCACCATCATCAGGAACTGTTCAACCGGCATCTTCTTGCCGTTGAAGTCGACTTGGCCGTCGGCGTAGTTCACGTAGGTAACGATGTTGTTGTTTTCGACCTTGGCAACGCCCATCGCGGCAGCCATGGTGCCAACCATTTCGGCCTGGCCCTTGGCGGTTTGCACGGCTTGTTCGGCCGGCACGCCACGCATTTGCGGTTCAACGGCCATCAAGTCGCTCAGGTTGCCCTTGGACAGCACCAGCTTGGCATCCAGCTTCTTCACGGCTTCGGTCAGCGTGTCGGCCACTTCGCCGTCCATCGAGGCCGGCTTGGCAAAGTCCAGGTTCAGGTTGAACGTGGACGTGCCGTTGGCGGTGCGCACTTCCAGCGGCGACACGGCCAGCGTGGGGTTGCCTGCCAGGATCTGCGCCACGTTGGTCTTGATGACCTGCTGCTCTTCAGCGGTGAACTGCGGCAGTTGTTCCTGGCCGTTGCTTTGCATCATGCGGCGCGAGGCGGCTTCGTAGACGTCGTTCAGCGCCTTGAACGCCTTGGAGTCCAGCTTCTGCACATCCAGCGCCAGCTTCAGGCCGGCAACGTCCTTGGCTTGCACGTTGATCATGCCGAAGTCCAGGGCCATCTTGGCGCCCATGGCGGGGCCGTTTTCGGTCATGTCGACGGCGATCGAGGTGTCCTTGAACTGAACCGGCGGCTTTTCCTTGGACGTGATGGTCCAGTCCTTGAGCGTCAGCTTCTGGCTGCCCACGTACATGTCATTGGACGCCGGCGTCATGTCGCTGGTCAGCGAAATGCCTTGCAGGGCCATGCTGACGATGTCGCTGTTTTCGCTCTGGCCGGACAGCACCAGCTTGTCGGTCTTCAGGTCGAAGATGCCGTGCTTGTTCGACGTCGTGTAGTCGACGTTGCCCGTCATGCCCGAGAACGACAGGCTGGTGTCGCCCTTGGTGACGTCGGCGGGGGCCAGGTTGAACTTGCCGGTGATGTTCTTGGCGTAGCTGACGCTGTAGTGACCCGACAGCGGCGTTGCGCCCTTGGTGGCGGCAAACCATTCCTTGACGGTCGGGGTTTCTTCCAGCACGAAGTCGCTGGCGACCATGGCCGGCGCGAAAGAGCCGGACTTCAGGTTCGACAGCGGCAGGGGGCCGTGCGACAGGTGTTCCACAAACAGCACGTCGCGATCTTGCGCGGGCTTGCCTTGTTCGGCCGGCGTGGTGAACTTCACGCGGTAGCGGGCGGTGGACGAAAACACACCGCGCTCGAACGAAACCAGCTCCACGGACGAGGCGATGCCCCACTGATCGCTGAACTTCTTCAGTTCAACATTGGCCTCGCCAATGGACTGGTTGACGAAAGCCTCGGCCTTTTGGCCCGTGTACCAGGCGGTGCCGGTCCACGCCGCGCCCAGAACGACCACGAGGCCCACGATTGCCGATTTCTTCATAGCGACCCTTTATTCTTCAAATGGATAGATGCGCAGCGATTATAGGGAGAGCGCACTAGGGAAAACACGTATTTGGTTCATAAGCGCTGCAAGTTGTTACTTGGCGATACAGCACGGCTGAATCCAGTCCGCTGCTGCACCGCCACATCAGCTACAATCGCCGAGTGTGCTTTGCCAATCTGCACACGTCCGCTATGGCCCTTCGCTGCCAAGCTTCGCCCATCAGGGCGCTTCCCTTTTCTCCTTATTCGTCCGCCTGGATTGGAGTCTCTCAACTTGAGCGACGGGCTGCCGCTGGAGTTGTTTTGACTACCTCTTCCCCTTTCGCCGACCTCGGGCTGGCTGATTCCCTGTTGCGCGCCATTGCCGATACCGGCTACACCGCACCCACGCCTATTCAAGCCCAGGCGATTCCCCAAGTTTTGAAAGGCGGCGACCTGCTCGCCGCCGCGCAGACGGGTACCGGCAAGACCGCCGGCTTCACGCTGCCGATCCTGCATCTGCTGATGCAGCAAAAGCCCGAAGTGCGCAAGCCCGGCCGCCCCCGTTGCCTGATCCTGACCCCCACGCGCGAACTGACCGCGCAGGTGGCCGAATCGGTGCAGACGTACGGCAAGTACACCTCGTTGACGTCCATGGTGATGTTCGGCGGCGTCAACATCAACCCCCAGATTTCCGCGCTGCGCAAGCCGCTGGACATCCTGGTGGCAACGCCGGGTCGCCTGCTGGACCACTGCGGCCAGAAGACGGTTGACCTGTCGGGCGTTGAAATCCTGGTGCTGGACGAAGCCGACCGCATGCTGGACATGGGCTTCATCCGCGACATCCGCAAGATTCTTGCCCTGCTGCCCAAGCAACGCCAGAACCTGCTGTTCTCGGCCACGTTCTCGGACGAAATCCGCACGCTGGCGCGCGGCGTCCTGAACAACCCGGGCGAAGTGTCCGTCACCCCGCGCAACACCGCCACCGAACTGGTCACCCAGACGGTGCACATGGTGGAACAGCATCACAAGCGCGACCTGATCAGCCACATCATCCGTGAAAGCGGCTGGCACCAGGTGCTGGTGTTCACGCGCACCAAGCACGGCGCCAACCGCCTGGCTGAAAAGCTGGTCAAGGACGGCCTGACAGCCGCCGCCATTCACGGCAACAAGAGCCAATCGGCTCGCACCCGCGCGCTGGCCGGCTTCAAGGACAGCACCGTGACGGTGCTGGTGGCGACCGACATCGCCGCCCGTGGCCTGGACATCGACCAACTGCCGCAAGTGGTGAACTTTGAACTGCCGAACGTGCCGGAAGACTACGTGCACCGTATCGGCCGCACGGGCCGCGCGGGCGCCACGGGTGCTGCCGTCTCGCTGGTCGACAACAGCGAAATCAAGCTGCTGAAGGACATCGAGCGCCTGATCAAGAAGACGATCGAGCGCAAGCCCGTTGAAGGCTGGACCCCGTCGCCCACCAGCGCCGCCGCCTTCGAACGCCAGGAACGCGATGAAGACGCGCGCAGCCCGCGCGGTGGCAATCGCAATGGCGGTCGTGGTGGCAATGGCGGTAACGCCGGCCGTGGCGGCAACGCTGGCGCCGGCCGTTCGCGTCCGGCCCAAGGCCCGGCGCGCGCCGCTACCGGCGGCCGTGCCCCCGCACCGGCTCGCGCCGGCGGCGAAGGCCGTGGCAATGGTGGCCAACGCGACGCCAAGCCCGCCGACCGCCCGGCTCACGCCGGTCGTGGCGATGGCCGTCCGCAGCAGGCCCCGCGCCGTCCCGAAGGCGCGCAGCGCCCGGCGGGCAACGGCGGTTCGGGCCGTCCGCGCGCGGCGTTGCTGGGCAAGTAAAGCCAAGCGAGTAATATCCCGGCACCCCCATACTGCGATCCTAGGACCCGCGCCATCATGCCCTTATCCACCTGGTTGACGTTCTTCCTGGCCTCCTGGGCCATTTCGTTCTCACCCGGGGCGGGCGCGATTTCCGCGATGTCCTCTGGATTGAAATACGGCTTTGCACGCGGCTACTGGAACACGGCCGGCCTCATCATGGGCATCCTGTTCCAGTTCGTCGTGGTGGCCGTGGGCTTGGGCGCCGTGCTGGCCACGTCCGAAATGGCCTTCAATGTGGTCAAGTACCTGGGCGTGGCCTACCTGATCTACCTGGGCGTGCGCCAGATTCGTACTGACGCCGCACCCGTGGCGGTGGACGCGGGCGACCCGAAGCAGGCGTCGATCCGCGATCTGGTCATGCGTGGCTTTCTGATCAACACCATGAATCCGAAGGGCACCGTGTTCCTGCTGGCCGTTGTGCCGCAGTTCGTGGACCCGGCGATGGCGTTGACGCCGCAGTACATGGCGCTGGCCGGCACGCTGGCGTTTACCGACCTGGTCGCCATGGGCGTGTACACGCTGCTGGCGGCCCGCGTGTTGCGCTTGCTGCGCGACGCCAAGCACATCCGCTGGATGAACCGCACCTTCGGGTCGCTGTTCATCGTGGCGGGCGTTTTCCTGGCGTCGTTCCGCCGCCATTCCTGAATTTTCCGGCCTTGGGGCGCTCGCTGGCGACGGCGGGTGCCCCACGGCTTTTTCATGCACGAAGCCGTACCGCGCCGGCTCCAAAAGCGGCGTTAAGTACAATCCCCCGACCATGAACATCCCTCACGAAGTAGCGCGGCGCCGAACGTTCGCGATCATTTCCCACCCTGACGCGGGCAAGACCACGTTGACCGAAAAGCTGTTGCTGTTCGCAGGCGCGATTCAGATCGCCGGCAGCGTCAAGGCGCGCAAGGCCACGCGCCATGCGTCGTCCGACTGGATGGAAATCGAAAAGCAACGCGGCATTTCCGTGGCCTCGTCGGTCATGCAGATGGAATACCGCGACTGCGTCATCAACCTGCTCGACACCCCGGGCCACCAGGACTTCTCTGAAGACACCTACCGGGTGCTGACGGCGGTGGATGCCGCGCTGATGGTCATCGACGCCGCCAATGGCGTCGAGCCGCAGACGATCCGCCTGCTACAGGTTTGCCGCGCGCGCAACACGCCCATCATCACGTTCATCAACAAGATGGACCGCGAAGTGCGCGAGCCGCTGGAATTGCTGTCCGAGATCGAAGGCCACCTGGGCATGGATGCCGTGCCGTTCTCGTGGCCGGTGGGCATGGGCAAGTCGTTCGGCGGCGTGTTCGATATCCGCCGCGACCGCATGCGCGTGTTCCGCCCCGGGCAGGAACGCCGCTCGGACAATGATGATGTGATCGAAGGGCTGAGCAATCCTGAAATCGCCCGCCGTTTCGGCTCGGCGTTCGAACAGGCCAGCGGCGAGATCGAACTCATCAACGAAGCCGCGCCCGCGTTCGACCGCGAACAGTTCCTGGCCGGCAAGCAGACGCCCGTGTTCTTCGGCTCCGCCATCAACAACTTCGGCGTGCAGGAAGTGCTGGACGCGCTGGTCGACCACGCGCCGCCCCCGGGCCCGCGCGTCGCCCTGCAACGCGAAGTGCTGCCCGAAGAACCCAAGTTCACCGGCGTCGTGTTCAAGGTGCAGGCCAACATGGACCCTGCCCACCGTGACCGCGTGGCGTTCGTGCGCGTCAGCTCGGGCCGCTTTGAACGCGGCATGCGTTTGAAGGTGGCCCGCACCAACAAAGAGATGCGCCCCAACAACGTGGTGTCTTTCCTGTCGCAACGGCGCGAGCTTCTGGACGAGGCGTATGCCGGCGACGTGATCGGTATCCCGAACCACGGCGTGCTGCAATTGGGCGACGTGCTGACCGAAGGCGAAACGCTGCAATTCACCGGCCTGCCGTTCTTCGCGCCGGAGCTGTTCCAGGCGGTTGAAGTGAAGGACCCGCTGCGCACCAAACAGCTGCGTACCGGCCTGACCCAATTGGGCGAAGAGGGCGCGATTCAGGTGTTCCGTCCGGAGGCTGCGGGCGGCTCTTTGCTGCTGGGCGCAATCGGCCAGTTGCAGTTTGAAGTGGTGGCTCACCGCCTCAAAACCGAGTACGGCGCGGACGCCAGAATGCTGCCTTCGCGCTACACAATGGCACGTTGGATTACGTCTGAAAACCCCAAGGCGCTGCGCAAGTTCATGGATGCCAATGCGGCTCATATCGCCTATGATGTCGTCGATGCGGCGGCGTTTTTGATCAGTTCCCCTGCGCAGTTGCGCGTAGCCGAGGACCTGTATCCCGAGGTGAAATTCCATGCCATGCGCGAACACGGCGGCAAGGTTTTCGGGGACAAGGCGTAGACCCGTTCGGGTTCCGCACGGCAGATGAGGGTAGCAATGTCTTGGCGTTTATTATTCGCAACGCTCCTGATCGCGCTTGGCGCGTCGGCCTGGGGCGGTATTCAATTGGGTGACTGGCTGGTGGCGCATGCGCCGCCCGCGGCACCGGCTCCTGGTCAGGACGCGGCAGCTTCGCAGCAGCCCGTTCTGGACGCCAACGGACGCCCTTACGTGGCGCAACCGCCGCAGCCGCGCATCGACGGTACCCTGGGCGTTCCCGACAAACCGGCCGACCGCCAATGGCAGGTCAATACAGTGTCGCTGTTCGACACCGTCAGCGATCCCGCCGTGAAGCTTTCGCGCGAACGCATCACGCCCGAGCAAGCCCGCGAAATCGCGGCCGCCTCGGAAGTGCCGCTGCCTTCCGGCACCTCGGACGTCACCACCATGGACTTGCAAGTGCCCGGCACATCCACCGCCATCAACGGCGGCCAGATGCAGGCCAACGGCTACGGTACGCCGCAGATGGTGCAAGCGCCTCCGCCCCCGCCCAATACGTCGCCGGCGCCTGGCGCTCCGGGCTGGCAAGACGCGCTCAAGCGCGAACTGGCGCAGTGCGCCACGCAAGGCTTCTTCGAACGGCCTTCGTGCTCATGGAACGCGCGCAACAAATACTGTGCGCCGAACCGCGCCTGGGGCACGATGGCCGAATGTCCGGCCCGCCCGCAATAACCGTCTCAGATAACAATCAATACGCCGCGCGTTGTTTACGCGGATATGACAAAGGCGCCCCAAGGGGCGCCTTTTTATTGCCTTGCGGCCCAGCCGATTACTCGGGCACGGACATCTGGCTTTGCAGGTAATTCTGGATGCCGACCTTGTCGATCAGATCGATCTGGGTTTCCAGATAATCGATGTGCTCTTCGGTGTCGTCCAGGATGTCCTGGAACAGATCGCGCGAGACATAGTCACGCACCGATTCGCAATAGGCGATGGCTTCCACGACGGTGGTGTGCGCGGCTTGTTCCAGCTTCAGGTCACAGGCAAGCAGCTCGGGCACGTCTTCACCGATCAGCAGCTTGTGCAGGTCTTGCAGGTTGGGCAGGCCGTCCAGCATGAAGATGCGTGCGATCAGGCGATCCGCGTGCTTCATTTCACCGATGGATTCTTCGTATTCGTGCTTGCCCAGCTTGTCGAAGCCCCAATGGTTCAGCATGCGCGCATGCAGGAAATATTGGTTGATGGCCGTCAGTTCGTTGGTCAGTTGCTTGTTCAAGAACTGGATGACGGTTTTGTCGCCTTTCATAATGGACTCCTTGCAGTCAGGCGCGACGCGAGTGCATCGCGACAAAGGAGCGCACGATGCCGCGCGTACGCAACCCCGGCAGACTACCACCTGCCGGCGGGGCGCGCCTAGCCTTGCGCCGCATTTGGTAAACGGCTTTAGAACCGCTACCAGAAAGCGACAAGCCAATGAGAATGAGTATGCGTGCGTGATGCTTTGCGTGCACAACGCAGGCCCTATGCGGCGTAGCGCTGAGTCAGCTGGCGCATTCGTCCGGTACTTTCCTTTAATGGTGTCGATAAGCCCGTGATAAACGGCTGACATTCCATCGAAATCCCACTGATGCCCTCAGGTTGCATATCCGCAACCTTATTAGCGCTATTTTGCTTATTCAGTGGTTCAACGCGCTTTGCGCGTCGTCAACCAGATCCCAAAGGCGATTGGCACGATGCCCAAAAGATCCAGCCACGATACCGGCTCGCGCAGGACCAGCCAGCCAAACAACAGGCCCAGCGGCGGCATCAAGAAATGCAACGCACTGGCCGACGTGGCGCTGGCCCGGCTCAGGATCATGAACCACAAGTAGTAGCCGCCCATCGACACGGCCACGATCATGTAGGCCATGCTGGCCAGCAGGCTCGCCGTCAGGCGCGCATCACTCAGGCTTTCGTTCATCAGCGCGAACGGCAGCAACGCGGCAGCCGCTGCCAGGGATTGGATGCCGGTCGACGTCCATAGCCCTGCCGCCGGCTTGAGCCGCTTGTAGAGCAGCGTGCCGGCCACCAGCGCCACCAGGCCACCCGTGACCAGCAGCGTGCCGTGCATGTCTTCCTGCATGCCTGTCAGGCGTGATCGCAGCACCACGGCCACCCCGACCAGCCCCAGGCACAGGCCCAGCAACTTGCGCCACGTCAGCCGCTCGCCCAGTACAGGGCCGGCCAATACGCCGATCAGCAGCGGGTTGGTACTGATCAGCACGGCGGTGAATGCCGACGACACGGTCGTCATGCCGGACCAGCTCAGCCCCAGGTACAGCGCGTTGTTCAAGACGCCCAGCAGGATGAGGGACGCGAGGTCACGCCCTTGCAGTGGCCGGCCCCGGCCGCTGAAGGCGGCGATGCCCAGCATCAACACGCCGGCAATCAGGAAGCGGATGGTCAACAGGGTCAACGGGGGGCAATCGCGCACCGCGATCTTGGCCGCCGCAAAGGCCGAACTCCACAGAAAACAGAATGCGGCGATGGGCACCCAACTGATGCCCGAGGCGGCAGGGGCGGTCGGGGCGCTGGCGGCGGGCGTGGCCTTCATCGGGAGTCCATGAGAACGGCACGCCACGCATGGCGCAGGGATCAAGCATTCTGCTCGCGCCCTGGCGCAATGACAAATAGTTTGGGAAAGGCTGCGTCCGGAAAGCAGCGCGGCCCGCCGAAGAACTCAGCGAGCCGGAGGGGACGGCAATGCGTTAGCCGGCAGCGACCAGCGGAATCGGGAAGCTGCTGTGGTTGGCAGCCGAACCCGATTCAACCAGGGTGGCGGGCGCATTGACCGGAACGGCGATGGAGCGAACGTCGCACACGCTGGAGCAGCGGCCGCCTGGCAGGTATTCGGCGGCGGTTGCCGCGCAGCAGCCGCAGCACGTGGCCACGCCCAGCTCGAATTGCAGGTCGGACAGCGTCGTCGCGCCACCGTCCACGCTGGCGCGGACTTGGCGTTCGGTGATGGCATTACATACGCAAATGTACATGCGAATGATTATCGAAAATTATTCGACGGATGACAAGCCCTGAACGCAAAAAAATTTGTAGCGCAATTGTCACGCAACCCCTTGAAACAAAGGACGAATCCTCAAAGATTCGTCCCCTATTTCAACGCGCCGAGGCTTGCGCCTTGCGCAGCGTAGCCGGGGCAATTCGCAGCGCTTCTCGGTATTTTGCCACCGTCCGACGGGCGATAACTATCCCCTGATCGGCCAGTTTCTGCATGATCTGGCTGTCCGACAAGGGCTTGGCCCGGTTCTCTTCCGCGACCATTTGGCGGATGAAAGTCTGCACCGCCGTGGCCGACGTGGCGTCACCGCCGTCGGTGGAGACCCCCGTCCCGAAGAAGCGCTTGAGCTCCAGCGTGCCAAACGGAGTAAGCATGTACTTCTGCGTTGTGGCCCGTGAAATGGTCGATTCGTGCAGCCCGAGCTCACCGGCGATGTCTTTCAGGATCAGCGGACGCATGGCCGACGGCCCCTGGCTGAAAAACGCCGTCTGGCGTTCGACGATGGCCTGGGCGACACGCAGGATCGTGTCGAAGCGCTGCTCCACGTTACGTATCATCCATTTGGCTTGCTGCAACTGGGTTTGCAGGCCCGCGTGCGCGGATTCCTTTTGGTTGCCCAGCATCTGTGCATACAGCCCGTTGATTTGCAGCCGGGGAACGGCGGCGCTGTTCAGCGTGACCTGCCAGCCGCGCCGCGCCTTGCGCACGATGACGTCGGGCACAGCGTAGTCCGCCGCAGGCACGGTCCAGGCGCGTCCGGGCCGGGGCTCCAGCCGCAGGATCAGCGTGTGGGCCGCGCGGAAAATTGCCTCGTCGCAGCCCACGGCAGCGCACAAGCGTGCAGCGTTACCGGTGGCCAGCAAGGGCAGATGGCGCGCACAGATTTCGCGGGCGCAGGCCAGGACGGCCGGATCGGCCGCTTCGGGCAAACGGGAGAGGTCGGGGTGGCGCAATTGCAACACCAGGCAATCCGCCATGTCGCGCGCGCCGATGCCGACGGGGTCGAACGATTGCAGCAGCGACAGCGCCGCCCGCAACTCATCCAGGTCGGGTTCCATTTCGGCCGGCAGCCACGTCAGGATTTCCTCAAGCGGCGAGCCCAGGTAGCCGTTTTCATCCAGCTCGTCGATCAGCAAGGCCGCCAGGGCAGCATCGCGCGGCGCCGCCCGCGTCAGCATCAGCTGGCCCAGCAGGTGTTCGCGCAACGTGTCCGGGCGCGCCGCCTCGGGCAGCCCGGAGTCATCATCCGAATACACGCCGCCCGAGCCAGGCATTTCTTCGACGGGGGCATCGCGTTCCGCTGCGGGGGTGTCGTCATCGACCGAGGATTCGCGTTCGGATTCGGCTTGCGCCTCGGCGGCGGGGGTGTCGTCTTCCCGTTCCAGCAGGGGGTTGTCCGCGAGCACTTGCGAGATCTCGGCTTCCAGGTCGAGCGTGGACAACTGCAACAATCGTATCGATTGCTGCAATTGAGGGGTCAGCGTCAGGTGCTGGCCAGGTCGCAGTTCTAAAATTGGACGGGTCATAGGTACAATATTTTGCATGATGAATCTGACTTCGCCCGCAAGCGTTCGCCAGGACAGCCGACTTATCGGCCAGACCCTGCTCAAACTGGCGCTACCCCGAATCGTTGTGCGCGCGATAGTCATCGCCGTCGCCGTCGTCCTTTGGTATCTCGTTGCCTCGTGGATACTGGATTTCGGCAAACGCATGAACTATGACTTCCTGCATACGCTGGGCCAGCCAACCCAGGATATGGCGCAGAAGGTCAATCCCTATATCTGGTGGGTCGTTGCCGGCATCTGGACGCTGATCGTCTTCTTCTCGGTCCGCGCCTGGTTTGCAGCCAGCCTGGCCTCGGGCGCGGCAACCCCGGTGGGCACGGATACGCTGGCCGATCTGGCGCCGAACCTGTCGGAAGAATCGTTGGGCGTGCTGCGCTGGACCTGGGGCGACCGCCAAGAACCCTTCACTGTAGGCGACTTGCGGCGCGCACTGTCTGAAATTCGCCACAATCGCAGCGGCAAGATCGCCATGGTGGCCGAACAGGCGCAAATTTTGGAAGGCACGGCCATCCCGCCGTCGCGCGATCCGCGCGATGACGGCCGCCGAGCCCCGCGTACCGAAGTCCGGGGCGAGACCCGCGGCGACCGCTACGTCGAACCTCGCATCGGCCCGGCCCGCTAACGCGGCGCGGACTTTTTTGCCACACAGGCCGCCGATCTGGCGGCCTTTTTTGTTTCAGTCCGGCGCCAGCTCCGCCTTCTATACTGACCCGTCCAGGCTCGCGCAACCGCAGGCCGCGCAACAGACCCAGCAAAACCATAACGGCAGCCGAGACCTGCCGATGCGCGGCCGGCCCCTGGAGAGAAAATCATGTTCCGCACCCCCATCCGGTATGCCGCCGGTTTGCTCGTGGCCTGCTCGGCCGCATTCGCCGCCACGCCCGCCATGGCCGCATGGCCCGACAAACCCATCACCTTCGTCGCGCCGTTCAGCGCCGGCGGCGCCAACGACCTGGTCGCCCGCATCATCGCCAAGGCAGTGGGCACGACGCTGAAGCAATCCGTCATTGTGGAAAACCGACCCGGCGCCGGCGGGGTCGTGGGCGCCGCGCACGTCGCTCGCAGCGCGGCGGATGGCTACACCTATCTGGTCGGTAGCAATGGCACCGTCACCAACAGCCTGATCCGCTCGGACCAGCCCTACAAGGACGACGAGCTGACCCCCGTCGCGCTGTTGACCATCACGCCCTCGGTGATCGTGGCCAACCCGTCCAACCCGGCCAAGGACCTGAAGGACTTCGTCGAGCGCGCCAAGAAAGCCAAGACCGACCGCATCACCTTTTCCACCGCCGGCAATGGCAGCACGCCACATTTCGTGGCGGAAATGGTCAAGGAAGCCACGGGCCTGCCCATCGAGCCCATCGCCTACAAGAGCGGCTCGGAAGGCGTGACGGCGGTGATCGGCAACCAGGTCGACGCCACGTCGGAAGCCAGCATCGTGACGTTGCCGCTGATCCAAAGCGGCAAGTTGAAGGCGCTGGCCACCACGTGGGACAAGCGCATGGCCAGCGCGCCGGACATTCCCACCACCGCCGAAGCCGGCTTTCCCGCCGTGCGCATCGGGCACTGGGCGGGCTTGTACGCGCCCGCCGGCACGCCGGCGGACGTGTTGGACAAAATGAACGCAGCGGTCGAGCAGTCGCTCCAGACCAAAGAAGTGCAGGACGCGTTGCGCCAGAGCAGCATCGAACCGGGTGGCGGCTCGCGCGCGAGCTTTGTGGAATTCGCAGCCAGTGAACGCGAACGCCTGGGCAAGATCGTGAAAAACGGCCACATGCAAACGCAGTAGACGCACGCCACCGCCCGATGCCGCAGCGGCATGCTGCGACCTCGGGCGCGGGCCGGATTCTCGGTCTCGCGCCGCTGTCGATCAAAGATCGCGGCGCGCTCTGCCCCCGGTTTTTTTCAACGTTTTCGTTTGCGCTGGCAAAGAAAATATGTTTGACTAGCACCCTATGGCCGCTCACCGCACCCTCCCCGCGATTGCCACCGGACGCTTCGTCGCTCCGGTCGCCGGCCTGCGCGCTCGTTCCTTCTTCGCTGCCGCGCTATCGCTATACCTACCGATCGGTTGCCGGGCCTAGTGTCCCCGTGGTAGCTCGGCAGCCACGTTTGCCACACGCGATTTCCCCCTTTTATTTGTGAATCCTGCCGGTTAATCACGGCAACCCCTGGCGCAAAACCGTCATCCGGTCATCGCGCCGCCGAGACTCAGTGCTCACGGGATTCAAAAGAAACCGATTGATCGAGGTGTAGTCATGATGCTTGCCAACCCCGCCACCAAATACGTCCCCTTCGCGCCGTTCACCCGCGACTTCTCCGAACGCACGTGGCCCAGCCGCCGCATCACCAAGGCGCCGATCTGGATGAGCACCGACCTGCGTGACGGCAACCAGGCGTTGATCGAACCCATGAGCGTCGAGCGCAAGCTCCGCTTTTTTGAACAACTGGTGAAGATCGGCTTCAAGGAAATCGAAGTCGGCTTCCCGTCCGCGTCGCAGACCGACTTCGATTTCGTGCGCAAGCTCATCGACGAAAAGCGCATCCCCGATGACGTCACCATCATCGTGTTGACGCAGTCGCGTGAAGACCTGATCAGCCGCACGGTGGAAGCCGCGGCGGGCGCCAAGCAAGCCATCGTCCACATGTACAACGCTTGCGCACCGGCCTTCCGCAAGGTGGTGTTCAACATGTCCAAGGACGAAATCAAGGGCATCGCCACGACCGGCACGCGCCTCATCAAGCAATACACCTCGCAGCGCCCCGAAACCAAATGGAGCTACGAGTATTCGCCTGAAGTGTTCAGCACCACCGAGCCCGAGTTTGCCTTGGAAGTGTCGAACGCCGTCGCCGATGTCTGGCAGCCCACGCCCGACCACAAGATGGTGTTGAACCTGCCCGCCACGATCGAGGCCACCAGCCCCAACCTGTACGCCGACCAGATCGAATGGATGCACAAGAACCTGGCGCGCCGCGACAGCATCGTGCTTAGCGTGCACCCGCATAACGATCGCGGCACCGCCGTGGCCGCCGCTGAATTTGCCGTGATGGCCGGCGCCGACCGTATCGAAGGCTGCCTGTTCGGCAGCGGCGAACGCACCGGCAACGTCGACCTCGTCACGCTTGCCTTGAACCTGTACACGCAAGGCGTGCATCCCGGTTTGGACTTCTCCGACATCGACGAAGTGCGCCGCTGCGCGGAATACTGCAACCAGTTGCCGGTGCACCCGCGCCATCCGTATGCCGGCGACCTCGTCTTCACCGCGTTCTCCGGCTCGCACCAGGACGCCATCAAGAAGGGCTTCGCGCTGCAACAGGCCGACGCCGTCTGGGAAGTGCCGTACTTGCCGATCGACCCGGCCGACCTGGGCCGCAGCTACGACGCCGTGATCCGCGTGAACAGCCAGTCGGGCAAGGGCGGCGTGTCGTACCTGCTTGAGCAGGAACACGGCCTGGTCTTGCCGCGCCGCCTGCAAATCGAATTCAGCCGCGCCATCCAGCGCGTGACGGACGAGACGGGCAGCGAAGTCACCGCCGACGACGTGCACACCATCTTCAATCGCGAATACCTGGAACAAAAGGCGCCCTGGAAGTTGATCCGCCACCGCATCGACGGCAACCCGTCGGCCGGCGAAGGCCAGCATTTCAGCATCGAAGCCGAACTCGAATACAACGGCGAACGCCGCATCGTGACGGGCAAGGGCGATGGCGCCATCTCGGCATTCGTGGCGGCGCTGGACGTGCCCGTGCGCATCATGGACTACCACGAGCACGCCATCGGCACCGGCACCGACACGCGCGCCGCCTCCTATGTCGAACTGCGCGTGGGCGAGTCCTCCACGGGCTTTGGCGTAGGCATCGACCGCGACATCGTGACGGCCTCGTTCCAGGCCGTCCTTAGCGCCGTGAACCGTCACATCAACGCGGGCGCCGTGGCGTCCGCCGAGCAGGAAGCCGCCGAGGCCGCGTGATCCGCGCTCGCCTTCTGAACTGAACGCCCGAAGCCGGCCCGGAACATGGGCCGGCCAACAACCAGGAACACACCTCTTCCTGGCGCGACCGGCACAAAAAAGCCCGCCTTATCGGCGGGCTTTCTGCTCTCTGCTTTCGGCATTTGATTGAACGCGCGCCGCGTTCAGCCTCGCGGCCACATATCCGACGCACCGATATCCGGCGCATTGGCCTCAAGCAGACGCTCATGCACCCACGCCCCAATCGCCAGCGTGCGGTAGTCGTCATAGCGCTGCCCGATCAGCTGCAACCCCACGGGCAGCCCTTGCGGGCCCGTGGCGAAGGGCAGGTTCAGGCAGGGCAGGCCGAACAGCGTCCAGGGCCGCGAGAACTGCGGATCGCCCGTGCCCAGGTCGGCAAATGGCGCCTCGCCGGCGGCGCTGGGCGCCAGCAACACGTCGCAGTCGTCAAACCAGCTGTTCACCCGAATGCGCGACTCTTCGGCGCGCGCCAGGTTCTTGATGTGTTGCTCGGCCGAAATCTGCGCGCCCGCTTCCAGCACCGCCTGGATCTTCGGGCTAAGTTGGCCGGCGTGTTGCAGGCGCTCGAAAGCCAGCGACTGCGACGCCTCGTACGCCATGATGTCGGCGTGCAGCTGCACCAGCATGCAATCCTGCGAAGGCAGCGGCACCTCTTTCACGGTGGCGCCCGCGCGCGACAAGGTCGCCGCCGCCTGGGCGAACGCTTCCTTCGTTTCGGCCTGCGCGTGCCGCCACTGCAACGTGCGGCACATGCCCACGCGCGGCTTGGCGTCGTAGGACAGGTCCTGCATGCGGGCATCGCGCATCATCACGGACGCAAACAAGGCCACGTCGGGCACCGAACGGGCAAAGCCGCCCACCGTGTCCAGCGATTCGGCCAGGCTTTTTACGCCCGCGCGGGGAATGGCGCCGAACGTGGGCTTGAAGCCGACGATGCCGCAATACGACGCCGGGCGGATGATGGAACCCGCCGTTTGCGAGCCCAATGCGAAGGGCACCATGTCGTCCGCGACCGCGGCGGCCGAGCCACTGGAGGAGCCCCCAGGCGTGTAGGCCTCGTTGCGCGGATTGCGGGTCGGGCCGGCTTGATAGGTCGCAAATTCAGTGGTGACCGTCTTGCCCACCACGATGGCGCCCGCGCCACGGCAAAGCGCCACGGCGGCGGCGTCCAGGCCGGGGCGGTGGCGCTCATAAATAGGCGAGCCGTAGCGGGTAGGCAGATCGACGGTGTCGAACAGGTCTTTCACGCCGATCGGCAGGCCATGCAGCGGACCCTGCAAAGGGCCATCGTCCAGGGCCTGTGCAACGTCCAGCGCCGCCTGTTTTTGCAGGGCGGTCCAGGCGTGGATGGTATTTTCGCGCTGCTCGATACGGGCAAAACAGGCTCGTACCAATTGCACCGCGGTTAACTCGCGCCGTTGCAGCTTGCGCGCGGCTTGAACCGCGCCAAGGCTGTTTAAGGCAGTAGACATTTTCCTTTCCTCTTTACCGGCGCCGCGCAAGGCGTGGCAGCTGATTACGCACCCGGTCCCCTTGACCGAGGGGTCTGCCCTTGCGTTGCCGGCGGCGTTGTTGCGCCGTGGGCCATGCGGACCGATCCCTGCCATTGTGCGCGCCGCGTCAATTAGGAAAAACACCAAAAACACCGTGTTTTCCCGGGTGAAACGACTGCGCCGCGCCTAGGCTTTATGTTGTTGCGTTCACACCAGCATAGCGCAAACCCGTGCAACACAAAGGTCATATTTGTCTTGTAAGATGAAAACGTTTTCAGCAAACAGACAGTAATCCCGGTATGGCTACGCGCCCGTCGCCCCGCTTTTCCATCATTGAAGTGGCCCGCAAGGCAGGCGTATCGCCGGCGACGGTTTCGCGCGCATTCAATCAACCCGAGATCGTCCATCCCGACACGTTGGCGCACATCCGCAACGTGGCCAAGCGCGCAGGGTTCAGGCCGAACCGCGTTGGCCGCAGCCTGCGCTCCGGCAGCACCCGCACCATCGGGTTGATTCTGCCCACCCTGTCCAATCCCGTGTTCGCCGAGTGCTTTGAAGGCGCCGAGCGCCGTGCGCGCGAATCGGGCTACAGCGTCATGTTGACCGCCACCGGGTATGACCCCGCCGTTGAATCCGCCGCGGTCCAAGGCCTGATCGACCATCAGGTCGACGGCCTGATCCTGACCGTTGCCGACGTCAACAAAAGCGCCACGCTGGACGATCTGGACAGCGCCGGCATGCCTTATGTGCTGGTCTACAACGAGTCGTCCACGCACCCATTTGCGTCGGTGGACAACCGCGCCGCTGCCAGTGACATGGTCGCGCATCTGGCCGCGCTGGGGCACCGCCGCATTGCGCTGGTGACCGGGCCGCTGACCGCCTCGGATCGCGCCCGCCGCCGTTTGACCGGCGCCCGCGCCTGCGCCAAGAAGCTGAACCTGGACACCGTGCAGCACATCGCCATGAGCTCGCACACCGGCAGCGATGCCGACGTGCTAAAGGCCGCGCTGCGCGGCAAACAGGCGCCTACCGCCCTGTTCTGCTCGAACGACCTGCTGGCCACTGCCGTCATCGCCGATCTGGTGGCGCTGGGCCTGCGCGTACCCACCGACATTTCGGTGTGCGGCTTTGACGGCATGCGCTTCGGCGCCTTGCTGACGCCGCCGCTGACGACCGTGGCGCAACCCAGCGACGGCATCGGCCAGACGGCGTGCTCGAACCTGCTGGCGCAGATCCATGGCCAACCTGCCCAATCGAACCGCTTGCCGCATTGCATCGTGGTAGGCGGTACCGCGGCGTCCGTACGCCGCTGATCTCTTCAATTACGACAACGCACGCATCATGCTCATTGCCCAAATCACCGACCTGCACATGCGTACCCCGGGCGACAAGGCCTACGGCATCATCGACCCGGCCGCATTCCTGGCGCCGGCCGTGCGCGCGCTGAACGCGCTGACGCCGCGCCCCGACTGCGTACTGATCACAGGCGACCTGACCGACCTGGGCCGCCCACACGAATACCAGGTGCTGCGCGACCATCTGCAAGCGCTGGAGATTCCGTACTTTCTGCTGCCCGGCAACCATGACGACCGCGCGCAACTGCGCGCCGCCTTTCCCGACCACGATTACCTGCAAGGCGGCGGGCCGTTCATTCAGTACGCCATCGAAACCCATCCGCTGCGCCTGTTGGCGCTGGACACGGTGGTGCCGATGAAAAGCCATGGCGAACTTTGCCAGGACCGCCTGGACTGGCTGGCCGCGCGCCTGGCCGAACAGCCGGACCGGCCGACGCTGGTGTTGATGCACCACCCGCCGTTCCTGACCGGCATCGAACACATGGATGCCATCGGCCTTCTGGCCGGGGCGCCAGAGCTGGAACGCGTGGTGTCGCGCTTTCCCAATGTAGAACGGGTGCTGTGCGGGCATTTGCATCGCACCATCTTCCAGCGCTTCGGCGGCACGATCGCGTCCACCTGCCCGGGCACGGCACACCAGTTGGCGCTGGAGCTGGGGCCGCGTCCCACGCTGCAATACATCATGGAACCGCCGGGCTACCAGCTGCATTGGTGGCAAGGCACGAACCTGGTTACGCACCACGCGGTGCTTGGGGAATATCCCGGGCCTTATCCGTTTGCCTGAGCGCTGCGCCGAAGGGGCGCGCAGCGTTGTTTGTAGCCGTTTGGCTTGCCACGAATCCGTCATGTTTGCGCTGCACAATGAAAAGGTTTTCATAACAGGCAACAATGCGGATCTAACAATTAGATCGTCGAGACAGCATGTCATCCATCGTTCTGGATAACCTCACCAAACAGTACGGCGGCGCCGCCGCCATCCACGGCGTGAGCTTCACGGTGCCGGCGGGCAGCTTCACGGTGCTGCTGGGCCCATCCGGCTGCGGCAAGTCGACCACCCTGCGCATGATCGCCGGCCTGGACACGCCCACATCGGGCACCATCCGCATCGGCGATCGCGACGTTACGCAACTGCCGCCGGCCAAGCGCCGCATATCCATGGTGTTCCAGTCATACGCGCTGTTCCCGCATTTGTCGGTGCGCGAGAACATCCTGTTCGGCCTCAAGGTCCGCAAGGAACCCGCGCGCGACTTCGACCGCCGCTTGCAGCGCGTGGCCGGGCTGCTGGGCCTGGAGCATCTGCTGGACCGCAAGCCGTCGCAGTTGTCGGGCGGCCAGCAGCAGCGCGTGGCGCTGGGGCGCGCGGTGATTTCCGAAGCGCCGGTGTGCCTGATGGACGAGCCGCTATCCAACCTGGATGCGCAGCTGCGCCACGAGATGCGCCGCGAGATCCGCGCCTTGCAGCAGGACCTGGGCATCACGATGGTGTACGTCACGCACGACCAGACCGAGGCGATGAGCATGGCCGATCAGGTGGTGCTGTTGCGCGGCGGTCAGATCGAACAACACGACACGCCCGACGGCCTGTACGCACGGCCGGCCACCGAGTTCGCCGCGCGTTTCATCGGCACGCCGCCCATGAATCTGATCGGGCTTGCCGCCGCGAACGGCGCCGCCGTTATCGCCGGCACGCAAGGCCCCGTGATCGCCAACGCACCGGCCGGCGCCGTCAAGCTGGGCGTGCGCCCGGAACACATCCGCATCGACAGCGCCGGCCTACCGGCCATTGTCGAAAGCGTTGAATACTTCGGCGCGGATTCCATCGTGGTGTGCCGGGTAGGCGACACCAGCGGCGTGGCCGTGCGAGTGGGCGGCCATTTGCGCGCCCGCGCCGGCGAGGCCCTGAACCTGTCCTGGCAGGGCGGGCAACAGCATTTCTTTGCCGCCGATTCGGCGGTGATCAACACCGTCGGGCGCTAGAAGACGCCCATTGCACAGGAAAGGAAACGCCACCATGCGACGCATCGTACTGAAGACCCTGGCCGCCAGCCTGGCCGCCGCTTGCCTGTCCCTGCCGGCACAGGCGCAAAACAAACCCGTCGAGGTCGAGTTCTATTACCCGGTTGCCGTCGGCGGCCCGATCACCAAGATCGTCGACGACATGGTCGCGGACTTCCAGAAGGAAAATCCCGACATCAAGATCAAGCCGATTTACGCCGGCTCGTATCAGGATTCGATCGCCAAGGCGCTGACGGCGCTCAAGGGCGGCACGCCGCCGCAACTGGCCGTGCTGCTGTCCACCGACATGTTCACGCTGATCGATGAAGACGCCATCGTGCCGATCGATTCGCTGGCGAAAAGCGATGCCGACAAGAAGTGGCTGGGCGGCTTCTACGACGCGTTCATGCAGAACAGCCGCTCGGGCGGCCACACCTGGGGCGTGCCGTTCCAGCGTTCGACCATCGTGATGTACTACAACAAGGACCTGTTCAAGGCAGCGGGCCTGGACCCCGAACGCGCGCCCGCCACCTGGGCCGAGCTGGTCGATTACGGCAAGAAGCTGACCAAGCAGGACGCCTCGGGCAACACCACGCAGTGGGGCATCGAGATCCCGTCGGGCGGCGCGTTTGCGTACTGGCTGTTCCAGGCGCTGACCACGCCGAACGGCGCGATCCTGATGAACG
Organism: Achromobacter sp. 1L-A-4-B-C2; assembly: GCF_057291955.1. Classification (NCBI taxonomy): domain Bacteria; kingdom Pseudomonadati; phylum Pseudomonadota; class Betaproteobacteria; order Burkholderiales; family Alcaligenaceae; genus Achromobacter; species Achromobacter sp. 1L-A-4-B-C2. The sequence continues at coordinate 609,611 of NZ_JBXAWP010000004.1, forward strand.
AAGCCGGTAACGAGGTCTACCTGGACAAGCCGGCGGTGGTGGAAGCCGCGCAGTTCTGGCGCGACCTGTCGGCCAAGCACAAGATCATGCCCACCGGCACCATTGACTGGGGCACCACGCCCAAGGACTTCCTGGAAAAGAAGGCCGCCATGGTCTGGACCACCACCGGCAACCTGACCAACATCCGCAAGAACGCCGACTTCCCGTTCGGCGTGGCGATGATGCCGCAGCAAAAGCGCGGCGGCAGCCCGACGGGCGGCGGCAACTTCTATATCTTCAAGAGCGGCACGCCGGCGCAGCAGCAGGCCGCGCTGAAGTTCGCGCAGTGGGTCACCACGCCGGAACGCGCGGCCGACTGGAGCATCGCCACGGGCTACGTGGCCGTGACGCCGGCCGCCTGGCAAACCGAAAAGATGAAGAAGTACGCGCAGGAAGTGCCGGCCGCCACGGTCGCGCGCGACCAGCTGGAGGTCAGCGTGGCGGAATTTTCCACGCATGAAAACCAGCGCGTCACCAAGACCCTGAACGACGCGCTGCAAGCGGCGTTGACGGGTTCGAAGACGCCGCAGCAGGCGCTGACCGACGCACAGCGCGAGGCCGACCGCATCCTGCGTTCCTACAAATAAACCGACAAGCACGATGAGCCGCTCTTTACATGCGCTTTATGGCTGGCTGCTGTTGCTGCCAGCCATCGTGCTGCTCGCCGCCTTCACGCATTACCCGGCGGTGGCGACGCTTTGGCACAGCTTTTTTTCCACGCCCAAGGGCGCGCGTCCGGCGCGTTTCGTGGGCCTGGAGAACTACGCCGTCATGCGTGACGACCCGGTGTTCTGGCAGTCGCTGTGGAACAACCTGTGGTTTGCGCTGGGCACGATCCCCACGTCCATCGGCATCGCGCTGATCATGGCGTTGTGGGTGAACCGGAACCTGAGCGGCCGCGGCTTTTTGCGCATGGCGTACTTCACGCCCACCGTGCTGCCGATGGTGGCGGTGGCCAACATCTGGCTGTTCTTCTACACGCCGCAGTACGGGCTGATCGCGCAGGTGATGGGCTGGTTCGGTTCGCCCGGCCCGAACTGGCTGGGCAACCGCGAAACTGCCTTGCCCGCGCTGATGCTGGTCACGGTGTGGAAAGAATCCGGCTTCTTCATGATCTTCTATCTGGCCGCCTTGCAGACCGTGTCGCCGTCGCTGCGCGAGGCCGCGATGCTGGAAGGCGCTTCGCGCTGGCAGTATTTCCGCCGCATCCTGTGGCCGCTGTTGATGCCCACCACGCTGTTCGTGCTGATCAATGCGCTGATCAACGCCTTCCGCCTGGTGGACCATGTGGTCGTCATGACGCGCGGCGGGCCGGATAACGCCAGCACCCTGCTGCTGTACTACATCTACCAGGTGGGTTTCAGTTTCTGGGACACGGCTTACGCCGCCACGCTGACCGTCGTGTTGCTGGTGGTACTGGCGCTGACCGCGCTGTTCAAGTTCCGCTGGCTGGATCGCAGGACGCACTATCAATGAAAGACAAGCTAGATACCCTGGGCGCCTGGGCGCTTGGCCTGTTGTGGATCCTGCCGCTGGCCTACGCGATGTGGGCGGCTTTCCACCCGCCCGCCTACGCAACCCGCTTCGAGCTGTTCGCGCCGTTGACGCTGGATAACTTCGTGCGTGCCTGGCACGCGGCGCCGTTTCCGCGCTATTTCCTGAACACCTTCCTGCTGGTCACGATGGTGTTGGCAGCGCAGTTGGTGCTGTCCACGCTGGCGGGCTACGCGTTCGCGCGATTCGAATTCCGGGGCCGCGATTTCGTCTTCATGCTGGTGCTGCTACAGCTGATGATCATGCCCGACGTGCTGCTGGTAGAGAACTACCGGTCCATGAGCCAGCTGGGCGTCCGCGACACCGTGTTCGCCATCGGCCTGCCGTACTTCGCGTCGGCGTTCGGCATTTTCCTGTTGCGCCAGACCTTCAAGACGGTGCCGCGCGAACTGGAAGAGGCGGCGCGCATGGAAGGCGCGGGCCCCATGCAGATTCTGTGGAAGGTGTATGTGCCGTTGGCCAAGCCGATCTACGTGGCGTACGGGCTGGTGTCGGTCAGCCACCACTGGAACAATTTCCTGTGGCCGCTCATCATCACCAACTCGGTGGAATCCCGGCCGCTGACGGTGGGCTTGCAGGTGTTCTCGTCCACGGACCAGGGCATCGACTGGTCGGTCATTACCGCCGCCACGCTGATGTCGGCGGCGCCGCTGCTGATTGCCTTCCTGCTGTTCCAACGGCAATTCGTGCAGTCGTTCATGCGGGCGGGGATCCGCTAGCCTGTGGTCTGCGGTCTGCGGTCTGCGGTCTGCGGTCTGCGGTCTGCGGTCTGTGCGGCCGGCGCCGCGCACCCGAAAAAATCCCCGCCTTGAGCGGGGATTTGTTTTGTGGCGCTTGCCGAGAGCCGCGCCGTCAGTAGCCGACGGTCAGCCCCGGCAGGTCCACCGTGATGCGCGGGCGTTCCAGCGCCAACGCCAGGTGCTCGGCGAACTCGCGGGCTTCCTTGGTGTCGGTGGACAGGGTGTCGTAACCCAGGGCATCGGCCACGCCCAGCACCTTATCCAGCAACAGCACTTTGCCGCTGGGCCGCAAGGGTTCGCAGCCCAGGGTTTCCCAGGCGCCGTCGAACCAATCGCGCGCATCGCTCTGGCGCTGCGGGGACGGCTCTACCGTGGCGGTCAGGTCCAGCGACCGGCGGGGGTCGAAAACAATGGTGATGTCGCTGCGCATAAGGGTTTCCTTGAAAGGGCGTCAGGCCGCAAGGGTAAGGCAAAAAACACCGGTCGGATTGTCCGCCCGGCGACATTGCTTACCACCCGCGCGAGGCTTCCCAGGTGACTTCGACGCCCGCTGCCTGTGATTGCCGCAGCATATCCAGCAACGGAAACGCGCGTTCCTTCAGGCCGACCGTGCGCGCCATGGCCGCACGGGGCGCCTTGTCTTCGTCGTCTTCGTCGTCAAGCGGGCGCTCGGCGACCTCGATGGCGTGTTCGATGCCGGCGATGGCGGGGGCCAGTTGCTCCACCGTGAAAACGCCGCGTTCGGGGATCTTGTCGCCGATGGGTTTGCCCGCTGCCTGCAGAATGGGGCCGGCGTGGTCGGACAGCATCAGGACCTCGGCCACGACCTTGGAGTGAAAGGTAATCAGCATATTGCGGTCTCCCTTATTGAATACGTTACATACACTACCGCAACGCCCCAGGGATGCCAACTGGCGCCCTCGCGCGCGCGACACGGCCCGGACACCGGGCACCCGCGCCGCTGGCTAGGCATTTGATTTTGTTCAGAGTTCCGCCCGCCGCGCGAACGCTTGCCGGACGGTTTGCACGCCCGATCCGCCCGATTGGGCCGCCAAATCAACTATCATTCCGGATGATTCCCGTGACACTGCCGGCCCGGACACCGTCCGTTTGATTCCCGCCTTGGTCACTCACCCAGAACTTCTTCAGACGCCCATGCTCCCCGAGCAACAAAAACAGCTTATCTCCCTGATCCAGGCCGCCGTTGCGCAGAGCCTTCCCGACGCCCAGGCCAATGTGCTGCTTGAGCGCCCCAAGGTCGCCGCCCACGGCGACGTCGCCACCAACGTAGCCATGCAGCTGGCCAAGCCGGCCCGCCGCAACCCGCGCGAGCTGGCCCAGGCCATCGTGGACGCGCTGATGGCCGCCCCCGGTGCCCGAGATCTGGTCGACAGCGCTGAAATCGCCGGCCCCGGCTTCATCAACCTGCGTATCACCGCCGCCGCGCGTCAGGCCGTCATCGCCGCCGTGGCCGAGCAGGGCGCAAGCTTTGGCCGCGCCCCGCGCAGCGGCGAGAAGATCCTGGTTGAATTCGTATCGGCCAACCCCACCGGCCCGCTGCACGTGGGCCACGCGCGCCAAGCCGCGCTGGGCGACGCCCTGTGCCGCCTGTACGACGCCATCGGCTGGGACGTCACCCGCGAGTTCTACTACAACGACGCCGGCAACCAGATCCACAACCTGGCCATCAGCGTGCAGGCGCGTGCCCGTGGCCTGACCACCGAATCCCCCGACTGGCCGGAAGACGGCTACAAGGGCGACTACATCGCCGACATCGCGCGTGACTTCCAGGCCGGCAAGACCATCCAGCCGTCCGACGGCGAACCCGTCACCGCCACCGGCAACATCGACAACCTGGACGACATCCGCGTCTTCGCCGTGGCGTACCTGCGCCGCGAACAAGACCTGGACTTGCAGGCGTTCGGCCTGGCGTTCGACAACTACTACCTGGAAAGCTCGCTGTACACGTCGGGCCGCGTCGAAGCCACCGTCAAGGCGCTGGTTGCCGGCGGTCATACCTATGAAGAAGGCGGCGCGCTGTGGCTGCGCACCACCGAACTGGGCACGGGCGACGACAAAGACCGCGTCATGCGCAAAAGCGAAGGCGGCTACACCTACTTCGTGCCGGACGTGGCGTATCACAAGGCCAAATGGGAACGCGGCTTTCACCGCGCCGTGAACATCCAGGGCAGCGACCACCACGGCACCGTGGCCCGCGTGCGCGCCGGCTTGCAGGCGCTGGAAGAGGGCATCCCCAAGGATTACCCGTCGTACGTGCTGCACAAGATGGTCAAGGTGATGCGCGGCGGCGAAGAGGTCAAGATCTCCAAGCGCGCCGGCAGCTACGTCACCATGCGCGACCTGATCGACTGGGTGGGCCGCGACGCCGTGCGCTACTTCCTGATCCAGCGCCGCGCCGACACCGAATTTGTATTTGACGTGGACCTGGCCTTGTCGAAAAGCGACGAGAACCCCGTCTATTACATCCAGTACGCGCACGCTCGCATCTGCACGATGATCAACAACGCCGGCATGCCCGCCGCTGACGTGGCCGCCGCCGATACGTCCTTGCTGACCGCGCCGTCCGAATTCGCGCTGATGCAACGCCTGGCCGAGTTCCCCAACGTGGTGGCGCTGGCGGCGCAAGACCTGTCGCCGCACCACATCGCGTTCTGGCTGCGCGACTGCGCCTCGGACTTCCACGCCTGGTACAGCGCCGAACGCGTGCTGGTGGACGACGTGGCCCTGAAGCTTGCCCGCCTGCGCCTGGCCGCCACCACGCGTCAGGTCCTGGCCAACGGCCTGGAACTGATGGGCGTATCCGCGCCCGAGCGGATGTAACATCGGTTCATGGCAACAAAGCGCAAAACCACCCGCCGTTCCTCCGGCGAAAGCGGCAGCACCCTTTACGGGGCGCTCGCCGGCCTGCTCATCGGTCTGATCGTGGCCGCCGTCGTGGCCTTCTACGTCACCAAGGCGCCGATCCCCTTCGTGGACCGGGCCACTCGCCAGGGCGACCCCGGCAAGCTACCCGATCCGCGCCAGGCGCCGGACCCCAACGCGGGCCTGTACGGCCGCGACGGCGCGGCGGGCGCGCCGCCCACCGGCCCCACCGCCACCGCTCCGGCGCCGCTGCCGGGCGCGGGCACGGGATCGGGCGCCGCGTCCAAGCCTGACGAAACCCCGTCCCGGCTGGACGATCTGGGCGCGCTGATCGCCACGCTACCTTCCACCGCCAAACCGCAAGCCGCCGCGCCTGCGGCCAGCGCCCCCGGCACCGCCCCCACGCCGCTGTCCAAGCCCGCACCAGCGCCCACGCCGGCTCCTGCCGCCAAGGCCGCCGCGCCGGCCGCAACCGGCACGTACTACCTGCAAGCCGGCGCGTTCCGAGGCGAAAACGACGCGGAATCGCTCAAAGCCCGCATTATTCTGCTGGGCTTGCCGGTTGCCGTGCAAAAGGCCGAAGTGAACGGCAAGCCGCTGAACCGCGTGCGCGTCGGCCCGTTTGCGCGGCTGGACGACATGAACCGGGCGCGCGGCCGCCTGGGCGAAAACAAGATAGAAACCGCCGTGGTGCGCCAGTAGCGCGATGCGGCGCCATTTTTTTCATTGAACTAATCCGGCCCCGGGCCTGTCTGTAACTTTTTACTCAGGAACCTCTCATCCATGTTGTCCCCCAAGATCGTTCGCATCATGGCCGCGGCCGCGCTGACCGCCTCCGCGTTCTTCAGCCCGGTTAGCCACGCCCAAGGCACCCAAGCCTACGTGGCCATCAACCCGCCGCTGCCCTCCGATACCCCGGGCAAAGTGGAAGTGCTGGAATTCTTCGCCTACACCTGCCCGCACTGCGCCGCCATGGAACCCATGGTCGAAGCCTGGGCCAAGACCGCGCCGTCGGACGTCGTCCTCAAGCAAGTGCCCATCGCCTTCAATGCCGGCATGAAGCCGCTGCAACAGGTCTACTACACGTTCATGGCCCTGGAACGCCCCGACCTGCACGCCAAGTTCTTCACCGCCATCCACGGCGAAAACAAGCGCCTGTTCGACAAGAAGTCGATGGGCGAATGGGCCGCCTCGCAAGGCGTGGACCGCGCCAAATTCGATTCCGTGTTTGACTCGTTCAGCGTGCAGACCCAAGTGCAGCGTGCCACGCAGCTGGCCGACGCCTACCGCATCGACGGCACCCCGTCGTTTGCCGTCGGCGGCAAGTTCATGACCTCGCCGGTCATGGCGGGCAACAGCTATGAAGGCGCCCTGAAGGAAGTCGACAAGCTGGTCCCGATGGCGCGCAACAAGTAAGTCACGCGCCCCCTTCGCTTCATCGTGCAAAACGCCTCGGCCACATGGCCGGGGCGTTTTTCTTTGGGAAATCGTTGAGAAAGTCTTCCATCTTTCTCATTTGCCGGGGCTACACTTTTGTCACAAGAATTCGCCGCGACGACGGCATCAAAAGGGTGGAAGACAAATGAAGCAGCAATTCCTGCGTAAACGCGCGGCACAAGCGCTGGGCCTGTGCCTGGCATTGACCGCCATCGCCACGCACGCCAACACGGCGGACGGCGTGAAGATCGGCGTACTGACGGACATGGCGGGCGTTACCGCCGACGCCACCGGCAAGGGCTCGGTGGAAGCCGCCCGACTGGCTATCGAAGAAATGGGCGGCACGGTGCTGGGCAAACCCATCTCGCTGGTCTCGGGCGACCACCAACACCGCCCCGACATCGGCAGCAGCATGGTCCGCAAGTGGTACGACACCGACGGCGTAGACGTCGTGGTGGACGTGCCCAATTCCTCGGTCGCGCTGGCGGTGCAGGGCATCGCGCGTGAAAAGAAAAAACTGGTGCTGTTCTCCAGCCCCGGGACCACCGCGCTGTCGCAGGCGCAGTGCTCGCCTTACGGCGTGCAGTGGACGTACACCACCTACGCCTTGTCGCGCGGCACCGCCACCGCTGTAGTGAACGAGGGCAACAAGCGCTGGTTCATCCTGGCGTCGGACTACGCCTTCGGCAAACAGCTGGCGGCGGACACGGAAACCGTCGTGAAAGCCAATGGCGGCGAAGTCGCAGGCACCGTGTTCCACCCCCTGAACGCGTCGGACTTTGCGTCGTTCCTGTTGCAGGCGCAGGGGTCAAAGGCGCAGATCATTGCCATTGCGAATGCGGGCGGCGACACGATTTCGGCCATCAAGCAGGCGGCGGAATTCGGCATTGGCGGCGCACAACAGCTGGCAGCGATGCTGCTGCTGATCACGGACGTGCACAGCCTGGGGCTGCAAGCGGCGCAGAAAACCTACCTGACGGTGCCGTCGTACTGGGACATGAACGAGGGCACGCGCGCCTTCACCAAGAAGTTCGAGGCGCGCGTCGGCCGCCCGCCCACCTTCCTGCAAGCCGGTGTGTACGGCCAGGTGCGGCACTACCTGCAAGCGGTGAAGGCGGCCGGCACGGCGGACTCGGACGCAGTGATGGCCAAGATGAAATCGCTGCCCATCGATGACCCGTTCAGCATGAACGCACGCATCCGCGAAGACGGCCTGGTGGTGCGCGACATGATGCTGGCGCAAGTGAAGACCCCCGCGCAGTCCAAGGCCCCGTGGGACTACTACAACATCGTGCGCAGCATTCCCGGCGACACGCTGGCCTGGCCGCTGTCGGACAGCCAATGCCCGCTGGTCAAGCGATGACGCGGCCCAAGCCTGACGCCGGGGCTGCCCCGCGCGCGAATCCCCGGGGCGATGCCGTCACGCTGGCCGACTTCGGCAGCTTCTACGCGGGCGGCAGGCCGGTGCGCGTGGCCGGGCTGCCGCAGCGCGAGATTGCTTTCACAAAAAGCGCGTCGCTGGCGTATGACCCGAATGGCCTGTACCACTTCGAGCAGGCGTATGTGCAGTACTTCATCCCGGCGCGCTTGGCGCATCCGCTGCCCATCGTGCTGCTGCACGGCGGCGGCATGACGGGCGCGATGTGGGAACAGACGCCGGACGGTCGCGCGGGCTGGATGCAGCACTTTCTGCGCCAGGGCCACGCGGTGTATGTGGTGGACAACGTCGAACGCGGCCGCGCCGGCTGGGCGCCGTTTGAACAGGTGTGGCCCGAGGCGCCCATCATGCGTACCGCCGAAGAAAGCTGGTCGTTGTTCCGTCTGGGCCGCGCCGAGGATTTCGGAAAGCGCCGCCCCTTCGCGGGGCAGCGCTTTCCGGTGGGTGCGTTCGACGATTTCATCCGGCACGCGGTGCCGCGCTGGCTGAGCAACAACGAGGCGGCGTTGCACGGTTTCTGCGCGGCGCTGGATCGCATCGGACCCTGCGTGGTCGTGGCGCACAGCCATGGCGGCGAGGTCGCTTACCGGGCGCTTCATGCGCGGCCCGATCTGGTGCGTGGTGTGATCGGCATCGAACCGTCGGGCTACTCCGCCGACGTCACGGCCGCCGCCGTGGCAAACAAGCCGTTCCTGTTCGTCTATGGCGACTATCTAGACGCCACGCCGCTATGGCAACGCCTGTGCGCAAGCGGGCGGGACTATGCAGAATCGTTGGCACGCCACGGCGCCCGGGTAGACACGTGGCGGCTGGCCGACATGGGTATCGCCGGCAATTCGCACATGCCGATGATGGACGACAACAGCGACGACATCGCCGCCCGCATCGGCGCGTGGATCCGCGGCGGCGTCACATAAGCGTGCGGCGCTATGCGCTGACCGCCGCCGCCTTTTCCAGCGCCTGGGTCAGGTCCGCGATGATGTCCTCGGGCGCTTCCAGGCCGATGTGCAAGCGCACCAGCGCGTTCTCGCCTTCGCCCCAATAGCGGTGCTTGGACAAATCCTTGGGCGACACCAGCTGCACCAGGCTTTCGTAGCCGCCCCACGAAAAGCCGATGCCGAACAACGTCAGGGCATCCACGAACGCGCGCGCGGCGGCGGGCGACAAGCGCAACTCAACCGACAGCATGCCGTTGGACCCGGAGCAATCGCGCTGCCACAACGCGTGGCCGGGATCTTCGGGCAACGCCGGGTGGAAAAGGCGCACGGTTTCGGGGCGACTCTTGAAGAATTCGCACACCTGCAAGGCATGGCGCGCGTGCTGCGCCATGCGGATCGGCATCGTGCGCACCCCGCGCAGCGCCAGCCAGGCGTCGTCGGCGCTGATGGAATAACCCATCGCGTACTGCGTGCGGTTCAGCTTTTTGGCAATGCCTTCGTCGTTGGTCACCACCGCGCCCAGCATCAGGTCCGAGTGCCCGCCCACGTACTTCGTGCCGGCAATGATCGACACCTGCGCCCCCAGCGTCAACGGACGGTAGATGTAGCCCGAGCCCCAGGTGTTATCGGTGGCCAGCACCAACCCGTGGCGCTTGGCGAAGGCGGCCATGGCGCCCATGTCCAGCATTTCAAACAGCAGCGAGCCGGGCGATTCCACGTACAGCAGTTTCGTGTTGGGCTGCACCAGCGCGTCCAGGTCGTCGTCGGCCGCGAAGTAGGTGATGTCGATGTTCATGCGCTTGAGCACGGCGTCGTCCAGTTCCCGCATCGGGCCGTAGACGCAATCGGAGATCAGCGCGTGGTCGCCGGCCGAGCACAGCGCCATCATGACCATCGTCATCGCGGACAAGCCCGAGGGCGCCAGGTAGCAATGCGTGCCGCCTTCCAGCTGCGTAAAGACCTGTTCCAGCGCGGCGTGGGTGTCCATGCCCATGCGGCCATAGGTGGTGGCGCGACCGCCTTCGGCCTTGCTGCGCTGCGCTTGTTCCAGCGCGGCCAGGTTCTGGAACCGCACGGTGCTGGCGCGCATCGGCGGCAGCGGCACGGGCGCGGTACCGGTCTGGGGGTCGAACGGGGCGGTGCCCGCGTGCTGCAAAACCGTATCGATGTGTTTGGAGGTCATCTTCGAAGGAACGCTGGAGAAATGAACAGGGCCGGACTCGGGGCGAACAGGGTGAACCATATCAGGCGTGGCGGCGCCTGTCCCTAGGCGGTGACCCAACTGACCGTTTCGGGCAGGTCGGCACGGCGCGTGCGGTAGCTGTTGGCCGGATGATCGGCGTCGGCATAGCCGAACGAGATGCCGCAGACCACGCGCCGGTCGGCGTCGATGCCCAGCACGTCGCGCAGTACCTCGGGGTACATCGCCAGCGACGCCTGGGCCACCGTGGCCACGCCGTTGGCCTGCGCCGCCAGCAGGAAGTTGGCGACGTAGCCGCCGCAATCCATCGCGCCGTATTCGCCCAGCGCTTCGTCGGTGGTGATGATGGCTACGTGCGGCGCATCGAACAGCTGGAAGTTGCGCAACTCTTGCCGGCGATAGGCGTCGCGATCACCGCGCGCCACGCCCACCGCGCCGTACAGCTGAAAGCCCGATTCGCGGCGGCGCGCCAGGTATTCGTTGCGGTATTCGCGGGGGAAGGGGAAGTCGGGGGTGAAGCCCGACGGCGCGTCGGCTTGTTGCGCCCGCGCCAGCAGCGCGGCGCGCAAGCGATCGGTACCCGCGCCTTCGGTCACCGCGACCCGCCAGGGCTGGCAGTTGCACCATGACGCCGTGCGCTGGGCCAGCGTCAAGATGCGTTCGATGACGTCGCGCGGCACGGGCGCGGGCAGGAAGGCACGGCAGCTGTGCCGGGCCAGCAGCAGGGCGTGCAGCGCGGCGTCGGGGCCGGCTGCGGTGTCGAGGCCGGGGCCAGCGTGGGAGGCATGTCGGGCCGGGGCGGCTTGCGATGCTTCGGACGCTTGCGATGTTTCTGGCGCTTGCGATGTTTCTGGCGCTTGCGATGCTTCTGGCGCTTGCGATGCTTGCGATGCCTGCGCGGCGTTTGTCGTCATGGCTTGTCTCTCTCCGTCCTTGGGGTTCCGTGGCAGCACTGAACAGCGGGGAATTTGCCCTTATGATGCCATTCTCCGGGCTACCCGGCGCCCACCTCCACCAGGCCACGTCCCATGCTGCCCTTCGACACCCTGATCGCTTTTTTCGGCATTGCCGTGCTGCTGGCGCTGACGCCCGGGCCGGACAATGTGTTCGTGCTGATGCAGTCCGCTATCTGGGGACGCAAGGCGGGCATGCTGGTGGTGCTGGGGCTGTGCACCGGTCTGCTGGGCCACACGGCCGCCGTCGCCCTCGGGCTTGCCGCCGTGTTCGCGGCCTCGCCCATGGCGTTCACGGCGCTTAAGCTGGCGGGTGCGGCGTACCTGACATACCTGGCGTGGCAGATCCTGCGCGCCCCCGTGGAATCGGAAGACGGCAAACGGCCCGAACCGCTCAAGCCCGGCGCGCTGTACCGGCGCGGCATCGTCATGAACCTGACCAACCCAAAGGTGCTGCTGTTCTTCTTCGCCTTCCTGCCGCAATTCACCACGCCCGCGCTGGGCCCGGTCGGCTTGCAGGTCATGCAGCTGGGCGCCGTGTTCATGGTGTCGACGTTGCTGGTGTTCGGCGCCATTGCGTTCTTTTCCGGCGCGTTCGGCGAACTGCTGCAACGCTCGGTCACGGCCAAGCGTTGGCTCAATCGCATCGCCGCCCTGGTGTTCGTGGGCCTTGCCGTCAGGCTGGCCACGGCGACACGCTGACGGGTCCGGTCACGAACCCGCCGCGCTTGTCGATCACGCGGCCGTGAACCGCACGATGCCGTCGTCGCCGGTGGCACGACGCAGCTTGCCCTCGAAATACAGCGCATGCAGGTGCGCCAGCGCTTCGCCCATGGCGAAGGTCAGCTGATGCAGGTCCAGCTTGCGCTTGAACAGCACCGGCAAGATGTCCGTCGTTGACTGCGGCTGCGCGGCGCATGCCTCAAGCACTTCGGCCAGACGATCGCGGTGGTGTTCGTGCTGCTGCGCAATGCGCTCGTGCAGGCCCTTGAACGGCCGCCCGTGCGAGGGCAGCACCAGCGCGTCGCGGGGCAGGCCGGCGTAGCCGTCCAGCGACCGCAGGTACAGCGGCAAGGGGTTGGCGTCGGGCTCGTAATCGAACACGCTGATGTTGGTGGAAATGCGCGGCAGCACCATGTCGCCCGAGATCAGCACGTTCAGGTCGGCGCTGTATAGCGAGGCGTGTTCCGGCGCGTGGCCGTAACCCACGATCACGCGCCAGTCGTGGTCACCGATGCGCACCTGATCGCCGTGCATGATGCGCGTGTAGCGGGCGGGCACCGCCGGCACCAGGTTGGGATAGTAGTTGGCGCGCTGGCGGATTTGCTCTTGCGCGTCCAGGTCCATCAGGCCATGGCGCGCAAAGTGTTCGACGGCGGACTGGCCGCCCGGGCCGCCGCCCGCTTCGTTGCGGCGCGACGACCACAACGAGGCCACCATGAAGTCCGTCATCGTCATCCACAGCCGCGCGTTCCAGCGTTCGCACAGCCAATGCGCCAGGCCGATGTGGTCGGGGTGCATATGCGTGACCAGGACGCGCAGCACGGGCAGGCCTTCCAGTTCGTTCTTGAAGACGTCTTCCCACAAGGCCTTGACCTCGTCGCGCGAGATGCCACAGTCAACGATGGTCCAGCCGTCCTGGCCGTCGATGCGGTCGCGCAGCAGCCAGAGGTTGATATGATCCAGCGCGAACGGCAGCGGCATCCGGATCCACTTGACGCCTTCCGCCACCACATGGGCCCGGCCGGCTTCGGGCTGGAAGTCCGCCCAGGGGTACTGCAATTTCTGTTCGTTGGGGTTCATTGCCTCTTGCTCCACGCTTGACGTTGACGTCAAGTCATCATAATTTACGTTTACGTAAACTGCCACACGCCGCATGCCCTCGTCAACCTGGACCATCTCTGAGCTCGCCCGCGAGTTCGACGTCACGCCTCGCACGATCCGCTTCTATGAAGACCAGGGTATCGTCAGCCCGGCGCGCGAGGGCCGCAACCGCATCTTTGGCCCGCGCGACCGCACGCGCCTGAAACTGGCGCTACGCGGCAAACGCCTGGGCTTGCAGCTGTCTGAAATCCTGACGCTGATCGACATGTACGACGGCCCCGGCGATACCGAAGTGCAATTGCGCCAGTACCTCAGCGTGCTGGAGCAGCACCGCGACACGCTGGAACAACAGCGCCGCGACATCGAAGACACCTTGCAGGAAATTGCGCAGCAGGAACGCGAATGCCGCGCGCTGCTGGCGCAAAAACCCTGAGGGCGCGCACGTGGCGGCCCTGCAAACCCTTGCGCTGTTCGTCCTGACGGCGCTGGCCGAAATCATCGGCTGCTACCTTCCATACCTGTGGTTGCGCAAGGGCCATTCCATCTGGCTGCTTGCCCCGGCCGCGGCCAGCCTGGCGCTTTTCGCGTGGCTGCTGACTTTGCATCCCGCCGCCTCCGGCCGCGTCTACGCCGCTTACGGCGGCGTGTACATCGGCATGGCGTTGATGTGGTTGTGGGCGGTTGACGGCGTGCGGCCCAGCGCAAGCGACTGGCTGGGCGTTGGCCTGTGCCTGGCCGGCATGCTTGTGATCATGTTCGGACCCCGCCCGACCTGACGCGGCCCGACCTACGCGGCCCGACCTGCACAGCCCGACCTCCCCCGTCGGCGCCTCAGAAAGTTCCGATCAAAAATAAGACTTATCCAATATCTTTGCGTCCGACAGGAAGGCAAGATCGGCAATCGCCATCCCCGCTGCATCGCGGCCGTGATTGCCCGAAGCCCTTGCGCGCCTTCCTTCGGCTTTGCTTCTGTCTTGCCGGGTTCTTGCGGCGGCGCACGGTGGTCAATGGCGGTGTCTCTGGCAACAGGATTCCTCATGCACACGAAGCCCCAACACCCCATCCTCGACCGCCAACCGCAATTGCGCATCGCCGCCGACGCGGCCGGCTTTGAATGCCTGGATACGCATTGGCGGGGCTTGTCGGCGATGTACCGTTTCCAATGCACCGCAGGGCACCAATTCCAGCGCACGCTGCAAACTTTCGGCCGCGCGCTGCAAGTCAAATGCCCGTTATGCGCGGCCGAGGCCAACTTCACACGCCTGGGCGAACTGGCGCAGAAGAACGGGGTCACCTGCCTGGAGCCGCACTGGCTGGGCTGGGATGTACCGCATCGCTTTCAATGCGACGCCGGCCACGCCTGGAACCGCAAGGGCAACAAGGCGCTGCAACGTATCGGTTGCGCCGTGTGTGGCCGTGACGCGGGCTACCGGCGCCGGCGCGACGACCTGCTGGTGCGTATCCAGAAGACCGCCATCGCGCGCGGCGGGCAGTGCCTGGATACCGCCAGCCCGCGTGGGCAAAAGAGCTTTCAGTTCCGCTGCGGCGCGGGGCACGAATGGGAAGCGGCGGGTGCGGATGTGCTGCGTCGAACCTGGTGCCCGGAATGCGCGCGCCTGCGCAAGGTCGAAGGCTATCGGCATCCCGACGGCCTGGCCCGCCTGCAACGCAAGGCCAAAGAGCGCGGCGGCCTGTGCCTGTCGGACGCGTATCGCGGGCTGGGCGTACGGTATCGATTCCGCTGCGCCGACGGCCACGAATGGCTGACCACCGGCGGCAAGATCTTGCTGGGCAGTTGGTGCGGCGTTTGCGCCAACTTGAACAAGCGGCTGGGCATCGAGGCCGCGCATCAGGCGGCCCGCGATCGCGGTGGCGAATGCCTGACGTCCGTGTACTTGAACACCACCCGAAAAATGCACTGGCTGTGTCATCGCGGTCACGATTGGCATGCGCCGTTCGCGTCGATTCGCGCGGGCCATTGGTGCGCGCAGTGCGCCCACATGGCCCGCATCACCAATGCCAAATCGCTGGCCGCCATGCGTTATCGGGTCATGGGGCTGCCGGTGGATGACCGCGGGCTGCCCCACAAGCCCAGGCTTAATCGGCCTTGATATTGCCTTCTTTGATCAGGCGGGCGTTGTTGGTGAATTCCGCCTGCACCTGCTTGGCAAACGCCTCGCCGGTCGCGGTGCCCGGTTGCAGATACGACTTGGCCAGCAGGTCCTGGAAATCAGCGCTGGCCACCGCGCGCGTCAGCGCCGCCAGCAGCGGCTGGGACACGGTGGGCGGCAAGTTGGCGGGCGCAAACACGCCGAAGTTCGAGTAGTACTGCGCCTGCGGCAACTTCAGTTCGGCCATCGTCGGCACATCGGGCCATGCGGCCAGGCGTTGCGGCGCCATCACCGCCAGCGGCTTTAACGCGCCGTTAGCCACGTGCGGCAGCACCACGTCGCTATTGACCACCAGCAATTCCACCACGCCGCCCAGCCCGTCGGTCAGCGCCTGACTGTTGCCCCGATAGGGCACGTGCAGCATCTGCGTGCCGGTCTGCCTGGTGACGGCGGCCATGCCGATATGCGCCACGGTGCCCTGGCCCGGCGTGCCGTAACGCACGCCTTCCGGATGCGACTTGGCGTAGTCGATCAAGCCCGCAAAGTCCTTGACCGGCAGGGCCTTGGTGGCAACGATGGCCACCGGCGCGACGGCCACGCTGGCCACCGGCGTCAGGTCCTTCATCGGGTCGTAGTTGGTCTTGGCCAGATGCGGGAAGATCGTCAGCGGGCTGGTCGACGCCAGCAGCAGCGTCGTGCCGTCCGGCTGCGAACGCGCAACGAAGTCAGTGCCCACCGAAGCGCCCGCGCCCGGCTTGTTTTCAACGATGACGGTAACGTTGGCTTCCTTGCGCAGCACATCGCCCAAACGGCGGCCGATGGCGTCCGCGCTACCGCCCGCCGTGTACGGCACCACCAGCGTGATGGGTTTGGCGGGCCAGCCTTGGGCCATGGCGCCGCTTGCCACGATTGCCAGAGCCGCCCCCGCGGCCTTGATCAGCAAAGTCTTCTTTTTCATATTGTCCTGGTGATGTTGCGTAGCACTGCGTGAGGTAAAGCGTCGGGCGAACAGGCCCGTCAGGCCGTCAGATAGCGTTGCGCCAGGCGAACCCAGTACGACGCGCCCGCCGGAATCAAGGAATCATTGAAGTCATAGCTGGCGTTGTGCAACATGCACGGACCCAGCCCGTGGCCGGCCATGCGGTGTTCGCCGTCGCCGTTGCCCAGGAAGACATAGCAACCCGGCTTTTCCTGCAACAGGAACGCGAAGTCTTCCGATGCCATGGCGGGTTCGATCGTCAGCGCGCGTTCGTCGCCGACCACATCGCGCATGACCTGCATGCAGAATTCCGTTTCGGCCACGGTGTTGACCAGCGCCGGGTAGCGGCGTTCGAAGAACACGTCGGCTTCGCAGCCATGCGCGGCGGCGATGTTGCCGGCTATTTCGTTCATGCGGCGTTCGATCAGGTCGACGACCTCGGTGCGATACGCCCGCACCGAGCCGCCCAGCCACGCCGTGTTCGGAATGACGTTGATGACGCTGCCGCCTGCCTGCACCTGCGTGATCGACAGCACCGCCGCGTCCAGCGGACGCTTGCTGCGGGTCAGGATGGTTTGCAGCGCCTGGCCGATGGCGAACAGCGCGGGCACCGGGTCGTTGCAATCCTGCGGCGCGGCGGCGTGGCCGCCCTTGCCCTTGACAGTGACCTTGAAGCCATTGGCCGCCGCCATCATCGGGCCGGCGCATACGCCGAACGCACCGGCCGGCAGG
This sequence comes from Achromobacter sp. 1L-A-4-B-C2, assembly GCF_057291955.1. Taxonomy (NCBI): domain Bacteria; kingdom Pseudomonadati; phylum Pseudomonadota; class Betaproteobacteria; order Burkholderiales; family Alcaligenaceae; genus Achromobacter; species Achromobacter sp. 1L-A-4-B-C2. The sequence goes on from NZ_JBXAWP010000004.1 coordinate 626,440, forward strand.
CCCGGCCAGTTGTGCATGCCAAATACGGCTTCACAGGGAAAGCGTGTAAACAGGCCGTCCTGAATCATGGCGCGGCCGCCGGCGCCGCCTTCCTCGGCAGGCTGGAAACACAGGTAGACGGTGCCATCAAAGCCGCCGGCCGTCTGCAAGTGCCGCGCCGCCGCCAGCAGCATGGCGGTGTGGCCATCATGGCCGCAACCGTGCATCTTGCCGTCATGGCGCGAGCGGTGTTCAAACTGGTTTTCTTCCTGCATGGGCAGGGCGTCCATGTCGGCGCGCAGCATGATGGCCCGGTCCGACGTGCCCCGCTTGATCACGCCCACCACACCGGTCTTGGCGATGCCCGTATGCGTCTCGATGCCCCAGCCGCGCAGCGTGTCCGCCACCACTTTGGCGGTTCGGTGCTCTTCGTAGCACAGCTCCGGGTGCATATGGATATCGCGCCGCAGCGCCACAATTTCGTCCAGATTGGATAGTTCAAGCACGGCAGACTCCGCTTCGGTCAGGCAAATTCGGGGGACAGGCAGGCATAGTAAACAGCGTTCTTCCCCATGAAAGCGGCAAATTCCTAGGGATAACCCGACTCCAATTTACGTTTACGTAAACGTAATATTTGCGGTGCATCATTGCGCGGCGACACCGGATCGGCGCATGATGAGCCACACGATGGCGGCACGGCGCAGGCCACAGGCGCCCATAAGAATGTAAGCACCCACTATCACGGAGACATCGATGAACCTTCCCGGCCTGAACTTCGACCTGGGCGAAGACCTGGACATGCTGCGCGACGCCGTGCGCAATTTTGCGCAGGCCGAGATCGCTCCGCGCGCTGCCGAGGTGGATCGCAGCGACCAGTTCCCGATGGACCTCTGGCGCAAATTCGGTGAGCTTGGCGTGCTGGGCATGACGGCCGACGAAGAATACGGCGGCGCCAACATGGGCTACCTGGCCCATATGGTGGTGATGGAAGAAATCTCGCGCGCCAGCGCCTCGGTCGGCCTGTCATACGGCGCGCACTCGAACCTGTGCGTGAACCAGATCAACCGCAACGGCACGGCCGCACAAAAGGCCAAGTACCTGCCCAAGCTGATCTCCGGCGAACACGTGGGCGCCTTGGCCATGAGCGAACCGGGCGCCGGCTCGGACGTGGTCAGCATGAAACTGCGCGCCGACAAGAAGGGCGACCGCTACGTGCTGAACGGCACCAAGATGTGGATCACCAACGGCCCCGACGCCGACACACTGGTGGTCTACGCCAAGACCGACCCCGAGGCCCACCAGCGCGGCATCACCGCCTTCCTGGTCGAAAAAGGCTTCAAGGGCTTTTCGGTGGCGCAAAAGCTGGACAAGCTGGGCATGCGCGGCAGCCACACGGGTGAACTCGTGTTCCAGGACTGCGAAATCCCCGAAGAAAACGTGCTGGGCCAGGTCAACGGCGGCGTCAAGGTGCTGATGAGCGGGCTGGACTACGAACGCGCCGTCTTGTCCGGCGGCCCGCTAGGCATCATGCAGGCCGTGATGGACGTGGTGGTGCCCTACATCCATGACCGCAAGCAGTTTGGCCAGGCCATCGGCGAATTCCAGCTGATCCAAGGCAAGGTCGCCGACCTGTACACCACGCTGCAAGCCAGCCGCGCCTTCTGCTACCAGGTCGGCAAGAACCTGGACAAACTGGGCGCCGAACACGTGCGCCAGGTGCGCAAGGACTGCGCCGCATTGATCCTGTACACGGCCGAGAAAGCCACGTGGATGGCGGGCGAAGGCGTGCAGATCCTGGGCGGCAACGGCTATATCAACGAATACCCGGTGGGGCGCCTGTGGCGCGACGCCAAGCTGTATGAAATTGGCGCGGGCACCAGCGAAATCCGCCGCATGCTGATCGGCCGCGAACTGTTCAACGAAACCGCCTGACACGCCGGCCGAGCGCCCCACCATGATCCGCATGTCCGATGTCCAGCATATCGAGCAGGCCCCCGCCCCGGGGCCCTCGGCACTGGACGTGGCGCGGATCATCCTGGCCGGGTTTGACCGCCACTACGCGCTGTTTCGCTACAGCGCGCAGCGGGCCAAGGCGCTGTTCGAATCGGGCGACTGGCACGGCATTCAGCACCTGTCGCGCGAACGCATCGAGTACTACGACATGCGTGTGCGCGAATGCGCCACGCAGCTGGAAGCGGTGCTGCGCGGCCGCCCGGAAGGCGCGCTGGACGACCTCCCGGGCCACAACGGCAACGCCAACGGCAGCGGCGTGGCCGTACCCGCCCTGACCGGCGCCCAGACCGCCTACTGGCAACAGATCAAGCAGGAATTCGTGGGCCTGCTGGGCGAGCACAAGCAGCCGGAATGCGCCGAGACCTTCTTCAATTCCGTCTCGTGCCGCCTGTTGCACCGCGACTATTTTCACAACGATTTCCTGTTCGTTCGGCCCGCCGTTGCCACCGACTATCTGGACAGCAGCACGCCGTCGTACCGGGTGTATTACCCGGCAACCGACGGCCTGGAAAAAAGCCTGATCCGCATGGTGGCCGACTTCGGCCTGGCGCTGCCTTTCGAAGACCTGCCGCGCGATACGCGCATGCTGGCGCGCGCCGCCGTCGCGCAATTGCGCACGCTGCTGCCGCGCCACGTGGGCCGGCGCATCGCCAGCGATTGCCAGATCCATGCGCTGGGCTCGCTGTTCTTTCGCAACAAGGGCGCCTACATTGTCGGCCGCCTGATCAACCAGACTACCGTCTACCCCTTTGCCGTGGCGCTGACGCGCAACCCGGCGGGCCAGGTCACGCTGGACGCGCTGCTGCTGGGCGCCGACGACCTGAGCACGCTGTTCAGCTTCACACGCGCCTATTTCCTGGTCGACATGGAAACGCCCGCCGCCGTGGTGAATTTCCTGGCCAGCCTGTTGCCGCGCAAGCCCAAGGCCGAGCTCTACACCATGATCGGCCTGCAAAAGCAGGGCAAAACGCTGTTCTACCGCGACTTCCTGCATCACCTGGCCCATTCGCGCGACGCCTTCGACATTGCGCCCGGCATCAAGGGCATGGTGATGTGCGTGTTCACGCTGCCGTCCTACCCCTATGTGTTCAAGCTCATCAAGGACCGCATCGACAAAGACGGCATGGACCACGCCACCGTGCGGCGCAAGTACCAGATGGTCAAGCTGCATGACCGCGTGGGCCGCATGGCCGATACCTGGGAGTATTCGCAGGTGGCGTTGCCGCGCAGCCGCTTCGCGCCCGCCTTGCTGGACGAACTGCGCCGCCTGGTGCCCAGCCTGATCGAAGAAACGGCCGACACGGTGGTCATCCGCCACGTCTACATCGAACGGCGGATGACGCCGCTCAATATCTATCTGCGCCAGGCCTCCGACGCCTTGCTGGACCCCGCCGTGCGTGAATACGGCGACGCCATCCGCCAGTTGGCCGCCGCCAATATCTTCCCCGGCGACATGCTTTACAAGAACTTCGGCGTGACGCGCCTGGGCCGCGTCGTCTTTTATGACTACGACGAAATCCAGCGCATGACCGAGATGAATTTCCGGCGCATTCCGCCGGCTCCCAACGAAGAAGCGGAAATGGCGTCGGAACCCTGGTACGCCATCGGACCGAACGACGTATTTCCCGAAGAATTCGGCCGCTTCCTGCTGGGCGACGCGCGTGTGCGCGGCGCCTTCATGCGTCACCATGCCGACCTGCTGGAACCGGACTGGTGGCAAGCCTGCCGCGCCCAAGTGGCGCAGGGCCGTATTGAAGAATTTTTCCCTTACGATACGGACAGACGCCTGCGTCCGGCACGCCTTTCTGGCGACCGCGTAGCGCCGACACCCAGACGCTGTCCCGACCCCCACAGGAGTTAGTCATGTCAGATCCCATCGTTATCGTTTCCATCGCCCGCACCCCCATGGGCGGCATGCTGGGCAGCCTGTCCGGCCTGGCCGCGCATGAGCTGGGTTCGGTGGCCATCAAGGCCGCCATCGAACGCGCCGGCATCAAGCCGGACCAGGTCGACGAAGTCATCATGGGCAACGTGCTGCAAGCCGGCCAGGGCCAGGCGCCCGCGCGCCAGGCGGCGCTGGGTGCCGGCCTGCCGCTGGGCGTGGCATGCACCACGATCCACAAGGTGTGCGGTTCAGGCCTGAAGGCAGCCATGTTCGGCCACGACCTGCTGGCTGCCGGCAGCGCCCAGGTGGTGGTGGCGGGTGGCCAGGAAAGCATGAGCAACGCGCCGTACTTGCTGCTCAAGGCACGCCAGGGCTACCGCTTCGGCCACAACACCGTGTATGACCACATGGCGCTGGACGGCCTGGAAGATGCCTACGACAAGGGCAAGGCCATGGGCGTGTTCGCCGAAGACTGCGCCGCGAAGTACGAATTCACGCGTGAACAGCAGGATGCTTTCTCGCTGGAATCGCTGCGCCGCGCCCGCGCCGCCACCGAAGACGGCAGCTTCAAGTGGGAAATCGCGCCCGTTACCGTTGCCGGCCGCAAGGGCGACACGGTGATCGACACCGACGAAGCCCCCACCAAGGCCATGCCGGAAAAGATCCCCACGCTCAAGCCCGCCTTCAAGAAAGACGGCACCATCACCGCCGCCAACTCGTCGTCGATTTCCGACGGCGCCGCCGCGATGGTGCTGATGCGCGCGTCTACCGCCGAAAAACTCGGCGTCAAGCCGCTGGCCCGCATCGTCGGCCACAGCCAGCATTCGCAAGAGCCGGGCTGGTTCACCACCGCGCCGGTCGGCGCGCTGAAAAACCTGTTCGCCAAGACCGGCTGGAAGGCCGAGGACGTGGACCTGTACGAAATCAACGAAGCCTTCGCGGTGGTCACCATGGCCGCCATGAACGACTTCAAGCTGCCGCACGACAAGGTCAACGTGCATGGCGGCGCCACCGCCCTGGGCCACCCCATCGGGGCATCGGGCGCGCGCCTGATGGCCACGCTGGTCGGCGCATTGCGCAAGACCGGCGGCAAGCGCGGCGTTGCCACGCTGTGCATCGGCGGCGGTGAAGCCGTGGCGATGGCTATCGAAATGGTCTAAGTACGTGGCCTAAGTCATGGCCTAAATCACGGCCTGAACCATGGCCAGGGAGACGGAATCATCTCCGTCTCCCGATTGGCTTTTCGCCGCGCCTTTCTTGTATGTCTTCCGGACGCGACCACGAGTCGCGGGTCATGCCGGGAAAGGCGCAACGAAAACCCATTCGACAAGAATGCCCGGCCCACCGGGAAGCAGAGACAAACCGCTCGACCAGAGCGCCTTCAAATTCCAATCACGCAGGACGGGTGGAACCCCATGCCCATCATCGAATCCCGCATCAATCCGCGGTCGCAGGACTACACCGATAACGCGCGCGCCATGCAGGCGCAGCTGGATGATCTGAATCAGAAACTGGCGCAGACCGCGCTGGGCGGCAGTGAAGCCGCGCGCGCCAAGCACGTGGCGCGCGGCAAGCTGCTGCCACGCGACCGCGTCGAAAACCTGATCGATCCGGGCACGCCGTTCCTGGAACTGTCGCCCATGGCGGCGCACGGCATGTACGACGGCGACGCGCCCGGCGCGGGCGTCATCACCGGCATCGGGCGTGTGTCGGGCACCGAATGCGTCATCGTCTGCAACGACGCCACCGTCAAGGGCGGCACGTACTACCCGATGACCGTCAAGAAGCACCTGCGTGCACAGGAAATCGCGGCGCAAAACCATCTCCCCTGCGTCTACCTGGTGGATTCGGGCGGCGCCAACCTGCCGCAGCAAGACGAAGTGTTCCCCGACCGCGAACACTTCGGCCGCATCTTCTACAACCAGGCGCAGATGTCCGCGCAGGGCATTTCGCAGATCGCCGTGGTGATGGGCTCGTGCACCGCCGGCGGCGCCTACGTGCCCGCCATGAGCGATGAATCCATCATCGTGAAGAACCAGGGCACCATCTTCCTGGGCGGCCCGCCGCTGGTAAAGGCGGCCACGGGCGAAGAAGTCAGCGCCGAGGACCTGGGCGGCGGCGACGTGCACACGCGCCTGTCCGGCGTGGTGGACCACCTGGCCGCCAACGACATGCACGCGCTGCAACTGGCGCGCAACGCCGTCGCGCGGCTCAATCGCAAGAAGCCCGCGCAACTGGCCACCGTCGCGCCGCGCGAACCGCGCTACGACCCCAGCGAACTGAACGGCATCATTCCCGCCGACACGCGCAAGCCCTATGACGTGCGCGAAGTCATCGCGCGCATCGTGGACGGCTCGGAGTTCGATGAATTCAAGGCGCGCTTCGGCCCCACGCTGGTGACCGGCTTTGCGCATATCCAGGGCATGCCCGTGGGCATCGTCGCCAACAACGGCATCCTGTTTTCAGAGTCGGCGCAAAAGGGCGCGCACTTTATCGAACTGTGCGCGCAGCGCAAGATTCCGCTGGTGTTCCTGCAGAACATCACCGGCTTCATGGTTGGCCGCAAATACGAAAACGAAGGCATCGCGCGCCACGGTGCCAAGATGGTGACGGCGGTGGCCACCGCCGCCGTGCCCAAGTTCACCGTGCTGATCGGCGGCTCGTTCGGCGCCGGCAACTACGGCATGTGCGGTCGCGCCTATTCACCGCGCATGCTGTTCATGTGGCCCAACGCCCGCATCTCCGTCATGGGCGGCGAGCAGGCCGCCAGCGTGCTGGCCACCGTCAAGCGCGACGGCATCGAAGCGCGCGGCGGCCAGTGGTCGGCCGACGAAGAAGCCGCGTTCAAGGCGCCCATCCGCGAACAGTACGAACACGAAGGCCATCCGTACTACGCCACCGCGCGGCTGTGGGACGACGGCATCATCGCGCCCGCCGACACGCGCCGCGTGCTGGGGCTGGCGCTGTCGGCCGCGCTGAACGCGCCCATCGAAGACACGCGGTTCGGCGTCTTCCGCATGTAGGGCATCGGCCCCATCGCGCCCCTTACCGCAGCGCTTGCAGTTCAAGAAGAATTACAGCCAGGATGACATTCATGTTCGACACTTTGCTGATTGCCAATCGCGGCGAGATCGCCTGCCGCGTCGCCGCCACTGCCCGCCGCATGGGCATCCGCACCGTCGCCGTCTATTCGGATGCGGACGCCAACGCGCGCCACGTGGCCGCTTGCGATCAAGCCGTGTACATCGGCGGATCGGAACCGCGCGCCAGCTATCTGCGCGCCGACGCCATCCTGCAAGCCGCGCGCGACACCGGCGCGGGCGCCATCCACCCGGGTTATGGCTTCTTGTCGGAAAACGAAGCGTTCGCGCAAGCCGCTCAACAGGCCGGCATCGCGTTCGTGGGCCCGCCGGCATCCGCCATTGCCGCCATGGGCAGCAAGTCGGCCGCCAAATCGCTGATGGAAAAAGCCGGCGTGCCGCTGGTGCCCGGCTATCACGGCGACAACCAGGACCCGCAATTCCTGAAGACGCAGGCGGACGGCATCGGCTACCCCGTGCTGATCAAGGCCAGCGCGGGCGGCGGCGGCAAGGGCATGCGCGTCGTGGAATCGTCCGGTGCATTCCTGGACGCGCTGGCCTCTTGCCAACGCGAAGCGGCATCCAGCTTTGGCGATGACCGCGTGCTGATCGAACGCTATCTGCAAAAGCCGCGCCACATTGAAATCCAGGTGTTCGCGGACACGCAGGGCAATTGCGTCTACCTGTTTGAACGCGATTGCTCGGTGCAGCGCCGCCACCAGAAAGTCATTGAAGAAGCCCCCGCCCCCGGCATGACCGAAGAGCGCCGCCGCGCCATGGGCGAAGCCGCCGTGGCCGCCGCGCGCGCCGTGGGCTATGTGGGCGCGGGCACGGTGGAATTCATTGCCGAGCCCGACGGCCGCTTTTACTTCATGGAAATGAACACGCGGCTGCAAGTCGAACACCCGGTCACGGAAATGATCACCGGCCACGACCTGGTGGAATGGCAGCTGCGCGTGGCCGCCGGCCAGCCGCTGCCGGCGCGCCAGGAAGACCTGCGCATCAACGGCCATGCCATCGAGGCCCGCATCTACGCCGAGAACCCTGAAAAGGGCTTCCTGCCGTCGATCGGGACCCTGGCCTACCTGGGCCTGCCGCCGCACACCGCGTTCGCCAACGCCGACATCCGCGTCGATGGTGGCGTGCGCACGGGCGACACGATCACGCCGTTCTATGACCCCATGATCGCCAAGCTGATCGTGCATGGCGCCGACCGCGACCAGGCCCGCCAGCGCATGTTGCAGGCGTTGGCGCAAACGCAGGCCGTGGGCGTGCAGACCAACGTGGCCTTCCTGTCGCGGCTGATGAAAGACACCGCGTTTGCAGCGGCCGACCTGGACACCGGCCTGATCGAACGCCAGCGCGCCACGCTGCTGCCCGAACCGCAGCCCGCCGACGCCGCCACGCTGGCGCTGGCATCGGCCGCCGTGCTGGTGCGCCAGGGCCTGGCCCAGCCGAACGCAACGTCTGCCGGCAAAGGCCCCGCCGACCCTTGGGACGCACGCGACGGCTGGCGCTTGGGCGGCCAGTATCAGCGCCACCTGCAATGGGTGGACAACGGCGAGACGCGCCGCGTCACCGTTGCGCGCCAAGGCGGCGCGTGGACGCTGGACACCGGCGCGGGTCCGCAGCCGTTCCTGTGGCGCGCGCATGCCAGCGCGAATCCCAACCTGGCCTATGGCCTGCGCATTACGCTGGCCGGCCATGAAAACGCCGGCACCGTCGTGCTGCACGCCGACCGCGCCCACGTCTTTGGCGACAACGGCGCACACGTGCTGGAACTGTACGACCCGCTGGCGCACGCGCAGGACACGCAGGGCGAGCATGCCGGCGGCCTGACCGCGCCGATGCCGGGCAAGATCATCTCGATCTCGGTCAAGGCGGGCGACACGGTCGAAAAGGGCCAACCGCTTCTGGTGATGGAAGCCATGAAAATGGAGCACACCATTTCCGCGCCGGGCGACGGGAAGGTCGAAGAGGTGTTCTACGGCGTGGGCGATCAGGTCACCGAAGGCGCCGAGCTGGTGTCGATCGGGGCGTAAGCGAGAATCGCCGCACACAGTCGCGGAGGGGTGGCGCGGAGGGGTGGCACGGTTTGGTGGCACGAGTGGTGGCACGGGTTGGCGGCGCCCTCGGCGGCATGTCCCACGCGGCGCGCTCTGCCGCCTTGACCGCTGCGCATTGCCCCGCCGGCTGTCGCTTTAGTTTCGCGTCAGCCGGCTGTCACTAGAATGTGCCTTCCGGCGCCGTCCGCGCGCCTGCCGCGCACGCTCTCATGCCCGCCCCCGATTCCCCCAGTCCGCTTACCCGCCCACCTTTCCTGCACTTCCTGTTCGCCCGCGTCAGCGCGTCACTGGCCTTCCAGATCGTCTCGGTAGCGGTCGGCTGGCAGATCTACGCGCTGTCCGGCAGCGCCATGGACCTGGGCTTGATCGGCCTGGCCCAGTTCCTGCCCATGGCCGCGCTGACGCTGGTGGTGGGCCACGTGGCCGACCGCTACGACCGCCGCAAGATCGTCGCCGTGTGCATGGCGATGGAAACGCTGGCGACGCTGGTGCTGGCCATTGCCGCGCTGCATGGCGTGGGCGGCAAGACGCTGATCTACGCCACCATCATCATCATGAGTTCGGCGCGCGCGTTCGAAGCGCCCACCTTGTCCACGCTCATCCCCGCCGTGGTGCCGCGCGCATGGCTGCCGCGCGCCACGGCACTGTCATCATCGGGCGGGCAGATCGCCCAGATCGCCGGACCCGCGCTGGGCGGCATCGGCTACAGCCTGGGCGCCGGCTGGATCTATTGCGTGGCAGCCGCGTTGTACCTGACGGCATTCGCGTCCATTGCCACCCTGGTCATCGAACGCGCGCCGCCGCGCAAGGAACCCACAACCTGGCGCACGCTGTTCGCGGGCATCACCTTCATCTTCCAACGCCGGCTGCTGCTGGGCACCTTGTCGCTGGATCTATTCGCGGTGCTGCTGGGCGGCGCCACGGCCTTGCTGCCGCTGTTCGCCAAAGACATCCTTAATGCCGGGCCATGGGCCTTGGGCGCCTTGCGTGCGGCGCCCGCGTGCGGCGCGGCCTTGATGTCGTTGACGCTGGCGCGCTTAAGCCTGGGCGACAACGTCGGGCGGCTGCTGTTCGGTTCGCTGATCGTGTTCGGGTTGGCGACGACCGTATTTGGTTTGTCCACGTCAATTCCGTTGTCCGTGGCGGCCCTGGTCGTGCTGGGCGCGGCCGACGCGGTCAGTGTCGTGGTGCGGTCCTCGCTGGTGCAGCTGAACACGCCCGACCACATGCTGGGCCGTGTCAGCGCGGTGAACACCTTGTTTATCGGCGCGTCGAACCAGCTGGGCGAATTTGAATCCGGTTTGACGGCCGCGCTGTTCGGCGCGGTGCCGGCCGTGGTGCTGGGTGGCATGGGCACGATTGCGGTCGCCGGGCTGTGGATGCGGTGGTTTCCGGAATTGCGAAGGCTGAAGACGCTGCACGGCCACGAGTCGGCGCAGACCTGAGGGCGGGGCGCGGCGAAAGAGTAGACTGACCGCCTCTTTCCTTTGTTTTGAGTCCATTCTCCATGCTAGTCAAAGCCCTGCGTGTCGGCCTGGGTCAACTGATCGTCATTGGCGACGCGCTGACTCGTCCGCGCCCGCAACAGCGATCGGCCCAAGGCCAGGCCAGCGTCAACGCGGAAGCCGCCGCGCTGTCGCTTTACCAATTCAAGGCCTGCCCGTTCTGCGTGAAAACGCGTCGGGCCATGCACCGCCTGAACGTGCCGGTAACGCTGCACGACGCCAAGAACGACCCCCAGGCGCGTGAACAGCTGCTGGCTGGCGGCGGCAAGATCAAGGTGCCTTGCCTGCGTATCGACGAGGCCGCCGGCACGCGCTGGATGTATGAATCCAGCGAGATCATTGCGTATCTGGACCAGCGTTTCGCCAACGTGGCCTGAGCGATCCGCGCCAGATATTCCCTAGCCCGCGCGCGCTGTCGGCATGGCACTTGCTGCGCCAACGACTCGGCGGGCGCGGCCCCGGCCCGCCGCGTGTCGCTCGCACGGGGCCCCGCACAGGGAGCAATCATGGCAACTCTTAACGACATGACCATCGCGATTCTGGCCGTGGATGGTTTCGAACAGGTAGAACTGACCGGTCCGCGCGACCGTCTGCAAGCGGAAGGCGCCCGCACCGTGTTGATATCGGCGCGCGGCGAGCCGATTCAAGGCATGCATCACGACAAACCCGGCGACCGCTTTCCCGTGGACCTGACGTTCACGCAGGCCGAAGCGGAACCGTCGGTATTCGATGGGCTGCTGTTGCCCGGCGGCGTAATGAACGGGGACGAAATCCGCATGCATCCCAAGGCGCAGGACTTTGTTCGTGCCATGTTGGACGCGGGCAAGCCCGTTGCCGTTATCTGCCACGGGCCGTGGCTGCTGGTGTCCGCGAACGTCGTGCGCGGCCGCACCATGACCAGCTGGCCGTCGCTACAGGACGACCTGCGCAACGCCGGCGCCAACTGGGTGGATCAGGAAGTGGTGGTGGACGGCACGCTGGTATCCAGCCGCAAACCCGACGACATCCCCGCATTCAGCAAGGCGTTCATCGAGGTCTTGCAGGCGTCCAGGCGCTGATGTGTTTCAGGCGCGCGCGGGGGCTATCGGCTATCGGCTATCGGCTAACGGCTAACGGCTGGCGACTAGCGGCTGGCGGTGAACAGTCGACGGTCAACAGCCAGCGGCTAGCGGCTAGCTGGCCCCGCTGCCTGGCGCAGATCGGCCACGTTAAGCATGCGCGCGTTGCAGGCTTGCACCAGTTCGGGGTCGTGGCTGGCAAACAGCACGACGCGGTCCCGCGCCCAGGTCTTGAACACGTCGGCCAGCACGGCGCGCGCCTGCGCGTCCAGCCCGTTGCTGGCACCGTCGGCAACCACGACGGCCGGCTCGCCCAGCGCGGCGGCCGTCAGGTACACCTTGCGGCGCGTGCCCGTGGACATCTGCTCAAAGCGCTTGTCCAGATGCGGTTCCAAGCCCAGGCGCGATGCCAGATCCAGCACGCTGTCATCCAGGCCGACGTTTTTTTGCGCCGCCGCTTTCAACAGGAAGTCGCGCCCGGTCTGCGTGGGAAATTCCAGGCAGTTGTCCGGCACATAAGCCACGCGCGACCGGGCTAGCCGCGGTGCTTGCTCAAGGGAATGCCCGTCTATCCAGACGTCTCCGCCGTCAGGCGGGATCACGCCCGCGATGATGCCCAGCAAGCTGGATTTTCCGGTGCTGTCTTCTTCGCACAGCGCCATGCAGCCGGGCTCGAACGTATGAGTCAGGCCTTGGAATACAAGGTAGTCGCCGTAGCGCTTGCTGAGGTTGTCGATGCGTAGCATGGCGGGAAGTTTGCCAGAGGAACGGGCGTTCGACCAGAAGCCCGTGCCGCGCGCGCAGGCGGCAGCGGCCGGGCGCTAGGTTCGCTTGCCAACGCCGGGCGGCACCACGCCCCGGCGCTCAATCGGCGTGGAGAAAACGATGGATGTTCGGGTTTCGCCATAGCCGTTGATCGTGCCGATAAAGCGTTCCAGATCCGCCAGGCCAGTGGCCACCACCGTCATCATGTAGGAATCCGCGCCGGCGACGTGATGGCACTCCAGCACTTCGGGCGCCTGGCGCAAGCGATCCAGAAGCGCCTTCTTGCCCGGCTGCGTCGCCGTGATGCCAACGATGGCCTTTACCGGGTATCCCGCTTTTGCGGCGTCCACCTCAACCGAAAAACGCTGCGCGATGCCCGCGTCCTGCAAGCGCTTAAGTCTTTCCGCCGTGGCCGCCACCGACAAACCGGCCGCTTGGGCCAAGGTCTTCAACGGCGCGCGCGCATCCTCTTGCAGCGCGCGCAACAGACGCCAAGCGATGTCATCCAGATCATTTTTATCCATTCTTGCGCAGCCCCGTTTTCACAAGAAAAAACGACAGGGAAATCGCTTTTCAGAAGAAGAATGTACTGTATCGAAGCCTGGGGTGGACTCGATAATTTGGGTTCCTCAATGCAGACGGTTGAACCAAAACAGCATGCTCGATATCCAGCACTACGGCAGTTTCATCGTTGCCATCCTGATATTCCAGGCGGTGCCCGGCGCGGGCACGATCGCCATTCTTGACGCCACCGCGCGCAACGGCAAGCGCGCGGGCATGGCCGCCGTGATGGGCACGCTGGCGGGCGACTTGCTGTTCATGGTGGCGGCCGTGGCGGGCCTGGCCGCCATCATGCAGGCGCACCCGCTGATCTTCCGAGCGCTGCAATGGTCCGGCGTGGCGTACTTGCTGTGGCTGGGCGTGCAGCTATTGCGCAAACAGGGCGCGATGGATGGCGGGGCGCCTGCCAGGCGCGTGTCGGCGCGGGCCGCCTTTCGCCGCGCGTTCCTGGTCAGTCTGACCAACCCCAAGGTCATGCTGTTCTTTGTGGCGTTCTTTCCCTTGTTCCTGAAGCCGCAAGCCAGCCCTGCAACGCTGTTGGCGATGATGCTGCACGTAACGGTGCTAAGCCTGCTTTACCAAACCGCCTTGGTGTCGATCGGCCACCGGGTGGCGCGGCGCTGCTCGGCATTGCCGGGCGCCCGGACCGTGGCGAGGCGGCTGGCCGGGTTGGCGTTGATCGGCTTGAGCATCAAGCTGGCGGCGGACGTGCGCTGATCCGAGCGCGCCAAGCGCGTGGGTCCGATAACGCAACGTCGATAGCGCAACGTCGATAAAGCAACATCGATAGCGCAACGTCGATAACGCAGCGCCGATCACACATCACCCGCGTCGCAGCGCCTTCAACACGATGGAAAACGCCGGCGAGGGCTGGCGGCGGCTGGGATAGTAAAGGTGATAGCCGGTGAACGTCGGGCACCAGTCTTCCAGTACGCGCACCAGTGCGCCGGCTTCGATGTGCGGCATCAGTTCATCTTCGGGCAGCAGGGCCAAGCCCAGCCCCGCCAGCGCCGCGTCCACCTGCGGCGGTGCGGTGTTGAAGATCAGCTGCCCATCCACGCGCACATTCACCTGCCGGCCACGGCGTTCAAAGTCCCACACATACAAGCCGCCAGACGTCGGCATGCGCTGATTGATGCATTGATGCGCGGTCAGGTCGTCGGGCGTCAACGGTATGGGATGCCGGGAAAAGTAGTCGGGCGAGCCCACCACCGCCATGCGCAGCACCGGCCCGATCGGCACGGCGATCATGTCTTTGTCGATGGTGTTACCCAGGCGCACGCCTGCATCGAAGCGGTCGGCGACGATATCGCGCAGCCCATAGCTGACGTCGAACTCGACATTGATTTCGGGGTAGTCGCGCAGTACCGGCGCCAACCGGGGCAACAGCACGGACCGCAAGATGTGATCGCCGCAGGTGATGCGCACCGTGCCGGCGGGCTTGTCGCGCAGTTCGGTCAGCGCATCCAGCTCCGCTTCGATTTCGTCAAAGCGGTGGCCAATGGCCTGCATCAGCCGCTCGCCGGCGGGCGTGGGCGACACGCTGCGCGTGGTGCGCGTCAGCAGCCGGATTTGCAGCCGTTCTTCCAGGCCGCGCACCGCCTGGCTTAACGCCGATTGCGTCACGCCCAGCGTGCCCGCCGCGCGCGTGAAGCTGCGTTCCCGCGCCACGGTAACAAAGGCCAGCAGATCGTTCAGGTTGCGTTTCGCCATGCGCGCGGCTCGTTTTATTTATTAGCTGGACTAATAGGGCAATTAAGGATTCATTACCTAGTCTAGCTTATCGCTCATCTTCAAAATGGAGACCATCCCGTCAATTCCCGTCAACTCCCGTGAAGGAAGCCGCCATGCAAGCGTCCAGCCCCCTTGAAACCGCCGCTGTCGACCCGGCCCATCAACCCGATGCCAACCGCCGCACCTTGTTAAAGGCCGCCGGCATCGGCACCGGCATGGCAGCGCTGGGCGCGTTGTCGTCCACGGGCACCGCCGCATTGGCCGCTGCCGCGCAACCGGCAGGCGCAACGCCCGAAGGCGCCGATAACTTCTACACCAGCGACCGCGTCACGGTCCAGAAGGTGACGTTCAAGAACCAATACCAGATGGAGGTGGCTGGCAACCTGTTCACCCCCAAGGATCTGGACCGCCGCAAAAAAACGCCCGCGATTGTGGTCGGCCACCCCATGGGCGCCGTCAAGGAACAAAGCGCAAACCTGTATGCCACCAAGATGGCCGAGCAGGGCTTCGTCGCGCTGTCTTTGGACCTGTCGTTCTGGGGCGCAAGCGCCGGCCAGCCGCGCAACGCCGTATCGCCGGACATCTACGCCGAAGACTTCAGCGCGGCCGTGGACTTCCTGCGGGCGCAGCCCATGGTTGATCGGGACAATGTCGGCGCCATCGGCGTTTGCGGAAGCGGCAGCTTCGTCATCAGCGCGGCCAAGATCGACCCGCGCATCAAAGCCATTGCCACGGTCAGCATGTACGACATGGGCGCCGCCAACCGCCACGCGTTGAACCGCACGCTGACGCCTGCGCAACGCCAGGCCATCATTGCCGACGCCGCGCAACAGCGCGATGTGGAATTCGCCGGTGGCGAACGAAAGTACACCAGCGGCAGCGTGCATCAGCTGACTGCCGATTCGACGCCTGTGGACCGCGAGTTCTACGACTTCTACCGCACGCCGCGCGGGCAATTCACGCCCGCCGGCTCCTCACCCGCATTGACGACGCACCCCACGCTGACCAGCAACGTCAAGTTCATGAACTTCTATCCGTTCAACGACATTGAAACGATTTCGCCCCGCCCGCTGCTGTTGATCACCGGCGACCAGGCGCATTCGCGCGAGTTCAGCGAAGACGCCTATCGCCGGGCGGCCGAGCCCAAGACCCTGCACATCGTTCCCGGTGCCGGCCATGTCGACCTCTACGACCGCGTCACGTTGATTCCGTGGGCGACGTTGAACGCATTCTTCGACAAGCATCTGGGGCGCGTGGAGGCGTCATGACCACATCCACGCAGCAGGCCACGGCGGGCGGTACGCCGGATCACGACGCACCCGGGGTTGTGCACGTCAGCCCCGATGCGCCGGCCCATTGGGGCGGCGTCTTCGCAATGACGTTGTGCGTCTTTGCGCTGATCGCCTCGGAATTCATGCCGGTCAGCCTGCTGACCCTGATCGCCACGGACCTCCAGGTCAGCGAAGGGCTGGCGGGGCAGGGCATTGCCATTTCGGGCGCGTTCGCGGTACTGACCAGCCTGTCCATCGGCAGACTGGCCGGCAGCATGAATCGCAAGACGCTGTTGCTGGGGTTGACGGCGCTGATGGCCGTCTCTGGCGCCACCGTGGCGTTGGCGCCGAATTACCCGGTGTACATGGTGGGCCGCGCGCTGATCGGCGTGGTCATCGGCGGTTTCTGGTCGATGTCGGCGGCGACCGCCATGCGGCTGGTACCGCCGCGCCAGGTGCCCCGCGCCTTGGCCGTCTTCAATGGCGGCAATGCGCTGGCCACCGTCGTGGCGCCGCCGCTGGGCAGCTACCTGGCGGCGGCGATAGGGTGGCGCGGCGCCTTCCTGTGCCTGGTGCCGGTGGCGGCACTGGCGCTGGCGTGGCAATGGGTCAGCCTGCCCGCCATGCAAGCCGAGCCGCCTACGCGAGCGTCGGGCAACGCAGTCACGCTGCTCAAGCGCCCCTTCGTTGCGCTGGCCATGGCCGCTTGCGGTGCGTTCTTCATGGGGCAATTCGCGCTGTTCACCTACTTGCGGCCTTTCCTGGAAACCGTCACGCACGTGGGCGTGTCGGCGTTGTCGCTGGTCTTGCTGGCCATTGGCGTGGCGGGCGTCGTGGGCACCGGCCTGATTGGCACGGTCCTCAAAAAAGGCCTGTATCCGCCCCTGATCGTCATCCCCGTGTTGATGGCGGCCATCGCCCTGGCGCTGATCCCGTTCGGCGCCTCGCTGACCGTGGTCGCGATGCTGTTGGGCTTGTGGGGGCTGCTGGCCACTGCCGCGCCCGTCGGCTGGTGGAGTTGGGTGGCACAAGCCATGCCCCGATCCGCCGAAGCCGCGGGCGGCTTGATGGTGGCGGTGATCCAGCTGTCCATCGCGCTGGGGTCGACGATAGGGGGGCTGCTGTTCGACCACAGCGGGTATCGAAGCACCTTTGCAGTCAGCGCCGTGGTGCTGCTGGTGGCGGCGATGCTGGCCACCCTGACGTCACGGTCGCACGCGCGCGCGGCGGCAGGCGCGTAGGGGCCGGGCGGTGGCAGGTAATGGGCATGCCGGCGGGGTCACGGCTCGCCCGCGTCAAAGTCACTAGAATGCCATCATCACGTTCCAGTCTCGTACTCGGCCCGCGTTCAAAAAGTTGCGCCTGGCCGTGGACCGCACAACGTCCATCCCCGACCCGAATCAGGTGCAGCACCCATGCCAACCATGAAACCACCCGCCCCCTTCGAAGACGCCGTGACGTTTCAATTCGGCGATTCGCCGGAACTTGCCGACGCCTTGCTGGCCCTTGTGCTGGCCGGAACCAAGACCGCCACTTGCGGCGCGCTGCACCACTTCGGCGACGAAGAGCCCGTACCCCAAGCGGGCCGGCGCGATGTCGTGCTGGACGGCCAGGGCCGCCCCGCCTGCGTCATCGAGACGACCGGCGTATTGATCCAGCGCTTTGACCAGGTCGACGAAGCGTTCGCCGTCGCCGAAGGCGAAGGCCCGTACCCGGTCTGGCGCGACGAACACATTGCCTACTTCGAACGCAATGGCGGTTACTCGCCGGACATGATGCTGGTGTGTGAGCGCTTCCGCGTCGTTCACGTTTTTGACAGGTCGGCCCCATAAGGTCCAAAGAGCCCGGGCCGCGCTACACATGGGTGATCGCGGTCTTGATCCGCGTCGTAAACTGGCGATCCAAATTCCTTTGGAAAACCGCATGTCGCCCATCCCGTTTTCGACGCCCCTGCCCGGCCGGGATCAGACTTGGCGCTTCATGCATAGCCGCCAGTCCGCGCACTTTCCCGGCGACGATGCGCGCCTCGTGTTCTACGATGCGCCACCGGACGAGGCCACGCTGGCCCAGATCACAGACGTGCACCTGTGGGCGCCGCACGAAGATCCCCTGCAAGTCCTGCCCGAGCTCATCGCCCGGCTGCCCTCGCTGGTCCATTTGTCGATTGGACCGGGCGTCATCCTTCCCAGTGTCGTAAAGGGGCTGCGCGCCGATATGCTGCCCGCCAGCCTGCGCCACTTGTCCATGCATCCCCAATCGGGCACCTATACCTGGCAGGCGGGTCCGATGCCCCGCCTGGAATCCCTGACCGTCGGCGCAACGCTGCGCATGGACCCACAGGACTTCCCCGCGTTGATATCGCTATCGGCCATTCCCGATCGGCGCGGCGCGTTAGTGGATAGCGCGTTGCAGCTGGCGTTGAAAGAACTGAACCTGTGGAACGTGCCGTTCGATTCGTCGCTGTTCAATCGCCTGGCGCCGCTGCCGCTGGTCGCGCTTGGCCTGTTGGGTGGGCGGACCCTGACAACGCTATCCGGCATTGAACAGCTGCCCGGCCTGCGTTCGCTGCGTCTGAAGAACCTACCCTTGCTGGATACGATCGGCTCGATTGCGACCCTTGCCGAGTTGGAATTTCTGAACATCCAGTACTGCGCGCGCATTGCGGATATCAGCGTGCTGGCAACGTTGCGACGTTTGCAGGAACTGACCTTGGTTGGCTGCGGCAATGTGGGTCTGGGCCAGCTGGAACACACGTTGCGCGCTTCGTTGCGGCGCGCGAATATCGCTGCCACACGGTAACCACGGTGCCACTTCATGGCACTTCAAGGCGTTTCAGGAGATCAAGGATATGCACTGCAATCGCAAGGCGTGGGCAAGCTGGCAGCGATCGGGCCGCCTGGCATTGACGTTGGGTATTGCCGCATTGCTGGGCGCTTGTTCTATGTCCTCCGGCATGTGCGACGCATTCGGTCCCAGCAAAAGCGCGTCGATCGCGGTGCCGCAAAACGCATCGGTTGATGCGGTGTTCGCCTGCATCGATCAGGCAAGCGTCTCCAACAAAGACCATGGTTCGCTGTTCGACAGCGGCTACGCCATCCGCGACACGCAATCCGGCGTGCTGGAGTCAAAAAATTACAGCACGCCCAACACCGGCGGCTTCCGTCTGCGGGCCGAGGTCTCAAAGCAGACGTCTACCTTGAAGCTGTCTTTGCGTGGCGCGGGCGCTTATTGCACGGACCTGGGCGTGGACAAGGAAATGGCCCGGCTCGCGTCGGACATCAGCAGCTGCCTTCAGCGGTAATTCCCAATGACCGTTCAACGTACGCTTGTGCTGCTTGCCGCGCTGACGCTGCCGCCCCTTGTGGGCGCGCAAGCCCCGTCCAGCGTTGCCGCCTGGACGCCGCCAGGCCCGACGGCATGCGCCTTTTCAGGGTGGACCACCAACCAGAAGCCCGAAATTCTGGTGCGCGCCGAGGCGTCCGCCACGTCCGACGTGCTGGGCAGCCTGCCCACTACGCTGGGCGATGGCCCCGATCCGGATATCGATTACTACAGCGTCACGTTCGATGTCACCGAGGCGCGCGACGGCTGGCTCAAGATCAAGAATGCCAGCGACGACATGACGGGTGGCGACGTCAGCCAGCCCCGGCCTGTGTATCGCGGCGAAGGCTGGATCGAAGCGGCGGATGCGCAAGTCGGCATCCAGTCGGCGCGGGGTTACGCGCGCCCGGACATCGCCACCGAACGGCTGCTGGACCTGGGCCACGACTGGCTGACCGAGCGCGCCACGCTGCAAGGCATCGTGGCATGCGAAGGCGACTGGCTGCTGCTTGATTACGAGATGCGCAACAACGAGAAATTCGAACGCCTTGCCCCGAAGGATCGTGCGCGAGGGCGCGCGTGGTTTCGGGGCCTCTGCGCGTCCGCCGAGACGACCTGCGATATGCGTTCGGTGGATGAATGAACCACCCGGCTACAGCGACTCCAGCTGCTTGGGGTCGAACGCCCATTGATGCGTCCTGTTGTCCGCACACTGAATGACCGTCTTGCTGCGCTTCTGCGGCCCGATATCTTTCAGCTTGATTTCCGCATTGCAGACGGGGCAGCTCCCACCCATCGTGGTGAGGTAGACCCGCCCCGACTTATCGGCTTCGAAGTTGAACAAGCCGGCAAGCCGTACAAACCGCTTCTTCATCAAACCATGGCCGATCAGAAACGCAATCGCGCTGGGCACAACAAACCAGAACCACCACACGCCCCACTTGAAAGCCACTTCGCCAATGGTGACGGCCAGCCCCGCCGCGCCGAACGCGGTAAGCCATCCCCGCTGTAGCGAACGGCCCGCCAGCGCGAGGGGTATGACGTCCATGCGCACGAGCTGCGGCCGATCCCAGCCGCCCTCCTTGGAGAGCGGTTCTTTATACGCCGGAGCGGCCGGCTCCTTTTCCACATCGAAGCCACCCAGCGGCGGCGGCGCCTGTTTGGCGTCGGACAAGCCGGACAAGGTTTTGCTGCACTCGTCGCAAAGCCGGCCACGACCGCGATGCGCCGCCCCACAAGTTTGACAATGCACGCGCGCTCTCTCGTGAATGATGACGACGGGCAAAAGGATACAACTGATTGGCGCCCCAGGCACCCGCGCGCGCCGCCCTGGTTCCCCTACGCCCCCATCGTCAAAATGATCTTCCCCACGTTCTGGGACGATTCCATTCGGCGGTGCGCGTCCGATGCGCGTTCAAGCGTATAGGTGCTGTCGACGACGGGAACCAGCCCGGCGCCGCTGGAAAAGCGGTCCAGCCAATGCTCGCGAAAGCGCTGCACCATTGCGTGTTTTTCGGCTTGTGGACGCGATTTCATGACGGTGCCAAAAATTTGCAGATGGCGATAGAGGATGTCTTCAAGCGCGATGTTGACCTGGCCGCCGCCGCCCAGGATACCCACCTGAACCAGCCGCCCGCCGTTGGCCAGCGACGCGATGTTGCGTGCGAAGTTGGGCGCGCCGATGAAGTCGATGACTACGTCCACGCCCCGCTTGGACGTGTGTTCGGCCACGACCCGCGCGTAGTCCTGCGTGCGATAGTCGATGACGCAATCGGCGCCCAGTTGCTGGACCTGTGCCAGCTTGCTGGCCTCGGCCGTGGCGTACACGGTGGCGCCCGTCGCTCTGGCAAGCTGCACCGCCGCGGAACCCACGCCGCCGGCCGCCGCGTGGATCAGTACGGAATCTCCGGCACGCAAGCGCCCAAGGTGCAGCATGGCTTCGTGCGCGGTGACGAACACTTCGGGGATCGCGGCGGCATGGACGTAATCCAGCGCGTCGGGAACGGGCAAGGCCATGCGCCAGTCCAAGCGCGCAACTTCCGCGTAGGCGCCGCCGCCCACCACACCCATCACGCGGTCGCCCACCTTGAATCCACGCACGGCGCTTCCTGCTTGCAGCACTACGCCGGCGATCTCCAGGCCCATGATGGTGGAATCGCCAAAATTCGGGCGGCCGTAGCCACCCCGGCGGTGCGTCAGGTCGGCGCGGTTCACGCCAGCGGCATGCACGCGGACGATAAGGTCGTCCGGGCGCATTTCGGGCGGGGGAACATCGGCCACTTCAAGCACGTCGGCCTCGCCAAACTGTTCAAAAATAATCGCTTTCATTGCTTGTCCTTCGCGCCGCTTTCGGGTGTTGCGGCAAGTGTGTGTTGGGCAATCGCCGATGCGGTAATTGCTGCGGGAAAGCCGACGTAGAACGCCAGGTGCGTGATCGCCGCCGCCAGTTCTTCACGCGTCACACCGTTGCCGACGGCGCGACGCAAATGGGCAGGCAGTTCGTCCGTGTGGCCAGCGGCAATCAGCGCGGCCACGGTGACCAGGCTGCGGTCTCGGAGCGCCAGCGCGGGGTCGCCCCACACGTCGGGGTAAAGCGTGTTGTCGACGAAGGCCGACAGCGTGGGCGTGAAGGCGCGCGCGGCCTCACGCGGCTGGCTGAAATCGATGTTGGACATGTGCTTTCCCTGTTCAAGCCTGACTGATGAACTTGTGCGTGAGGTAGTACTCGATACCTTCAACGCCGCCTTCCGAACCGTGTCCGCTTTCCTTCATGCCCCCGAACGGCAGCTCGGTCGCGACGATGCGATATTGGTTGATGCCGATCATGCCGGCTTCCAGCCCATCGGCCACGTCGATCGCCGTGCGCGCATCGCGGGTGAATGCATAGGCGGACAAGCCGTAGGGCAGGCGGTTGGCTTCCTGCAAACCGTCCGCAAGCTCATCAAAGGCCATCAGCACCGCGATGGGGCCAAAGGGCTCTTCGTGCATGATCCTGGCTTGCATCGGTACATCGGCCAGCACTGTCGGTTCGAAGAAATAGCCTTCCCCTTCGATGGCGTTGCCGCCAGTCAGCACCGTGGCCCCGCACGCCACCGCATCCGCGATCAAGGCCTGCATCTTCTCAAGTTGGCGCGGGTTCGCCAGCGGGCCGACCTGGGTGGCAGGATCAAGCCCGTTGCCCACTTTCAGGGCGCGCGTGGCCTTGACGAAATGTTCGCGGAATTCGTCATAGACACCGCGCTGCACCAGAAAGCGTGTCGACGAAATGCAGACCTGGCCCGTGCCACGAAACCGGTTGGCGGCGCCTTCGACCGCGGCGCGTGCGACGTCGGCATCGTTGAACACCAGAACCGGCCCGTGCCCGCCCAGCTCCAGCGTGATGGGCTTCACCCCTTCGGCGGCGCGTGCCGACAACAACCTGCCGATCGGCACCGACCCGGTGAACGTCACCTTGCGGATCACCGGAGACGCAATCAACTGCCGCGAGACGTCGTCGGGCACGCCAAAGACCACTTGCAGCACGCCTTTGGGCAGGCCGGCATCGTCCAGGGCACGTGCCAGTGCCAGCGCGGTGGCGGGGCTTTCTTCGCCCGGCTTGATGATGACGCTGCACCCGGCGGCAAGCGCGGCGGCCAGCTTGCGTGCCGGCGTGATGGCCGGAAAGTTCCAGGGCGTGAAAGCGGCCACCGGCCCGATTGCTTGCCGCTTGACCAGCTGCTGCACACCGGGGCGGTTGGCGGGCACCACGCGGCCGTCTATGCGTTTGGCTTCCTCGGCAAACCAGTCGAAGTAATCGGCCGCGCGCAACACTTCATCGCGGCTTTCAACCAGCGGCTTGCCTTCTTCAAGCGTCATCAGCGTGGCAATGTGCTCGGCCCGCTCGCGCATCAATTCCGCACCGCGCTTGAGCACCCGGGCACGCTCGTTGGGAAACGCGGTGCGCCATGCGTTGAACGCCTGCTGCGTCACGTCAAGCGCGCGCTCCAGGTCGGCGGGCGTCGCAAGCGGCACGCGGCCCAGTTCCTGGCGCGTGGCCGGGTTGATGACGGCCGCGGTGTCGCGGTCGCCAGCGCCTATCCATTCGCCGTTGATGAAGAGGTAGAGCGGATCATAGTTGCCGTTCATGGCTGCAAACTCCGATAAGATTGTTCGTTTCCTGCCGGGCCAGGACCTGACCATGGAACGAAGTCTAGGCGCGAGACGGGCGCGAATTTAGCCCCCGGCGAAGGAATGACTTTCTCTGCCAGAGGAAAAGTCGCCCCCCCCACAATGGACCCATGATGGACAAGCTTTACAACATGTCGGTGTTTGCGAAGGTGGTCGAAATGGGCAGCTTCACTGCCGTCGCCAACCACCTTTCCACCACGGTCGGCAACATTTCACGCGCGGTCACGACGCTGGAAGAAGGGCTGAACGCCCGGCTGATCCAGCGATCCACCCGCCGCCTGGTTGTGACCGACGTGGGGCATCGGTTCTATGACCGCTGTGTGGCGATCCTGGGCGATGTCGAACGGGCGGAAGCCGAAGCAGGCCATGCAACGATCTCGCCACGTGGCGTCTTGCGCGTTCACGCGGTGCCTGGCCTGGGTCGCACTCTGGTCACCCGCGCGGCGATGGCTTACAGACAGGAATACCCCGATGTTTCCGTTGACCTGCTGCTTTCGCAGCGCATGCCGAACCTGCTGGAAGAGCAGCTTGACGTCGGGATCGTGATCGCGCGCGCCTTGCCCGACTCCGCCTACGTCAGCCAGAAAATCGGCGTCAGCCACTGCATCCTGGCCGCATCGCCCGCCTACCTGAAGCAGCATCCGCCCGTGCAAACCGCCGAAGACCTTGCCCGGCATGACTGCGTGCTGCTCAGCACCGTGGACTACGCCCCGGACGAATGGCATCTGGAAAGCGCGGACGGCACGTTCACCCACTGCCCGCCCGGCGCGCATTTCGGCGTGAACGATATGGACGCCATGGCGACGGCCCTGCGCGATGGCGCGGGCATCGGCCTGCTTGCCGGCTTCTCGGCAATCGAGGATCTGCGCCGGGGCACGCTGGTGCGGGTGCTGCCCGGCTATTACACGAACCAGCGCAACGTGTATGCGCTGTACCCATCACGACAATTCGTGGATGCAAAGATCAAGTTGTTCGTGGACGCGTTGAAGCTGCACGTGGGCGCGCAGCTGGCGGGGTATGCGGCGGAACTGGGGATTGTGGCGCAAGAGGCGGGGTAGCGAATGGCGCCGCGGGAGGGTTATGGCTCAGGACTCGGCAGCGTCCCGTTGCGCCAGCCATACCGTCGCGCCACCGCAAGCCGGATCCTTTTCCATGTGCTGCTTCACGGAAAACCCATTGGCGTTGAGCAGTTGCCGGTACTCATTGGGGTCCAAACTGCCGTGATAAAGCGGCTTGGTTTCGAACTGGCCAATGGCTTCTCCCAGCGACGTCCCGCTGGTGAACATCAACACCGCCCCGGGCGCCGCCAGACGACGAAAAGTGCTGAACATGGGACGCTGGTCCTCGGGGCTCAGATGGAAGAAGCTATGCCAGGCGATCAAGCCGTGAAAGCTCTGGGTGAACGGCAACCGCCGCATATCAGCGGCGATCCATCGATGGTCAGGGAAAGTGGATTGCGCCCGCGATAACAAGGGCAACGACGTATCGATGCCCGTCACCAAGCACCCGTTTTCGATCAAATGACGCGCGATTGGGACACCGTTGCCGCAACCGATGTCGAGCACTTGCGCATTCTGGACGGGCATCAAAGACAAAAACTTCGTCAACCAGCCGAGTTCGACAAGCCCCGTCCCGCGCAGCGCTTCAAACGCTGCTGCGTGGTCTTGATAGATGGCGATAACGTTATCGGCGGGTGAGGGCATCTTCTTTGGTCGAAATAGCATTCAGG
Organism: Achromobacter sp. 1L-A-4-B-C2; assembly: GCF_057291955.1. NCBI lineage: Bacteria > Pseudomonadati > Pseudomonadota > Betaproteobacteria > Burkholderiales > Alcaligenaceae > Achromobacter > Achromobacter sp. 1L-A-4-B-C2. The sequence continues at coordinate 651,574 of NZ_JBXAWP010000004.1, forward strand.
AGGCGCAATCGGACTTGAACTTCTTTTCCGGATTGTTCAACGTCAAAAATCGCGGTCTGAAACTTGAAAGCACTCGCTCTCGTGCCAGTACCACGCACTCAGTCCGGCTTCCCGTCATGGCCGCCCAGCGGCCTGGTGGGCCAGTCTACCCAGCGGTTCACGCGGGTACGTTCGTACGCTTCGTTAAGCGGGAAGCGCACAAGGTTGTCGGCGCGTGTCGGTTCGCCGACCACCATCAACCTGACTTCGTCCTGCGTGTTGTCGATGAAGGTATGACAGATGCCGGTGCCAGCGGGAAACGCAACGCAGTCCCCTTCGGCGATGGCATGCAACACGCCGTCGATCCAGACATCGGGCTTGCCTTGAAGCACGAATACGAATTCCTGCTCGGTGCTTTCGGCGTGCGGATATGACGTGCGTCGACCGGGCAGCAGCCTCACGTGATGAATGCCGACGCGCGTGATGCCAAGTGCCGTGGAAAGCGGCGCGTCCAGCCCCATGGGTTCGGTATCGCCCTGGTAGGAATGCGCGTCGGGCGCTTCAAGTTCGGTCCAGTGCTTGATGAATTCCGGTCGGCTCATCGGCGGTTCTCCTGGTTGTTCCTATGAAGGCATGTCTTGATTACAGCGTATCAGGCATCCGTCGACACCGTAGTCGCCTCCCACGCTCGAAACTCGTCATCCAACGCGGCAAGCTTGGCTCGCACCAGCATCAGCGCATCGCTGCCCAGCAATAGATGCGCCGGAGGATTGTCGGCCTCGATCGCGGCAAGCATCGCGCGGGCAGCCTTGACCGGGTCGCCAAGCTGCTTGCCGCTTTTCTCTTCACGCGCCTGCCGGATCGGGTCGAAGATGACATCGTAGTCCGGGATGGAACGTGGGGTTCTTGTCATTGAGCGGCCGGCCCAGTCGGTTCGGAAAGAGCCGGGCGCGACCGCGGTGACGGCAATGCCCAAGGGCTTGACCTCTTTGCCCAGGCTTTCCGAAATGCCTTCCAGCGCGAATTTGCTGCCGCAGTAGTAGGCGATTCCCGGCATCGTTATGTGTCCGCCCATCGACGTGATATTCAGGATATGACCGCGTCGTCGCGCGCGCAGGTAGGGCAGCACTGCCTTCATCATGGCGACGGCGCCGAACACGTTCACGTCGAACTGCCTGCGCATCTCCGATAGCGGCGACTCTTCCAGTACGCCCTCGTGCCCATACCCGGCGTTGTTGACCAGGACGTCGATAGGTCCCACGCTGGTTTCGATTTCCGATACGACGTCGTCAATGCGGTCGAACTGGGTGACGTCCAGCACGCGCCCATAGGCCGCATCGGACAGCGATTCGAAATCGCGCTTCGCGTCTGCGCTTCTTACCGTGCCCACCACCGTGTGACCGGCGGCCAGCGCTTCTTGCGCCAGCGCGCGGCCGAATCCGCTGCTGACTCCGGAGATCAGGAATATCTTGTTCAACGCCATGTTGCGTCTCCAAAATGCAAAGAGGAGACTGCATACTATTCTTGCCATAGACGACTTATCAGCCCGAATTTGCTGAATTTCTTGCATAAAGCTATGAGCCTAAACGCCGCCTTGACTCAATGTTCGGCCACGCATTCCGATACGCCCAAGCGCACGGTCGCGCTACTGCGCGCCTTGGCGCCCGCCGAAGGCTATAACCTGACCGCGCTGCCCAGCGTGCGCATCCTGCGTTCCGACCGAGCGCTTTCACGCACCCCCGTTTTGTATGACCCCGGCATTGTGATCGTGTGCCAAGGGCGCAAGCGGGGGTACTTTGGCGGGCAGATGTATCAGTACGACGAGGATCACTATCTTGCCGTCTCGGTGCCGGTTCCTTTCAGCATGGAAACCGATGCAACACCGGAACGCCCATTGCTGGCGCTTTATCTGCACCTTGATTTCACGGTGGCTGCCGAGCTGGCCGCGCAGATCGGCAACGCAGGCACGGGCGATGGGGCGGAGGTGCCCAAGAGCATGATGTCGACTCGGATGGACCACAGGATGCACACCTGCGTTCTGCGCTTTCTTGAAGCCATGCACCAGCCAATCGAAGCCGCCGTGCTGGGACCGGGCCTGCTGCGCGAACTGTATTTCCGCGTGTTGACCGGGCCACAAGGCGGGGCGATGCGCGAGGCACTGGCGATGCGAGGGCAGTTTGGCAGGATAGGGATGTCGCTACGGCATATTCATGCCGCGTACGCCGAACCGCTTGATGTGACGCAGCTTGCGCAGAAGGCGGGCATGAGCGTTCCCAGCTTCCACAGCCATTTCAAGGCGGTCACGCAAGTGTCCCCGATGCAGTACGTGAAATCGACGCGGCTCCATCAGGCAAGGCTGTTAATGGTGCGCCAGGACTTGACCGCTGAAGCGGCGGGCCACGCCGTAGGCTACACAAGCACATCGCAATTCAGCCGAGAGTTCAAGCGGCTTTTCGGCTTGACGCCGGCGGCCGAGGCGAGACGCATGCGCGAAAGCTTCGCGATTCCTGCGTCGTTTGCCGACGCCACCTATGTGTCGTCGCACTGAGGTCGGGGGCTACCGCTTGTCCGGGGTGCCGCGATAGACAGGCCCGCTGGGCAAGGCGCTTTTAGCTGCGAACAAACGCAAGCAGCAAGTGATATTCGCCCTGGTCCGCGGCGCGTAGCGCGTTGAGATAGCGAGTCCGAGCGTTGGAGGCGTTCACAAGATTTCCCGCGCCCCCCCAGGAAAACTGCGCTTGCCCCAGGCTACGTAGAAGAGCGTCAGCCATCATTCGGGAATGCCGCCCGTTGCCGTTTGGGAATGGGTGAATCCAGACCAGGTCGCGGTGAAAGCGGGCAGCGATTTCGTCGGGTGGATAGGCGCCACGCTCGATTCCCCAACGGGTGTTGGCAAGCAGTTGCGATAGACGTGTGCTGACCTGCGTCCAGTCACAACCGATATTCTTGTCTGACCGCCGGAAGGTCCCTGCCCAGCTCCACGTCTGGTCAAACATTTTGGAATGGAGCGTTCGGCAGAATCCTTCGCTTAGAACATCTGGCGAGCGAACCCTTTTCAACCAGCGCACCGCACGCAACAGGTTTTCCTGCTCCCAATCATTCAAGTCGCCCTTGGTGCTCAGGTGCTCGGGGATGAGGCCCGCCCGTTCATCGGGGTCCAGTGGTGTCTGGCCGTCTTGATAGTCAAGATCTAGCGCCATAGCTCGGACCATCGGCCCCGTAGCAGTTCATCGATTCTGCGCTCTACTTGTTTACGGAGTCGGTCCTCTGTTGGGCGCTGGTCTTCGAGGCCCATGGTGTGCGCAACGCCTCCGACCTCTTCCAGCGCGACAGCGCGGGCGCGCTCTTGAACCCTATCCGTGAGCGGCTTGCGAGGCACCAAGGCATAAACAAGTTCGCAATCAAGTCCGTCCGCCAGCTTGCGCAGTTGCCTGAGCGAGATGCGTTCGTCCGCTTCCGCTTGTTCTGATTTATGAAGCGTGGGTGCCGAAATTCCCAAGCGTTCGGCTTGCTGCCGCTGAGTCAAGCCAAGTGACTCCCGGATCAGCTTCAACCAACCGCTAGCAGGCGGTTTTCGCCCCAGCAGGTTTGCGTAAGCAGAGAGCGCGGCCTGCAGTTGTTCCAAGCGAAGTTGGTTGAGTTCGGGGGACATTTTCTAGCCTGTACGCGGTCATAAGTTAGGAAAATATTAGCCTATAGCGCAGCAAAACGGCAGATTTTATTAGCCTATAGTGCAACAGACTTTGCGCGGTTGCTGCACTATAGGCTAATGATGAAGGGTGCGGTCCCCGTCCCCCGCGCCCCCTAACGCCTGTCCGCGCAAGAAAAAGGGCCGCGAATCCGCGGCCCTTGCTCACTCTTGCCAGCCTGAATCAATCAAGCCTTGCGCACCTGCCCGATCAGCGCGTCCAGTTGCGTCAGCATCAGGTCGATTTCTTCGGCCGTGACGTTCAGCGCGGGCATGAAGCGCAGCAGGTTGGGGCGCGGGGCGTTCAGCAGCAGGCCTTGCGGGTTCTGGTTGCGGGCGGCTTCGACGATGGCGGGGCCGTCGTCGCGGTCCATGATCAGGGCGCGCAGCAGGCCTTGGCCGCGTTCGCCCTTCATGCCGTACTTGGCCGACAGGGCCAGCAGGCCTTCGGACAGTTGCTTGGCGCGCGCGTTGACGGCGTCCATGAAGCCCGGGGCGGCCAGGGCGTCGAACACGGCCACGCCCACGGCGGTGGTCAGCGGGTTGCCGTTATACGTACCGCCCTGGTCGCCGTGCGAGAACACGCAGGCGTCCTGGCGGGCCAGCAGCGCGGCCAGCGGCACGCCGCCGCCGATGCCCTTGGCCAGCGTCATGATGTCCGGCGTGACGTCGGAATGCTGGTAGGCGAACATTTTGCCGGTGCGGCCCATGCCGGTCTGGACTTCGTCCACGATCAGCAGCAACTGGTTCTCGTCGGCCAGCTTGCGCAGGCCTTGCATGAACTCCTTGGTGGCGGGGATGACGCCGCCTTCGCCTTGCACCGGCTCCAGCATGATGGCGACGGTCTTGTCGTCGATCAGCTTCTTCACGGATTCCAGGTCGTTCAATTCCGCCTTGGGGAAGCCTTCGACTTGCGGGGCGAACATCTTGTCCCAGCCCGGCTTGCCCGATGCGGACATCGTGGCCAGCGTGCGGCCGTGGAAGCCGTGGTTCATCGTGATGATCTTGTAGGCGCCGTTCTTCTTGACCTGGCCCCACTTGCGCGCCAGCTTGATGGCGCCTTCGTTGGCTTCGCCGCCGCTGTTGGCGAAGAAGACGCGGTCAAAGCAGGACGCGCCGGTCAGGCGTTGGGCCAGCTCGATCGAGGGAATGTTGTAGAACGCCGGCGACGGGTTCATCAGCTTTTGCGACTGTTCGACCAGCGCGCGCTGCATTTCCGGAGCCGAATGGCCCAGCGTGTTCACCGCCCAGCCCTGCACGAAGTCCAGGTATCGCTTGCCCGCATGATCCTCCAGCCAGGAGCCCTTGCCGCTGACGAACACGAGGTCCGGGCGGGAAGTGATGTCCATGAGGGTGTTGACGTTGAACTGGCTGAATTCCATGGCGGTTCCTGCGGGGTAAGGACAGCGGTGAAGGAAAAACTTCGCGGGCTAAGCGCGAAAAGGCAAATGTAGCACCGACAGAGGGATGCTATCGTGACGCACCCCCCGCCGAATCGCCCCGGGCCGCCTCACAAGGGCCGCCGTTCGGGCGCTCTATTTTATGAGAAGTGGCGCGCCCCTCGCGCGCAGCCCTTGTCGCTTTTTACTGACCAATCATGAAACGTATTCTTTCCAGTCTTGCCGCCGGCCTGGCGCTGGCGGCGGCCGGCGCGCCGGTGCACGCCGAATATCCCGAACGCGCCATCCGCCTGATCGTGCCGTTCCCGCCCGGGCAGGCCACCGACATCTTTGCCCGCGCGCTGGCTGAAAAGCTGGGCGCCGCCGTCAAGCAGCCCATCGTGGTGGAAAACCGCGCCGGCGCGGGCAGCAATATCGGCATGGAACAAGCCATGCGCGCCCCGGCCGATGGCTACACGCTGGTCATCGCGGGTAGCGCCGCCGCCGTCAACCAGACGCTGTACAAGACCATCAACTACAGCCTGACCAAGGATTTCGCGCCGGTGTCGGGCGTGTTCTCGGTGCCGCTGATGTTCCTGGCCACGCCGGCCTCGGGCATCACGTCCCTGAAGCAGCTGGTGACGCAGGCGCGCGCCAATCCGGGTGAACTGGCTTACGCCAGCGCCGGCATCGGCGGCACGCAGCATCTGTCGGCCGAGATGTTCAAGGCGGCGGCCAACATCGATATCCGCCACATTCCGTACAAGGGCAGTGGCCCGGCGCAGGCGGATTTCCTGGGGCACCAGGTGCCGCTGATGGTGGATTCCGTGACCGCGGGCCTGCCGCACGTGCAGAGCAAAAAAGCCGTGGCGCTGGCCGTGACCACCGCCAAGCGCCTGCCGCATTTGCCGGACGTGCCGACGGTGGCCGAATCGGGTTATCCGGGTTTCGAGGCCATCGGCTGGGCCGCCGTGCTGGCCCCGCGCGATACGCCGGCCGACGTCACCACTTACCTGAGCCGTCAGATCGGCGTGGCGCTGAATACGCCGGAGATGCAGAAGTTCCTGCGTGACCGGGGCGCCGAACCGATGCCGCTCAGCCCCGAGGCCACGGGCAAGTTCATTGCCAGCGAAGTGGACAAGTGGGGCCGCGCGGTCAAGCAGTCCGGCGCGCAGGTGGACTAAGCGTTCCTCCTTCCGCCAAAGCCGTCCCTGTTTTGCACGGGACGGCTTTTTTATGGACGCCACCTTGCCCAATGCCGCCGCTTTGGGCGGTTTTTCTGGATAGTGCATCTTGCCGCAGCCGGTTTATCGGTGGGAGGAGCTTGCCTAAGCTCGAAACTCCATCGATTCATGAAGGGGTTTTCCATGGCAGACCATTCCATCAAGGGCAAAGTCGTGCTGATTGCCGGCGGCGCAAAGAACCTGGGCGGCTTGATTGCGCGCGATCTGGCCGCGCACGGCGCCCGCGCCATCGCGATCCACTACAACAGCGCGGCGTCCAAGGCAGCGGCGGACGCGACGGTAGCCGCCGTCGAAGCGGCCGGCGCCCAAGCCGTGGCCTTGCAAGCCGACCTGACAACCGCGGGCGCTGTCGAAAAGCTGTTTGCCGATGCGGTGGCCGCCGTGGGCAAACCGGATATTGCGATCAACACCGTCGGCAAGGTGCTGAAAAAGCCCTTCACCGAAATCAGCGAGGCCGAGTACGACGAGATGACGGCGGTCAATTCCAAGACGGCCTTTTTCTTCCTGCGCGAAGCGGGCCGGCACGTCAACGACAACGGCAAGGTCTGCACGCTGGTGACGTCGCTGCTGGGCGCGTTCACGCCGTTCTATGCCGCGTACGCCGGCACCAAGGCGCCGGTCGAGCATTACACCCGCGCCGCGTCCAAGGAGTTCGGCGCGCGCGGGATCTCGGTCACGGCGGTGGGCCCCGGCCCCATGGACACGCCGTTCTTCTACCCGGCCGAAGGCGAGGACGCGGTGGCATATCACAAGACCGCGGCCGCGCTGTCGCCGTTCAGCAAGACGGGCTTGACCGACATTGAAGACGTCGTGCCCTTCATTCGCCACCTGGTCAGCGACGGCTGGTGGATCACGGGCCAGACTATTTTGATCAACGGCGGCTACACCACCAAGTAAGTAGCCGCTAATCTGTCGGGCATGGACCGATTCGACCAGTACCGCGTATTCGCCCAAGTCGCCGAGATGGGCAGCTTCATCAAGGCCGCCAACGCGCTGAACGCACCTCGCGCGTCGGTGTCCGCGGCCATCCAGCAACTGGAGGCCCAACTTGGCGTACGCCTGCTGCACCGCACGACGCGGCAGGTGCGGCTGACGGCCGACGGCGAACAATTGCTGGCGCGCGTGCAGCCGCTGCTGGCGGACGTGGAAGACATCGACCAGTTGTTCCATGCCAGCCAGTTGCAGGCCTCGGGCAGATTAAGCATCGACGTGCCCAGCCGGGTGGCGCGCCGCCTGATCGCGCCCGCGCTGCCCAGCCTGCTTCGCCGCCATCCCCGCCTGGTGTTGGCGTTGACCTCGACCGACCGCGCCATCGACCTGGTGCAGGAAGGCGTGGATTGCGCTGTACGGATCGGAGGGCTGGCCGATAGCAGCCTGGTGGTGCGGCCGCTGGGTCGAATTGCCCTGATCAATTGCGCCAGCCCCGGCTACCTGCGCGAACACGGCGAGCCGCGCCAGCCCGCCGACCTGTCGGAAGGGCACTGGACGGTAGGCTATGCCTCCCCGAAGACGCGCCGCGAGCTGCCTTGGGAATTTCATGCCGACGACGGGCACATCGCGCAACCGCGCAGCCGCGTGATCGTGGACAACGCCGAAAACTACATCGCCTGCTGTCTGGCGGGGATGGGCCTGATCCAGATACCGCGCTTTGACGTGCAGCATCTGCTGGATGCCGGCGAGCTGGTGGAAGTGATGCCGGCGTTTCGCGCAGCGCCGATGCCGGTGTCGCTGATCTACCCGCATCGACGCCAGCGCACGCGGCGCCTGACCGTGTTCCAGGATTGGTTTGAATCGTTGATGCGGCCCCATCTGGAGGCCTGAAACCCGCCCATGCCGCCCATGCCACGCTTGCCGCGCGAGCCAAAGCGGTGCGAAACGCGCTCGCCGCCGGCGCACCCGCCGCACCAAAACGGGGCGGCGCGCGGCGGCCGAGCAACGCATCCACAGCGCCACCGCGCGCCATGCGCAATGGCACGGAACTTGCTTTTCCAGCTTTGTATACCGAATCGGTGTGCAACGCGTCGACCCGTCCCGGGCGATGCGCGCCCTGGAGAGTTCCTCATGAACCGTAGAACCCTGTTGTTGTCCCTTTGCACCGCCGCCAGCCTGCTGGCCGCGCCGCTGACGCACGCCGACACGTTGGATGACATCGTCAAAGCCGGCACCATCAAGATCGCCGTGCCGCAGGACTTCCCGCCGTTCGGCTCGGTGGGCGCCGACATGAAGCCGCTGGGCTATGACATCGATACGGCCGCGCTGATCGCCAAGCAATTGGGCGTGAAGCTGGAACTGGTGCCCGTCACCAGCGCCAACCGGGTGCCTTACTTGCAGACCCGCAAGGTGGACCTGGTGATCTCCAGCCTGGGCAAGAATGCGGAACGCGAAAAAGCCATCGACTTTTCCGACGCCTACGCGCCGTTCTTCAATGGCGTGTTCGGCCCGGCGGACCTGAAGGTGTCGTCGGCGGCCGACCTGGCCGGCAAGACCATCGGCGTCACGCGTGGCGCGGTGGAAGACATCGAGCTGTCGAAGATCGCACCGGCCTCGGCCACCCTGAAGCGCTATGAAGACAACAACGGCACCATCACCGCCTTCCTGTCGGGCCAGGTGCCGATGATCGCCACGGGCAACGTGGTGGCCGCCGCCATCCTGGCGCGCAACCCGGCCAAGAAGCCCGAGACGAAATTCCTGATCAAGAATTCGCCGTGCTACATCGGCATGAACAAGGACGAGCCCAAGCTGCGCGCCAAGGTCAACGACATTCTGGCCGCCGCCAAGCGTGACGGCTCGTTGTCGGCGATATCGCAGAAGTGGCTGGGGGCCGAGCTGCCCAAGGACCTGTAAGTTCCGACGGCGGCCACCATGGCTTACCAATACGACTTCGCGTCGGTATTCGACTACACGCCGGTGCTGTTGAAAGGCATCGGCGTGACGGTGGAACTGATCGCCTTCGGCGCGGTGGCGGGCGTGGCGCTGGGCATCGCCTGCGCCTGGGTCCGCACGCAGGGGCCGCGCGGGCTGCGCGCGCCCGTGGCCGCCTATGTCGAGGTGATACGCAACACGCCGTTCCTGATCCAGCTGTTCTTCGTGTTCTTCGGCCTGCCATCGCTGGGCGTGCAGCTGGGCGAGATGCAGGCGGCGTGCCTGGCGATGGCGCTGAACCTGGGCGCCTACAGCGCCGAGATCATCCGCGCGGGCATCGACGCCACGCCCAAAGGGCAGTACGAGGCGGGCGCCAGCCTGGCGATGACGCGCTTTCAGGTGTTCCGGCACGTGGTGCTGAAACCGGCCTTGAAACGCATCTGGCCGGCGCTGTCGTCGCAGATCGTGATTGTGATGCTGGGCTCGGCAGTGTGCTCGCAGATTGCGGCCGAAGACCTGACCTTTGCCGCCAACTTCATCCAGTCGCGCAATTTCCGCGCGTTTGAGGTGTACCTGGTCACCACCGGCATCTACCTGGTGCTGGCCATTGTCCTGCGCCAGTTGCTGCGCCTGGCGGGCTGGCGACTGTTTCGCAAGGCGGCGCGATGATTGAATTTTCAATGTGGGACATCGTCCGCAACCTGCTGCTGGCCGCGCGCTGGACGGTGGTGCTGTCGCTGGTGGCGTTCGTGGGCGGCGCGCTGATGGGCATGCTGGCGCTGATGATGCGCACGTCGCGCGTGGCGCTGATGCGCCGCGCCAGCTGGGCGTATATCGAACTGTTCCAGGGCACGCCGCTGTTGATGCAGCTGTTCCTGGCGTTCTTCGGGCTGTCGCTGCTGGGGCTGGAAGTGCCGCCCTGGCTGGCGGCCGGCGCGGCGCTGACGCTGTGGTCCGGCGCGTTCCTGGCCGAGATCTGGCGTGGCTGCGTGGAAGCCATTCCAAAAGGCCAGTGGGAAGCGTCCGCCAGCCTGGCGCTGGGCTACGTGCAGCAGATGCGCTACGTGGTGCTGCCGCAGGCGCTGCGCATCGCCATTGCGCCCACCGTCGGCTTCGCCGTGCAGATCGTCAAGAGCACGGCGCTGACCTCCATCATCGGGTTCACCGAGCTGTCCAAGGCCAGCACGGTGATCACCAACGCCACGTTCAGTCCCTTCACCGTCTATGCCTGCGCCGCGCTGATCTACTTCGCGCTGTGCTGGCCCCTGTCGCGCCTTAGCCTCCGGCTGGAAAGGAAGTTGCATGCCCCTCATCGCCCTTGAAGACGTCCGCAAGAAATTCGGCGACAACGAAGTCCTGAAGGGGGTGACGCTGCGCGTTGAACCCGGCGAGGTCATCGCCATCATCGGCAAGAGCGGCTCGGGCAAGAGCACGCTGCTGCGCTGCGTGAACGGGTTGGAGCAGATTGACGGCGGCGCGATCATGGTGGCCGACGCGCAGTTGGGCGACGACGAGCTGCGGCTGCGCGCGCTGCGGCTCAAGGTTGGCATGATCTTCCAGCAGTTCAACCTGTTTCCGCACCTGACGGTGGGGCGCAACGTGATGCTGTCGCCCATGGTGGCCAAGCGCATGCCGGAAGCGGACGCGGCCGACATGGCGCGCGCCATGCTGACGCGCGTGGGGCTGGCGCACAAGTTCGATGCGTGGCCCGAGGAACTGTCCGGCGGTCAGCAACAGCGCGTGGCGATTGCGCGCGCGTTGGCGATGCAGCCGCTGGCGCTGCTGTGCGACGAAATCACATCGGCGCTGGACCCGGAGCTGGTCAATGAAGTGCTGGCGGTGGTGCGCGAACTGGCGGCCGACGGCATGACGCTGCTGATGGTCACGCACGAGATGCGCTTTGCGCGCGAGGTCTGCGACCGCGTCGTCTTCATGCACCAGGGCCGCGTGCATGAGATCGGGCCGCCCGAGGAGTTGTTCGCATCGCCCGCCACCCCCGAACTGCGGCAATTCCTGGGGATGACGAACCTGGCGATGTGACGGGAAGCGCGATCAGCGCGAAAAGCCGCGCGCGGCGATTTCCCAAATGTCCTGCACCACGCCATCGCGCACCACGACCAGGCCGTCATGCAGATTGAAGGTAGGGTCCACGTGCGAGGGCACCAGGCGCAGCACGTCGCCCAGCGCCGGCGCGGTGGCGCCGGGCGCGACACGCACCACGCCATGTTCATCATTGATGGCGGCGTAGGTCAGGCCGGGCGCGTCGAAGACGGCGGGCGGGCCGCATTCGGCGGTGGTCGATTTCAGACCCGCGTCCAGGATGACGCGCTCGGGCGCGGGCACGCTCATGACGGTGGACAGCACGAACAGGCTGTTCTGGAACGTAAGCGGGCCGTCCCAATCGTTGGCGCCGTAATCGCCATCCATGAACGCGTACGAGCCCGCTTGCAGTTCGGTGTAGACGCCGCTTGCCGCATCGAATTCCGCGCTGCCCGTGCCGCCGCCGGTGATGATGTCGCACGCGATGCCGCTTTCGCGCAGCAGCTGGGCGTAAGACGCGGCGATGCGCGCGGCCTGGCGGCAGATCCGCGCGCGTTCTTCGCGCGTACGGGCGTGCTGCACCGAGCCGTGATAGGCCTGAAGGCCCACGAAGTCCACGCCGGGAAGATCGCGCGCCTGTTGCGCCAGCGCCAGCACCAGGGCGTCGTCCGAGACGCCGCAACGCCCTTGTCCGACGTCCACTTCGACCAGCACATCGATCTGGGCGCCGGCTTGCACCATGGCTTGGGAAATGTCCGCCAGGTTTTTCGCGTTATCCACGCAGACGCTCAGCTTGGCCACGCGCGCCAGCTGGCCCAGCAGGGCCAGCTTGGCCGGCCCGACGACTTCGTTACTGATGTGGATGTCGTGGATGCCGGCCGCCACGAAAGGCAGCGCTTCGCTGACCTTCTGGCAGCAGATGCCGCGCGCGCCCAGTGCCAGTTGGCGCCGCGCGATCTCGGGACATTTGTGCGCCTTGGCGTGCGGGCGCAGGGCGACTTCGTGGCGGTCCGCCCAGGCCTGCATGGCGCGCAGGTTGGCCTCGAAGGGGCCCAGGTCCAGCACCAGGCTGGGCGTGTCGACGCGGGCCAACGGGTCGCCCGGTTGCGCGGGCGGGGGCAGCGCTATGCCGCGTATGACTTCCTGGGACATCGAGGTAACTCCGTGATCTACAGCGCGTGGGATGTAACCGCCAGCGGCGACACCATAACTAAAGCACGACCTTCCATAACCCCAAGGCTTATTCACCCCCAGGTAAACGATAGCTCCGTAACCATTGGCTACGGATGCCCCGCATGCCAGAATTTCAACATGAAAACGGCCCCCAAGGGGAGGCCCATTTTTGTGCCCGGACGGCGCTTTTATTGAACCGCCCGCCACAGGAATGACAAGACGATTTCCGTCACAAGAACCCTACCTGACAACACCGGAGAAGCTCGCATGAAACTCAAACACTGGATCACCGCCCTGACCGTCGCGGTTGCCGCCGTCGGCACCGTGGGTTCCGCACAGGCCCAGCAGTTCTTCCGCATCGGCACGGGCGGCACGGCCGGCACGTACTACCCCATCGGCGGCATCATCGCCAACGCCGTGTCGCAGCCGGGCAAGCTGGTTGCCACGGCCGTGGCGTCCAACGGGTCGGTGGCCAACATCAACGGCATTCTGGGCGGCTCGTTCGAAGCCGGCTTCACGCAGTCGGACGTGGCGTACTGGGCCTATAGCGGCACGGGCACGTTCGAAGGCAAGCCCAAGGCGCAAGACCTGCGCCTGATCGCCACGTTGTATCCCGAGAGCATCCACCTGGTGACGCGCAAGGGCGCGGGCATCAAGAGCGTGGCTGATCTGAAGGGCAAGCGCGTGTCGATGGACGAACCGGGCTCGGGCACGCTGGTTGACGTGCGCCTGATCCTGGGCGCCTACGGCATGACCGACAAGGACATCAAGGCCGAATACCTGAAGCCGAACCAGGCGGGCGACAAGCTCAAGGACGGCGGGCTGGACGCGTTCTTCTTCGTGGGCGGTGCGCCGGCCGGCGCCATCGCCGAACTGGCCTCCAGCGGCGCGGGCATCGAAATCGTGCCGCTGGTCGGCCCGGAAATCGACGCGCTGCGCGCCAAGCAGGAGTTCTTCACGCCCGACACCATCGCCGCCAACACGTATCAGAACGTGGGCGAGGTCAAGACCATCTCGGTCAATGCGCAAATGGTCACGTCGGCCAAGCTGCCGGAACAGGTCGTGTATGACGTCACCAAGGCGCTGTACAGCGACGCCACGCGCAAGACGCTGGACAACGGCCACGCCAAGGGCAAGCTGATCACGCGCGAAAACGCCATCAAGGGCGCCGGCATCCCGTTCCACCCGGGCGCCGAGAAGTTCTACAAGGAAATCGGCTTGTTGAAGTAAGCCCAAGCCGTACTCGCGACGGCGATACGCCGGCGCGCCGGGTACCCCCCGGTGTTGCGCCGGCATTGCGCAGGGCCGCCTCGTGCGGCCCTGTTTGCGGATTCACCTGAGAAATACGTCGATGGAAATAGACCACGAAAAGACCCAGCAACTGGCGGAAAAGTACGATTCCGAAATCCGCTTCCGGCCACTGGACAAGACCGCCACCTGGATCGTCTCGGGCCTGCTGGTCACGCTCTCGATCTTTCATTACTACACCGCGGGCTTTGGCCTGCTGCGCGAGGCCACGCATCGCGGCGTGCACCTGGCGTTTGTGCTCAGCCTGATTTTCCTGGTGTTCGGCTTTTCGAAGTCGCACTATCAGCGCGAGCCGAAGTCCACCTGGTACGCCCCCGGCGGCATCCCGCTGTATGACTGGATCATCGCCGTGGCGCTGGCGCTGTCGGTCATGTACATCCCGTACATCTTCGAAGACCTGGCGTTCCGCGTGGGCAATCCGCTGCCCATCGACGTGTTCATGGGGTCCATCCTGCTGATCGGCCTGCTGGAAGCCACGCGCCGCGCCATGGGCTGGCCGCTGCCGATCATCGCCCTGGTGTTCATGGCCTACGCCATGTTCGGACCGTATTTCCCCGGGCTGCTGCAACACGCGGGCAACACCTGGTCCCAGATCGTCAACCACATGTACCTGACGAGCCAGGGCGTGTACGGCGTGGCGGTGGGCGTGGTGGCGACCTACGTGTTTCACTTCGTGCTGTTCGGCGTGCTGGCCACCCGCATCGGGCTGGGCCAGTTGTTCCTGGACGTGGCCTCGACCATTGCCGGCCGCTATGCGGGCGGCCCGGCCAAGGTGTCGGTGTTTGGCTCGGCCATGTTCGGCATGTTGTCCGGATCATCGGTGGCCAACGCGGTCACGGTGGGGTCGCTGACCATTCCCGCGATGATCCGCGTGGGCTATCCGCGCCACTTCGCGGCCGGGGTCGAAGCCGCCAGCAGCACGGGTGGGCAGATCACGCCGCCCATCATGGGCGCGGCCGCGTTCCTGATGATCGAATTTTTGGGCATCCCGTACCAGCAGATTGCCATCGCCGGCATTTTCCCGGCCTTCCTGTACTTCTTCGGCCTGTTCATGCAGGTGCACTTCGAGGCCAAGCGCGAGGGGCTGCGCGGCCTGACGGCCGAGGAAATGCCCAAGCTGAAGCAATCGGTCAAGATGCGCTGGCCGACCTTGATCCCGCTGTTCCTGCTGATCGGCGTGCTGGCCAGCGGCCGCACACCGTACCTGGCGGCGTTCGCGGGCATCACCGGCTGCATCCTGGTGGGGCTGCTGAATCCGTATCAGCGCTTGCGTTGGCGTGACCTGTACGAAGCCTTCGAGACCGGCGCCAAGTACGCGCTGGCCGTGGGCGCCGCCGCCGGCACGGTGGGTATCGTGATCGGTGTGGTGACGCTGACCGGCGTGGGCTTCAAGGTGTCGTACATCGTGATCTCGGCGGCGCAGTCCATCGCCGGCGTGGCCTCGGTGGTGATTCCGGAAGCCATCGCGAACACGCAGTCGCTGACCTTGGTGGCGGCGTTGATCATGACGGGCATCGTCTGCATCCTGATGGGCTGCGGCATTCCCACCACGGCCAACTACCTGATCATGGTGGCGGTGGCCGCTCCCACCCTGGTGCAACTGGGCGTGCAGCCGATTGCGGCGCACTTCTTCGTGTTCTATTTCGGCATCCTGGCGGACATTACGCCACCGGTGGCGCTGGCGGCCTACGCGGCGGCGGGCATGGCGGGCAGTGACCCGTTCAAGACCGGCAACACGGCATTCAGGCTGGGCATCACCAAGCTGATCGTGCCGTTCGTGTTCGTGTTTTCGCCGTCGCTGCTGATTTCGGTGCAGGGCTTTACCTGGTACGACTTCTTCGTCACGCTGATCGGCTGCATGGTGGGCCTGGTGCTGCTGTCGGCCGCATTCTCGCGCTACATGCTGGTCGGCATGAAAAGTTGGGAACGGTGGCTGTGCACGCTGGGCGCGTTGCTGACCATCGTGCCGGGCGTGACCAGCGGCGTGATCGGGCTGGCCATCTGCATTCCGGTCTTCATCCGCCAGCTTGCCGGACTGAAGCTGGAGAACGCGGCCAAGGCAGCCTGAGCGCCGCCTTGCCGGGGCGACCCGGCCAGGCAGAAAAAACAGGGGCGGACCTGAGTGTCCGCCCCTGTTTTCTTTTGCACAATCGCGCATTTTGGCAGCAAATACGGGCAGAATGGGGGCCGTCCACGACAGGGTGACGCCATACAACATTCCGCCTTTTCGCCGGTTGCCCGGCTAAATAAATCAGCGTAAAGTAAAATTCATGTTTGCTGGTCTGCCGATATGCGGGCCGACTGTGCAAACAGGCACAACACTGCGCCATATGTTCGATATCCTGGTTTATCTGTTCGAGAATTACTACACGCCGCAAGCCTGTCCTGCGGCCGATGTGCTCGCAAAGCGGCTAGCCGCCGCCGGTTTCGAGCACGAAGACATCGACGACGCGCTCGGTTGGCTGTATGGCCTTGCCGAGACCACCGAACGATGTGTCGACCTCGCTCAGGCGCCCAACACCGGAACCCGGATCTACACCGACAACGAATACAGCCAGCTCGGCTCCGAATCCATCGGCTTCATCGCCTTCCTGGAATCGGCCGGCGTGCTGCCGGCGCCCCTGCGTGAGATCGTCATCGACCGAGGCCTGGCTTCGCCCGAAACGCCCGTGCCGCTATCCAAGATCAAGATCATCGCCCTCATGGTTCTCTGGAGCCAGGAAGCCGAGATCGACAACCTGGTCCTGGAAGAGCTGCTGGACGAAGAGGGCGTGCGGTTGTTGCATTGACGCGGCGCGCAGGCTTTTTGCGGTTGCTGTGACCGGTTGCGATGCCGTACGTAGGCCGATTCGCCCCCAGCCCTAGCGGCCCGCTGCACGCGGGTTCGCTGGTGGCCGCGCTGGCCAGTTGGCTGGATGCGCGCGCCCACGGCGGGCGCTGGCTGCTGCGCATCGAAGACGTGGACACGCCGCGTACCGTGGCGGGGGCCGCCGACACGATCATGGCGCAACTGCGCGCATTGGGCTTGCACTGGGACGGCGACGTCCTGTGGCAGTCCCAGCGCAACGCCGCCTATCAATCCGCGTTCGACTCGCTTGACGCCCGTGGCCTGATCTACGGCTGCGGCTGCACGCGCCGTGAAATCGCCGATTCCGCATTGCGGGGCCAGAGCGTGCCTGGCGCCGACGGCGAACGCCCCTACCCGGGCACCTGCCGCCACGGCCTGCCGCCTGGGCGCCAGGCGCGTGCTTGGCGCTTGCGGGTGCCCGACGGCGTTGAACATTTCGAAGACCGCTGGCTGGGTCCGCAAGAGCAGGACGTGGCTGCCGCCGTGGGCGACTTTGCCTTGCGGCGCGCCGACGGCTTGTGGGCGTATCAATTGGCGGTAGTGGTGGACGACGCGGAGCAGGGCGTAACCGACGTGGTGCGCGGCGCGGATCTGCTCAGTTCCACGGCGCGCCAGCGCGTGCTGGGCCGCCTGCTGGGCTTGCCGCCGCTGCGCTATCTGCACGTGCCGCTGATTCTGGATGCGGGCAGCGGCTTGAAGCTGTCCAAGCAGAACGGCGCGCCCCCCATCGACACCGGCGCACCGCTGGCCGCGCTGCAAGAAGCGTGGCGCGGTTTGGGTTTTGCGCCCATCGCGGCAACCGACCGGGAAGGTTTCCTGTCGGCGGCCACCGCGCACTGGGCGCGGCGCTTTCCGCTGTCATCCACTACAAATTAGTTTGCCGCTACAGCGGTTGCAGGTCTTCGCCCAGCATCCGCACCAGCAAGGCTTCGCCGTTTTCCGCCACCCGCAGTTCGCCATACCGCGCCACTTCAAAACGCTTGGCCTCGCCCTCCTGGAAGAACCAGGCGTTGGTGACGATACGCACGCCGCGATCGCGGACGCGGTATCGCAACGGCACCTCGGTCGGTGCATGCGGCTGCACGTCCGGCTGGATGCGCAACGGCGTGGCCACGCCGCGCGAATCGGCTTGCAGCATCACATAGCCGTCGGGTTCAAACCCCATCAGCGAATCCTCGTCCGCCAGGCGATCGCCCCCCAGCCGCAAGCGGGTGATGTCGCGGCTGGCGGCGAAATTCAGCGCCATGTAGTCGCCCTGCATCAACGAACGGGGATCGACCGGCGCCAGTTCCAGAATCACCACCTTGCCGGTAGCCAGCAGCTTTTCGCGCTGCCAGATGCCGCCATTGGCCACCACCAGCACCAGCGCCAGACCGCCCAGAATGGCCAGCGTGCGCCAGCGCAGCGGGCCGGACACCGGCGGCAGCGGCGCGCGCCGGTCGGGCGCCTGCGTACGCATCAGTCGGGGCACCAGCCAGACCAGGCCTCGCAGCACGAACAGCAGCAAGGCGCCTCCGCCCAGCCACAGCGCCTTTTGCAGCAAGGGCACATCCAGCTGGTAGTAATAGACGCCCAGGTAGGCCAGCAGGCTGAGCACGCCGAAGATCACCAGCCGCAGCTGGTTCAGCCCAAAGCCCAGCAACAGCCAGGCCAGCGCAAAGCCCACGCCCGGGCTGGGCAGCCAGAAAAGCGCCAGGGCCAGCAAGGCGATGGGCACGCCCCAGGTCACGCCACCCGTCAGCACGTGGCGGCGCGGCCATAGCACCGCCAGCGCGGCGGCGGCCGGCAGCAGCGCACCGGCCACGACCAGCAACACGCCCTGGGGGTTCAGCTTCCACATGGCCGGCAGATGCAGGGCCGAGATGCCGCCCGCCAGCCAGACCATGCCTTGCACGGACAGCAGGAAGGCCCAGGCCAGCGGCTCCATCGCGTGGCCGCGCTTGCCGCCCACACGATGGCTCCAGGTCAGGATGACGGCCGTGGCCCAGGCGCCGATCACGGCAATCGGCAGCCAGACGAAGCCGGCGCGGCCCGCGTCGAAGTACAGCCAGGCGTCCAGCAGGTCGTCGCGCATCAACTCCGGGGACAGGCCGCGCCAGATCAGGGCGGCGCCCGCCGCCGCGATCAACAGGCCCGACAGAAAACGCAGGATCACATCCGGCCCCAGCGCGTAGACCACCGCCGCCAGCAGCAATACAAATAAGCAGGCGCTGGTGAACGATGTGGAACTGGACAGCCCGTAGATGATGAGGATCTGGCCCGTGAAGGCCATCGCGGTGCCGCATTGGCGCCAGAATGGTCCGGCGTCGCTGCGCAGCACCGCCACGCCCGCGCCGCACAAAACCAGCCCGGCCACCAGCGCGCCTTCTTCCGACGTCACGATGCCCGAGAACGCCACGAACACCAGCAGCAGCAAAGTGGCCAGCCAGGCGCTCAGGCCCAGCAGGCATTGCACGTACCAGGGCGGTTCGGCATGCGGCATGGCGGCAGGGGCCAGTTGCACGACGGGGGTGCCGGCATCGCCGGATTCGACCGCGTTGCCCGCCGACGCGGCGGCCGGTTCGGCATCGGCGGTGACCAAGGCGGCGTCGGGTTCGGCGGCCAGCTTGCGCAACCACCGCGCGGCCAGCACGGCCTCGGCCATGAGCAGGGCGGCCAGGGGCAGCGCAGCCCATACGCCGGGCTCCAGCCGCAACAGCCATTCGCCCACCACCCGCAGGGACACGCAGATGACGCCCGCCGCCAGCATGGCCAGAATGACCAGGTCGCGCCGGCCGCGCTGATAGTAAAAGCCCAGCCCCAGCGTCGCGGCCAGCCAGGCGATGCCGTTAAGCGAGCCCACCCCGCGCAGGATGAAGTCCCCGAACATCAGGGACAGCACCAGGGCGCTGATGGCGATGAAGGCCAAGACGCGCGGCCCGATCAGCGTGCTGGCCCGCCAGCGGCGCGCCGCCAGTTCCCAGCCCAACAGCAGCGTCAGGTTTAGCGCGGCCATGATGAGGTTGGGCAGGCCCGAGCCGTCATAGAGGGCATACCAGGTGAAGACGCGTTCGCCCAGCCACAACGCGGCCGCCACATTCAGAACCAGCGCCCACAACAGCCACACCGCCTGGCTGGCCGAAGCCAGCGCCCAGGGCAGCAGCAGAACCGCCCACCAGGCGAACAATTCCCAGGTATCGGCGCCAGTCTGGTAAGTTTGACCCAATAACGCGAGCAAGGCGCCCAGCAAGATGCCGGCCAATGCCAGAAGCGCGCCGGGGAGGCTGCGCCGCACGCCAGGCGAGGCCCGAAGGCGCAAACCGGCCCAGGCCGCCGCCAACGCCGAGATCGCCAGCAAACCCTGCGTGCCGGCAAAGCGTTGCACTTTTGTCATGTCTTGCCAGTTGGCGGCAACCCAGCAAATCGCAGCGCTGCCCAGCAGCAAAACGCCTAGCCACAAGGTGCTTCGCGCCAAGAATTGACGCCAAGCGTGCAGTTCGGATCCCGCTTGCCTTTCAGTGCCGACTTGCATCTGGCGAATCTCCGATCTTATTATCCGCGCTACTAAGGCGGGACTACCGCCACTGGATACACATGAATAAAACGCTGATTATTGCCGAGAAGCCCTCGGTGGCCCTTGATATATCACGCGCCTTGGGAGGCTTTGCGCGCGAGGGCGACTATTTTGAAAGCGAACGTTACGTACTCGCATCCAGCATCGGCCATTTGCTGAGCTTGGTCGCGCCCAATGATCCGGTCAAGGGAAAGTGGAGCTTCGCGCACCTGCCCGTGATTCCGCCGGAATTCGAACTCGGCCCCACCGACAAGAAGTCGGCGGAACGCCTGAAGCTGCTGGTCCGCCTGGCCAAGCGCAAGGACGTCGATTCGATCATCAACGCCTGTGACGCGGGACGCGAGGGCGAACTGATCTTCCGCTACATCATTCAGTATGCGGGTGTGAAAAAGCCGATTCAGCGCCTCTGGCTGCAATCGATGACGCAGGCCGCCATCCGCGAAGCCTTCGCCAACCTGCGCGACGACGTGCAGCTCAAGCCGCTGGAAGCGGCCGCCCGCTCGCGCGCTGAAGCCGACTGGCTGGTCGGCATCAACGGCACGCGCGCCATGACCGCCTTCAACAGCAAGGACGGCGGCTTCTTCAAGACGCCGGTGGGCCGGGTGCAAACGCCCACGCTGGCCATCGTGGCCGAGCGCGAAGAGCGCATCCGCCGCTTCGTGCCCCGCGACTACTGGGAAGTGCGCGCCACCTTCATCGCCGCCGCCGGCTTGTACGAAGGCCGCTGGATCGACCCCCAATTCAAGAAAGACGACCGCGACCCGGAAAAGCGTGAATCGCGCCTGTGGTCCGCCGCCGCCGCGCAAAGCGTGGTGGCAGCCTGCCGCGACCAGCCGGGCAACGTCACCGAAGAATCCAAGCCGTCGACCCAGATGTCGCCGGCCCTGTACGACCTGACGTCGTTGCAGCGCGAGGCCAACGGCCGGTTCGGCTTTTCGGCCAAGACCACGCTGTCGCTGGCCCAGACCCTGTACGAACGCCACAAGGCGCTGACCTATCCGCGTACCGACTCCCGCTACCTGCCCGAGGACTACATCACCACGGTGCAGGAAACGATGCGCGCGCTGGCCACGGGCGGCTCGAACGCCGTGGGCGGCCTGTCGCGCCACGCGGGCACCGTCGTCAGCCAGCAGTGGGTGAAGCCCAACCGCCGCATCTTCGACAACAAGAAGGTGTCGGATCACTTTGCCATCATCCCCACGCTGCAAATCCCGCACGACCTGAGCGAAGCCGAGGCCAAGCTGTACGACCTGGTGCTCAAGCGCTTCCTGGCCGTGTTCTTCCCGGCGGCCGAATACCGCGTCACCACGCGCCTGACCGAAGTGCAGGGGCATCGCTTCCGCACCGACGGCAAGGTGCTGGTCACCCCGGGCTGGCTGGCCGTGTACGGCAAGGAAGCCCAAGGCGAAGACGCCAACCTGGTGCCGGTTGCCGATGGCGAAACGGTGCGCACGGAAGACGTCGAAGCCGTGGGCCTCTCGACCAAACCGCCCGCCCGCTTTAACGAAGGCACCTTGTTGTCCGCCATGGAAGGCGCCGGCAAGCTGGTGGACGACGAAGAACTGCGCGAAGCCATGTCCGAACGCGGGCTGGGTACGCCGGCCACGCGCGCCGCCATCATCGAAGGCCTGCTCAACGAGGTGTACCTGCGCCGCGAAGGCCGCGACCTGGTGCCCACCGCCAAGGCGCGCCAGCTGATGACGCTGCTGTCCGGCCTGGACGTGACCGAACTGACCTCGCCCGAACTGACCGGCGAGTGGGAACACAAGCTCAAGCAGATCGAGCAGGGCGGCCTGGGCCGCGAGGCCTTCATGCGCGAAATCGCGCAGATGACCCAGGTGATCGTCAAGCGCGCCAAGGAATACGAGCGCGACACGGTGCCCGGCGACTACGCCACCTTGCAAACGCCGTGCCCCAAGTGCGGCGCGGTGGTCAAGGAAAACTATCGCCGCTTTGCCTGCACCGCCTGCGATTTCTCGATTGGCAAGCATCCGGGCGGCCGCACGTTCGAACTGCCGGAAGTCGAAGAGCTGCTGGCCAAGCGCGAGATCGGTCCGCTGCAAGGCTTCATCAGCAAGATGGGCCGTCCGTTTGCCGCCATTCTGCGTATCAGCGACGAGTACAAGCTGGAGTTCGACTTCGGCCAGAACGACGAAGACGACACCGAAGCGGTGGACTTCTCCGGCCACACGCCGGTCGGCCCCTGCCCCAAGTGCCAGTCGCGCGTGTTCGAGCACGGCATGAGCTACGTTTGCGAAAAGTCGGTCGGGCCTGAGAAGACCTGCGACTTCCGCTCGGGCAAGGTCATCCTGCAACAGGAGATCTCGGCCGAACAGATGGGCAAGCTGCTGACCACGGGCCGCACCGACCTCTTGGACGGCTTTGTGTCCAGCCGCACGAACCGCAAGTTCAAGGCATTCCTGGTGCGTCAGCCCGACGGCAAGATCGGCTTCGAGTTCGAGCCGCGTCCTGAAAAACCGGGTCGCGCCCCGTCCAAGACCGCTTCGAAGACGGCGACGAAAACGGCGACGAAAACGGCAACGAAGACGGCAGCGAAAAAAGCGCCGGCCAAGAAAGCGGCGGTGAAGAAAACCGCAACTAAGACAGCCACCAAGACGGCCACCAAGACCGCCGCCAAGAAGGCAGTCAAAAAGGCCGCGCCGAAGAAAACCGCTTCGTAACGGGAATCCAGGCGCAACGAAAAGGGCGGAGCCACTCGCCCCTGATCACGCCTGATCCCTTACCCGGCTGCCATTTGCCGACCCACGCCCGGACAACCCGGGCGTTTTCCATTGTTGGGCCGCACACGCTGGGGTATTGTTTACGCCAAACAGCGCCACCCAAAAGCGCCAACCAAAAATCAATTCGAGGACGACATGACCCACAGCCCCCGCTTCACCACGCGCCGCCGCATCCTGACCGCCGCCGGCGCCCTGGCCGGTGTCGCCTTGCTTGACGGGCGCGTTGCGTTTGCCCAGCCCAAGCTGGGCCGCGTCGTCTACGGACAAGGCAGCATCGATCCCTTTTTCGCGGCCGGCTACGTGGCGCTCAAGAAGGGCTACTTCAACGAAGGCGGCCTGGACGTTGAATACCTGAATTCGCAAAGCGGCCCGCGCACCAACCAGCTGTTGGCGGCCGGCCAGATCGTGTTCGGCGCCACCGCCGCCACGGCCGCCCCCGCGCTGACCATTGCCGGCAAGGCCGCCACGCTGGTGTTCGGCTTTGACCGCAAGCTGACGTACGCCAACATCATCGTGCGCCGCGAAGACTTCGAAAGCGGCAAGATCAAGTCGTTGAAAGACCTGGCCGGCAAGCGCGTCGGCGCCACGCAACCGCAGTCCAGCACCTGGCTGATGGCGCTGTACCTGATGCAGAAAGCCGGCGTGGCCGACAAGGTCGACATCCGGCCCCTGGGCGATCTGGCCACGATGCTGGGCGCGCTCAAGACCGGCTCGGTATCCGCCAGCATGGCCACCATGTCGATGATGGAACAGGCTCGCCAGGAAGGATGGGGCGTGCCGATTTTCGACGCCACCACCGAAGCCTCGTGGAACGAATTCATGGGCGGCGACGTGCCAGGCATTGCCGCGTTGACGCTGCAAGACACCATCCAGAAGCGCCCGGAAGTGGTGCAGGCCTTCGTCAGCGCAATGGTCAAGGCGCAGGACTTCATCACCGCCACCCCGGCCTCGGGCATCGCCGACGTCATCTACGACGACTACCTCAGCGCGTTCCCGCGCGCCGCCATCGAGAAAACACTGGGCGTCTACAAAGACACGGTGTTCTTGAAAGACAACATCATCACCGAAGACGCATACAACCGCATGACGGCCATCATGGGCGACGGCCGCCAGTTTTCCAATGACGAAATCAAGACCGTGCCCTATGCCAAATGCGTGAACATGAGCTTCGTGCGCAAAGCGCGGGGCCTTTGATGATTACGCTGGACAAGGTCGGCAAGGCGTACCAGTCACGCCAGGGCACGACGCATGCGGTGGGCGACGTCAGCCTGACCATCGAAGCGGGTGAATTCGTCTCCATCGTCGGCCCCTCGGGCTGCGGCAAGAGCACGCTGCTGAACATGATCGCCGGCTTTTTGCGGCCCACCACCGGCAGCATCCACGTGGACGGCCGGCAAGTGGACGGGCAGGTGCCGCCTGCGCTGGGCTACATCTTTCAGAAAGACACCTTGCTGCCGTGGTTCAGCGTCAAGAAGAACGTGGCGCTGGGGCTGAAGTTTCACGGCGTGGCCGCCGACAAGATCGCGCAGCGCGTGGCCGAACTGCTTGAGCTTGGCCACCTGAGCGACTTCGCCGACGCCTATCCGCACCAGCTGTCGGGCGGCATGCGGCGGCGCGTGGCGCTGTTGATGAGCCTGGCAGTCGAGCCGCGCATCCTGCTGCTGGACGAGCCCTTTGGCGCGCTGGACACACACACCAAGACGCACCTGCATCGCGAGCTGATGGAGATCTGGCGCAAGCTGGGCCAGACCATCGTGATGGTCACGCACGACCTGGACGAAGCCATCCTGCTGTCGGACCGCGTGGTGGTGCTGTCCGGCCCGCCCAGCCGCGTGCTGCTCGATGAACGCATCCGCATCCCGCATCCGCGCGACGTGTTCACGCTGCGCGAAACGCCGCAGTTCGTCGCCCATGTGCAAAGCCTCTGGAGCGTGCTGGGCCAGCAGTTCCGCGCCGCCGCCTGATTCTTCCTGCCCCATGATTCCGACTGAAACCTCAAATTCCTTGCAGGACCAGCTACGGCTGGACCGCCGCGCCGGCATCAAGCGCCGAGTCCGCATCACGTTGTGGCAGGTGCTGATTCTTGCCGTCATTCTTGGGTCATGGGAAACGCTGACGCGCATTCCGTGGTTTACGCAGAACACCTTGTTCGACCCGTTCTTCATCAGCCAGCCGTCCCGCGTGGCGGTGCGTTTGTGGGAATGGCTGCAACCCGGCCCGCGCTCGGTGTGGCCGCATCTTTGGCTGACCTTGCAAGCCACGATGGTGGGGCTGGTGGTGGGGGTGGGCAGCGGCTTTATCGTCGGCATGACGCTTAGCCGCAGCCGCTTCCTGGCCGATGTCTTCAACCCGTTCATCGTGGCGTTTAACTCGATGCCGCGCATCGCCTTCGTGCCGCTCATCACCATGTTCTTCGGCCTGGGGCTGGCTTCCAAGGTGGTGACATCGTGGTTCGTGGTGTTCTTCCTAGTGTTCTTCAACACCTACAAGGGCGGGCGCAGCGTCGAGCGTGAACTGGTGGACTTCTGCCGCACGCTGGGCGGCTCGCCGCGCCAGATCCTGTGGCGGGTGCGCATACCCACCGCCGCGGCCTGGACGTTCGCCGCCTTGCCTAACGCCATCAGCTTCGCGTTGATCGGCGTGGTGCTGGCCGAATTCGTCGGGTCGACCACGGGCATGGGCTACCTGATGATCACCGCGCTGGCCACCTTGAACGCCACCGACATGTTCGCGGCCGTAACGCTGCTGTCCATCGTCGGTATCGCGCTGGTTTATTGTGTGACCTGGCTGGAACGGCGGCTGCTGCATTGGGCGCCGGAATTCAGGGAATGACCATGGAACATTCGGGACAGCATTGATGAGCACTCTTCCCTATTTGCGTAACTTCGACCTGACGGGCCAGGTGGCGCTGATAACCGGGTCCGCGCGCGGGCTGGGCTTTTGCATTGCGCGCGCGTTGGCCGGCTGCGGCGCGCGCGTGTTGATCAACGGCCGCAACAGCGCGTCGGTGGACGCCGCCGTGGCCGAGCTGGCCGATGCGGGCCTGGACGCGCATGCCTTGCCGTTCGACGTCAGCAACGACGCCGACATGGCGCGCGCCTTTCAACGCATCGATGACGAGCATGGCCGGCTGGACGTGCTGGTCAACAACGTGGGCGCACGCAACCGCAAGACGCTGCGCGACACAACGCCGGCCGAAATCCGCGAATTGATCGATACCGATCTGGTGGCCGGCATGCTGCTGGCCAAGTTCGCGGCCGAACGCATGGTGCGCCAGGGCGGCGGGCGCCTGATCGCGATCACGTCGGTGGTGGGGGAATTGGCGAGGGCGGGCGACGCGGTCTATCCCGCCGCCAAGCAGGGTTTGACGGGCATGGTGCGCGCGCTGGCGGCAGAATTTGGCGGCCAGCACATCACCAGCAACGCCATCGCGCCGGGCACGTTCGCCACGGAAACCAATGCGGCCATGGTGGCGGACCCGAACTTCGGCCCGCGCATCGCCGCGCGCAATCCAACGGGCCGGTGGGGCGAGCCGGAAGAAATCGCCGGCGCGGCGGTGTTCCTGGCGTCACCGGCCGCGTCCTACGTGAACGGGCACGTGCTGGTGGTGGACGGCGGCCTGTCGATCCAGTTCTAGGCGATCAGGTCGTCTCGTCTTGGTACCAGACGCCTTCGGCCAGCATCATCTTCTGGTGGCCGTGGCCCGCCGGCATCATCGGAAAGCAGTTCTCTTGCGCGGTCACGGCCACGTCAAGAAAGTACGGCCCGTCATGCGCCAGGCATTCGGCCAGCGCGGCGTCCAGCTTGGCCGGATCATCCACGCGCGCCGCGCCCCAGCCGAACGCGCGCGCCAGCGCCACGAAGTCAGGCAGCGACGCGTTATAGCTGTGGCTGTAGCGGCCGCCGTGGATCAGTTCCTGCCATTGGCGCACCATGCCCATGTAGCCGTTGTTGCACAGCACGACCTTCACGGGCGTCTGGTGTTGCATGGCGGTGGACAGTTCCTGGATGTTCATCAGCACCGATGCATCGCCGCTGACGCACACGACGGTCTTGTCGGGATGCGCCACCTGCGCACCGATGGCGGCGGGCACGCCATAGCCCATCGTGCCGGCGCCGCCCGAGGTCAACCAGCGGTTCGGCTTGTCGAAACGCAGGTATTGCGCGGCCCACATCTGGTGCTGGCCCACGTCGGTGGACACGATGGCGTCGCGATCGGCCAGCGCGGCGTTCAGGCTGGACATCAGGTGCTGCGGCAAGATGGCGTCGGCGGCGGGCGTGAAGCCCAGGCAGTCCTGCGCGCGCCATGCGTCGATGCGCTTGAACCACGGCGCCAGGCGCGCGGGCTCCAGCGGTGCGTCGCCCAGTTCGGCGCGCAGCGCGCGCACCAGCGGCAGGCAGTCGCCCACCAACGCCACGTCCACGCGCACCA
This sequence comes from Achromobacter sp. 1L-A-4-B-C2, assembly GCF_057291955.1. NCBI lineage: Bacteria > Pseudomonadati > Pseudomonadota > Betaproteobacteria > Burkholderiales > Alcaligenaceae > Achromobacter > Achromobacter sp. 1L-A-4-B-C2. Next base: position 678,821 of record NZ_JBXAWP010000004.1, read on the forward strand.
CCTTGTTGATGGAGGCGGGGTCGATGTCGATATGGATCTTGCGGGCGTGCGGGCAAAACTCGGACAGCTTGCCGGTGATGCGGTCGTCGAACCGGGCGCCGATGCACACGACCAGATCGGCGTTGTGCATGGCCAGGTTGGCTTCAACGGTGCCGTGCATGCCCAGCATGCCGACAAACCGCGGGTCGGACGCGGGGAAGGCGCCCAGGCCCATCAGCGTCAACGTGCACGGCGCGCCGGTGTGGCGCACCAGATCCGTGAAGGCCTGGCAGGCCTCGGGGCCGGCATTCACCAGGCCGCCACCGCCGTAGAAGATGGGGCGCTTGGCCTGTGCGATCAACGCGGCAGCACGGCGCACGGCTGATTGCGGCAACTTGGCCGCCAGCTTGCCCGACTGCCGGCGCGCTCGCAGCGCGGCCAGCTTTTGCTGCGACGGCAGGCCCGGCACATCGTCATCCGCGTCGCGCGGGACGGCCAGCTGGACGTCTTTCGGAAAGTCCACCAGCACCGGGCCGGGCCGGCCCTGGCGGGTCAGTTCAAATGCGCGCCCCACCACGTTGGCCACGTCGTCCACGGCGCGGATCTGGGTATTCCACTTGGTGACGGAACGCGAAATGCCAATGGCATCGCATTCCTGAAAGGCGTCGGTGCCGATCGCGGCGGTAGCGACCTGGCCGCTGATGCACAGCACCGGAATCGAATCGCACATCGCGTCCAGCAGGCCGGAGGTGGTGTTGGCCATGCCGGGGCCGGAGGTCACGAACACCACGCCCGTGCGGCCGGTGCTGCGGGCATAACCCTCGGCGGCGTGCACGGCGGCCTGCTCGTGGCGCACCAGCACGTGGCGCAGGCGCGGCTCCGCGTACAAGGCGTCGTACAGCGGCAGGACCGCGCCCCCCGGGTAGCCGAACACGGTATCGACCCCGTTCGCAATCAGCGTATCGAGCAGAATCTTGGCCCCGTTGGCAGGAGGGGCTTCGGTGGCGGCTAGCGCGGCGGCGGCGGTGGGGTGCAGGCGATCGTTCATGCTATCTATCTTATTCGTAGGCGCGCAGAATTTTTATCTTCTTTTCCACGAATACGGGTTAGCCGGAGTAAATTCATCTTTGATTTGGAGGAATCAAAGAAAATGAACCTGGACAAGTTTGACCTCGCCATTTTGAAGGTGCTGCAAGAGAACGCGCGCGCCAGCTTGAATGAGATCGGCGCGGCGGTGGGGCTGTCGTCTACCCCGTGCTGGAATCGCATCAAGCGGATGGAGGGCGCCGGCGTCATCCGGGGCTACACCGTGGACATCGACCCGGCCAGCCTGGGCTTCATGGACACGGTCATCGTGCACGTGACGCTGGAAAGCCACAGCGAAGAAACCTTGTACGAGTTCGGCCGCGCGCTGGCGGCCATCCCCGAAGTGCTGGAAGCGTTTCTGGTGTCGGGCGATTACGACTATTACATCCGCATCGCCGTGCGCGACACGCGCGACTACGAACGGCTGCTGCGCGAGCAGCTGTACCGCATCCCCGGCATCCGCCACAGCAAGTCCTGCTTTGTGCTGCGTCGGTTGAAGGAGACGATGCTGCCGCTGACCGGCCCGGTGGCCTGAAGCGGCGCTCAGCGCAGGATGTAGTCCTGCGGCACGGCCGGTTCCGGTAGCGGGCGCACGCCCAGGCCTTCCAGCAAATCGATCTCGATGACGCGGGCCAGCGCCGACAGGGGCAGGTCGTTTTCTTCCAGGCCGAAGGGGTCCTCAAGCTCGTCACCCAACGCGTCCAGCCCAAAGAAGGTGTAGGCAATGATGATGACCGCCACGGGCGTCAGATATTCCAGCGTGCCCACCAGGCCAAACGGCAGCAGCAGGCAGAACAGCCATGCCGTGCGATGCAGCAACAAGGAATACGCGAACGGACAGGGCGTGAACTTGATGCGTTCGCAGGCGGCCTGGATGGCGGCGCACTGGGCCACGCGTTGGGTCAGGCCCTGGTAAAGAATGTCGCTGAGTTCGCCGCGCCGCAGGCAGCCGGCCAGATCGCGGTTGATGGCCATGAGCAGGGCGTCGGGCACGTTGCGGCAACCGGCCAGCGTGTCCAGTTCGTCTTGCTGCACCCAGGGGCGCACCGCATCGACCATGTCCTGCCCGCGCAGCCGCGCCGCCAGGCCATAACCGAAACCGATGCAGCGCCGCACCAGCCGTTCCTGGATCGGGTTGGCGGTGCTGGCGGCCAGCAGCACAGCGCTTTCGCGCGCCAGGCTGCGCGCCTGCACGATCAGGTCGCCCCATTGCTTGCGGGCTTCCCACCAACGGTCATAGCAGACGTTGTTGCGAAACCCCATGAACACCGACAGCGCCAGCCCGAACAGCGAAAACGGCACCGCCGTCAGGTGCGCGGGCGAGAACCACTGGCGGTGGTACATCCACACCACCACGCAGGACAACAGCGTGATGACGAGGATCCTGCTGAGAATGCGCGGGATGATGGAACCGCGCAACACAAAGAACAAACCCAACGCGGAAGGCCGCGGACGGACGATCATGATGAATATCAAGTAAAGACAAGGCGGCGCTCACTATACGCCTGTCATCCGTGTCACAAGCGCGTCGATATAATTCTGTTTCGTCTCATTCCCCCACCGTCTCGCCCCACGCCTCCATGACCACCGAAGCCACCCCGATCAAGCCCTGGCACGTCGTTCGCCGCTCGAAGTTGCATGGCAATGGCGTCTTCGCCGCCCGCAAGATCCCCGCGGGCACACGCATCATCGAGTACGGCGGCGCGCGCATCAGCGCCAAGGAAGCCGACCGGCGCCATCCGACCAACCCGGACGATCCGTTCCACACGTTCTTCTTCGCGCTCAGTTCCGGCCGCGTGATCGACGGTGGCGACCAAGGCAATGACGCGCGCTGGATCAACCATTCCTGCCAGCCCAATTGCGAAGCGCAGGAAGGCAAGCACGGCAAGCGCGTCTACATCGTGGCCTTGCAGGACATCCCGCGCGGCACCGAGCTGTCGTACGACTACGGGCTGGTGCTGGACGGCCGCATCACCAAGGCGCTGAAAGAAGGCTACCGCTGCCTGTGCGGCACCCCGCCGTGCCGAGGCACGATGCTGGCGCTGCCGAAGAAGAAGACGGATAAGAAGGCATCGAAGGAAGCGGCGGAGGCGGTGACGGAGAAGGCGGAGAAGGTGGCGGAGCCGCGGACGAAGGCCGCAGCGAAGAAGGCAGCACCGAAGGAGGCCGCGACGAAGAACGCAGCGACGAAGAACGCAGCGACGAAGAAGGCTGCACCGAGAAAGGCTGCACCGAAGAAGGCAGCAACGAAGCGGGCAGCAACCAAAACGGCCCCGACCCAGGCGGCCCCGGCCGACAAATCCGTCCCCTGAAACTCGGCGTACACGCTCCCCGCCCGGCCTGTCCCACCCCCCCGCGCGGACAGGCGTACAATCGCCGATGTCGTTAACACGACATGCAGTACGTCTTCAGGGCGGGGTGCAATTCCCCACCGGCGGTATGCCATGCAATGTGGCGAGCCCGCGAGCGCCCGGCGTCCTTCACGGACATCGGGGTCAGCAGATCTGGTGAGATGCCAGAGCCGACGGTCATAGTCCGGATGAGAGAAGATGTGCCGGCACAACACCCCGTCCTCCAGGCGCACTTGCGCCTGGAACGTCGTATTGCGCTTGGCTGTCGATTAGCCCTGAAACGTTTTTCGCCCCCTTCATTTTGCGAGAGCGTTTCAATGTCCAACCTCAATACCCCGCAGTCCCTCCCCAGCCTGGCTTCGCAACCGTTCGCCGCCCGTTTGCAGCGCGCGCTGCATCATCTGCGCCTGGGCCGTCCCGTCATCCTCATGGACGACTTCGATCGCGAGAACGAAGCCGACCTTATCGTCGCCGCCGACAAGCTGACCGTGCCCGTCATGGCGCAACTGATCCGCGACGGCAGCGGCATCGTCTGCCTGTGCCTGCCCGGCGAAACGCTGGACCGCCTGGAACTTCCGCCCATGGTCACGCGCAACCAAAGCCGCTTCGCCACCGCATTCACCGTGTCGATCGAGGCGCGCGACGGCGTCAGCACCGGCGTGTCCGCCGTGGACCGCGTCACCACCATCCGCGCGGCGATTTCGCCAACCGCGCAAAGCGAAGACATCGTGAGCCCCGGCCACGTCTTCCCGCTGCGCGCACAGCCCGGTGGCGTGCTGACGCGACGCGGTCACACCGAAGGCTCGGTCGACCTGGCCGTGCTGGCCGGCCTGCGCCCGGCCGGCGTGCTGTGCGAACTGATGAACCCCGACGGCACCATGATGCGCGGCGCCTCGCTTGAACGCTACGCCGCCCAGCACGGCCTGGTCGCCCTGACCATCGCCGAACTGGCCGACCACCTGCAACAGCTGAAAGACGGCCAGACGCAGCCCGTGGACGACGAAGTGCTGGAAATGGCCGCCACGGTCTGACGTCGGGCATTGAGAAATGCGTGCGTGAAAAGGGCGTGGCGATCTGACACCATCGCGACAGAATTCGTCGATGGCATAATCCGCGCTTGCGGGTAAAAAATCAGATTGCCTGCCGTAAATTCCATGAGCCATTGCTCAGGTTTGATACTCGCCTTTCAACGCATCCATGACCGCCATTCCCCAGCCCCGAAAATCGCCGCGCCAGCTCCGTTCCCAGCAGACCGTCGATACGATCCTGCAAGCGACGGCTCACGTGTTGGCCTCGCACGGCTACGCGGGCACCAACACCAATCTGATCGCTGAAACGGCGGGGGTCAGCGTCGGGTCGCTGTACCAGTACTTTCCCAACAAGAACGCGCTGATCGCGGCGCTGCACCAGCGCCATGACAACCAGATGCTGGATGTCATCGACGATGTGCTGAACAGCAATCCCGCCGCGACGCTGCAAGAGCGCGTGGCCGCCATCGTGCAGGCCATGTTGCACGCACACCTGCTGGAACCCGCGCTGCACCGCGTGCTGGAACGGGAATTCCCCTTGTTCGACACGCCGCGCGAACACAGCATGGCTGACCAGGACATCCACCGCCGCATGCGGCATCTGCTGGAACTGCACCGGGCCGAGATCGCGCAGCAGGATCGCGATCTGGCGACCTATGTGGTGCTGCGCATCATGGAATCGCTGGTGCACGCGGCGGCGTTGGAGCCGCCCGCGGGCTTTTCCACCGAGCAGCTGGAAGAGGCCGTGGTGGATGCGGTGATGGGGTATCTGGGTACGCCGGTGGCGAAGAAGGCAACGCGCAAGAAGGCGGCGAAGTAAGTGGTGGCGAAGTGAGCGGCGGCAACGTAAGCGGCGACGAAGTCAGCTGCGGCGACTGGCGCTATTACCGGCTCCCGCCGGCGTCCTGCGCCATGCGGGCCAGGCAATCGGAAGCCTTGCCCACCACGATGCGCGCACTGCACGCCAGCATCAGGTTCAGATTCAAGCCGAAGTCTTCTACCGTGTAGCCATCGGCGTCGACCATGCGCGCGGCGCCGTCGTCGGCCGCCGCCCCCACCGCCACCTGATCGATCAGCGATCCCGCCTGGCTGGTATAGCCCCATACCGGTTTGCCGCAGGCGATGGCGTAGCCCACCTCGAAGGCCGTGCCCGAATCCGGCTCGGTACCCCGGAACGCATTCAAGTTGGCCATCACCATGTCGGCACGCCGGATCAGCGCGACGTTCTCGCGATAGATCCACTGCGCCAGTGCCGCGCCCGACAGGTCTTGCGGCGCCGTATTGTCCAAGGGAAAAAGCCCCTCGAATCCGTACGTCGCGCACAAGGCCTTGAGCCGCTGGCCATGCGCCACGGCATCGGGCAGGAAGACGTCGAACCCCGCAAGATACACGCTGCGCATAGGGGCTACTCCGGTTCTGAAACGTTGAAGGGCTGGCCGGTGGCAAAGAACGAACCGCCCGCCACATAGTGAATCGAACGGCGCTCGTCTTGGGGGAAGTGCCAGCGGTTTTGCGAGAACACATCGGGCGCGGCCCACGCGGCCACGACTTCGCCGATGAACAGATCATAAGCCTGCTGGTTGTGCGGTTCGGGCACGACCTTGCATTCCAGCCAGCCCAGGCAGTCGCTGACCAGCGGCGCGCCGATCTTGCTGGCGGCAAACGTGGTCAGCCCGCAGTGTTCGAACTTGTCCACGCCCCGGCCCGTTTCCGAGCCCACCTTCAAGGTGGCCGCGGCCTGCGCGCGCGACGGTATGCACAGCGCGAATTCGCCCGATGCTTCGATGAGTTCGCGCGTGTAGGTGTTTTTGTCCACCACCACCAGCATCTTGGCCGGATTGAAATCCAGCGGCATCGCCCACGCGGCCGCCATCACGTTGCGCGATGCGCCATGGGCGCTGGTGACCAGCACGGTGGGGCCGTGGTTCAACAGCAGGTAGGACCGGGGCAACTCTACGGCTTCGATACGTGACATGGCGGCCTTGTTAGAACATGCCATTCTGATTGGCGGGGTTCTCGGGAATTTCCTGGCTGACGTCCCAGTGTTCGACGATCTTTCCTTTGTCGACCCGAAAGATGTCGACGATGGCCTGACCTCGATCTTCAGGCGAATCACGCCATTGATTGTGGATCACCACCAGATCGCCCTCGGCGATCACACGCTTGATGTCGACGATGGCTTGCGGATGCTGGCCGAAATAAGGCGGGAAGAAATCAACCATGGGGCTGACGCCATCACGCATGTAAGGGTTGTGCTGCACATAGTTGGGGCTGACGTACAGGCGCACGGCCTCATCGACGTCGCGGTCCTGGAACATCATGCGAAAAAACGCAACGACGATCTCCTTGTTCGACTGCGGCGCGGCCGCCAGCGCGGGCGCGCAGGCCAGGCTTTGGGACGCAAGCAGCACACAGGCGGCCAAGGATTTGCACTTCATACGCATACGGACAACTTCTGGATACGCCGGCTGGCGGCCTGCCAGTTTACAAACAAAAAGGCGGGTTCCGGCAGGCTTGCACAATAGAAAAAGGAGCCCTTGACGGGCTCCCAGGGACCTTGGCGGCAGGGGCCGGCGGCGGCTTCAGTAGCCCACCGTGTAGCGGCGGCGCGCATGCTGCGGGGTTTCGATTTCGTCGGCCAGCGCAATCGCGTAGTCCTCCATCGAAATCCAGCTCTTGCCTTCGTCATCGGCCAACAGGTGGTCTTCGCCCAGGCGGAACTGGCCGGTGCGCTCGCCCGGCTCAAACATTGCCGAGGGCGACAGGAACGTCCAGTTCAGCACCTTTTCCTGGCGCAGCGTGTCCAGGAACACGACGCCTGCGCGCGCCTCGGGTTTGTAGGCATCCGGAAATTCGGGGGTGTCGATCAACAGCGTGCCGGGCGCCACCAGCAGGCTGCCCGCGCCGCCGACCACCAGCAGGCGCGGCACGCCCGCGTTCTTCACGGCGGCGATCAGGGGCTTGGCGTCGGTCGACACGAAGCGTGTGGCGCTGACCACGGCGTCGTGGCCGGCCAGCAGGGGGGTCAAGGTGGCGGGGTCGGTGGCGTCGCCCTGCTGGATGGTCAGGCCGGGCTGGGCGTTGACGTCGGCTGGGTTGCGGGCGATGCCCGTTACCTGGTGGCCGCGCTTGAGCAGTTCGTCCGCCACGCGCGAGCCCACACGGCCCGTGATTCCGATCAATGCGATTTTCATGGTCTTGCTCCTGGGAAAGGGGCGGGGCGGCAGGCGGTGCACGATGCGCCGCCTGTCGCCCCGAATCTGGCAATCCATACTATTCGGTCAATTCCGAACAACAAACCCATCAAAAGGGACGAGTTTTTTGCAATCCATGCATCAATGCATCATGAATCAATGGATCATGAACCCATAGACCCACCCGGACCAATCAACCGGCAGCGGCCGCGCGCTGCGCCTGATACACCTGCAAATGCGAATAGGCCACGCGCAGATAGGTCGCGTCCACGCCCAGCGTGTGGGCGCGATGCACCATGTCGCCCACAATGTGGTCCGCTTCCACCGGCAGGCCCTGGCGCAGGTCGCGGAACATGGACGCCGTCATGGGTTGCGTGCGGTCGCTGATCAAGTTCTGCACAAACGCATCGGCCTCCGGACGCACCGCATGGCCGGAAGCGGCGGCCACGGCCTGCGATTCTTGCAGCAGGCTTTTCAGGATATCGATGCCGTCGTCGGTGGACGCAATCTGGCCGATCGAGCCGCGCATCAGGCACGTGGCGGCGGCCAGCGTGGTCAGCATCACGTACTTTTCCCACATGTCCTGGTGGATGTCTTCGCTAAGGCAGCTGACATATTCACCGCCGGCCAGAGCCTGTTCCAGCGCCACGCAACGCTCGCTGCGCGCCGGGCCCGCGCGTTCGCCGAAGACGATATTCGCGTGCTTGCCCAGGTGCACCACTTCGCCGTCCGGGCCCAGCGTGGCGTTGATCTGGCACAGCCCGCCCAACACGCGATGCGGTTCAAATTCGCGGTCCAGCACGTCGTATTGCAGCACGCCGTTCATGATGGGCAGCACGGCGGTGTCCGGACCGACAGCGGGGCGGATGGCGTCGATGGCGCTGGCCAGGTCGTACGCCTTGCAGCTGAGCACGACCACGTCATAGGTGCCTTGCAGCGTCTGCTGCGTGACCAGCTTCGGATGCAAGGTGGCATCACCGAGCGGGCTCTTGATGCGCAAGCCTTGTTCGCGCAAGCGCGCGGCGCGCGGTTCGCGCACCAGAAAGGTCACATCCGCGCCCGCCTGCGCGGCGCGCCCGCCGAAATATCCGCCCGTGCCGCCGGCACCCAAAAACAACAACCGCATTCGTCTCTCCTGTAGCCGCCCACCTGTATTGCGGGCTGAACTGGAATTATGCGCTTGGCAACAAGCCTCGCCCACCCCGGCGTGCATCCAAACGAGCCCGCGCGGCCACAACGCGTCGCAGGGCCGATCATCAGCCTGGGCCGGTTATTTCATGAATGTCACCAGTACCCAGGTGACGTCCTGCCCATTGATCTGCGGGAAGATCGTCTGATGCATGAAGGTCTGGGGGCCCGTGGCAAATTCCTGGCACGTCCATGTGCCAGGGTAGGGGCAGGCCTGGCCCGACCGACCGTGCGCGGCGCCCGCGGGCGCGGCCACGGCTTCGTGCATCCACCGCCACGTTATTGGCCGCCCTTGGTACGCCGGCAAGGGCTCATGTTTGGCCACGACGCACCAGACGTCGGCCACTTGGTGCGCGCGCCACTGACCGGCGCGAGGGGCAAGCTGGCCCGTTTCGGCGCCGCGCGCCGGTTCAGGTTCAGGCGCCCGCTGGTCGATATCGCGTTGCCAGATGACGCGCCCGCGCGAGGTGTCCTGGGAGATGGGTGGCGCGACATCGTCGGCCTTGAAGTAGCGGCGTGACTGGTCTTGCGCCAGCGTGTACCACCAGCCCTCAGACGGAATCGTGCTGCCCGCGACGACGTGGGTGGGTACGGGATCGACCGCCGGCGCCCCTGGTTCATGACCACGAATGTCCGGCGTGGGCCAATCGCTGTCATCGTCGAACCGCGCCAGCCAACGCTGAGTGTCGCGACGGTTGAAGCGTTCGTTCGGGTCGCCGTCCCATTCGCCGAAGCCGACCAGATCCAGCTGCGGGTGGCGAATTCTGCGCAGCAGCCGGTTGAGCAAAACGGGAAGCGCGGGCACGCCGTCTTCCACCGGATAGAGCTCGGGTTGCGGCCCCAGCTCGATCCAATGACCGCCACTCAGGGCGTCGATACGGATACGCGGATCGGCAAGTTGCGCGATCACGTCTTCGCTGGAAAGAGACGCCTTATTGCGCCAGATGTCGGACAGGAAGAAGCCCCAGGTGGGTGGACGGATGCCGGAAGGCAGCTGCGGCGTGAGCGACATGCCGAATGGGTAATCGGTATCCAGGCCATAAAAATGTGGCGCCAACGCGCGATCCCATACCGCTGTTTCGGCACGCATGCCGAATTCCAGCGGGTTTCCCATTGAAAAGCCGCTGTAGACCTGGGCCGGCTTCAGGCGGCCGATCGCATCCAGCATGAACCGCCGCCACGCGTCCTTGTTCTCCAGCCACCATTGCCAGCGGTAATAAAACTGGATCGATGAATAGTTTTGTTCACGATCGCCCCGCAGATTGTGCCGCCACAGATACGCGGAATGGGTTGGCGAACTTTGGTCGTTCTTTTCGTCTGAGAACTTTACGACGAAAACATTTTCCAGAGGCTTTCGCCTCGCCCACTCGCGTATATCGCCAAGCCGCTTCGAGCCGTAGGGATGCGGGCGTTCGGAGTCAGGATGCGTGGCGACGGTGAACGGATGCCCAACCAGATTCTCGAATGCCTCCTTCACATCGATCATCGCGAGCGTTGTCTGAAGGTAATGCGTGGGCTCGTAGGTGAAGTAGAACGTCGAAAACAGGGTTGTCGATAATTCGAACGCGCCGTGGTCGACGGCGGTGTGAGGCCATTTTTTCAGGTCGGTGACCATGCCGAACAGATCGTCGTCGTCGATCAAAGGGTGACTGGCGCTCATCGTCCTCTCCTTGGCTTTCGATCGCTATCGCCAGCCTTCTCTGGCCGATAGCCGGTGCAATCCTCCGGCACCCGCAAGAGTGCAACTTTTTGGGGATCCCGGCCCATCAGTTCAAGGTAGTCGCTTATCTGCACATCCCTGACCCAGTCGTTCGGAAACTTGATCTCCACCGCCGCGAACACGTTGTCGACCTCAAACGGCTGCTGGCGGTATTCCACGATGACCAAATCCGGCGCCAGGCTGCCTTTCGGCCTTGGCCAGAAGGGGAAATATTCACTGATGCGCAGGGGTCGCGTCGCCGGGTCGCCCAGCATCGCCGCGCGCGACGCGGCGTTGTAGTTAGGTTCCGCTTTCAAAGGGCTTTGCCACGCCAGCAGGTCATCCACCGCTTCAAACACCAGCGACGCCGTGGTCTGCTTGAGCGCGATATCGATCGTGGTTTCGATGACCTCGCCCGGGATCTTCTTGCGTATCCGTCTGGGCACGACCAGCGGCGACTTCAGCGCCCACTGGCACACCATGCTGATCACCGGCCGGAATGGGATCTTGCGTTCGATGTACTGCCGGTACGTCACGTTTTCACGGCGGCCGCGCGACACCGTGACGTTGCCGCCAGTGCGCACGAACGTCGAGCTCTTGATGTCGATCTCTTTCTTCATGCCGCTGATGGCATCTTTAAGGATGGTCTGGACCTCTTTCTTGCGCTGGCCGATCTGCGCCAGCGTCTCGGCCGTTTCGATGGCGGTTTGCGCCGTTTCGTAGGCGGCGTAAGCACGGTAGGCGCGATATCCCCAGATAAGCGCACCGACAACAGGGGCTGCCATGCAAGACCTCCTTGTCGACGGGAACCAGGCCGGCATGCAAGAGGCACGGCGCCCTGGACCTCAACCCGAAGCCAAGATCTTGCGCAATAGACGCGGGGCAGGTCTATAGGAGGAGTCTGATAGCGCGTATCAGGGGGAGCCGAATTCCGACATCGCGCAAGACGGTTGGCCAGGGACCAGACCGGGCAACCGGGTGCCACGGGTCACCGGTCTCACGTGTCGCCCGCTTTCGATCAAGCCTCTTGATTGCGCTCCATCCACGCTTCGTAGCCGCCGCGCAGCGCCCACGTCTTGGGGTATCCCGCAGCGCGCAGGCGCGAGGCGAGCAGTGCGGCCGAGACCTCGTTCGGGCAGGCGCAATAGACCACGATGTCGGAATCCAGCGCCTGCGCATCCAGCTTGGGCAGGGGCGCCTTCAGGTCCACGGCGATGGCGCCGGGAATGCGCGCGCCGTCGCCTTGCGCGTCGGGCCGCACGTCAAAGACCAGCGTGTTGCGGCCGTCCTGACGCCATTGCATCAGCTCGTCGACCGACACGCGCGGGATGACGCGCAGGCTGCGCAGCAGGATCTTGCGGCGCAAAAAGCGCGCCAGTATGTACAGCGCCAGCACCGCCGCCAGCACACCCAAGCCCATCGGGCCGTAGGTGCCCAGCACATCCAGCACGTCGTTGATGACGCTGTGGAACAGCCCGCCCAGCAGCAGCGCGGAACCCGCCCAGATCATCGCGCCGACCAGGTCGTAGGCCAGGAAGCGCCGATACGCCGTGCCGGTCAGCCCGGCCATGACGGTGGACAGCGCGCCCGCGCCGGGCAGGAACTTGCACACCAGCAAGGCGCGCACGCCAATGCGCAGGTACAGGCGCTGCGTCTGGCGTATGCAGGAATCCTGCGACAAGGACATCTTGCAAACCACGCCCAACAGCCGCGCGCCATATCGGCGGCCGGCCACATACCAAAGCGTGTCGGCCAACAGGCAGGCAACGGTCGCGGCCAGCCACGGCGCGAGCCAACCCGCCGCGCCGCCCAACGCACCGGCAGCGATCAACATGGGGTAGGCGGGCACGGGCAGGCCCGCCTGTTCGACCAGGACGTTGGCGAACACCAGCCACCCGCCGTATTGCTCGAGCAGCAATTGAATGTCTTGCATGGATCTTCCAGCTTGCCGCGCCACGCACGGCCGAAGCGGCGATTTTAATGGGCCTGCCGCCCGCGCGGCGCTTGGCGAACGCGCCCGCGCACCAAAACGCGGTTTTCCACGCGCCGTGTCCATCCCTTGGGACGGCAGGCACCAAATTGGTGCCACGTTTCCCTGCCAGGGTGCCTATAATTCCGCCCGGCCATCAGGTTTCCCCGACTAGTGCAGGGCAAGCGCATGGCATACAACTTGCTTCGCCAGGACTGGCAGCGAACCCGACCATGTGGATGGGACGCGCCTTCCGGCGTCCCCATCCGATGACCGATCCCACGCCCACGTTTTCGTCCGATTGCCCCGACTTGTCCGCCGGTGGCCGGGACCGTGGCACGTTGGACCGCGAATCCGCGCGACACCCGCATTGCCGGCCGTGCCCGGCGCTGTCCGGCACACACCGTGCCGCCGCCGCATCGCTGCCATCCCATCACGTTTCCATCCCCCGCGAAGGAGTCACCCGCATGAAATCCCTGTCCCCCTCGTCCGCAGGCGGCATTGCCCGCCGTGGCCTGCTCAAGCTGGCCGCGGCCGCCGCCACCGGCGTGCTGCTGTTCTCGGGCGCGGCGCAAGCCCAAGCCCCCGCCAAGACCAAGGTTGCCGCCATCTACACGGTGCCGGTCGAGCAGCAATGGGTGTCGCGCATCCACAAGGCGCTGACCGCCGCGCGCGACCGTGGCGAGATCGACTACACCTTCTCGGAAAACGTCACCAACGCCGACTACGAGCGCGTGATGCGCCAGTACGCCGAGCAGGGCAACAAGCTGGTCGTGGGTGAAGCCTTCGCCGTGGAAGCCGCCGCCCGCAAGGTGGCCAAGGACTATCCGCAGACCGCCTTCCTGATGGGCTCGTCGGGCAAGCCGCAGCAGCCCAACTTCTCGGTGTTCGACAACTACATCCAGGAACCCGCGTACCTGACCGGCATGATCGCCGGCGGCATGAGCCAGACGGGCAAGATCGGCCTGGTGGGCGGCTACCCCATCCCCGAAGTGAACCGCCTGATGCAAGCCTTCATTGAAGGCGCCAAGGAAGTGAACCCGAAGGCCGAATTCACCGTGACCTTCATCGGTTCGTGGTTCGATCCCCCGAAGGCCAAGGAAGCCGCCTTCGCCATGATCGACAAGGGCGCGGACGTGCTGTACGCCGAGCGTTTCGGCGTGTCGGATGCCGCCAAGGAACGCGGCAAGCTGGCTATCGGCAACGTGATCGACACGCAGCCGCAGTACCCCGAGACCGTCGTGGCATCCGCGTTGTGGAGCATGGAACCGACCATCGACGAAGCCCTCAAGCAGGTCAAGGCCGGCACGTTCAAGGCTGAAGACTACGGCCAGTATTCGCTGATGAAGCACAAGGGCTCGTCTCTCGCGCCGCTGGGCACCTTCGAAAAGAAGATCCCGGCCGATCTCATCGCCAAGGTCGAGGCCAAGCAGAAGGCCATCCTGGATGGCAGCTTCACCGTCAAGGTCAACGACAAAGAACCCAAGTCCTCGGCACGATGAACCAAGCGCCTCTCGCCCTGCAACTGACAGGGATCACCAAACGGTTCGGCAGCCTGACGGCCAACGACGATATCTCGCTGACGCTACGGCAGGGCGAGGTCTTGGCCTTGCTGGGCGAGAACGGCGCCGGCAAATCGACGCTGGTGTCGATTCTGTTCGGCCACTATGTGGCCGATGCCGGCAGCATTGACGTGTTCGGCAAGCCCCTGCCGCCCGGCCGGCCCGACGCCGCGCTGGCGGCGGGCGTGGGCATGGTGCATCAGCACTTCACCCTGGCCGACAACCTGAGCGTGCTGGACAACATCATGGTCGGCACGGAATCGCTGTGGAAGCTGGCCTCGGGCCGCGCCAAGGCACGCCGCCGCCTGGTTGAACTGGGCCAGCGCTTCGGCCTGGGCGTGGACCCGGACGCGCGCGTGGGCGGCTTGTCCGTCGGCGAAAAACAGCGCGTTGAAATCCTGAAGGCGCTGTATCGCGGCGCGCGCGTGCTGATCCTGGATGAGCCCACCGCGGTGCTCACGCCGCAAGAAGTACAGGATCTGTTCGCCACCTTGCGCGGCTTTGTCGACGACGGCCTGGCCGTCATCTTCATTTCGCACAAGCTGGACGAAGTGATGGCCGTATCGCGCCGCGTGGCCGTGCTGCGCCAGGGCAAGCTGGTGGCCGAACGCGACACCGCCGGCACCAGCCCCGCCGAGCTTGCGGAACTGATGGTGGGCCGCAAGGTCGTCATGCCGCGCGCCGAGGCGGTGGCCGCCGCCGAACAGGCCGCGCCGGTCGTGACCTTGTCGCAAGTGACCGTGCGCGACGGCCGCGATGGCGCGCCGCGCCTGGACAGCCTGGACCTGACCGTCCACAAACATGAAATCGTGGCGATCGCGGGCGTGGCCGGCAACGGCCAGCAGGCGCTGGTATCGGTGCTGACCGGCCTGCGCCACCCCAGCGACGGCACCATCCGGCTGGGCGCGGAACACGCGCCCGCGCCCACCACGCCCGCCGGCTGGACCGCTGCCCGCGTCGGCCGCATCCCCGAAGACCGCCACGGCGAAGGCATGATCGGCGACAGCCCGCTTTGGGAAAACGCCATCGTTGAAGACCTCAAAGACAAGCGCTTCGCGCGCTACGGTTTGATCCGCGCACGCGCCGGCCGCGCCTACGCCGCGTCACTGGCCAAGCAGTTCGATGTGCGCGCGGCCTCGTTGGATGTGCGCACGCGCAGCCTGTCGGGCGGCAATATGCAAAAGCTGATCCTGGGCCGCACGCTGGCGCGCGAACCGCGCTTCATCGTGGCCGACCAGCCCACCTGGGGCCTGGACATCGGCGCCGTGGCCTATGTGCGCGAGCAGCTGCTGGCCGCCCGCGCGCGCGGCGCCGGCGTGCTGCTGGTGTCCGAAGACCTGGAAGAAATCTTTGCGCTGGCCGACCGCATCGCCGTGCTGTGCGGCGGCAAGCTGGTGGCCGTCAAACCGGTGGCCGAATGGACGCCCGCCACCGTCGGCCTGGCCATGACGGGAACGCGCGCGTGACGACTCGTACCGTCGCGCGCCGCGCCTGCCGCGCCCCCCTTTACCGAGCCTTACTCGCATGAAACTGATCCTGGAACGCCGCCCCGAGCCCAGCCGCCTGGCGCTGGCCTTGGCCCCCATCGCGGCCATCCTCTTTACCCTGGCGGTCTGCACTTTGCTGGTCGCCTGGGCCGGCGCGCCCGTGGGCCGCACCTACGCGCTGCTGTTCGAAGGCGCGTTCGGCTCGCGCTTCGCGCTGTCTGAAACGCTGACCCGCGCCACGCCCTTGATGCTGACGGGCCTGGCCTGTGCCGTGGCGTTTCGCGCGCGCTTCTACAACATCGGCGCCGAAGGCCAGCTGTATCTGGGCGCGCTGGCGGCGGTGGCCATCGGCGGGCTGCACGACGGCACGGGGTTCGACCTGCCGGTGCCCGTGCTGTTCGGCGGCATGATGCTGGCGGCCGCGCTGGCCGGCGCCTTGCTGCTGCTGATTCCCGCGCTGCTCAAGACCCGCCTGGGCGTGGACGAAGTGGTGACCACCTTGCTGGGCAACTTCATCGTGCTGCTGTTCGTGTCCATGATGCTGGACGGCCCCATGAAGGACCCGATGGCGATGGGCTGGCCGCAGTCCGTGGCGCTTAACGGCGACCTGGAGTTGGGCAAGCTGATCGAGCGCACGCGCGCCCACACCGGGCTGCTGTGGGCCGCGGGCCTGGCGCTGGGCTTGTGGCTGTTGAATCGCTACACGGTGTTCGGCTTCCAGATGCGCGCCGTGGGCGCCAACGCGCACGCCTCGCGTTTCCTGGGCCTGCCGGTCAACCGCGTGATGCTCGGCACCGCGATGTTGTCCGGCGCGCTGGCCGGCCTGGCGGGCGCCATCGAAGTGGCGGGCCGCACCGGCTACGTCACGCTGGATATGTCGCCGGGCTATGGCTACACCGGCGTGGTCGTCGCCATGCTGGCCGGGCTGCATCCGCTGGGCGTGATCCTGGCCAGCATCTTTGTCGCCGGCATGCTGGTCGGCGCGGACAGCATGAGCCGCGCCATCGCGGTGCCGAACTACATCGCCGACGTCATCGTCGCCACCTCGTTGCTTGCCATGCTGGTCGCGACGCTATTTGCGCAGTACCGCCTGCGCCGCAACCGGGCTTGAGGAGCACGCCATGGAATGGATGGATCTGTTGAGTTCCTCGGCCTTCTGGGTCGCCGTGCTGCGTCTGGCGACGCCGTTGATTCTGGGCACCTTGGGCGTGCTGCTGTGCGAGCGTGCGGGGGTGTTGAATCTGGGCATCGAAGGCATCATGGCCGCCGGGGCATTTACCGGCTGGCTGGTCGTGTACCTGGGCGCGCCGCTGTATGTGGGCGTGTTGGCGGCGGCCTTTGCCGGTGCCGTGTTCGGTTTGCTGCATGCCGTGCTGACGGTGCCGCTGGGCCTGTCGCAACACGTGTCGGGATTGGGCGTGACGCTGCTTGCCACCAGCCTGTCGTACTTTGCTTACCGGGTGACGTTTCCCAGCGTGAACACGCCGCCCACGATCACGCCGTTTGCCGAGATGAAATTCCTGGACGGCATTCCGCTGATCGGCCCGGTGCTGGCGGGGCAGACGCCCATGACACTGATCGCGCTGGCCGCCGTGCCCATTCTTGCCTGGGTGCTGAACCGCACCCCGGTCGGGTTGGCGATCCGCATGGTGGGCGAAAACCCCGCCGCCGCCGAAGGGCAGGGCCTGTCCGTCACGCGACTGCGCATCGGCGCGATTGTGGCCGGGTCGGCACTGATGGGCGTGGCCGGCAGCTTCCTGACGCTGGCGGCGTTCAACGCGTTCTTTTTCAACATGGTCAACGGCCGCGGCTGGGTGTGCGTGGCGCTGGTGGTGTTTGCATCGTGGCGGCCCGGCAAGGCGCTGCTGGGCGCGCTGATCTTCGCCTTCTTCGATGCGCTGCAACTGCGCCTGCAACAAGGCGGCGCGGCCTTGCCCGGCCTGCCCGAGCTACCGTATCAGGTGTACGTGATGCTGCCATACATCCTGTCCATCCTCGCCCTGGTAGTCATGGCGCGCCGCGCCGCCTACCCCCAAGCGCTGATGAAGCCGTACCGCAAAGGCGAACGCTAGCGGGGACCCAGCCCCGAAGCGCTGCGCGCTTCCCCCTCAAGGGAGCATCGCGACGGGCCGGCGGAGCCGGCTCCGCGCGACCCCGAGGGTGGGGTACTTTTGCGGCATTGTGAAATACTGAACTTCCATTAGGATCACCCCATGCTCGATCTGATTATCAAGAATTGCACGCTGCCCGATGGGCGCACGAACGTCGACATCGGCGTGGCGCAGGGTCGCATCACGGCGGTGGAACCCGCGCTGAAAGCCGAAGCCGGGCACGTGATCGATGCCGCCGGCCAGCTCGTGTCGTCGCCCTTTGTGGACGCGCACTTTCACATGGATTCCACGCTGTCCTTCGGGCTGCCGCGCGTGAACCAGTCCGGCACCTTGCTGGAAGGCATCGCGCTGTGGGGGGAACTCAAGCCGCTGTTGACGCAGGAAGCGCTGGTGGAACGCGCGTTGGCATATTGCGACTGGGCCGTTGCCCGCGGCCTGCTGGCCATCCGCTCGCACGTAGACGTCTGTGACCCGCGCCTGCTCGCCACCGAAGCGCTGCTGCACGTACGCGAAAAGGTCAAACCCTACCTGGACCTGCAACTGGTCGCCTTCCCACAAGACGGCGTGCTGCGCGCGCCCGGTGCGCTGGACAACCTGAAGCGCGCGCTCGACATGGGCGTGGACGTGGTCGGCGGCATTCCGCACTTTGAACGCACCATGCAGGACGGCGCCGAATCCGTGCGCATCCTGTGCGAACTGGCCGCCGAACGCGGCCTGCGCGTCGACATGCATTGCGACGAAAGCGACGACCCCTTGTCGCGCCACATCGAAACGCTGGCGTACCACACCCAACGCCTGGGCCTGCACGGCCGCGTCACCGGTTCGCACCTGACGTCCATGCATTCCATGGACAACTACTACGTGTCCAAGCTGATCCCGCTGATGCGCGAAGCCGGTGTCGCGGCAATTGCCAACCCGCTGATCAACATCACACTGCAAGGCCGCCACGACACCTATCCCAAGCGCCGTGGCATGACCCGCGTGCCCGAACTGCTGGCGGCCGGCGTGCCGGTGGCCTTCGGCCATGACTGCGTGATGGACCCCTGGTACAGCCTGGGCTCGGGCGACATGCTGGAAGTGGCGCACATGGGTCTGCACGTGGCCCAGATGACGGGCCAGGACGCCATGCGCGCCTGTTTCGAGGCCGTGACGACCACGCCCGCCAAGATCCTGGGGCTGGACGACACGGGCATCGCGGTCGGCAAGCGTGCCGACCTGGTGTTGCTGCAAGCGCGCGATCCCGTCGAAGCGCTACGCCTGCGCGCGACCCGCCTGATGGTGCTGCGCGCGGGGCAGGTGATTGCCACCACGCCGCCCGCTACCGCCACCTTGAATCTGCCGGGCCGCCCGGGTCAGGTCAGCTTTCAGACACCGGCCCGCTGACATACGGCGGCCGCTTGGCGGCCGTCACGATAATCTCCACCAGCAGCTCCGGCGCGGCCAGCTTGGCCTCGCAGGTGGCGCGGGTGGGCATCGCATCGGGCAGCGCCCACTCGGCCCACACGCTGTTCATACCCGCGAAATCGCGGTCGATATCCTTCAGCCAGATCTGCACCGACAGCAGTCGCGACTTGTCGGTGCCGGCCTCGGCCAGATAGCCGTCGATCTTGGCCAGCGCGTCGCGCGTCTGCGCCACGATGCCGCCTTCGGCCGCTGACGTCACGCCCGCCACATAGACCGTATCGCCATGGATCACGATGCGGCTCAGGCGCTGGTTGGTTTGCTTGCGCACGATGTCGTCGTTCATTCGTCCTGCTCCTTTTCTGATGGGGTGGACGCCTTCGCCGCGTCCGAAAAACGGTCAATCCGGAAGGGCGCAATCGGCATGTCCGTCGCGCCGGTGATAATCAAATCGGCCATGATGCGGCCCACGATGGGGCCCAGTTCAAAGCCATGCGCCGAAAAGCCGAACGCATGGAACGCGGTCTCGTGGCGGCTGCTGCGACCGATCACGGGGATCTCGTCCGGCATGGCCGCTTCGATGCCCGCCCAGCCCCGGTTCACGATGGCGTGGCGCATGTGGGGGAATAAGTCGCAGACCGTACGCGCGCCTTCCGCCAACGAGCGGAAATCCAGCTCGGTCCATTCGGCGTCGCGATCCACCCAGGCACGCCGCCCGCCGCCGATCAGCACCGTGCCATTGCCGCGCTGCTTGAACGATAGCGCGCGCCCGGTGCCCAGCACGACGGGGTCCAGAAAGTGATCCATGCGCAACGTCACCAACATCATCGGGCTGATGGCCAGGAGCGGCACCGGCTCACCCCACTGCGCCGCGATACGGTCAGCCCAGGCACCCGCGCAGTTCAATACTTGCGGCGCGGTGTAGGTGCCGGCATCAGTGTCCACGCGCCACTGCGTGCCGTCGTGCGTCACGCCATGCACGCGCACGCCTTCCAGAAAGCGCGCACCCAGGCTCGCGGCCTTGGTACGAAACGCCAGCGTTGTGCGATACGGGTCGGCCGCGCCGTCCTCGCGCGCGATCAGCCCGCCCTGGATGGTTGGCGCGATGGCGGGGATCATGTCGCGCAGGTCCTCGGCGCTGATCCATGCTTCGTGCGTGTAGCCATGGTCCGTCATCGTGCGCAGGCGCTGCCGCAACGTGTCGGCGTCGGCGGCGTTCTCGGCCACGCGCACCTGCCCGTGCTGCTCGAAACCACAATCGTCGTCCACCAGGTCGCCGATGCGAACCCAAAGTTCGCGCGAGGCCAGCGCCAGCGGCACTTCGGCCAGATGCCGCGACAAGGTCCGCACGCCGCCCGCGTTCACGCCCGACGCGTGCCGACCCACGTAGTTCTTTTCGATCACCAGGGCGGGCACGCCCGCACGCGCCAGATGCAGCGCGGCCGAGCTGCCGTGCAGGCCCCCGCCAATGATGATGACCGCCGCCGACCGCGTTGAAACGGTCATGGCATTACTTTTTGAGGCGGACAACGGCTTGGCGGGAATCGTCCGTCTGCGGCAGCGACGCCAGCTCGCCCAGCGTCAGCGGCTTGGTCGGAAAGCGCAGCCGGTAATAGCCCACTTCCTGCGTTGGCACGCCGCGCTCTTCGGCGATGATCTCGGCCACCGTCAACCCGCAGAAGCGCCCCTGGCACGGCCCCATGCCGCAGCGAAGAAACGCCTTCATCTGGTTAGGTCCGCTGCACCCGAGCTTGACCGTTTCGCGCACCTGCGCGGCGGTGACTTCCTCGCAGCGGCACACGATGGTGTCGCCGGTGGGCCGCCGGAACGCATCAGGCGCCTTGTAGAGCGTATCGAAGAACTCGCGGCCTCTCACGGCACGGGCAAGCGCCTCGCGCGGCGCGACGGCCTGTCTATCGCGCTTGGCGGCGTCGATACGGCCCAACAGATGCGCGGCTTGCAGCGCGGCCAGCCGGCCCCGGTGTTCCGCCGCCAACGCACCCGCGATACCCGCGCCGTCACCGGCCATGCCGATGCCGTCCACCGTCGTCAGGCCCCACTCGTCGACCTGCGGCTCCCAACAGTCCAGGGCGTCGTTCCAACGATGCTCGGCACCCACGGCGCGTGACAGGTTCACGTTGGGCACCACGCCCTGATGCAGCATCAGTTGTTCGGCCGGCAAGGTCTTGGTGACGCCGCCCGCCGTGTAGCGCACGCTTTGCAGCTTGCCGTCGCCAACGGCCTCCAACGCGGTCACGCCGCGTGTGATCGGCACCGCGGCCTTGACAGCCCGCAGCAGCTTCAAGCCCTTGCCCAGATACGGCGACCGCAGAAAGCCCCAGACCTTGGGCAGCGCCTGGCCCATGCGTCCGGGCGGCGTGGTTTCCAAGAGCGCGTCGATCTTCACGCCCGCGTTCAGGTATTGCCACGCCACCAGATACAGCAGCGGGCCGCTGCCCGCCAGCACCGTGCGATCCGCCGGCACCACACCGGCCGACTTCAGCAGAATCTGCGCGGCACCCGCCGTGATCACGCCCGGCAGCGTCCAGCCCGGAATGGGGAAGGGACGCTCTTGCGCGCCCGTTGCCAGCAGCAAGCGGCGCGCATGGATGATGCGCGCTTCACCCGCCACGGAATACGCCACTTCAAAGCCCTTTTCGGGATGCGGCGCGGTGCGCTCGGCCACCGCCCACACCGTGGCGCCCGGCACGTAGCGCGCGCCCGATTGCTTGAAGGGCGCAATCAGGGATGCACCATGCCAGTAGTCTTCGCCCAGGATGCCGCGGTCGGTCACCGGCGTGGTCGTGATGGCGCGATAGATCTGTCCGCCCGGCGCCGGCTGTTCGTCCAGCAGCACGGTATCCACGCCCAGCCCGGCCGCCACCGTCGCCGCCGCCAACCCGGCCGGACCCGCGCCCACCACCAGCAAATCGCATTGCGTTGTTTCGATCATGCCTGCACCTTGCGCGCGCCCAGCTGGCGCTCGATCTTCATGCCTTCGCGCACGGCCGTCATGCAGCCCTGCTGGTTCGCCTGGCCGTCAATGGTGACCAGGCAGTCGTAGCACACGCCCATCATGCAATAGGGCCCGCGCGGCACTTCGTTCACGGCGGTGTCGCGACAGGCCGACACACCGCCCGCGAACAAGGCGGCCGCCACGCTGTCGCCCTGGCGGCATTGCAGCTCGGCCCCGTTGACCGTCACGCGCACGGGCGCGCCTTGCGCCTGGCGCTGCGCCTCATCAAGCCTCTTGAACATGAAACCTCCGGGTCGAGAAGGGCGCCATGTCGTCGGCAAGCTTGCCGGCCACGATCATGGGCGCCAGATTGAGGGCGTGCGCGGCGGCCAGCGTCACACCGCTATGACAGGTGGCGACAAAGGCGCCCGGGCACGTTTCGGATTGCTGATAGATCGGAAAGCCGTCCTTGGACATCACGCGCAGCGCCGCCCAGCTACGCACCACGCGCACGTCGCGCAATGCAGGCAGCGTGCGTACGGCGCGGTCGGCCAGCGTGCCCAGGATCGGCAGCCCCACCAGGTTATCCACATAGCCGGCTTCTTCCTGCGAATCGCCGATCAGCCACGTGCCTTCATCGGTTTGGCGCAAGGTGGACAACGGTGTTTCCAACAGGCGGCGCGTGCGTTCCAGCACCACGATCTGGCCGCGTTGCGGGCGCACCGGCACGTCCAGACCCACCTGCGCACCCAGGTCCTTGTTGGACAAGCCCGATGCCAGCACCACCTTGCGCGCGCGCACCGTGCCCGAGGGCGTCGCGATCTCAAACACGCCGTCGCGCTGCTTGATGCTTTGCGCCGGACGGCGCGGCAGGTAATCCACAACCCGCTGTGCAAAACTCGCATGCAAGGCGCGCAGCAGCTTGAGCGGGTTGGCAATGCCATCGACCGGCGTCCACGTCGCGCCGCGCACATCGGGGCCGATGCCCGGCACCAGGTCGGCCACTTCGGCGCGGTCCAGCAGCTTCCAGTCGTATTGCGCCATGCCCGGCTGCGCCAGCAAGGTCTTCATGAACGTACCGCGCGCTTCCACCTCTTCGTCGCTTAGCAGCGCATGCAGCCCACCGCGCTGTTCCAGGTGCACGTCCACGCCGGTTTCATCCAGCAGTTGCGCGGCCAGACGCGGCCAGCCGGACGCGGACGTCATCGTCCACACGCCGTAGCGCGGCAGGCCCATGCCCTTGCTTTGCACCCACACCAGCCCGAAGTTGCCGCGCGACGCGCGGTAGGCCACGTCGCCTTCGTCCAGCACGGCCACATGGTCCAGCTCGCGCCGCAAGCCATAGGCAATGGCTGATCCCACCAGCCCGCCGCCGATCACCGCGGCGTCATAAATGCCGCGATGCACGGGCGCGCGGGGCGCCAGTTCTTTCTCGTCCGTCATTAGCGTCCCTTTCCTACAAACAGCTTTTCCAGGCCGACCACGCGGTCCAGAATGAAAATGGCGATGATCGTCACGTAGATCAGCACGGCCGACACGGCGGTCACGAGCGGATCGATGGTGTCTTCGATATGCAGGAAGATGCGCACCGGCAGCGTCGTCGTGGACGGCGAGGCGATGAAGATCGACATGGTCAGTTCGTCAAAGCTGGTAATAAAGGCGATGACCCAGCCGCTGACCACGCCCGGCAGCAGCAGCGGCAGCACCACGCGCCGGAATGCCGTCCAGTTGGACGCGCCCAGCGATTGCGCGGCGCGCTCCAGCGCGGGGTCGATACCGGTGGCCGATGCCAGCACAAGGCGCAGCGCGTAGGGCATCACCAGGATGACATGCGCCACCACCAGGCCCACATAGGTGCCGGCCAGATCCACAGTGGTGAAGAACTTCAGGAATGCCAGGCCAAGCACCACATGCGGAATCATCAGCGGCGACAGGAAGAACGCCACCAATGCCTCGCGGCCACGAAAGCGGTTGCGGGCCAGGGCCAGCGCGCTGGGCACGGCCAGCCCGATGGCCAGCGTGGCGGACAGGGTGCCCAGGCCAAGGCTGAACCAGAACGCCTCGATAAAACGCGGGTTGTCCAGGATGGCGCGGAACCAGCGCAACGACAGCCCGCCCGTGGGCAAGGAAATGAAGCCCTCGGACGTGAACGCCACCGCGCACACCATGACGATGGGCGCCAGGATGAACAGGATGAAGATCGTGTGAAAGACCAGGCCGATGGGGCCGTTACGAAATTGCATGTCAGCCCCCTGCCTGGTTGAAGACGGCACCGTACTTGCGTTCAATGATCCGGTTGGCGGACAGCAGCACGACGACGGTGGCCAGCAACAGCACCACGGCCAGCGCCGCGCCCAGCGGCCAGTTCAGTGTGTTCAGGAATTCGTCGTAGGCCGCCGTGGCCACGTTCTTCAAGCGCCGGCCGCCAATGATGGCCGGCGTGGCGAACGAGCTGGCCGCCATCGCGAACACCATGATCGCGCCCGACAAAATGCCGGGCATCACCTGCGGCACGATCACGCGCCGGATCACCGTGAACTGGGACGCGCCCAACGACAGGGCGGCCGCTTCGGTGGCGGGATTGATCCGTTGCAACGAGGCCCACACCGAGATCACCATGAAGGGCACCAGCACGTGCGTCAGCGCGATGCCCACGCCCAGATTGCTGTACATCAGGTCCACGGGCGTGCTGATCAGCCCGATGCCCATCAGCGCCTTGTTGATAAGTCCGGTGGACCCGAACAGCAGCGCCCAGCCCAGCGTGCGCACCACTACCGAAATCAACAAGGGGCCCAGCACCACCATCAGGAACAAGCCTTTCCATGGGTTAGCCATGCGCGACAGCACGTAGGCCTCGGCGGTGCCCAGCACCAGGCAGGCAACGGTCACGGCCGCCGCCACGCCGAAGGTGCGCGCGTAGATTTCGTAGTAGTAGCCGTCGCTGAAAATCTCGACGTAGTTCTTCCAGGTGAAGGTCACCTGCATGCCGCCATAGAACTGGAAATCGAAGAAGCTGATCAGGAACACCAGCGCCATCGGCACCACCAGGAACGTGGCGTAGACCACCAGCGCCGGCGCGCTCAACATCCATGGGTTGGCGCGCGCGCTCATGACGCCAGGCCCTTGGGCGCGGCCGCGACTTCGCACATGTCCTGCGCGCGCCAGCGCAAGTGCACGGGCTCGCCCTCGGCGGGCACGGCCACGCCGTCGTTCTGACGGATCACCATCACTTCGCCCACCGATGTGTCGACCTGGCACAGCCAATGGTTGCCCTGGAATACGCGCGTTTTCATGCGTCCGGGCAACGCACAGGCGGCAGGTTCCGAGAACAGGATTTTTTCGGGGCGGACGATCACCGCGCCTTGCGGCACGGGTGCGCCGGCCATGGGGATATGCGCTTCGCCGATGCGCGCGCGCGTCTCGTTTTCGTATTGTTCGGCCGTGGGCGTGAACACATTCGCCTTGCCCAGGAAGCCGCCGACGAAGTGGCTGGCCGGCCCTTCGTAGGCTTGAAAGGGCTCGGCCACTTGTTCGACCCGGCCCTGGTTCATCACCACGATGCGATCCGACAGCGCCAGCGCCTCCGACTGATCGTGGGTGACGAGAATGGTGGTGGTGCCGATCGTGCGCTGGATGCTGCGCAGTTCCAGCTGCATTTCCTCGCGCAGCTTGGCGTCCAGGTTCGACAGTGGCTCGTCCAGCAGCAGCACGCTGGGCCGGATCACCAGCGCGCGCGCCAAGGCGACGCGCTGCTGCTGCCCGCCCGACATGCGAGCCGGATGCCGGTCCGCCAGATGCGCCAGCCCGACCAGCTTCAAGGCATCGGCCACGCGCGCTTCGCGTTCTTCCTTCTTGATCCGCTGCATCTCCAGGCCGAACGACACGTTTTCAAACGCGGTCATGTGCGGGAACAGGGCATAGTTCTGGAACACCAGCCCCAGCCCGCGCTTGTTGGCCGGGACGCGGCTGACGTCGCGCCCGTCCAGCACAATGCTGCCGCTGGTGGGTTCGACAAAGCCCGCGATCATTTGCAGCGTGGTGGTCTTGCCGCAACCCGAAGGCCCCAGCAGGGAAATGAACTCGCCGCGATTGACGGACAGGCTCAGTTCTTCCACTGCGGTCGTTTCGCCATAGCGCTTGCACAGGCGGTTCAGCACTAGATAACTCATGAAGGCTCCCGTGGGCGACGCGCCGCGCCGCCCCGTATTGCACGATCGGCGATGCGTGTCAGCGCTCGATTTCCCGCGTCCAGCGCTTGTTCCAATCGTCTCGGTTCTGGTTCACCGTGTCCCAGTCGATCACGATCAGGTCGGCGGCGCGCTTGCCGATAGGCAGCGGCACGCGCGGGTCATCGGTGACCTTGGCCTTCTTGTTGACCGGCCCGTAGCCGTAAGCGTTGGCCAGCTTTTCCTGCACTTCGGGCGTCACCAGATACTGCACAAACGCCTGCGCCATGGGATTGGTCTTCGGCTTGGCGACCGGGCATACCGAGGACAGCAGCGCATAGGCGCCTTCCTGCGGATACACGAAGCCCACCGGGAAGCCGGTGTCGGCAAACGATTTGGCGCGGCCGCTGCCCCACACGGAAATCACGGCCTGGCCTGACGAGAACAGTTCCGTCATCTTGCCCGGCGAGGGCTCGTACACCAGCACGTTCGGGCCGACCTCATTCTTGAAGGTGGTAAAGCCCGCGTCGATCTTCTTTTCGCCGCCGCCGCCTTCACGCGCATATTCCACCAGCGCGTGCAGGCCGTAGGTATTGTTCAGCGGTGGCACCACCAGCTGCTTCTTGTACTTGGGGTCCTTCAGGTCTTTCCACGACGTGGGCGCGGCCCACTTCTTTTCGTCGAAGACCTTCTTGTTGTACATGATGCCGGTGGCCACGATGCCGATAGCCACGGCCTTGTCGTCCTTGTAGCGCGCGGTGCTGTAGATGTCGTCGGCGGGCAGGCCCTTGATGGGTTCGCAAAAGCCCAGCGCGATGGCCTGGTACATGGGGCCGTCATCGATGATGGCCACGTCGATCTGCTGGTTGCTCTTTTGCGCCTGCAAGCGCGCCACCGTGTTGGTGGAGTTGCCGGCCACGTAGTCCAGCTCAATACCGTGCTGCTTGGCGAAGGGCGGAAAGATGTCCTTGCGCATGATGTCTTCGAACGAGCCGCCGTAGCCGGCCACCACCAACTTCTGCTGCGCTGCTGCGTTTGCGCTGAGTCCGACGGCTACCGTCGTCGCCGCGATCACTGCAAGTACCTTGCCCATGAGAACCCCCGATTGTTGGTACACTTTGTCCGTACATGAATGTCCGGACAAATAATGAATCCGACTAGACATCGTTGTCAATCGGTTATTGTCCGTACAAACCCCATATAAAAATTCAAGGAGCACCCCCCATGACCCGATCCTCCGAGCGCGCGGCCGGCCCCGCCGGAGCCCGGCAGGCGCGTGGCAAACCCGAATCGCCCGCCTCCGGGGGCGATGCCGGCGGCCCCCGCTACAAGAGCATTTTTCAGGCGCTGTCGCACGACATCAGCACCGGCCGCTACCCCGTCATGACGCTGCTGCCCACCGAGCACGAGCTGTGCGACCAGTTCAACGCCAGCCGCCACACGATTCGCGAAGCCATCCGCATGTTGACGGTGGCGGGCATGGTGTCGCGCCGCCCGGGCGTGGGCACCCGCGTTGAGACCGCCCGCGCCAGCACCCGCTTCACGCAGCGCATCTCGCAGTTTCCAGACCTGCTGCAATACGCCCGCAACGCTGCGCTGCTGGTGCAGGACGTGCGCACCATCAAGCTGCCCAAGCGGCTGGCCGAAGCGCTGGGCTGCGCGGCCGATAAAACCTGGCTGCATATCAACTCCATCAAGACGCTGGACGACGCCGACACGGCAGCCGCCACCACGCTGATCTACGCCGATCCCGAACATTCGAACGTGCAGGTCGAGGTCAAGTCCCGCATCTCGCTGCTGCGGCTGATCGAAGATCACTTCGGCGACCGCATTACCGAGGTCAACCAGGAGTTCTCGGCCACGCCCATCAATGCAACGGTGGCCAGGCAACTCAAGGTCGAGCCCAAGACGGCGGGCTTTGTCATTACCCGCCGCTACTACGGTGAGGGCGGCCTGTTGCTGCTGGCCACCATCACCACCTTCCCGCACGACAAGATGAAGTACTCGATGACGCTCAACGTGGCGTAGGCTGGCTAGTGGCGATGACGGCCTTGGCGCCACGCGCGCCATAGGCCGTGCGCGCTGCGTCGGCCGTGATCTTGCCGTCGGCCAGGTCCTGCTCGATGCGGGCCTGCGGCCGTTCGGCGGCCGGCCCGTAGCCGCCGCCGCCCGGCGTTTCGATGCGCACGCTTTCGCCGGACGCCAGCGCGATATTGGCGGTCTTGGAAAACAGTTCTTCCTCTTGCGGCGTGCCGAAGTTGCGCACCAGCCGCGCGCGGCGTCCGTCGCCGCCGCCATCCACGCCGGCCGCCACGCCCACCGTGTGGCTGTCGGACCGCGCCGAGAACACGATGCCCGGCCCCACGGCGCGTATCTGTTTGGCAATTGCCATGCCGCCGCGCGTGCGGCCCGCGCCACCCGAATCCGGAATCATCGCGTACTCGTCCATCAACAGCGGGTACTCGTTTTCCAGCGCTTCCACGGGCAGGTTCGACGTGTTGGTCATGTGCACGTGCACGGCATCCATGCCATCGGTATCAAAGCGCGCGCCCGCGCCGCCGCCCAGCGTTTCCAGATAGACGAAGTGGCCGGCGCGCTCGCGCCAGCGGCCGGAAAACACAATGGCCGGGCAGCAATCGTTGCTGGACGCCATGGTTTTTTGCGGCGGCAGCAGGCCTCGGAACGCGCCGAATATCGCGCCCGCGACCTTCTGCGCGGTAATCGATCGCGCACCGACGGCGGCGGGATGCTCGGGGTTGGTGATGGTGCCCACGGGCGCCGACAAGGTGATGGGATCGAACAGGCCCGCGTTGGGCGCAAGGTCAGGGTCCAGCAACGCCTTTACGGCGTAGTAGACGCAGGCGCGCAACGCGTTGAACGGCAGGTTCATCGCGCCTCGCGCCTGTTTGCCGGACCCTTCGAAATCGAAATGCAGCTTGTCGCGCCGCACGGTCAGCGTCACCTGGATCGGCACCGGGTCGCCGCCCATGCCATCGTCGTCCAGGTCGCTGCGGAAGGTGTAGCTGCCTTCCTGCAATTCGGCGATGCGGTTGAGCAGGCGACGGCGCGTGTATGTGATGACGTCATCCACGGAACGCAGCACGGCCTCCAGCCCCATCTGGCGGATCAGGCCTTGCACGGCGGCGGCGCCACGGCGGTTGGTGGCCATCTGCACGCGCAGGTCCAGCACGCGCTCTTCGGGGTCGCGGGTGTTGGCGCAGATCAGGCGCAGCAGGTCTTCGTCCGTTTGTCCGTGCCGGGCGATGCGGCAGGCGGGGATGCGTATGCCTTCTTCGAAGATGGACTTCAAGCCGCCCGCGATGGACCCCGGCACCGCGCCGCCGACGTCGGAATGGTGCGCGATGTTGGCGGCGAAAAATCGCAGCACGCCGTCCCAGAACACGGGCGTCACGATGTTGATGTCGGGCAGGTGGCTGCCGTCGGCCAGGTAAGGGTCGTTGCAGATGAACACGTCGCCTTCACGAATCTCGTTCACCGGATACGCGCGCAGGATGGCGCCCATGGCGCCGTCCAGCGAGCCCAGGTGCAGCGGAATCTGCGTGCCCTGCGCCACCAGCCGCCCGGCGGCGTCGAACAGCGCCACCGAGCAGTCCTTGCGTTCCTTGATGTTGGTGGAGAACGACGCGCGCACCAGCGTATTGTTCATGTCCTCGGTGATGGACAGCAGGCGGTTGCAAAATACCTCCATGCCGATCGGGTCGGCCAGCGCAATGCCGGCGTCGGAATTGTCGGGCTCGGGATTGTTGGGCTTGGAATTGTCGGGCTTAGCCATGCAAGCCTCCTTGCAAACGAATGATCAGGTTGCCGTAGTCGTCCACGCTGGCCTCATGGCCCACGCCCACCACCGTGGTCGAGCTCATTTCCTCAAGCAGGGCGGGGCCGATGAAGCGCGCGCCGGTCGGCACCAGGTCGCGGTCGTAGACGGGTGTTTCCAGCCAGCCGTGCACCGGGCCGAAGTAGGCTTTGCGCCGTCCCAGGCTGGCGTCTTGCAGCGCGCCGCCGATGTGGCGCGGCGCCAATGGCGCTTTCACCACCTGGCCCACGGCCTGCATGCGGCAGTTGATGATCTGCACCTTGCGGTCATCGACCGTGTAGCCGTATTCGCGTTCGTGCGCGTCGGCAAAGCGGCGCGCGAATTCGGCGTAGCCGCCCGCGCCCATGCCGTCGACGCTGACCTGCACTTCAAAGTTCTGCCCTTCGTAGCGGGCGTCGATGGCGCTGTGGCAGACGCGCAGCGCAGGGTCCACGCGTTCTTGTTCCAGCCAGCGTTCGGCCTGCTCGCGCAAGCCATCGAAGATGGCGGTAATGGCGGGCCAGCCGGCTTCGCTGGCCAACGAGATTTCGCTTTGCACGAAGTCAAATGAGATGTCGCTGAGCAGGATGCCGCGCGCGCACATGGTGCCGGGTTCCTGCGGCACGATCACGACGGGGATGCCGCATTCCTCGGCGACCTCGACCGCGTGCAGCGGCCCGGCGCCGCCGTAGGCGTACAGCGCAAAATTGGACAGGTCGTAGCCGCGTTCGGTGGACACGGCGCGGATGGCGCGGCTCATGTTGGCCGCCGCGATGCGCAGGATGCCTTCGGCCGCCGCTTCCAGGTCCATGCCCAGCGGCTGCGCCACGCGCTGCGAGATCACATCGCGCGCGGCGTCGGCGTGTACGGGCATGCGGCCACGCAGCAGGGCGACGGGGTTCAGGCGCTGTAGCGCGATCTCGGCGTCGGTGATGGTGGGCTCCTGGCCGCCACGGCCGTAGCCCACCGGGCCAGGCACCGCGCCCGCGCTGTGCGGCCCCACCTTCAGGGCGCCGGCATCGTCCAGCCACGCGATACTGCCGCCGCCCGCGCCGATGACGTGAATATCGACCATGGGGGTCTTGACGGGGTAGCCGGCCACATGCCGATGCGAGGTGAACAGCGGCCGGCCTTCGCACACCAGCGACACGTCGGTGCTGGTGCCGCCGACGTCGAACGTAACCAGGTTCAGGCTGCCGATGGCGCGGCCCACGGCCGCTGCGCCCACCACGCCGGCCGCCGGGCCGGACAGGCAGGTGCGCACGGGGTACTGGCGCACGGTGCCGATCGACATCAGGCCGCCGTTGGAATGGATGGTGTGCGGCTCGTGGCCGATGTCCAGGTCGCGCACGCGCTGCATGAAGCGTTCCAGGTAGCGGGCCATCTTGGGGCCGACGGCGGCGTTCAGCACGGTGGTGGACAGGCGTTCGTATTCACGGAATTCAGGCAGCACGTCGGACGACAGGCTGATGTAGGCGCCCGGCATGGCCTCGGCCACGATTTTTGCAGCGCGACGTTCATGCTCGGGATTGCGGTACGCATGCAGAAAGCAGACGGTGACGGCCTCGATGCCGGCGGCGGCGAACTGCCGCGCGGCCGCCAGCACCTGGTCCTCGTCCAGCGGGGTCAGCACGTCGCCCGATGCGCTGACGCGTTCGCTGACTTCAATGCGAAACTCGCGCGGCACCGCCACGGGCGGTTTGCCGACGCTGTAGTCGTACAGGTGCGGGCGGGTCTGGCGGCCGATTTCCAGCACGTCACGAAAGCCGCGCGTGGTGATGAGGCCGACGCGCGCGCCCTTGCGTTCGATGATGAGGTTGGTGGCCACCGTGGTGCCGTGCCCCACGTGCGACACCTGCGAGGGCGGCACGCCATGGTCCGCCAACATCTGGCCGATGCCCGTGGCAATGGCCTCGGACGGGTCGTGCGGGGTGGACGGCACTTTGTGAAAGTGCACGACGCCCGCGTCCTCGTCGATCATCGTGAAGTCGGTGAACGTGCCCCCGACGTCTATCCCTATGCGATACATATCGTTGATTCCAAAGAAAGGACTAGGCGCGCAAGATCAGTCCAGGCGAATGCCGGCTTGCTTGACGACGCCGCACCATTTGTTGATCTCGCTTTTGATCATCGTGGCGAAGGCGGGGCCGGCCACGTCAGACACTTGTGCGCCCTGTTGTTCCAGGTACGTTTTCATGGCGGGCGCGTGCAGGGTCTGCACCAGGCCGTCCGTAAGTTTCTGGCGCAGCGGCTCGGGCAGGTTGGCAGGCGCCAACATGCCGAACCACACCATGGCTTCGTAGCCGGGGTAGCCGGATTCCGCGACGGTGGGCACATCGGGCAGCAGCGCGGAGCGCTGTGGCGAGGTGACGGCCAGCGCCTTGATCTTGCCGTCCTTGATGTAGGGGTAGGACGTCATCACCACGTCCATCATCATGTTGATCTGGCCGCCCACCAGGTCGATCAGCGCGGGACCCGAGCCGCGATACGGCACGTGCACCATGGAGACGCCGGCGGTGGACTTGAAGAGTTCGGCAGCCAGGTGGTTGGAGGTGCCCTGGCCGTTGGACGCGAAGGAATACTTCTCGGGTTCCTTCTTCAACAGCGCGACGAACTCTTGCAGATTATTGGCGGGCACTGACTGGTTGACCGACATCACATTCGGAATCGTGGCGATCACGGTCAGTGGCGTGAAGTCCTTGACGGCGTCGTACGGCAGCTTGGAATACACGCAGGGCGCGCTGCCGTGCGTGCTGACCGATCCCATCAGGATGGTGTAGCCGTCGGCAGGCTGGCGGGCGACGTATTCGGTGCCGACGGTGCCGCCCGCGCCGGGCCGGTTTTCAACAATGACGTTGGCGGAAAGGCGCTGGCCGAGTCCTTCGGCGATTTTGCGCGCGATCAAATCGGTGGACCCGCCCGCCGCGAACGGCACGACGATGCGGATGACTTTGTCTGGCCAGGCCGCTTGCGCGGCGCTGGCGGTGGCGAAGATCACGAGTCCGGCGGCAATGCGACAGCAACGACGTATCAGCCCTTGGTTCATGGCTTGGTTTCCCCTTGTTGATAGAACTTCCTTGTGGCCGGATCATGCGTGTCCGGTCCTGGTTCGCTGCAACAACAGGGTCATCCTAGGCTTCTGGCTTCAAGGGCAGCAGCCCTGCGGGCTTATATTTGTATAAACGCTATTTATAGGTGCATGGCCGTGAAGAATCCGGACCTGAATCTGCTTTTGCATTTTGACGCGCTGATGGCGTGCCGCAACGTGTCGCGCGCGGCCGAGGCGATGAACATCAGCCAGCCGGCGATGAGCGCGGCGATGAATCGGCTGCGTCAGCTGTTCGGCGACCCGTTGCTGGTGCGCGAGGGCGGTGCGTGGCAGCCGACGTTGCGCGCGATGGAGTTGCATCAGAACTTCAAGCCCTTGCTGGAAAGCTGGCATCGCGCGACTCGCACCCGCGAGGCGTTCGACCCGGCGCATTCATCGCGCACGTTGTCGTTGTACGCAACGGACTATGTGCAATACACGTTGCTGCCGAAGTTGATTCCGCGGCTGGCGGTGGATGCGCCGCACTTCCAATTGCAGATTGTGCCGGCCCGGCCGCAACATGGCTTGAGCATGCTGGACACGAACCATGTGGAGTTGATCGCGGGGTATTTTCCTGATCCGGCGCCGGATCTGCGCACACGCTTTCTGTACCAGGAGCCGGCGGTGTGCATCGTGCGCGAGGGGCATCCGTGTTTGCGCAAGCGTTGGAACCTGGACGCGTACCTGAGCTATGGGCATCTGGATCTGGCGGCGCACACGCGTTATTTCAGTACGGCGATTGATCGCATCTTGATGGGGCAGAACCGCAGCCGCAAGATCGTGGCGACGTTGTCCAGTTATCTGGTGTGCCCGTTCATTGTGGAAGGGTCTGATTTGATTGCGACGATGCCGGTAAGCGTTGCACGCGCGATGTCGGGCGCGGCGCGGATCGTGACGCAGAAGGTGCCGTTGACGTTGCCGCAGATTACGGTGTCGTTGTACTGGCACGAGCGCTATCAGGACGACCCGGCGCACGCGTGGCTCAGGCAGTACCTGGCCGGCGTGCTGGGGTAGCGGGTGGCGCCGTGCCAGGCCTTATTTCAAGGGCAGGCAGATGCGGGTTTGCAGTTGGGCGGGCGGGGTGTTGCGGGGGTCGTTCAGGTATTGCTCGAACATGGGGATGTCGGCGGGCAGGTGGCCGCTGGCGGGTAGCCATTCAGAGAACATCCATTGGTAGGGTTTGGCCATTTCGTTGTAGGGGCCGGTGTAGGTCAGGATGGCGCAGCGGCAGGCGGGAATGATGTGGCGTTGCAGTTCTTCGCCCAAGTCGGCGTCAACGTTGACGGCCATGCCGGCCAGGGATCGCAGCTTGTTTTCGGGGACTTGTTCGGGGTCGTCGAAGTAGACGCCGAAGCCTGGCGTTGCGGGGTCGGCGATGCCACGGCCGTAGGCAAGCATGAAGGCGCGGGTAAAGACGGGGCCGATGTCTTGGTAGCTGCCTTGGTGGGGCAGGACGGCGAGGGTGGCGCCGGGGAAGTGTTCGATGGCGATGGGGTACACGGCAGGCTCCTGAAGGGCTAAGGGTTGGGAACGCGCGGCGCGGTAGCGGCCGGGCGGGGTGCCGAAGAAGTTGCCGAATGCCCGATTGAAGGCGGCGTCGGAGTCGTAACCGGCGCGTTGTGCAATGGCTCTTAACGGCGCCTGGGAATCGGCCAAGGCAGCGGCGGCGCGATGCATGCGGATGCGTTGGACGGTGGCGTTGACCGTTTCGCCCATCATGGCGCGGTAGACCCGGTGAAAGTGATACGGCGACAGGCAAGCCAGGTCGGCCAGCTGGTGCAGATCGGGGTCGGCGTCAGGGTGGGCGGCGAGCCAGCGCAGGACGGGGTCCAGGCGGTCGGTGTAGAGGGATCGGGTTTCGGGCTTCATGCTTGCTCCTTGGAGGGCAATGTAGCTTTGGGGGATTTGCGGATTTTGCGGTTTTTTTGTTGGGGAGGGTTCTTTTGACGCACGGCGTGGCGGCGGCTGGTGGGAGGCGGGTCAACGATTGCGGTCCGGAGCCTTCGCTCCGGACTGCCCCGTCGTCATCCTCGTTGTCGCCTGCGGCGACTGCCTTCGGATTCCCTCGGGCTTATCGACTCCCCGCCTCCCACCAGCCACCGCCACACCATGCTCGGTCAGTTTGCGCTGACGTCAGGGGGGGGAGGGTGGAGTGCTTGGCGTTTTTTTGCGAGGGTGGTGGTGGGCTGGAAGATCTTGCGGGGCCCGCCCCAGGCCGGCCGCGCGGGCGGCCTTTTGGGGCTTACGCGCGTTGGTGCGGGGTCGTCTTGATTGGTGCCGGGTCGTCTTGATTGGTGTGGCGTGCTGGGTGCTTGGTGCTGCTCCGTGCTTACTGCCTGCTGTTGCTGCTTGATGCTGATGCTGATGCTGGTGCAGGTGCTGTTGCTGATGCTGATGCTGGTGCTGATGCTGTTGCTGATGCTGGTGCTGGTGCTGGTGCTGATGCTGGTGCTGGTGCTGATGCTGCTGGCGCCAGTGCCAATGCTAGAGCTTGATGTTCATTCCAACCGGGGGGATAGACGCCTCGTGGGGTGTGCGCTCAATATCCGCGCAGCGGATCGTAGATGTTGGGTAGCGCATCGCCGCGCTCGTTGGCTTCGATCAGCCATGCGGTGTGACGGGCGCGTTCCTTGCGGTCGGGGATCGCCGCGCAATGGGGCGTGATGATGATCTGCGGGTGCGTCCACAAGGGGGAGTCCGCCGGTAGCGGCTCTTGTTCGAAAACGTCCAGCACCGCTTGGTGCAACTGGCCGCTGTCCAGCGCGGCGATGACGTCTTGCGTGACCATATGCGTGCCACGGCCGGCGTTGATCAGGCTGGCGCCGCGCGGCAGCTGCGATAGCGTGGTGGCGTTGAGGATGCCTTTGGTGGCCTCGGTGGCGGGCAGCAGGCAGACCAGCAGGTCGGTGTTGGCCAGGAATTGGCCGAATTCCGCTTGGCCCGCGTAGCAGGGCAGGCCGTCGAGTTGGCTGGCGCCGCGTGACCAGCCGCTGACGGGGAAGCCGACACGCGACAGCAGTTGCGCGGCGGCGACGCCCAGGTGGCCCAGGCCCATGATGCCGACGCGTACGTCCGCGGCAACGCGCAGGGAGTCGAACAGTTCCCAATGTTGGCGTGCCTGGTTATTCACCACGCGCTTGATGTCGCGCGTGAGCATCAGCGCGGACGTCAGCACGAATTCGGCCATTTCGGTTTGGGTGCGGGCGGTGACCATGCGGGCGATGCGCAAGTGCCGGGGTAGCTGGGGGTCGGCCAGGATGTGGTCGACGCCGGCGCCCGCGCTGATGATCAGTTTCAGGTTGGGGAACGTGGCGAGGCGGCCGGCGTCGGGCGCCCAGACCAACGCGTAATCGACGCTGTCGGGCGCGACGTCTTCATGCCACCCGACCACGTCCAACTGCGGCGCGAAGGCGTGGAACTGTGCGCGCCACGCGTCGATGGCGGCGGGGCCGCCGGAATTGATGATGAGCCGCATGCAAAGGTTCCTTGTTGGCGGACGCACGTAGCGGATGCGTGTTAGCAGACGCGCGTTAGCGGACGCGCGTCTGCTACGCGCGTACCGGCCGCACGCTGGCAGGCGCTTGCTTGCGAGCGCGCTTGCGGTTTATCCACAGGCGCGCTGCAAGATCTTATCAACGTTCGACGGTGCGGTTCCAGCGGGCGTTGAAGGCGGGGCGCGCAGTGTTGATCTGGTCCCAATCCAGGATCTTGGCGTTTTCCATGTAGCCCTGGAAGCGCTTGAGCGCGTCGGCGCTGGCGGCGGACGCCTTGACGTTTTTGTTGGATGGGAAGTGGCCACCCATTTCCAGTGCCTTGGCCTGCGCGCTGGCGGACAAGAGGTACAGCGCCAATTTTTGCGAGAGTTCGGGTTCGCTGTTCTTGGCGATGACGCATTCACCCACCATCAGGATGACGGAGCCTTCCTTGGGCTGGGCGTATTCCACCGGGATGTCGCGCTTTTTCAGGCGGGCGATGGCGGTGGGGGTCAGCGGGAAGATGGCGGCTTCGTTGGACTGGATCATTTCGGCCAGCTTGGCCGAGTTGGGGATGTATTCCAGCACGTTGGGGCCGATGGTGTCGGGCCACTTCTTGAAGCCGGGTTCATAGTTCTTGTCGTCGCCGCCCTGGATGCGGTTGAACATCAGGAAGCCGTGCAGGCCAAAGGTGCTGCCGGCGGCGGACTGGAATACGACCTTGCCTTTGTACTTGGGGTCGGCCAGGTCCATCCAGGAGGTGGGCGGTGCCCAGCCTTTGTCGGCGAACATCTTGGTGTTGTAGCCCAGGCCGGTCATGCCGATGTCGATGCCGGCGGCCATGCGGTCTTTCATCACGGCAGTGGGGTACAGCTCTTTCAGGACGGGGTCGTCATTGAGCTGTTGGCACAGGCCCATGGAGATGGCGCGCGCCATGATGCCGTCGTCCAGGAACATGACGTGCATCTGCGGGTTGTCTTTGTAGGCTTGCGCCTTGGCCAGTACGTCGGTCGACGTGCCGGGCACGACGACGATTTTCACGTTGTTGGCTTTCTCGAAATCGGGGAACACGTATTGCGTGAAGGCGCGTTCCATGTCGCCGCCGTTCATGCCGACGTACAAGGTCTTTTGCTGCGCCATGGCCCCTGCGGACAGCAACGCCAACGTTGCCGCGCCCAGCAGCCGCTTCCCCTTGCTCAGGCGCGATGCGCCCTGTTTCTTATCCATCATGGTGACTCCTGCGTTTGCTCACGAACACGTTCAGGCCGAGCCACGGCGCCGTGAGCGGCGGCCGCGTATCGTTCAATGCAAAAGGCATCGATAGGAATCGAGGACTGGCCGCGCACGACCAGTTCGGAAAGCACTTCGCCCACGGCGGGGCCGATCTGGAAACCGGCGCCGGACAGGCCGAAGGCGTGGAACAGGCCGGGGACTCGGGCACTGGGGCCCAGCACGGGATTGTGGTCGGGCATGTTGCCTTCCACGCCGGTCCAGAAGCGGATGACCTGCGCGCCGCGCAGCACGGGCAGCAGCCGGGTAGCGTTGGCCATCAGCGCGCCCAGGCCGGCGCGGCCGGGCCGTGCGTAGTCGGGGTCGGTGGACACGCCACGGCCACCGCCGATGACGCAATTGCCGCGCGCGACCTGTCGTGCGTAGATGCCACCGCCTTGTATGCCCAGGCTGACGTCCATGAAGAGGGGCAGCGGCTCGGTGACCATCATCAAAGGGTGGATGGACGTTTCGGGTACGGCTTCGCCAAAGTGCTCTGCAAAGCGGCCCGCCCAGGCGCCCGCGCAATTGAGCAGGACGCGGGAGCGCACTTCCAGGCCGTCGGCGCGCACGATGAAGTGCGTGCCGTCGTGATCGGCCTGGGTAACCTTCACGCCTTCGCGCACGTCGGCGCCCAGCGCCGCCGCCGCGCGCGCGAAAGCCGGTGACACCAGCCGGGGGTTGGCGTGGCCGTCTTCGGGGCAGAAGGATCCGCCCGCGACGTCCTGGCCCAGCCAGCCGAAGCGGCGCGCCAGCTCGCGGCGGTCCAGCATTTGCAGGTGCATGCCGAAGCCGCGCGTGCGCTGGCGATACGCTTCCAACTGCACCATGTCGGCGTTGGACGCGGCCAGCTTCAAATGACCAGAGCGCACGTATTCGCCATCGATGCCGATCAGTGACGGCAGCTGGCCCCACAGTTCATGTGCGCGTCGGGCCAGGGGCATCTGTTCCAGCCCGCGCCCTTGCCGCCGCACACCGCCATAGTTGACGCCGCTGGCGCGCGCGCCGCACAAGGCGGCTTCCAGCAAGACGACGGGTACGCCGGCGCGCCGCAGGAACAGCGCGGCGCTGCCACCGACGATGCCGCCGCCGATGATGGCCACTTCGGTGTCGATGCGCCGCGTCATGTCGACACCTTGTCCTGGCGTTCCAGGCACACCACGCGCACGGGTACCGGTTTGACGGGCGGCTGGTTACGCAAGCGGCCCACGTCGGCGGGCGTGCGGCCGCAGGCTTGCGCCAGGACCTCGGCTGCCGCCGCGCCGCACATGCGGCCCTGGCAGCGGCCCATGCCGACGCGTGTCAGCGCTTTGAGGCGGTTCAGTTCTTGCGCGCCCGTGTCGGTGACGGCGCGTCGCACCGTGCCAGCCGTCACGTCTTCGCAGCGGCAGATGACGGTGTCGTCGGCGATGGTTGCGGCCCAGTCCTCGGGAAAGGGAAAGGCGCGTTCCAGCGCGGAGCGCACTCGGCTGTTGGCGGCCAGGCGCGTTTCCAGCAGGCGGGCACGCGCGGTGTCGATGGGTTGGCCGATGTCTTGCAGCAGCGCCAACGCGGCGCGTTCACCCGCAAGTTCGGCGGCGTCGGCGCCGGCGATGGCGGCGCCGTCACCGGCGACATAGACGCCGGGCACGCTGCCGCGTCCGGCGGCATCGCGGCGTGGCGTCCAGTTTCTATCGCGCGCATTGAATTCGAATTCGCAGCCGACCAGGCTGGCCAGTTGGGTT
The DNA here is from genome assembly GCF_057291955.1 of Achromobacter sp. 1L-A-4-B-C2. Classification (NCBI taxonomy): domain Bacteria; kingdom Pseudomonadati; phylum Pseudomonadota; class Betaproteobacteria; order Burkholderiales; family Alcaligenaceae; genus Achromobacter; species Achromobacter sp. 1L-A-4-B-C2. The sequence continues at coordinate 718,366 of NZ_JBXAWP010000004.1, forward strand.
TCGGATCGCAGCGCCAGGCCGTAGGCCACGGCGTCGCAGGACACGGTTTGTTCGCGGTTGGCCTGGCGATAGGTCAGGCCCGATACGCGGTCCTTGCCATGCACGGCGACGGGCCGCACGCCGCGATGCAGCGGCACGCCATGCGCGCGCAGCCAGGCCATGGTGTACATCCCCTTGGCCAGCAGCCCGGGCGCGCGCAGCATGCCGGGCAGCGCGGCCAGGCGGTCGGTAAAGCGCGCGGTGTCCAGCACGGCGGCCACTTGCGCGCCGGCCTTGGCGTATTGATAGGCCACCAGGTAAAGCAGCGGCCCGGTACCCATGAAGACCACGCGCGATCCGATGGCGCAGCCCTGGAATTTAAGCGCGACCTGCGATCCGCCCAAGGTGTAGACGCCGGGGGTCAGCCAGCCGGGAAAGGGCAGCACGCGGTCGGTGGCGCCGGTGGCAAGGATCAGGTGGGTGTAGGGCACGGCGGTGCTGACGCCGTCTTGCATCACGTCCAGCGTCTTGCCTTCCACGTTCCACACCAGGCTGCCGGGTCGATAGTCGGCGTGCGGCTGCAAGGCGGCCATGGCGCGATGCACGGCATCGGCCTTGCGATGTTCAAAGCCGTACAGCGCGGACTTCGGGCGTTGGAATTCGGGTGGTGGCTGGCGATAGATCTGGCCACCGGCGCGCGGCGCTTCGTCCAGGATGACGGGCCGCAGGCCGTGCGCGACCAGGGCCTGGGCGGCGCGCACGCCGGCCGGGCCGGCGCCTACGATGACGGGCATCACGATGCTCATGCGATGTCGTCCTCGGGCCAGGGTGCCGCCGCCAGCGTGCCGGGCACGGCAGCGGGCGCCACGGGCAGACTTAAAAGACGCATGCCGGGTTCGACAAACGTTGAGCAGGCGCGCAGGCGCGAGCCGTCTTCAAGCTGCATCCAGCAGTCCTGGCAGGCGCCCATCATGCAGAAGCCGGCGCGTGGGGCGCCGCTGAATTCGGAATGGCGCACGCAGTCGGCCTGGGTCAGCACGGCGGTCAAGACGGTGTCGCCGGCCAGCGCGGTACAGGCTTGCCCGTTCAAGGTGAACGGGACGGCGGGCCGGCCCGATTCCGCCAGGCGTTTCAGTATTGCCATGATGCCGGCGCCTCTCTTTTCGCCAACGGCAAGCGTTTCATTTCTGCCCCACCAGCACGCGGTCCAGGCCGTACACGCGGTCCAGCAACAGCATGGTGACGGCGGTCAACAGGATGACCAGCGCCGACACGGCGGCCATCATCGGGTCGATGGATTCCGTGGCGTACATGTACATGCGCACGGGCAGCGTGATGGTGGACGGCGCGGTGATGAAGACGGACATGGTCAGTTCATCGAAGCTGTTGATGAAGGCCAGCAGCCAGCCGCCGGACACGCCGGGAATGATCAGCGGCAGGGTCATCTGGAAGAACACGGTGGCGCGGCTGGCGCCCAGCGACAGCGCGGCGTGTTCGATGGAGCGGTCAAAGCCGACCAGCGCGCCGATCACCAGCCGCATCACATACGGCGTGATGACGACGACGTGCGCGGCGACCAGCCAAGAAAAGCTGCCGGCCATGCCCATCAGCGCGAAAAAGCGCAGCAGCGCCACGCCCAGCACCAGGTGCGGAATCATCAGCGGCGACAGGAACAGGCCGTTCAGCACATCGCGGCCCGGGAAGCGGTAACGCGTAATGGCGATGGCGGCCGGCACGGCCAGGCACACGGCGATGGTGGCCGACAGAAAGGCCAGCCACAGGCTGTTCTGAAACGCCTGCATGAAGTTGGGATGTTCGAACACCGCCCGGAACCAGCGCAGCGAAAATTGCGTGGTGGGCACTGTCAGCGTGGAGTCGGGCGTGAACGCCACCAGGCACACGATGACCAGCGGCGCCAGCACGAAGGCCACCACCAGGAAGTTGAACGCCAGCGCGAAAGGGCCGTTTTTCTGCATGTTGGTTCCTTGTCGGCTAGCCCAGGCTGCGTCGGTAAGAGCGTTCGACAACGCGGTTGTACGCCATCATGATGATGACGTTGAGCACCAGGAGCACGATGGCGATGGCCGCGCCCAGCGGCCAGTTCAGCTCGGTCAGGAATTCGTCGTACACGACGGTGGCGACCATCTTCAGCCGTCGTCCGCCCAGCAGCGCGGGGATGGCGAACGAGCTGGCCGACAGGCCGAACACGATCAGGCTGCCCGACAGGATGCCGGGCATGGCTTGCGGCAGCACGATGCGCGTCAGCGTCTGAAAACGCGACGCGTTCAGCGACAGCGCGGCATGCTCGACGGTGGGGTCCAGCTTTTGCAGCGACGTCCACACGGGGATGACCATGAAGGGCAGCATCACGTGCACCAGGCCGATGATGACGGCGGTGGGCGTGTACAGCAGCGGCCCCATGCCCAGGGCGGCGGCCGCGCGACCGATGGCGCCGCCTGGTCCCAACAGCATGCTCCAGCCGAACGCCCGCACCACCAGCGATATCAACAGGGGCGACAGCACGACCAGCAAAAAGATGGACCGCCACGGCTTGCCCATGCGGGACAGGATGTAGGCTTCGGGCGCGCCGATCAGCACGCAGATCAGCGTGGTGACGCCGGCGATCCAGAAAGTGCGCCAGAAGATCTCCAGGAAATAACTGTCGGTGACCACGGCCAGATAGTGTTCGAACGTATGGCCGGGCAAGATGCCCGCGCCGTAGTCGAACGGCCGAAACGACAGCACGAAGGTCAGCGCCAGCGGCGTCAGCACCAGTGTCAGAAAAACAATGGCCAGCGGGATGGAGCCCAGAATGGCCAGCAGGCCATCATTGCGCGGCTTGGGGCCGGTGGCGGCTTGAGTCAGCGTCGCCATGTCAGGCGGCCTTTTCCACGGCAGGCGCGCGCAACACGCGCAGCACGCCTTCGGCCCAGTCCAGCCCGATGGTCTCGCCATCGTCATGCGGGCGGCGGCCGTCGTTGGGCGTCAGCACGGTCAGCGCCCCCACCGGCGAATCCAGGTCGTACATCCACTGGCTGCCCAGGAAGTAGCGCGTACTGACCACACAGGCCAGCTTGCCCTGGCCGGCGGGCACCGGCACCAGTTTTTCGGGGCGCAGCGACAGCTGCACGTTGTCGCCGTGGCGCAGGCCTTCGCCGTCGACCAGCACCCGCAGCGCGCCGGTTTCGATTTCGGCTTGCGCGCCGCAACGCGTGACGCGGCCAGGCAACAGGTTGGTCTTGCCGACAAAGCGCGAAATGAATTCGGTTTGCGGATGTTCGTACATGCGAAACGGCGCGTCCACCTGTGTGGCGCGGCCGTCCTGCATGACCACGACGCGATCGCTGATCGACAGGGCTTCGGCCTGGTCGTGCGTGACCATCACGGTGGTGGTGCCGATCTTCTTCTGGATGCCGCGCAATTCAAACTGCATGTCTTCGCGCAGCTTGGCATCCAGGTTGGACAGCGGCTCGTCCAGCAGCAGCACGGGCGGGCGGATGACCAGCGCGCGGGACAGCGCCACGCGCTGGCGTTGGCCGCCCGAAAGCTCGCGCGGATAGCGGTCTGCGTGCTTGTCCAGCTTGACCAGCGCCAGCGCCTCGCGCACGCGTTCCGCGCGCTCGGCGCGTTCCACTTTGCGCATCTTCAAGCCGAAGGCCACGTTGTCGGCCACGGTCAGGTGCGGAAACAGGGCGTAGCTTTGGAACACGATGCCCAGGCCGCGCGTGTTGGGTTTGGCATGGGTGATGTCGCGCCCATCCAGCGTGATGACGCCCTGGGTCACGTCGGCAAAGCCGGCGATCATCTGCAAGGTGGTGGTCTTGCCGCAACCCGAGGGGCCGAGCAGTGAGACGAACTCGCCCTTTTCAACGGTCAGGTTCAGGTCGGAAACGACGCGCAGGTCGCCGTAGTTCTTCGAGACGTTGTCCAGCCGCAGAAATGACATTTTCCAAACCCCGTCGCCCGATGCGGGCGTTGTGCCGCGCGTGGCCCGGTTGCCCGGCGCGTTAGCGGCTTATCGATGGGGCAGTCTAGGAGTTGCCAAAATACATGGTCAATTAGGGTTTTCCGAAGAATCGAATTTTTTGGTTGTTATTTCCGTCCAGAAGAATTTGCTGCTACAAACGATGCTGAATATTTTGTTTATCGGAATTCAATAATGAAGAAGACTGAGACAGCGGACGATTCCAGCGGCCAGGGGGTCTTGCAACGGGCGTTTGCGGTGCTGCGCGTGTTGGCCGATGCCAAGGGCGAAAAGCTGCGGCTGACCGACATCGCCGCGCGTACCGGCCAGGCGCAGGCCACGGTGCATCGCGTGCTGCAAGGCTTGATGCAGGAAGGGGTGGTGGAGCAACCCGCGCAAAGCAAGGGCTATCAGCTGAGCGTGGCTTTCTTTGCGCTGGCAGCGGCCGCGGGCACGCATCAATCCAGCTTGCGCACGCTGTACCGCCCGGCCATGCTGCGGCTGTCGGGCATGCTGAACGACACCATTTTTCTGCTGGTGCGCAGCGGCTTTGACGCGGTCTGCGTGGACCGGGTGGACGGGGCTTTTCCGGTGCGTTCGCATACCGGCGACATCGGCGGGCGCGTGCCGCTGGGCATGGGCCAGGGCGGCCTGGTGCTGCTGGCCAGCCTGCCGGAGGCGGAACGCGAAGAGGTGATCCGCTTCAACATTCCCCGGCTGCACCATCTGGGTTTCGTCGATGAAATCTCGATGCGGGTGCGCATCCAGGAATGCCAGCAATTGCAGTACGCGCGCAGCCAGGGGCAGGGCGTGTTTCCGAATATCGCGGGGCTGGCGGTGCCGGTCCAAGACCGCAACGGCGTCACGGTGGCGGCGCTGAGCGTGGCCGCCCCCATCGAACGCATCAACGACGAGCGCCTGCCGCTGATCGTTGAGATGCTGCGCCGGGAGGCCGACGCAGTGGGCGCGCAGATCAATCCTTTCGACCCGGCGTTGCGGCGGCCCAGCCAGTACCTGGGCGCCGGCAACGGGGCGTAGTCCGCGTCGTGCGCGTCGTCCGCGCGCTGCGCATGGTGCGCGAGGTGCGCGGTATGTACGAAAGGGGCCGCCGCGAACGGCGGTTCAATCACATCGCATGGCGCGCACAGGCGCCGCGTCTCAGGTCGGGTACGTGCCGGGCAGCAGGATGCTGCGGTCGCCCACTTCAAGATTGCGGCGGCCGCACAGCGCCATCGTCGTATCCATTTCCTTGTAAAGCAGCTCCAGCACGCGGGTCACGCCCGCCTGGCCGTACGCGCCCAGGCCGTACAGGAAGGCGCGGCCGATCATTGTGCCGCGCGCGCCCAGCGCCACCGCCTTCAGGATGTCCTGGCCGGAACGGATGCCGCCGTCCATCCAGACTTCGATCTTCGAGCCCACCGCATCGGCAATCGACGGCAACGCCGCGATCGACGACATGGCGCCGTCCAGCTGGCGCCCGCCGTGGTTGCTGACGATCAGCGCATCGGCCCCGCTATTGGCGGCCAGGTGCGCGTCTTCCACATCCAGGATGCCCTTGATGATGAGCTTGCCGCCCCAGCGCTGCTTGATCCATTCCACATCGTCCCAGCTCAGGCGCGGGTCGAATTGCTCGGCCGTCCAGGAGGACAGCGACGACAGGTCGCTGACGCCCTTGGCGTGGCCGACGATATTGCCGAACGTGCGGCGCTTGGTGCCCAGCATGCCCATGCACCAGCGCGGTTTGGTCGCCAGGTTGATCAGGTTGCGCAGCGTGGGCTTGGGCGGCGTCGACAGGCCATTCTTGATGTCCTTGTGGCGCTGGCCCAGGATCTGCAAGTCCAGCGTCAGCACCAGCGCGGTGCAGCCGGCGGCCTTGGCGCGGTCGATCAGGTTGGCCACGAATTCGCGGTCGCGCATCACGTACAGCTGGAACCAGAACGGCTTTTTGGTGGCCTCTGCCACGTCTTCCAGCGAGCAGATGCTCATCGTGGACAAGGTGAACGGCACGCCGAAATCCGCCGCCGCCTTGGCCGCCAGGATCTCGCCGTCGGCATGCTGCATGCCGGTCAGGCCGGTGGGCGAAATCGCCAGCGGCATCACCACGTCATGGCCCACCATCGTGGTGCGCAACGACCGGCCTTCCATGTTCACCGCTACGCGCTGGCGCAGCTTGATCTTGTGAAAATCGCTTTCATTGGCGCGGTAGGTGCCTTCGGTCCAGGCGCCGGAATCGGCGTAGTCGTAGAACATGCGCGGCACGCGCTGTTGCGCAATGGCGCGCAAATCTTCGATGCAGGTGATCGTAGAAAGGTTAGCGGTCATGAGAGGTCTGAGGAGTGATAGAGGTGCGCCAGCTGCGTTTCGTATTTTTAGAATCTCGAGCCGCCGGCTGCGGGCGGCCTCGCCGCAACGCCTGGGTAACAGGACCTGCGGCGCCGCCCAGTATACGCGCCGAGGCCGGCAAGCGCTGCTTGCCGGCCTCGTTCGCCCCCCCTCTGACCGGGGCTCTTTCGGCCCCCTGTCCACCCAAGCTATCGCGGCCAGACCTTGCTGACCGCGCGGATCGTTGCCCACGCCACCCAACGCGGGCTGGTCAGCCGCGCGCCCGGCAGCCGGCGCATCACATCCACGGCCAGACCGCCGCGCTTGTGCCATTGTTTTTTACGCGTCTGGCTGTCGGTCCAGCGGCCTTCCAGCCACGGAAATTCACGGCGGCCCGGCTTGTAGACCGGCGGCGTGTTGTAGATCAGGATGTACGCCAGGCGCGGCGACGGCGACGTATTCGGCCCCGTGAAATGCAAGGTGCGCGCGTCATGCACGGTGATGCCGCCCGGGTCCAGCGGTTCGGCCACGGCCTGGTCGCGGCGGAAGTCGCCGCAGCATTCCAGCGGATGCAGGCTCTTGTCGCCGCCGGGCGAGCGGTGTTCCAGCACATCCCATTTGTTCGATCCGGGAATGAACTGCATGCAGCCGTTTTCCACGGTTGCCGGTTGCAGCGCCAGCCAGATGCTCAGTTCGTTGTAGACAAAGTCGGGCGAACGGAACGCCTCGTCCTGGTGCCACGGCGTCTCGGGGCCGAACGGGCCGGGCTTGAGCAGGGCGTGCTCGCCATACAGCGCCGCCTCTTCGCCCAGCAGTTGCCGCGCCAGGTCCAGCGTGCGCTCGTGGTAAGTCGTCTTGAGCAGACCGGGGGCATAATGACGCGGATCGTGCAGGCTGGGAAACTTGGCGGGCTTGGACGGGTCGTCCCGGCTCACAAAGTCGTACTGCGCACCCTCGTTGTATCCCGTCTTGTTGGCGAACAGGTCCAGCAGGGTGCGGCGGATATAGCCCACCTCGTCCTGCGGACACATGTCCTTCAGGGCCAGGTAACCCTGATCCCTGTAGCGCGCTGTCTCAGCTTCCGACAACAAACTGGTCTCTTCCATAATGGCTTCTCCAAGCTCTGGTAGCGGGTGTTCCCGTTGGCACGTTTTGACATGAGCACTAACGTATCGCTTCGATGCCCATGGGGCCTATAGACCATCCGCTGTAGCCATATCCGCCTATTCATCCCATTGGCGGCGCATCATCCGAAGGAAAATCCATGCAAGACCCTAAAACCGACCCCCATATCGAAACCGTTCTTGTGTCAGTCAGCGGCACGGTGCAAGGCGTGGGGTATCGCCACGCGACCGTGCGGCGCGCTCATATGCTGGGTGTGACGGGCTGGGTGCAGAACCTGCTGGACGGCACGGTCGAAGCCCTGGTGCAGGGCACGCCCGACCAGGTGGACCACATGCTTGAATGGCTGCGGCGCGGCCCGCCGGGCGCCTCGGTAGGAGAAATCACGACGCGCCGCGAGTACACCGACAAGCGTTACATCCGTTTTGAGCAGGTGTAGGCAACAAATCCGGGTCGCCGTGAAGGGCTAGTCCGGCCGGCCGAGGGATGAGTGTTGCATTACCGGGTTTGGCTGGCCGGAGGGGCGGGGTTGTGACCCGTTCCGGTCACGGGTTTCGATCACCGGTTCCGCAGCCAGCGCCCGCCCACCTGGTTAATGATCAGCCCGGTCAGCACGCCGGCCGCCCCCAGCCATTGCAACGGCTGCAACTGCTCGCCAAAGGCCATCGACGCCGCCCACAGGCCCACTACGGGCACCAGCAGCGAGAATGGCGCGATCTTGGCGGCGGGGTGGCGGGTCAGAAGGCGGGTCCACAGCGTGTAGGCCACCAGCGTGGCCAGCACGGCCAGGTACAGCACCGACAGCGCCTCGCCCCAGCCCATGCCGGTAATCATGCCCACCACCGGCTCCCAGCCGTCGATCAGCACGGCCAGCAACAGGAACGGCAGCACCGGCGCGGCGCTGCTCCAGGCGATGAACGCAAACGGGTCGTAGCCGGGCGCCTTGCGGCTGGCCAGCCGCACGATCATGTTGGACGCCGCCCACATGAAGGCGCCCCCCAGCGTCAGCGCAAAGCCCAGCATCGTCATCTGGCCCGGCCCCTCGCCGCGCCCGCCGGCGATCACGGCCAGCCCCAACGCGGCCACGCCCAACCCGATCCAGTGATGCCGCCGCGCCCGCTCGCCCAGCACGGGCGCCGCAAGCAGCAAGGTAAAAAACGCCTGCGTCTGGATGACCAGCGAAGCCATGCCGGCCGGCATGCCGAATTTCAGCGCGGTGAACAACAGGCCGAATTGGCCCAGCCCCTGCACCAGCCCGTAGGCGGCGATCCAGTGCCACGGCAGCTGTGGCCGGCGCACGAAAAGGATCAGGGGGAAGGCGGCAAGCGCGAACCGAAGCGCGCCCAGCATCATGGGGGACAAGCCCCGCATGCCGACCTTCATGACAACAAAATTAAGACCCCAGATGACCACGACCGCCAGTGCGCAGAAATAGTCTTTTCGGGTGAGATGAGTCGTGGACATGCGGCATTATCGCACCGCCGGAAGGTGCCGGCGGCGTCGATAAACACGAGTTTTCCAGCGCAATTTTCAGCGCCGGACCGTGGGGTTTTTTCAGCGCCTTTTCAGCGTTTTTTCAGCACTGCCGCAAAGGCTTGCACCGCGGTGTCGATGTCCTCGTCCTCGATGTGGCGATGCGTCACGCAACGCAGCCGCGTGCGGCCCCACGGGCGCGTCAGCAGCCCTTCGGCCTGCAAGGCGGCGACCCACTGCGTATTGGTCATGCCGGAATCTGCCGTCTCGACCTGCACGATGTTGGTTTGCGGCACCGTAGCCGACAGGGCCGGCGCCAGGCGGTTGATGCCGTCGCTCAAGCGGCGCGCGCGCACGTGGTCTTCAACCAGCCGCCCCGTCATCGTCTGCACCCCTTCCAGGCCGGCCGCCGCCATGATGCCCGACTGGCGCTGCGTGCCGCCCAGCATGCGGCGCAGCGTGCGCGATTTGGCGATCACGGCCTTGCTGCCCGCAAGCACCGCGCCCACCGGCGCGCTCAGACCCTTGGACAGGCACAGCGACACCGTGTCGGCGTACTGCGTGATCTCGTCGGCGGGAACGCCCAGCGCCACGGACGCATTGAACAGGCGCGCACCGTCCAGGTGCACGGGGATACCGCCCGCCTGCGCCATGCCATGCACCGTGCGCATATGGTCCAGCGGCAGCACCGTGCCGCCGGCGTTGTTGTGCGATGTTTCCATCGCCACCAACGACGTTTTCAAGCGGTGGCCGCCCGACAGCAACGCCTCTTCCAGCCGGTTCAGGTCCATCGCCCCGTCCGTGCCGGACACGCCTTGATAGAACAAGCCGGTGAAGGTGGCCGCGCCGCGCTCCGACGTATACATGTGGGCCGACGATTCCAGCACCACCTGTTCATTGCGCTGGGTTTGCGCCAGCACAGCCAGCAGGTTGGCCATGGTGCAGCTGGGCACGAACAGCCCGGCCTCCTTGCCCAGGAGTGCCGCTACGTGCGCTTCCAGCGCGCGCACCGACGGGTCGCCATCCAGGCCGTCATCGCCAATCGGCGCGGTACGCATGCGCTCGTACATGGCCGCGGTGGGGTGGGTGACGGTGTCGCTGCGCAGGTCGACTGGCACGGTCTGATTGTCGGCGGGAGTCCGCTGGGTCATGGGAATCAATGCTGCAAAATTTTGGAAAGAAATTGGCGCGTGCGCGGGGCACGCTCCTCGACATTGCCGAAGAATTCGTCCTTGACGCAGTCTTCGACAATCTTGCCGCCGTCCATGAAAATCACACGGTCGGCAACGCGGCGGGCAAACCCCATTTCGTGGGTCACCACCATCATCGTCATGCCTTCGCTGGCCAGGTCCGTCATGACGTCCAACACTTCGTTGACCATCTCGGGGTCCAGCGCCGAGGTGGGTTCGTCGAACAACATGACGACCGGGTCCATCGACAACGCACGCGCAATCGCCACACGTTGTTGCTGGCCGCCCGACAGTTCGCCGGGATGCTTGTCCTTGTGCGCCGACAGGCCCACACGTTCCAGCAGCGTCAGCGCCCGCGCGCGGGCCTCTTGCTTGCCGCGCCCCAGCACCTTGGTCTGGCCCAGGCACAGGTTTTCGGTCACCGACAGATGCGGGAACAACTCAAAGTGCTGGAACACCATGCCGGCCACCGAACGCAGCTTGGGCAGGTTGGTGCGCGGGTCGCCCACCGAAATGCCGTTGACCACGATGTCGCCCTTTTGAAAGGGTTCAAGCGCGTTCACGGTCTTGATCAGCGTGGACTTGCCCGAACCGGACGGCCCGCACACCACCACGACCTCGCCCTTGCCGACTTTCGTCGTGCATTCATCCAGCACCTGAAAGGAGCCGTACCACTTGCTGACCTGGTTGATCTCGATCATCGGGGTATTCGGAAACAGTTGCATCGTTAAACCCTATCGCAGCACGCGGGTGCGCTTTTCCAGCAGTTTGACCAGGCGGGACGCCGTGAAGCAGATCACGAAATACACCACCGCCACGAACAGGTAGAGCTCGACCAGGCGGCCATCGCGCTGGCCGATCTTGGAGGCCGCGCCCAGGAAGTCGGTCAGCGACAGCACGTAGACCAGCGAGGTGTCCTGGAACAGGATGATCACGCGGGTCAGCAGCGCCGGCACCATGTTGCGAAAGGCCTGCGGCAGCACCACATAACGCATGCCTTGCCACGGCGTAAGTCCGATGGCCATGCTGGCCGACACCTGACCACGCGCAATGGACTGGATGCCCGCGCGCATGATTTCGCAGAAGTACGCGGCCTCGAACATCGTGAACGTGATGACCGCGGAATTGAACGCCCCCACGCGCAGCGGCGTCGGCGACCCGACCACCCACGCCGCCATGTACGGCACCAGGAAATAGAACCAGAAGATCACCAGCAAAAGCGGGATGGAACGCATCACGTTGACGTAGATGCCCGCCGGTACCGACAGCAGCTTGAAGCGCGACAGCCGCATCATCGCCAGCACCGTGCCCAGCGCCAGGCCCATCACGGCGGCCAGCGCCGTCAGCGTCAAGGTGAACGTCATGCCCGTCTGGAACAGGTAGGGCAGTGCGGCCCCGATGACGTCGAAATCAAATTTACCCATCGCGATCCCCTACCGGCCCAGGCCGGCGGTATTGACGGCGACCGGGCCGCTCTTGCTGGCCGCGCCGATCAATCCGGGCACCGCGATATGCCGCTCAAGCTGGCGCATGCCCAGCACGACCATGCCGTTGAGGATCAGGTAGATCACCGTCGCGGCGGAAAACGCCTCGAAGATGTGGAAGGTGAATTCCTGCATGGATCGCGCCTGGCCGGTCAGCTCCAGCAGGCCGATGGTCAAGGCCACCGACGAATACTTGATGGTGCCCATGAATTCCGAGGTCAACGGCGGCAGCACGATACGGAACGCCTCGGGCAGGATGATGTAGCGGTACACCTGCACCTCGGTCAGCCCCAGCGCGGTACCCGCCTGGAACTGGCCGCGCGGCAACGACTGGATGCCGGCGCGCAGCTGCTCGGCCACACGAGCCGACCCATAGAAACCCAGGCACAGCACGGCGGGCACAAACTGCCCCCAGGGTTGCGGCATCTGCTTGATCGCCAAGCCCCAGGCATGCGGCAGCAATTCAGGCAGCACGAAGTACCACAGGAACATCTGCACCAGCAGCGGCACGTTGCGAAACAGCTCGACGTAGGTCGCGCCCAACACATTCATCACGCGCGATTGCGCCGTGCGCATCACGCCCAGCCAGGACCCCAGCAACAGCGAAAAGACCCACGCCGTCAGCGCCAGCGCCAGCGTCCAGCCCACGCCGATCAGGATGGTTTCCAGGAAGGTGTGCACGCCGTCCGGCGACATCTCCAGGAAGACGCTCCAACTCCAGTTGTAGTTCATGCCCGTGCCCTAGATGGCGGCGCCGGTCACGGCGCCTTGCCCCAAAACCGCCGCGGGACGCCTGGGCGTCCCGCGGACTACCTGCTGTTTACTCGTACGCCTTGGGGTCACCCGAATCGGTCGGGTTGGCCAGCGCGCGCTTGAGCGCGTCGCTCATCGGGTACTTCAGGTTGATCTGCTTCGGGGGAATCGGCGAATTGAAGTACTTGTCGTAGATGGCGGCGACCTTGCCGGTCTTGATCAGGTCGAGCACGGCATCGTCCACCACCTTCTTGAAGGCGGGGTCATCCTTGGGTTCCATGATGCCGTAGGGCGCCATTTCCAGGCCCTTCTTGCCGATCACGAACGCGTCGGGGTTCTTGGACGAAGCCACGGCGCCGTACGCGATGCCGTCATCGTTGGCCGACCCCGCGGCACGGCCCGATTCCACCATCAGGATGGTTTCGGCGGTGTCCTTGGTGGGCGCCATCGTGATGCCCAGATTGCCCTTGGCGTTCAGCCCGGAGATCAGGCGGAAGGTCTGGCCGCCGGCCTGGGCGGCGATGGTCTTGCCGCGAAACGATTCCAGGTTGTTGGGATCGACGCCGCCATCCTTGCGCGCCACCAGCACCACCTGCGCCACGAAGGTCGTGGGCGCGAACGACACCAGCTTGTGGCGGTCCAGGTTGTTGGTGGTGTTGCCGCATTCCAGGTCGATGGTGCCGTTGGCCAGCAGCGGGATGCGCGTGGCCGAGGTCGTCGGGTTGTAGCGCACGTCCAGCTTGGGCAGCTTCAATGCGGCCTGGATATGCTTGGCCACTTCCTGGCAGATCTCCACCGTGTAGCCGATCGGCTTCTGGTTGCCGTCCAGATACGCAAACGGCACCGAGGTCTCGGGGTGACCCAGGGTGATCACGCCGGTTTCGCGGATCTTGTCCAGGCGGCTGGGGCCTTCGGCGTGGGCGGTGGCCGCGCTGCCCAACAGGGCGGCAGCGACGGAGATCGCGGCAAATGCTTTCATCTGATTCCCTTGGCGCCGTGCAATCGGCGCGTATTTGTATTCACGATCGGCGGCACCGGTTTGGCCGGCGTCCGCCACGTCCCGCGATGAGCCCCGCGGCTGGCAAAAAGTATCAACTAGCAGTATGGTTTTATCCAGTTCCAATCAGGTATTCCTCTATACGGATTTGATATGGCCATTCCACGGATGGGCTTAAGACACATCGAGGCCTTCCGAGCCGTCATGATGACCGGCTCGATGACGGCCGCGGCACGGCGCGTGCACACCTCGCAGCCGCACGTTAGCCGCTTAATAGCGCAATTGGAAGCGATCACCCAGTTTCCCTTGTTCGACCGCAATGGCAGCCGCCTGAGCCCTACGCAAGACGGCTCGCGCTTCTTTCAGGAGGTGGAAAAAACCTTTATCGGCCTGGCCGGGCTGGAGTCGGCGGCGGCCAGCATCCGCTCGTTCAGCGCCAGCCGCCTGAGCGTGGCGGCCATGCCCCGGCTGGCCGGCGGCATGCTGGCGCGCATCGTCGCTGCCTTCAAGACCGAGTACCCGGACGTGATGGTGTCCATCCATTCGGGCAGCGCCAGCGCGGTGCACAACTGGATCAGCTCGGGCTTTTGCGACACGGGGCTGGCGATGCTGTCGGGCGACAGCCCGGGCATCCAGGTCGAACCCGTGCTGACCATGAGCTGCGTGGCGGTGCTGCCCAAGGGGCACCGGCTGACCAAGCTGAAAAAGCTGAAACCCGCCGACTTCGCGGGCGAGCCCTTCATCGCCTTTCCCAGCGCCACGCCGCTGCGCGAGAAGATCGACGCCGTCTTCAAGGCAGCGAAGGTGGAACGGCAGACCGTGGCCGAAGCGGGGCTGGGCTCGTCGGTATGCGCGCTGGTGGGCGCGGGGCTGGGCGTGGCGCTGATCAACCCCTTGGCCGCGCGCGAAGAGTACGAGGCCAACGGCGTGGAAGTGCGCCCGTTCAGCCCGTCGGTGCCGGTGACGGTGGCGCTGCTGTACCCGCCGTATCACACGCGAACGCGGCTGGTCAGCGTGTTTTCACGGTATGCACATCAGTTGATGCAGGAAGAGATGGCGGATCTGAAGGCGCGGCCGGCGCGGTAGTAGGGGCTGTGGAGCGACGCGTGCGGCCAGCGGCGTGCGGCTAGCGGCGTGCGGCTAGCAGCGTGCGGCTAGCGGCGCGCCACTAGCGGCGTGCAGCGTGCGGCATGCGGCCGCGTGCGGCTGCATGGGGGACGCGCGGGGACGCGCGGTGGGCGGCTGAGTGCTACCGCGGCGCTGCTTGGACTCGACCGTCCGCGTGCAGATAACGCATCGTACCGTCGGCATGCATGGCAGGCACGGCCTGACCCTGGCTCCAGCATTGCGCAATCGCGGATGGCACGCCATGCACGCCGTCACCCGTATGCAGGGCCGCCGGCACGCCGATCCACGCATACACCGGTTCATGCAGCCACGCACCGTTCGCGTCGGCGATGCCGATGTGCAGGCCATCCGGGCTGTGCTCGCTGGCTTGTTCGTTGGCGTGTTCCGGCGCTACGGCGCACAGCCAGCCGTAGGTGCCGTTCCACATCAGGCCGAACAGCATCTGCTGCGTGCAGGGCAGTGTCTCGCGCCGCTCGGCCGTGTCGTAAACGCCCTGGAACCATTCATTCCATTCGCCGTGATCCACGCACCGCAGCACGCGTACATAGCGGCCGACCTGGCCTGCGGGGGGTGGCGTGATGTCGGCGGGGTCGGGCGCGGGCAGCCAGATGATGTCGGCCAGATCGGTATACGCCACGGGAACGACGACATCGCCCTGGCCGTCCACGACGCCGCGACGATCGTCATCGGTCAGGACGCGTATGCGCATCTTGCCGCTTATCCACAAGCCGGCAGGATCGGACTCCGTATCCACGGGCGCCAACCCGGCGTACTGGGCATCCAGCACCAGGCGGCCTTGGGCGTCGATCAGACCGCACAGGTCGCCGCGTTGCGTCACATAGGCGTGCAGCGCGTCGTCCCAGTTGATGTCGTCCCACACGGGCGGGCTGGCCCAGGCCCCGCGCCGGTCGATCAGGCCCCAGCATTCGGCTTGAAAGGCCGGCGCCAGACCGCCTGGGGAAAAGTCGCCGGCTGATTCGAAAGCGGCGGGTATCGCCCACGCCCCCGACCTATCCACAAAGCCGATCTGCTCGCCTATCCGCGCCATCGCCAAGCCCTGTGAATAACTCCATACCTCGTCCAGCTGGCACGGCATCAACAGGCGGCCGCTAGTGTCGATCAGACCCAGCTTGTCGTCCTTGAGAACGGCGGCAACGCCGTCTTCAAAACGCCAGATGGAATCGAATTGCGGTGGCACCACCACGCGCCCGTTCTCGCCGCGTCCTTCACGCACGCCCCATAAGTTGTCCACAGCAAAGCGATGCTGGCCATCGCCAAGGTGGGTGTCATGCCGCTTGGCCGGGGAGCCATTGACGGCCCCTTTGTCGTTGTTGTTGTTGTCGTTGTTGTGGTCGTTGTCGTTGTCGTTGTCGTTGTCGTTGTCGTTGTCGTTGTCGTTGGGATCGTGTGCGTCACTAGCGCTGGCTTCATCGTCGCCGTCGTCCGCGCCCTCGTCCTCGTCCTCGTCCTCGTCCTCGTCCCCATCCTCATCGAAATCTTCATAGCGCACCCGCCGGGCGGGCTCTTGCAGGTCGAAGTAGGGATGCGCCAAGCCGCCCAAGCCGACACGCCAGGCCCATCCGGATTCATCGTCGGCGCCCGTTACGCCCAGCAAGCGCAACACTGCCGCGATATCGTCCGCCCGCATGCCGTCCTGCAAAGCCTGCCAATGATCCGCGCACAACGTCCGCGCGTGCGCCAGGTACGCATCCGCGCCATCCGCATGCAGCCATGCCAGCTCATCAAGATTGGCGCTTATCCACAAGCCGGCCACGTCGCCCGGCGCGGCCCCGGCAGCCCGGACCTCCTTGGCAAGCCGCGCATCGATCCGTTCGACCAGGTACGCCACCGCCGCATCCAGCTGCACACAATGGGGCGCATCGCCGCTTGCCGCGTGGCCCCGCACGAAGTCCGCCACCAGGCGCAAGCGATCAAGCCCGGCCTGCGCGGGGGCCGCCAACGCCGCCGTGCCCGCATCGCCAAACACGCGCTGGGACGCATCGGCGGCCCGCAAGGTGCCCTCGGCCAGCAACACCTGCCACAAGGTCGGCAGACTGCCGTTGGCACCGGCAAGCGCTTCTGATGACACCGTGCGACCATCCCGGTCCGCCTGCAACGACAACCACGCGCGATTACCCATACCTGCATCCTTCAAGCACATCGGCCGCGCACCGTCCGCGCGCGACCCGTCAAAAAGAAAGGCCAGCCCTTTCAGGCTGGCCTTGGACTGCCGCTGGCAAACGCTTACGCGTCGATGTTGCCTGCCGACAGCGCATTGCGTTCGATGAACGCGCGGCGCGGTTCCACGTCGTCGCCCATCAGGGTCGTGAAGACCTCGTCCGCCGCGATGGCGTCTTCGATCTGCACGCGCAACAGGCGGCGCACCTTCGGGTCCATCGTGGTTTCCCACAGCTGTTCCGGGTTCATTTCGCCCAGACCCTTGTAGCGCTGCTTCGAGATGCTGCGGTCGGCTTCGCTGCGCAGCCATTGCATGGCTTCGCGGAAGTCAGACACGGTCTGTTCCTTGCGCTTGTCGCCTTCACCGCGCGCGGCCAGCGAACGCGAACCGACCTTGCCCAGGAAGCTCTTGGCGGCCTTGGACAGGATGGCGTAGTCCGAGCCGTTGATGAAGTCGGCGTCGATGATGCTGACGCGCACGTTGCCGTGGTGCATGCGCTGCACCGACAGGCGATGGCGTTCGGTGGCTTCGTCAAATTGCGGCACCACTTCCACGCCGTTGCCGCTGACCGGGTCGCGCATGGCGTCGGCCAGGCGCTTGGCGGAATCGGCGGTGGATTCGGCCGTTTCCAGGTTGATCTCCACGCCTTCGGCCATGGCCGACAGCGCGCCCACGTCGAACACCTTCGACAAACGCGCGATAACGCCGTCGGCCGCCACGTACTGGCTGGCCAGGTCGGTGAGCTCGTCGCCACGGATGATGTTGCCGCCCGAGATGATCTCCGCATCCTTCAACGCCAGTTGCAGCATGAACTGCGCTTCTTCCTGGTCGTCCTTCAGATAGCGTTCTTCGCGGCCAACCTTCACCTTGTACAGCGGCGGTTGGGCGATATACACATAGCCGCGCTGCACCAGCTCGGGCATCTGGCGATACAGCAGCGTCAGCAGCAGGGTGCGGATGTGCGCGCCGTCAACGTCCGCGTCAGTCATGATGATGAGGCGGTGGTAGCGCAGCTTTTCCACGTTGAAATCGGGGCCAATGCTGGTGCCCAGCGCCGTGATCAGCGTCGCGATCTGTTCGCTGGCGATCAGGCGGTCAAAGCGCGCCTTTTCCACGTTCAGCACCTTGCCGCGCAGCGGCAGGATGGCCTGGAACTTGCGGTCGCGGCCTTGCTTGGCCGAGCCGCCTGCGGAGTCACCCTCGACGATGTACAGCTCGCACAGCGCCGGATCTTTTTCCTGGCAGTCCGCCAGCTTGCCGGGCAGGCCCGCGCCTTCCAGCACGCTCTTGCGACGCGTCATTTCGCGCGCCTTGCGCGCGGCTTCACGCGCGCGGGCGGCTTCGACGATCTTGTTGCACAGCGCCTTGGCGTCGTTCGGGTTTTCAAGCAGCCAGGATTCCAGCGTACGGGCCACGGCTTCTTCAACGGCCGGACGCACTTCGCTGGAGACCAGCTTGTCCTTGGTCTGGCTGCTGAACTTGGGCTCGGGCACCTTCACCGACAGCACGCAGGCCAGGCCTTCGCGCATGTCGTCGCCGGACGTTTCAACCTTGGCTTTCTTGGCCAGCTCGTTGTCGGCAATGTACTTGTTGATGATGCGGGTCATTGCCGCGCGCAGGCCGGTCAGGTGCGAACCGCCGTCGCGCTGCGGGATGTTGTTGGTGAAGCACAGCACGCTTTCGCTGTAGCTGTCGTTCCACTGCATCGCCACTTCCACGCCCACCGACACGCCGCCGGCGGCCGACTCGGTGCTGACCGAAAACACGTTCGGGTGCAGTACGGTCTTGGCGCGGTTGATGTATTCAACAAAGCCCTTCACGCCGCCCGAGAACGCAAAGTTCTCTTCCTTGCCCTGACGCTGATCCACCAGGCGGATCTTCACGCCGTTGTTCAGGAACGAGAGCTCGCGCAGGCGCTTGGAAAGGATCTCGTAGTGGTATTCGATGTTGTTGAAGATGACCGGGTCGGCCAGGAAGCGCACTTCCGTGCCGCGCATGTCCGTCGTGCCCGTCACGGCCAGGGGCGCGACCCGCGCGCCTTGGCGGAATTCCATCTGGTGGACCTGGCCGTTGCGGCGGATGGTCAGGCGCAGCCACTCGGACAGAGCGTTCACGCAAGACACGCCCACGCCGTGCAGGCCGCCGGACACCTTGTACGAGTTCTGGTCGAACTTGCCGCCGGCGTGCAGCTCGGTCATGACGATTTCGGCCGCGCTGCGGTGGAATTCGTCGTCCTTGTGGATGTCCGTCGGGATGCCGCGGCCGTTGTCCGTGACCGAGATCGAGTTGTCGGTGTGGATCGTGACGACGATGTCGTCGCAATGGCCGGCCAGGGCTTCGTCGATGGCGTTGTCCACCACCTCGAACACCATATGGTGCAGGCCGGTGCCGTCGGACGTGTCGCCGATATACATGCCGGGGCGCTTGCGCACGGCCTCCAGCCCCTTGAGCATCTTGATCGAGTCAGCGCCGTAGCCGCTGGTCTCGGGAGTGGTGTTCTGCTGATCTGACATGTCTGGTTCGATAACGCTTTAAAGAACGGCCTGGCGGCCGGACCGCCCGCGAGCCCTCAGGCCCGCAAGCGGCACAAACCCACAAGAGGGGTGCGGATCAAATCCGCATGGGCATGACGACGTACTTGAACTGGTCGTCTTCGGGCAGGGTGATGAGCGCCGATGCATTGGCATCGGGCATGACCGACCACTGGATGTTGTCGACTTTCACGTTGGCCAGCACATCAAGCAAATAGCCCACGTTAAAGCCCACGTCCAATGCTTCATGGCCGTAGTCGATGTCGATTTCTTCCTGCGCTTCTTCCTGCTCGGCGTTGGAAGACGAGATCTTCATCTGGTTCTGCGCAAGTTGCAGGCGCACGCCCTTGAACTTGTCGGTGGTCAGGATGGCGGCACGCTGCAGGCTGCCCTGAAGCGCTTCGCGGCCCACCATGAAGTGGCGCGTGTAGTTCGTGGGAATCACACGCGTGAAGTCGGGGAACTTGCCTTCGACCAGCTTGGACACCAGTTCCACGTCGCCGAAGCGAAAGCGGATCTGGCCCGGCGCCACATCAATGGAGACCACTTCGTCGGAGTCTTCCAGCAGGCGCTGCATTTCCAGCACGGTCTTGCGCGGCACGATCACTTCGTGGCGTTCGGCGATGCCGTCGGCTTCCGTCGAGCAATGCGCCAGGCGGTGGCCATCGGTGGCGACGGCGCGCACACGACCCGGTTCAAACACCAGCAGCATGCCGTTCAGGTAGTAACGGATGTCTTGTTGCGCCATGGCGAAGTGCACCATGTTGAACAGATGGCGCAGCGTGCGTTGCGGCATCGTCAGCGAGACGTCCCATTGCTCGGGCTGAGCCACGGTGGGGAACTCGCTGGCGGCCAGCGTCTGCAGCGCGAAGCGGCTCTTGGCCGACTGCACCGACAGCTTATTGCTGGCCAGCGCCAGGCGCACGTCGCCGGTATCCGGCAGCGCTTTCAGGATGTCGAGCAACTTGCGCGCGGCAACCGTGGTGGACTCGTTGTCCTGGCCCACGCCGAAGTCGGCGTGCGTGGTGATCTGTACTTCCAGGTCGGTCGCAATGAAGGCAACCTTGTTGCCTTCCTTGCGCATCAGGATGTTCGCAAGAATGGGCAGGGTATGGCGTCTTTCGACGATGCCCGCCACAGTCGACAGCGGTTTCAGCAATGCATCGCGTGTGGTTTGTACGAGTTGCATGTTCATCCTTTTAGAGTTTGTTCCAACACGTGCAGGGTATGGTTGAGCTCCGCTTGTTTTGCGCGGGCGTCGGAAATCTTGCGTACGGCATGCAGTACGGTGGTGTGATCGCGCCCCCCGAACAGATCACCGATTTCCGGCAGGCTTTTCTGCGTCAGCTCCTTGGCCAGGTACATCGCAACCTGACGCGGCAAGGCGATATTGGCGGGCCGGCGTTTCGAGTACATGTCCGCGACCTTGATCTTGTAGAAATCCGCCACCGTCTTCTGGATGTTTTCCACCGTGATCTGGCCGTTGGACACGGACAGCAGGTCCTTCAGGGCTTCCTTGCAGACATCCACCGTCAGCACGTCGCGACCGTGGAAGCGGGCGTAGGCCAGGACCTTGCGCAGCGCGCCTTCCAGCTCGCGCACGTTGCTGCGCAGATGCTTGGCAATGAAGAACGCCACTTCCTCGGGCATGGGCACGCCTTCGGACTCGGCCTTGCGCAGCAGAATCGCCACGCGCATTTCCAGCTCCGGCGGCTCGATCGCCACCGTCAGGCCGGAGTCAAAGCGCGAGATCAGGCGGCTGTCGATGCCCGACAGTTCCTTGGGGTACGTATCGCTGGTGATGATGATCTGCTTGCGCTGCGCGACCATTGCTTCGAACGCGTAGAAGAATTCTTCCTGCGTGCGGTTCTTGCCGGAGAAGAACTGGATGTCATCGATCAGCAGCAAGTCCAGCGAATGGTAGTAGCGCTTGAAGTCATCGAACGCCTTGCGCTGGTACGCCTTCACCACGTCGGACACGTATTGGTCGGCATGCACATAGCGCACCCGCACGCCGGTACCGGCAGCGACCATCGCGTTGCCGATGGCGTGGATCAAGTGCGTCTTGCCCAGGCCCACGCCGCCATACAGGAACAGCGGGTTATAGGACGTGCCGGGGTTCTCGGCCACCTGCAACGCCGCGGCGCGCGCGAGCTGGTTCGCCTTACCCGTCACGAAGTTCTCGAACGTGAGATCCGTATTCAGGCGCGAACGCTCGTACACGATGTTGGCTGCGTCGGCGTTGACCGCTTGCGCAGCCACCGTGGTGGCGGGGGGGGGAGGGGCGGCCGTAGCCGGGGCCTGCATGGGCGGCGCGCCGCCCGCGGGCTGTGCAGCGGACAGGTGCGATTGGTCGGGCTGCGGTGCACGCACGGGCGCGACCGGCATGCGCGGGGCGGCTCCATGAGAAGGCAACTCGAACAAGACCTGTACCGGTCGCTTGAACCACTCCGCGGCCAACGCTTCGATCTGGTGGGAAAAATTCTTGCGCACCCAATCCAGCTTGAAGCGGTTGGGCGCGGCAACGCGCAGCACCGCCTGCGTTTCGTCGTACGCAAGCGGGACCAGCGGTCGTATCCACGCGCTGATTTGTTGGGGGGGGAGTTCCTGCTCAAGACGACTGACGCAGGTCTGCCAGAATTCTTTCATGTCGCTCTTATTCAAACCTCGATTCTACCTTGCCTGGGCTGGGGTTATCCACAGGGTAGGACATAAGCGTCTACACTGCCCTGGCTTAACTGTTTGACAAGACAGGGAAAACTTGCTGAAATGGTGGGCTTTTCCGAATTCTGTCTGTCAGAAGGTTTCACAGAGAGCTTAGCCGGAGTTGTGGCAAGTACCCTCCTTTCATAGGTTTGGGCGCTTACTGCACTGTCCGGTTTTTAGCTTTGCTGAATAGGTCGCCTGGGGAGAAATCCCTTGTCCAGAGCCCCGTCTATGCGTTGTTTTTTGCACATGTTGCAAAAATGCTCACTAGATACCCGCTTCTGAATCCGCGACCTGGAACCCTCCGGGCAGGTCCCTTCTGACTTTTGTTCTTTTTGTGGATCGTCCATGAAACGTACCTACCAACCTTCCGTCACCCGCCGCAAGCGCACCCATGGCTTTCGCGTGCGCATGAAAACCCGCGCTGGCCGCGCCATCCTGAACGCCCGCCGCGCCAAGGGCCGCAAGCGTCTGGCTGTCTAAGTTCTGGTTTTCCGGTTCCTTTCCGGAAAAACCTGACTATTTGCACGGACCGGCCATATTGCAAGACCTCTCGCAATCTCGTTCTGGTTCCGCGCAAACGCCTGACCCGCAGTCCATGCCGCGCTCCACGCTTCCCCCGGAGGCGCGGCTGCATCGCCCCTCCGAGTTCGCCGCTGCCCTGAAAGGCCGGCGTCTTGCTCGAGGGGCGTTATTCATTGTGACTTCGGCTCCCAATGATCTGCCCCCCGGCCAGGATGCCTGTGCACGACTGGGGCTGATCATCGCCAAGCGCTTCGCCGCCCACGCCAGTACGCGCAACGCCATCAAGCGGGTCATCCGCGAAGCGTTCCGCCACCGGCGTCTGGCGTTGCCGGCCAAGGACTACGTCGTGCGTTTGCATAGCAAAGTCGCGCCCACTTCGCTCACCTCGCTAAAACGCTTGGTCAGAGCCGAAGTGGACGCTCACTTTGAGCGGATCCTGCGATGATTTTCAAAGCACTGCTCATTCTTCCGATCCGGTTCTACAGGTTCTTCCTGAGTCCCTGGATCGGCAGGCAGTGCCGCTTTACCCCCACTTGCTCGGCGTACGCGATTGAAGCAATCGAACGCCATGGCGCCTGGCGCGGCTTTTGGTTGGCGGTCCGGCGCATAGGCCGTTGCCATCCATGGTCGCCCGGCGGCTGGGATCCGGTTCCGCAATCCAAGGGAACCAATGGCCCCGCGTGCTGCTCCCACAGCCACCGCACCGAGCACGATTGACGCTAAACTGGCGGGCTTTGCTGGCCCGTATTCACTTCAGTAGGCACCATGGATATCCGACGAACCGTCCTCTGGATGATTTTTTCCTTTTCGCTGTTGCTCCTCTGGAACAACTGGCAAATCCATAACGGCAAGCCGTCCCTGTTCGGGGGCCCGACGCCCGCGGCCAGCACGGCTGAACCGCAGGCCGGCGCCAATAACGCCACGCCTTCGGTGCCCAGCGCCCCCACATCCACGGCCACCGCGCCGTCGGCCGTGCCCGGCGCCACCGCACCCGCTGCCGCGCGTTCGGAAGAAGTCGTCATCACTACGGACGTGCTGCGCCTGACCTTCGACACCATGGGCGCCCAGTTGGTGCGCGCCGAGCTGCTGAAGTACCCGGCAACCGGCCAGGCCGACAAGCCCACCGTGCTGCTGGACCGTTCGGCTGGCTTGAACTACGTCGTGCAGTCCGGCGTTGTCGGCGCGCCCAATGGCCAGAGCTTCCCCACGCACCAGACGCCTTTCCGCGTCACGTCCACCGAACGCCAGATGACCGGCGACAACCTGGTCGTGTCGTTCGAAGGTGAATCGGGTGGCGTGAAGGTCACCAAGACGTTCACCCTGCACAAGGGCCGCTACGACATTGACGTGCGCCACGACCTGGCCAACGTCGGTTCTGCCCCCGTCACGCCCGCGCTGTACCTGCAGCTGGAACGCGACGGCAACGACCCGGCCGACACGTCCAGCTTCTATCACACGTTCACCGGTTTCGCCGTCTACTCCGAGCAGGACAAGTTCCAGAAGAGCACGTTCAGCGACATCGAGAAGAAAAAGGCCAACTACATCAAGCAGGCGGACAACGGCTGGATCGCTGTGGTGCAGCACTACTTCGCCACTGCCTGGGTGCCGCCGCAAGGCAAGCCGCGTACGAACGAACTGCTGGAAGTCCAGAAGAACCTGTACGCCGCCCGCAGCATTGAAGCCGTTGGCGAAATCGCCCCCGGTTCGGCCTCGCGCGTGGACTCGCACCTGTGGGTCGGTCCGCAAGACCAGAAAGCCATGGCGGCGCTCGCCCCCGGCCTGGAACTGGTGGTCGACTACGGTTGGCTGACCATCATCGCCAAGCCGCTGTTCACGCTGATGACCTGGCTGCACTCGTTGCTGGGCAACTGGGGCTGGACGATCGTGGCGCTGACCGTGCTGATCAAGGCCATCTTCTTCCCGCTGGCCGCCGCAAGCTACCGCTCGATGGCTCGCATGAAGCAAGTGGCTCCGCGCCTGCAAGCCCTGAAGGAAAAGTACGGCGACGACAAGCAAAAGCTGAACGCCGCCATGATGGAGATGTACCGCACCGAAAAGATCAACCCGCTGGGCGGCTGCTTGCCGATGGTGGTGCAGATCCCGGTGTTCATCTCGCTGTACTGGGTGCTGCTGGCCAGCGTAGAAATGCGCGGCGCGCCTTGGATTCTGTGGGTCCATGACCTGTCGATCCGTGACCCGTACTTCATTCTGCCCGCCATCATGATGGCCACCATGTTCCTGCAGATCAAACTGAACCCCACGCCGCCGGACCCCATCCAGGCCAAGGTCATGATGATCATGCCGCTGGTGTTTGGCGGGATGATGTTCTTCTTCCCGGCCGGCCTGGTGCTGTACTGGTGCGTGAACAACACCTTGTCGATCGCGCAGCAGTGGTCCATCACCCGCTCCATGCAGCGCAAGACCGAAGCGGCGGCAAACCGGTAAATCCGATCTGCCTGACCTTTGAAGTCTCAAAAAAACCGGTCCTTGTGGCCGGTTTTTTTTATGCGCCGGGCGTCCCGGCGCCACAGACCGTTCCTGGAGATGAGTCCATAGTCGATAGGTTTTAATAATCGACAATGCTGTTTCAATCAACTTCACAAACGCAACCTTGGCCCCTATGATGTGTCCCACATACTGCCCTGCGCCGCGCGCCGGGCGGTATCCACAACACGGCACGGGCCCGCACCGGCTCGCGCCTCCCAGAATTACGTACGGAGTGTGCTATGACCGACAAGAAGAATCTGACCACCGCCTCAGGCGCCCCGGTGGCAGACAATAACAACACGCTCACCGCCGGCCCGCGCGGCCCCGCGCTGTTGCAGGACTTCTGGCTGATTGAGAAACTGGCCCACTTCGACCGCGAACGCATCCCCGAACGCGTGGTTCACGCCAAGGGCTCCGGCGCCTACGGCACCTTCACCGTCACGCACGACATTTCGCGCTACACGCGCGCCAGCATCTTTTCGCAGGTCGGCAAGCAAACTCCGTTGTTCCTGCGCTTTTCGACCGTGGCCGGCGAACGCGGCGCGGCGGACGCCGAACGCGACGTGCGCGGCTTTGCCATCAAGTTCTACACCGACGAAGGCAACTGGGATCTGGTTGGCAACAACACTCCGGTCTTCTTCATCCGCGACCCGCTGAAGTTTCCCGACTTTATCCACACGCAAAAGCGCGATCCCAAGACCAACCTGCGCAGCGCCACCGCCGCCTGGGATTTCTGGTCGCTCAGCCCCGAATCGCTGCACCAGGTCACCATCCTGATGAGCGACCGCGGCATTCCCGCCAACCTGCGCCAGCAGCACGGCTTTGGCTCGCACACGTTCAGCTTCGTCAACAAGGACGGCGAACGCTTCTACGTGAAGTTCCACTTCAAGTCGCAGCAGGGCGTGGTCTGTATGAGCGACGAAGAAGCCGCCCAGGTCGTTGCGCATGACCGCGAAAGCTCGCAGCGCGATCTGTTCGAGAACATCGAAAACGAGAACTTCCCGAAGTGGACGCTGAAGGTGCAGATCATGCCCGAGGCGGAAGCCGCGACGTATCACATCAACCCGTTCGACCTGACAAAGGTCTGGCCGCATGGCGACTACCCGCTGATTGAAGTGGGCGTGCTGGAACTGAACAAGAACCCCGAAAACTATTTCGCGGAAGTGGAGCAGGCCGCCTTCACGCCGGCCAACATCGTGCCGGGCATCGATTTTTCGCCGGACAAGATGTTGCAGGGACGCCTGTTTTCCTACGGCGACACGCACCGCTACCGCTTGGGGATCAATCACCACCAGATTCCGGTGAACGCACCGCGCTGCCCGTTCCACAGCTTTCACCGCGACGGCGCGGGCCGTGTCGACGGCAACGTGGGCGGCACGCTGAACTACGAGCCCAACAGCGCCGGCGAGTGGAAGGAAACGCCGTCCGCCGGCGAACCGCCGCTGGCACTGGACGGCCAGGCCGCGGCACGTTGGAACCATCGTGTGGATGACGACTACTACTCGCAGCCGGGCAATCTGTTCCGCCTGATGACGCCGGAAAAGCAGGAGCTGCTGTTCGGCAACATCGGCCGCCACATGGCGGGCGTGCCGGAAGAAATCCAGCGCCGTCAGCTGGAACACTTCAAGAAGGCCGATCCGGCCTACGCGGCGGGCGTGGCCAAGGCGCTGGGGCTGACGCTGTAACGCTATAAGGCGATAGAGCGATAAGCCTGTAAGCCCGGCAAGCTGCCATCCCGTGGCACGAGAAAAAAGGGCGGTTCCACATGGAATCGCCCTTTTTATTTAACGCTGCATGCCCCAGCGCCGCACCGTCAAACGCTCCAACGTGTCGAACGCCAGGTTTTCCACAAGCAGGCCGATAACCACCACCGCGGCCAGCCCGGCGAACACGCGATCTGTGTATAACTCGTTGCGGTTCTGAAAGATGTACCAGCCCAGGCCGCCCTTGCCGCTGGACGCGCCAAAGACCAGTTCCGCAGCAATCAACGTGCGCCATGCGAATGCCCAGCCAATCTTCAGCCCGGCCAGGATCGCCGGCAGCGCGGCCGGCACCAGAATCTGCAACACATAGCGCAGCCCCGTCAGCCCGTAATTGCGGCCTGCCATGCGCAGCGTTTCGGATACGCCCAGAAAGCCCGCATACATGTTCAGCGCCAACGCCCACAGCACGGAATGGATCAGCACGAACACCAGGCTGCCTTCTCCCAGGCCGAACCACAGCAGCGCCAGGGGCAGCAGGGCAATAGCCGGCAGCGGGTTGAACATGGCCGTCAAGGTGGAAAGCAGATCGCGGCCAAAGCGCGTCGACACGGCCAGCGTGGTCAGCACGAAGGCCAGCACCACGCCCGCCAGATAACCCTGCACCAAGACGCGCAACGACTGGCCGGCGCGCGCCAATAGCTCGCCGTTGGCAATGCCCTGGGCGAACGCCTGCGCGGTCTGCCACGCGCCGGGCAGCAGCAGGTCGTTATCGGTATAGCGCGCCGCCAGCTCCCACACGCAGGCCAGCAACACCAGGATGAACGTTTTGCGCAAGGCGGCGTGCTGCCACAGCCGCTCTTGCCAGGGCAGGGGCGTCTGGGCGGTCTGCGCGGGCAAGGGCGGCAGGTCGTATTCCACCTCGGCGCGGATCGGGGGCGTGGCGGCGTGTAGCGTATTCATCGGTCGCCCCAGCCTTAAGCCGCCGCGCGCTCGGCCACCGCAGGGGAAGCCGCCGGCGATTCGAACAACAGGTCGTGGATGCGGCGCGCGGCAGCCTGAAAGCCGGCGGAGCCCTGCGTCTGCAAGCCATAGGCGTGCGCATTCAGTTCCGCCCGCACCCGACCCGGATGGGGTGACAGCAACAGCACCCGGCTCCCCAATACCAGCGCCTCTTCGATCGAATGCGTGACGAACAGCAAGGTAAAGCGCACGTCATCCCATAGCGCCATCAGTTCTTCCTGCATGCGTCGACGCGTCAGGGCGTCCAGCGCGGCAAAGGGCTCGTCCATCAGCAGTACTCGCGGTTGCATGGCCAACGCCCGTGCAATCGCCACTCGTTGCTTCATGCCGCCCGACAGCGTGTGCGGATAGGCGTCGGCAAACGCGGCCAGACCCACCTTGTCCAGATAGTGCATGGCGCGTTCATCCGCTTCGCGCCGCCCCAGCCTGCGCGACGCCACCAGCGGAAACGCCACGTTCTGACGCAAGGTTTTCCAAGGTGGCAACTGATCGAATTCCTGGAAGACGACAATGCGGTCGGGCCCGGGCCCCGTTACGGCCTGCCCATCAATCGCGATGCGGCCGTCCGTGGGTGGGATGAAGCCGGCCACGGCCTTGAGCAGCGTCGATTTGCCGCAACCCGACGGCCCCAACAGAATGAATCGATCCGCTGCATGCACGTCAAAACTGACCTCGTGCGTGGCGCGCACGCGCCTTTCACGCGTCTTATATTCGATCGTCACCTTATCCACAGCCAGCAAGGGCGACGCTTTTTGAACGTTATCCACAGGGCCGGGCGCGATCGATGACATGTCAGCTTCCTTGCGCGGTCACCGCGTCGTCGAAGAAGTAGTCACGCCAGCTGGCCGGCGCGTTCTTGATGGCGCCCACCTGATGCATGAATTGCGCCAGCGCGTACGTGTTCTGCGGTTCCAGCTTGAATTGCACGTCCGGGTTCTTGATGACCTTGATCAAGAACTCGCGGTCCTGTTTGGCGCCGGTCACGCGCAAATACGTGTCGGCGGCCTTCTCGGGATTGGCGGCGGCGAACGCGGCCGCTTCTTTCAATGCCGCCTGGAACGCCTTGTACGTCTTGGGGTTGTCGCGGCGGAATTTCTCGGTGGCGAACAACACGGTGGACGAACTGGGCCCGCCCAGCACGTCATAGGAATTGAGCACGATGCGCGCGTTGGGATTTTCGGCCAGCTCTTGCTCCTGGAAGGGCGGGTTGCCGAAATGCCCGGTGATTTCGGTGCCGCCCGCAATGATGGCGGCGGCGGCATCCGGGTGCGGCAACGCCACCGAAATCTTGTCCAGCTTGTTGAATTGCGCGTCGCCCCAGAGCTTGGCCGACGCCAGCTGCAATACCCGCGACTGCACCGATACGCCCACCGCGGGCACCGCGATGCGGTCCTTGTCGGTGAAGTCGGCAATGGTTTTCACATTGGGGTTGTTGGTGACCAGGTAATAGGGAAAATTGCCCAGCGACGCCACGCCCTTCACGTTCTGCTTGCCGCGCGTGCGGTCCCAAATCGTCAGCAGCGGTCCCACGCCTGCGCCCGCGATATCCACCGCCCCGGACAACAGCGCGTCGTTCACGGCCGAGCCGCCCGACAGCTTTGCCCATTCAACCGAGATATCCACACCTTCGGCCTTGCCGTGCTTTTCGATCAGTTGCTGGTCGCGCGCCACATTCAGCAGCAGGTACACGATGCCGTATTGTTCCGCGATGCGGATGCGCCCTTCGGCCATGGCCGGCGTGGGCGAGGCCAGCGCCAACATCGCCAAGACCAACGCCAGACCCGCGCCGGTAGCGGTTTGGATCAGACGATCCCGAAGTGCAGATGACATGCGCATGGTGTTCCCTGTGGATAAGTGCTTTGTGTCGGCGCCGGCGCGTTTTCAGAACGGCACATCGCCTTCGATGGTCGTGCGGTACAGCTTTCGGCGCAGGTGGTCCGGCGTGCCGCCCGCCAGATGGATCAGCGAGCGGTTGTCCCAGAACACCAGATCGTGCGGCTGCCAACGGTGGCGATAGATGTGTTCGGGGCGCACGCTATGCGCGAACAGTTCCGCCAGCAACGCCCGGCTTTCGTCTTCGGGCAGTCCGACGATGCGCGTCGTGAATCCTTCGCTGACGAACAACGCGCGACGGCCGTTTTCGGGATGCGTGCGCACGACCGGATGCACCACCTCTTGCACCTGCGCAATCTGTTGCGCGCTGAGGTTAGGCCGCCAGTTGCCTTCTTTTTGCAGCTGCCCGTACTGCGCCAGGTACGAGTGCACGGCCCGCTTGCCGACGATGGCATTGCGCAACGCCGCGGGCAGCGTGTCATACGCCAGGTGCATGTTTGCGAACAAGGTATCGCCGCCTTCGGAGGGCAGTTCCTGCGCGTGCAGCAACGAGCCCAGGCTGGGCAATTCCTTGTACGAAATATCCGAATGCCAGTACTTGCCCGCATCGCCCAGGCCGATGGGCTTGCCGTCTTCCACGATGTTGGACACGGTAAGGATTTCGGGATGGCCAGGCAGATGAAACTGATGCAGCACATGGATCATCAGCGGACCAAAGCGGCGGCTGAAATCGATATGCTGTTGCGGCGTGATGCGTTGGTCGCGGAACACCAACAGGTGGTGGTCCAGATGCGCCCGATGCACGCGAGAGAAGTCCGCCGTGGTCAGCGCCTGAGACAGATCCAGGCCAATGAGCTCCGCGCCGACGGGGCCGGACAGGGGCTTGATATCAAATGACTGCGCCCGAAGGGCGGGGGCGGCGTCTACTTCGCGCCGCAGGGCGTTGCTCTGGGACATCGATCGCTCCGTGTTGCCTTGCGGCCTATCTGGAACGATCGATTATGGAAACCTCGCCTTGTATCTCAAACGAAGTTATCGGCGTTTGATCAAAGCTGCACGTCATATAGAAAAAGCCGCGAGACAAAGGCTCGCGGCTTCATGCCTATCGCGTATTAGCAAATAGCCGATCGGTTATTGGCGGGCGTTACGCAGCCAGCAAATAGGCCTCGACCAGCTTCACCCAATACGTGGCGCCCACCGGCAACAAGGCGTCGTTGAAGTCATAGTTCGGGTTGTGCAGCTGGCACGGACCCATGCCGTGATAGCTTTCCATGCGGTGATCGCCATCGCCATTGCCCAGGAACAGGTACGCGCCGGGGATCGCTTCCAGGAAGAAAGAAAAATCTTCCGCGCCCATGAAAGGCGGCATGTCGCGCAACACGTTTTCCGCGCCGAACGCGTCTTCAGCCACCTTGGCCGCAAAGGCCGTTTCGTTTTCCCAGTTCACCAGCGGCGGATAGGCGCGCACGAAATCCAGCTCGCCCGTGCCGCCATAAACCTGCGGCAAGGTCGTGGCGATGCGGCGCATGTCGGCCTCGATCTTATCCAGCGTTTCCACCGAATACGTGCGCACGGTGCCGCGCAGCACGGCCTCTCCGGGAATCACGTTGTAGGCATCGCCCGCGTGAATCTGCGTGATCGACAGCACGGCCTGTTCCAAGGGGTTCTTGCTGCGCGAGATCACCGTCTGCAAGGCGTGCACCATGTCGGCCGCCACGATGATGGGGTCGACCGACGCATGCGGTTGCGCGGCGTGGCCCCCCACGCCCTTGATGACGATGTCCCACCGGTTGCTGGAGGCCATCGTGGGGCCGGCCCGAAAGCCAAACTGGTTGACCGGCATGCCCGGCATGTTGTGGATGCCGAATACCGCGTCGCACGGAAACTTGTCGAACAGCCCGTCCTGCATCATGGCGCGCGCGCCGGCGTTGCCGCCTTCTTCGGCCGGCTGAAAAATGAACACGACGGTGCCGTCGAAATTGCGATGGGTGGACAGGTATTGCGCCGCACCCAGCAGCATGGCGGTATGCCCGTCATGGCCACAGCCGTGCATGCGGCCGCTGATGGTGGACTTGTGCGCAAAGCGGTTGTGCTCGGGCATGGGCAGCGCGTCCATGTCGGCGCGCAAGCCGATCGTCTTCTTGCCGCTGCCGCCGCGCAACACGCCGACCACACCGGTCTTGCCTAGGCCCGTATGCACTTCCAGGCCCCATGCGCGCAAGCGTTCCGCTACCAGATTGGACGTGCGCGTCTCTTGGAAGGCCAGTTCGGGATGGGCGTGGATGTCCCGTCGCAAGGCAGTCAACTCGCCGTGCGCGCGTTCGATTTCGTCTATGGTTTTCATGGCGTTGGAATTAGGAATTAGGAGATTCAGATACGGCTTTCAATCGCTCAATCGCGGGCGTGCGATGCAAACACGCGTTTTCATTGAAGGATTCTCGCGCTTCGCCTCGTTCGCGTCCAGTACGGCCATGCATGTGGGCTAGGCCATATCGTTCAAGTGGCAGGCGCTGTACTGGCGCGGCGATATCTCGCGCAACAGGGGGCGCTCTTCTTTGCAGCGCGGCATCGCATGCGGGCAACGCGGATGAAACGCGCAACCGCTGGGCGGATCCAGGGGCGACGGCAGCTCGCCCTTGATCGGCTGATATGTGCGCCGCCCGGGCGTCAACGTCGGCAGCTCCTTCAACAGAGCCTGCGTGTACGGATGATTGGCGCGTTGAAAAACGGTGTCGGTCGGGGCAAGCTCGACCACGCGGCCCAGATACATGATGGCCACGCGGTCCGAGATATGACTCACGACGCTCAGGTTGTGGCTGATGAACAGATACGTCAGGTCCAGGTCGTCGCGCAGCTGTTCAAACAGGTTCAGCACCTGTGCCTGGATGGACACGTCCAGCGCCGCGACGGCTTCGTCGCACACGATCACGGATGGCTTTAAAGCCAGCGCCCGCGCAATCCCGATACGCTGGCGCTGCCCGCCTGAAAACTGATGCGGATAGCGTTGCGCGAAGGACGGGTCCAAGCCCACCTGCCGCATCAACCCCGCCACGTAGTCGGCCTTGTCGCGGGACCGAATCAAGCCGTGCGCAACGGGCGCCTCGCCGATGATCTCGCGCACGCGCATGCGCGGGTTAAGCGATGCGTAGGGGTCTTGGAAAATCATCTGCACGCCAAGCTCGTAGGCGCGCCGCTGTGTGCCCGTCATGGACTTTACGGCTTTGCCCTGATAGTGCACGTCGCCGGAAGTGGGCGGCAAAATGCCGGACACGACACGGCCCAGCGTGGATTTCCCGCAGCCCGACTCCCCCACAATGCCGATGACTTCACCCGGCTGCACGTCCAGGTCCACGCCGGCCACGGCATGCACCACTTGCGTCTTCAAGCCCGCGCCCAGCAGGTTGGCGATGCGGCCGGCCAGGTCCACGGGCTGCACAAAGCGCAGCGCCACGTCGCGCAGGGACAGGATGGGGGTGGCGGCGTCGCGTTGTGCTTCGCTCATTTGGGGTCTGGGTCTCCGGCATGCCAGCAGCGCACCCATTGCGCCGGGCGAACTTCAACGGGCTGCGGTTCGATCAGACAGGCGTCGGTAGCGCGCGGACAGCGCCCCCGGAACGCACAGCCTTGCGGCAGGTTCAACAGCGAGGGGGTCATGCCAGGAATCGGCACCAACGGCTTGCCACGCGATTCCGGCGTGGGGATGGATGCGATCAAGCCATGCGTGTACGGATGCATGGGATGCGTGATGACGTCGTGCGTGCTGCCCGTTTCCACGACGCGCCCCGCGTACATGACGGACACGCGGTCCGCCAGGCCGGCCACCACCGCCAGGTCGTGCGTAATCCAGATCAGGCCGGTGCCGGTCTCGCGGCACAGCTTCTGCACTTCAAAAAGAATCTGCCCCTGAATGGTGACGTCCAGCGCGGTAGTGGGCTCGTCGGCAATGATCAGGCGCGGGGAATTAAGCAGCGCGATGGCGATCGCGACACGCTGGCGCATGCCGCCCGACAACTGATGCGGATAGGCGCGCAGGCGCTCTTGCGGCGACGGAATGCCCACCATCGTCAGCGTCTGCAAGGCCCGCGCGCGCGCCTGCTCGCGCGACACGTTGTGATGCGCGCGCACGGCCTCGATCATTTGCGTATCCACGCGCAGAACAGGGTTCAGCGTCATCATCGGGTCTTGGAAGATCATCGCGATCTCTTCGCCGCGCAGTTGACGCCAGCGCGCGGGCGTCGCGCCGCGCAGATCTTCCCCATTCAGGCGCAGGTGACCTTCAACGATGCGGCCGGGCTCATCCAGCAGGCCCATCAACGAGAAGCCCGTGATGCTCTTGCCCGATCCCGATTCGCCGACCAGCCCCAGGATCTCACCTTCAGCCAAGGTCAGGTCCACGCCGTCAACGGCTTTCACCACGCCATTGCGCGTGAAGAAATGCGTTTTAAGTCCCTGGACCTCAAGTACAGGCCGGGCCACGGCCAGGGGCGATTGCACGGCGTTTGTCTGCATCGCGTTCGCCCTTAATTTGCGTGACGCGGGTTAAGCACGTCGCGCAGGTGGTCGCCCACCAGGTTGATGGCGATGATGGCCAGCGCCAGCGCGATGCCGGGAAAAAACGATATCCAGTACTGGCCGGACAACAGGTATTCAAAGCCGTTATAGATCAGCATGCCCAACGACGGCTCGGTTACCGGCACGCCCACGCCCAGGAACGACAACGTGGCTTCCAGCGCGATGGCGTGCGCCAGGTCGATGGTGGCGATGACGATCAGGGGAGGCATGCAGTTGGGCAGCACATGGCGAAACAGCACGCGGCCCCACGACAAGGACATGCAGCGCGCCGCTTCCACATATTCCTTGCCGCGTTCCACCAGCGCCGCGCCGCGCGCGGCGCGCGCGAAGTACGCCCACTGCACAACAATCAGCGCAATGATCACCTTATCCACACCCTTGCCCAGAATCGCCAACAGCATCAGCGCAACGAGGATGGCGGGGAAGGACAACTGGATATCCACAATCCGCATGAGCAACGCATCGATGCGGCCGCCAAAATAGGCGGCGATCAGGCCCACCGTGGCACCGATGCCAAACGCTGCCAGCACCGAGATCGTGGCCACCATCAAGCTGGTGCGCATGCCGTACAGGATGGCCGACAGCAAGTCTCGCGCTTGGCCATCCGTGCCCAGCCAGTGATGCATGGACCCGTCACTGCTTTCGCTGCCGGGCTTGAGCTTGGAATCCATGATGTCCAGCGATGCCAGGTCGTACGGGTTCTGCGGCGCGATCCACGGCGCCAACACCGCCGCGCCGACGATGACCAGCAACATCACCAGGCCCAGGGTGGCAAGCTTGCTGGCGAAAAAATCAGAGACGAAGCGGCGCCAGGGCGTTTGTTCTTTTTTGGCAGCGATGGGCACGGCGGGGCTGGCGGGGCTGACGGGACTATTCATCGGCGGCTATCCAAGCGTACGCGCGGGTCCAGCACCGTGTAGATGATGTCCACCACCAGGTTCAACATGACCAGAAAGAACACGATCAAGAGCAGGTAGGCCACGACCACGGGGCGGTCCAGGTTGATGATGGAATCGATCAGCAGCTTGCCCATGCCGGGCCACGAAAAGACCGTTTCGGTGACCACGGCAAACGCCATCACCTGGCCAAATTCCAGGCCTGCGACGGTCACGACGGGGATCAGGATGTTCTTTAACAGATGCACGCCCAGCACGCGTTTTTCCGACAGGCCCTTGGCGCGCGCGAACTTGATGTAGTCCATCGGCAGCGCTTCGCGCGTGGCGGCCCGCGTCACCCGGATGATCATGGCGCACTTGGCGATGGCGATCGTTGCGGCGGGCAGCGCCAGGCTCATCCACCCGCTTAAGGTCAACACGCTGAGCTGCAACGAGCCGATGCTGACGGTCTTGCCGCGCCCACCGGCGGGCACCCACCCCAGCATCACGGCGAACACCATGATGAGCATCAGGCCGACCCAGAAGTTGGGCAAGGAAAAGCCCAGCACCGACCCCGTCATGATGGCGCGCGAGCCGGGCGCTTGCGGCTTCAAGCCCGCCAGGATGCCCAGCGGCACGCCGATCAGCACGGACAGCAGCATGGCCACACAGGCCAGTTCCACGGTGGCCGGCATGCGCTCAAGGATGAGGTGCATGGCGGGCTCGCCCGTCAGGAAGCTGTTGCCGAAATCGCCGCGCACCGCCTGGCCCATGAAGATCAGATATTGCCGCCACAGCGGCAGATCCAAACCCAGCGATGCGCTGATGGCGGCGCGCTGCGCCTCGGTGGCTTCCGGGCTGGCCAGCATCGAGACCGGATCGCCCACCATGTAGATGCCCGCAAAGACCAACGCCGACATGACCAGCATGACGACGATGGTTTGCAGCAGTCTTCTTACGATTGTTGCCAGCACTGGAGACCGCCCGCGTTGCGCGTTACTTCTTCAGGGTTGCGAACTGCGCAAGCGTGACCTGGTCGGGGCGGCCCTGGTAGCGGATGTCGCCCTTCATCGCCCATACCGACAGTTCAAAGTGCACCGGCAGCATGGCGTAATCGTCCATGGCCATGTTGCTGGCCTTGGACAGCAACTCGGCGCGCTTGGCATCATCCATGGTGGAAGACGCTTCCTTGACCAGTTCGTCCATCTTGGGATTGGAATAGCGGCTGCGGTTGGTCGTGCCCAGACCCGCTTCCGGGTTGCGCGTGACCAGCAAGGACGTCAGCGCGTTGGACATTTCACCGCTGGTCACGGACCACCCTGCCAGATAGGCCGAGAACTGATAGCTGTCGCGATTCTTGAAGAACACCGGCGGCGCCATCGCGTCCACGCTGGTCTTCACGCCGATGCGCGTCCACATCGATGCGATGGCTTGCGCCACCTTCGAATCGTTGACGTAGCGGCCCGACGGCGACCCCAGCGTGATCGAAAAGCCGTTGGGATAACCGGCTTCCTTAAGCAGGGCCTTGGCCTTTTCCACATCGGCCTTGGGTGCCTTCGAATGCTCTTTGCTGGAGCCGAACATGGGGTAGGGCAGCAGGTTGCCGGCGGGCAGCGCCACGCCCCCCATCACGCGTTCCACCAGGGCATCGCGATTGATGGCCAGCGACAGCGCTTCACGCACGCGCTTGTCCTTCATGGGGTTCTTGTCGGTGCCCTGGATGCCGGGTGACGGCTCGGCGTACTGGTCCAGCGCCACGTACACGACGCGCACCGACGGCGTCTCTTCCACAAAGAGCTTTTTGTCCGCCTTGAGCTTGGGCAGATCGTCGGTGGGGGGGTCCTCGATCATGTCGACGTCGCCGGCAAGCAATGCGGCCACGCGCGCGGCGGCATTGCTGATCGGGCGATACACCACACGGTCCCACTCGGGGTTCTTGCCCCAGTAATTCTCATTGCGCGCCAGCACGAATTCAGCGCCGCGTTTCCATGACACGAACTTGTACGGACCCGTGCCCACCAGGCCATCGCCGCTATTCAATTCGGTGGTGGTCTTGCCTTCAGCCGCCGGGCCCGACGCGGCCTTTTTCGACATGATGGGCAACTGCGCAAGGTTCACCAGCAGGTTGGGCGCGACTTCCTTTGTGGTGATGCGTACGGTCATGGGATCGACCGCTTCGGTCTTCGCCACCGAGCCAAGATACAGCGTGAAGGGCGAGGGGCTGTTGGGTACTTTGGGGACTCGGTCGTAGGTAAATACGACGTCTTCCGCGGTGAACGGCGTGCCGTCCGAAAACTTGACGTTGGGGCGCAGCTTGAACGTCCAAACCTTGCCGTCAACCGTCCACGATTCGGCCAACGCGGCCTTCGGTTTCAACTGGGCGTCGGTAGCAACCAGGGTGTCGAAGATGGTTTGGGAGATTTGCGTGTTGGGCGTCAACGCGTGATACTGCGGATCCATCGATGAGGGCTCGGTCTTCAAAGCGATCACCAGATCGCGAGCCATAGCG
Source organism: Achromobacter sp. 1L-A-4-B-C2 (assembly GCF_057291955.1). NCBI lineage: Bacteria > Pseudomonadati > Pseudomonadota > Betaproteobacteria > Burkholderiales > Alcaligenaceae > Achromobacter > Achromobacter sp. 1L-A-4-B-C2. The sequence continues at coordinate 755,718 of NZ_JBXAWP010000004.1, forward strand.
GAACTGAATGTGCCAAAGGCCAACATCACCGCGGCCGAGCCGCAGGCCAAGACACGCGAAAACCGAGATGCCATCGTGATCTCCCAGAGTTGTTTCGGGTTTTGAACCTCGGGGCCACATTAACCAGCAAACAAGGAGCCGCGCAACAGTTATATTCCCCTATTGTTCTCGCTTCCCCGCCTCTCAGATATGTCCGCTTACGCCCCTATTGCCGCCATTGCCACCGCCCCCGGAAGAGGTGGCATCGGCGTCGTGCGCGTTTCTGGTGCGGACCTGTCCGAATTGGTGCGGCGCATTTTCCAACGCGAACTCACGCCGCGCCACGCGCACTATCTGCCGTTCAAATCCATCGACGGCGAACTGCTGGACGAAGGCATCGCCCTCTACTTTCGCGCACCGCATTCCTATACCGGTGAAGACGTGCTTGAGCTGCAAGGCCACGGTGGCCCCGCCGTGTTGCGGCGCGTGCTGGAAAGCTGCCTGGCGGCCGGGCGCGACCTGGGCGTGCGCCTGGCCGAACCCGGTGAATTCACGCGTCGCGCCTTTCTGAACGACCGCATGGATCTGGCGCAGGCCGAAGCCGTGGCGGACCTGATCGATGCGTCTTCCGTGGCGGCCGCGCGAGGCGCCATGGCGTCGTTGTCCGGCGAATTTTCATCGCGCGTGAACGACCTGTCCGACCGCATCATTCACCTGCGCATGCTGGTCGAGGCGACGCTGGATTTCCCTGAAGAAGAAATCGACTTCCTTGAAAAGTATCAGGCGCGCCCCACCTTGGACGCGCTGACGGCGGACCTGTCCAAACTGATCGCGCAAGCCCGCCAGGGCGTCATCCTGCGCGAGGGCCTGCATGTGGTGCTGGCCGGCCAGCCCAACGTCGGTAAATCAAGCCTGCTCAACGCGCTGGCAGGCGACGACATCGCCATCGTCACCCCCATTGCGGGCACGACACGCGACAAAGTGGTGCAGGAAATCCATATCGACGGCGTGCCATTGCACATTGTGGACACGGCCGGATTGCGCGAAACCGAGGACACGGTTGAGAGCATCGGCATCGCGCGCACCTGGCAGGAAATCGAACGGGCTGACGTTATTTTGCATCTGCAGGATGCAACGCAGCCGGGCGATGAACTGGACGCGCAGATCACCGCGCGCCTGCCGCCCCGTACCCCGGTGTTGAAGGTGTTCAACAAGGTGGACCTGTTATCCACAGCGTTCACGCCGGGCGCGGGTGAACTGGGTATCTCAGCCAAGCGCGGGGCCGGCCTGGACGCGCTGCGCGCCGAACTCTTGAACATCGCAGGCTGGAACCCCGGCGCCGAATCACCCTGGCTGGCGCGCGAACGTCACCTGCACGCCTTGCAACAGGCGGCTGAACATTTGGAATTGGCCGGCGAACACGCGGGTCAGGACGACCGGGTGCTGGACCTGTTTGCGGAAGAGCTGCGGCTGGCGCATGAAAGCCTGACCAGCATCACCGGAAAATTCACCAGCGATGATTTGCTGGGCGAGATTTTCTCCAGCTTTTGCATCGGTAAGTAGCCGGACAAGGGCCTGATTTGAAAGGCCATATAGCAGATAGCTTTCGCGATCTGCTCATCAATGCGCGTCCCTACGCCTCGTCAAGAACAGGATCTATCTCACGCGCTTATCGGACTGTTCTTATTTACCGGGTCTGGCAGTTGCTTCTAAAAGTGGTCATCGCTAATTGACGCCATCGACGACTACCAAAGTGGGTCGTCCCCAAGAGCACGCCATGCCCTCACCATCTGACCTGCCCACAGCCACCATCCGGCGGTTACTCCAAGCCCGCGCCGCTGCCGCCGCGACAAAGCCGCTGGCAAGAGACCCTGCAACCATACCGGGACTGGTATGCAGGGTTACGACGCCGGCTGGCGACGCCCTATGGGATGTTCAAGGCTCCCCTCACCATCCCGCTCTGGCTGGGCTGGCTGCTCATCAACGCATTTCCGGACAGCGTCGAGGCCTTCATCCAGTACAACGTGCCGTACACGCTGTTCCCCAAGGAAATCGATAAGTTGTGCGGCTTCGGTGAGAAGCGCAAGCCGGTGATCCGCGTAAACGGAGAACGCATTGATCCATGAAGTGCTGCCGGGCGTATGACAGACAAGGAAATCTGAGGTCCGACTGAACAAACTGAGCTTTTGCTCACGTTATCCATTCAGCTTTCTTTTCAATACCCCTTGCTAAATTTCACCTTTCGGCGTCACCTTTCGACGTCAGTTTTCGCCGCTACTTTCCACACCGCACGCTGCGCGCGCTCGTTGTTCGCCAGTGATTTCGCATACACCGATTCCGGCCGTATCCGATGTGCAATGACGTACCCCGTAATGCAGGCCAACATCAGCGGCAGCATCACTTCATAGCTCAGCGTCATCTCAAAAATCATCAGCGTCGACATCAGCGGCGCGTACGTGGTGGCGGCCAGCAACGCCCCCATGCCGACAACGGCATAGCTGGAAATTGCCGACACATCACCCGCCGGCAACAGCGCTTGCAAGCCGCTCGCATACAGCGCACCCAAGGCCGCTCCCACAAACAGCGTCGGCGTGAACACGCCGCCGACCGCGCCCGACCCCACGCTGGCGCCCGTGGCCACTATCTTCATCAGCAAGATGGCCGCCACGGCCTGCCAGGCCCATTGCGTATGCAGCATGCTGTTGACCACGCTGTAACCATTGCCCCAGACCTGGGGGTTGACGACCGATAAGGCACCGACCACCAGTCCGCCCAATGCCATCCGGAGCCAGAGCGGGAAGGGCAGCCGCGAAAACGCGGCTCGCGATAGATCCAAAAATCGCAGGAATTGAGGCGCGACCAGGCCAGCGGCCACGCCCAGGCCCAGGTAATTGATCACTTCCCACCCCGACACAAATTCAAAATGCGGCATATGGAAGACGGCGTCGTAGTGCAGGATCTGGCGCGTGACGATGTTGGCCACCACCGACGACACCACAAGCGGCACCAGCGTGGCGGACGAAATCACGCCAAAGACGATCTCGGATATGAACAAGGCGCCCGCAATGGGCGCGTTATAGGCGGACGTGATGCCTGCCGTGGCCCCACAGGCGACCAATAGCCGCAGATGGCGGGGCGGCAGCAGCAGGAATCGGCCGGTCAGCGATGAAAACATGGCGGCCAGCTGGACCATCGGGCCTTCGCGCCCGATCGACGCCCCGGAGCCGATTGAAAAAATGGACGACAGGCTGCGCGCGAGTGTCTGGCGCAGGCCAATGACGCCGCGGCCAATGGAAATGGCTTCCATATAGTCGGCTGCGCCCCGCTTTGGCAGCCACCGGGCAGCCATTTGCAGGACGAGACCGGCGACGGCGCCCCCCGCAGCGGGCAGCAGGAACCGTTGCCAGGGGTCCAGCCCCCGCGCCAGCGACACCATGCCGCGCGGAACCTCTTCGCCGCCCAGCAACATTTGCGTCCAGCCCAGCAGTTCGCGAAACACCACGGTTGCCAGGGCGCCGAACAGCCCCATCAGCGCCGCCGCACACAAGGTGGCGGGCAGATTGTCGGCCACCAAGCGGGCCCTTAACCGGTAAACCAAGCCGTGTTTCGCCCTGGATTTCATGATGCTTTTTTCTATAGCCATCGCCGGATTTTACGGCGGAAGCTGCTCACTTTTTGTTCAGTCCCCTGTCAAGAAAGCGCCGGCGCGCCCCCTCGAATGCCCGGTCGCCCAAGTGCCTCAAAAGGCGATTTTGACCCCCTGCAAGGGCGAAAAACCCGGTAGGCAACGGCCGGTTTTTCGGGGTAAAAGTGCCGCTTTCCATCCTATTTCCCATGGCCGACCCTGTGGATAACTCCTAAGTAGCCAGGTTGTGCACATTGTGTGGAGGCAAGTTGAACAAGGTGGTGTTTTTGGGGGTGGCCGAAATGTTGTCCAACTTCAACTTTTTTCCCACACAGAGTTCTTGCACAGGCAAAAACCGCTGCAAGCTGATGAAAAGAATGAGGTTTTCAAGGTTAAGGTAGTTATCCACAGGCCTTATTAATCATTAGTCTTTATATAAAGAGAAATAAAGGAAAAGCCAAACATGCTTTCCCATTCCGCCCAGCCACTCCCCCCCGGACTCCGTCCATGCGCATCCTTCTGATAGAAGACGAAGCCGAACTTGCTCGCTGGCTTTCAAGAAGCCTGGCCCGACACGCAGGCTTTGTCGTCGAATGGGCTGACGACGGATTGGTCGCCGAAAGACGGTTGGCTATCGAAGAATTCGATGCGGTCGTCCTGGATCTGGGACTTCCCGGTATGGACGGCCATGCCTTGCTGGCAAAAATTCGCGCGCGAGACGATCGAACGCCGGTGTTGGTCTTGACCGCGCGCGATTCCTTGGCCGAAAAAATTGGAACGCTGCATCTGGGTGCAGACGATTTCCTGCCGAAACCGTTTGTTGTGGAAGAGTTGGAAGCGCGTTTGATCGCACTGATTCGGCGCAGCCGGGGACGCGAACACCCGCGTCTGTCTCTGGGAAACCTGGTTTTTGAGACTGCTGCTCAAAAATTCATGGTCTCGGGACAGACTTTGCAGTTATCCCCACGTGAACATGCCGTACTTCGGGTGTTGATTCAGAAAAGTGGCGAACCCATCAACAAGCAGCAAATTCTTGACCGCATCGTCACGGACGATGCGGACATCAACCTGGAAGCCATCGAAGTGCTGGTACACCGCCTGCGCAAGAAATTGGCGGATACCGGTGTGCAGATCGTGACCATGCGCGGCATGGGCTACTGCCTGGAGAACCTTGTTGACAACTAGAAATCCGAGAAAAGCGGGTTTTTTCGCGGGAAAAAAACGTAATCGCACCCTGAAAACGCAGTTGCTCTGGTGGCTTATCCCCACGTTGGTCCTGGTGATGATGGGCGCGCTGTGGCTGTCGAACCATCAATTGCGCAACCAGGTCGACATTGCCTATGACCGATCGCTGGCTGGAGCGCTTCGCGCGATCGACCACAACATATCCACAGCCAGCGGTGGATTAGCCATGGAACAGCCTTACCTGATGCTTGAATTTTTTGAGCTGACGGCCAATGGCAGCGTTTTCTATCGCGTGGCAACCGAAGACGGGCTGGCCGAAATCGGGCATCCCGGCTTGCCGTTGCCCGAGCAGCCGCTGGAATCGGGCGAACCGCGTTTTTTTTACGCGACCTACCAGGGCGCCCCCGTGCGCGTCGCCGCGCTGGCCCGGCCGATGGATCCGCCCCTGTATGCAAACAAAGGGGGACGGGTAATCGTGCAGGTGGCCGAGGGGCTGGAAAGCCGCCAGGCGTTCATGCACCAGGTGCTGTTGCGCTCGGTGGAACGGGACCTGGCCGTGATTCTGATCAGCGTTCTGGTCATCGTCCTGGGGGTTTTCATGGCGCTGCGCCCCTTGGTCCGACTAAGGCAGGAGGTGGAAGGGCGTTCTGGAGACGATCTAAGCCCCGTCAGCGCATCCGAGATGCCGGGTGAGGTCCTGCCCTTGGTTTCGGCTGTAAACCTCCACATGGCCCGTTTTGCGGCCCAGGCGAGGGTGCAGAGCCAGTTCCTTGACGACGCCTCGCACCAATTGCGCACGCCCTTGTCCGTTTTGCGTACCCAAACCGCCTATGCCCTGCGCGAAACAGACCCCCAGGAGGTCCGTACAGCCCTTCTGGCGATGCAGGAGGGCCTGGACAGGGCCGTGCGCACCACCAACCAAATGCTCGCCCTGGCGCGCGCTAAGGACGCTTCGGTGGCCGAAGGGGGATTTACCGCAGAACCGGTGGATCTGGTCGAGCTGGCCGACGCCGTCATCCGAAGCCTGCTGCCCGCCGCGCGAGCGCGCCAGCTGGACATCGGCCTGGAAGCGGAAAGTCGGCCGGTATGCGTCAGCGGCGCGGAGTGGCTGCTGCGCGAGGCCATCACGAACCTGGTCGATAACGCCATCCGCTATGCGCGGCCGGCCGGCGAGGTCACCGTGACGGTGCACGTGGAGGGGAGCCAAGCGCGTCTGGCCGTCGAGGACGACGGCCCGGGGATGTCCGCGGACGACATCGCGCGGGCGTGCGTGCGCTTTCGCCGGGGTGCGGCAGGCAAGAACACGTCCGGGGCCGGCCTGGGCCTGGCCATTGTGGGCACCATTGCCGGAATACTGGGCGCCACCCTCGTGCTGGAAAACCGCACGCCCTTGCCGGGCTTGCGTGCGGCCCTGGTGTTTTCCCTGGCGCCCGCCCGCAACCGCGACCCCGATGCTGCGCCGCGTCACGAAATCGCGCGAAATTGAAAGGCTTTGGAAAGCTTCGATTTTGTACGGTAGGGTTCGCTGGGCCCATGCAGGCAAGGCATCGCCAGCCTGGCGGCATCAGCCATACCTAGACCTATAAAACCTGGAGAAGAGACACATGCAGACCAGCCTGAAGCTGCGCCTGGCCGCCGTAGCCGCACTTGGCGCGATGACCCTTTCCTTGGGCGCCGCCCACGCCGCCGACGAGCCGCGCCGCCCCGAATGCATCGCACCGGCGCAGCCGGGCGGCGGCTTTGACCTGACCTGCCGCCTGGCGACCGAGGGCTTGAAGCAAAGCGGCGCGATCAAGAACACGATGCGTATCGTCTACATGCCGGGCGGCATCGGCGCGGTGGCCTACAACAACATCGTGGCGCAGCACCCCAATGAACCCGGCACCATCGTCGCGTTCTCGGGTGGTTCGCTGCTAAACCTGGCGCAGGGCAAGTTTGGCAAGTACAACGTGGACGACGTGCGCTGGCTGGCGGCCATCGGCACCGACTACGGCGTGGCTGTGGTGCGCAACGATTCTCCGTATACGGACCTGAAAAGCCTGATGGACGCGTTCAAGCAGGATCCCACCAAGATCGTGCTGGGCGCCGGCGGCACGGTGGGCAGCCAGGACTGGATGAAGGCGGCGTTGACCGCCAAGGCGGCGGGCGTGGACTTCAAGAAGATGCGCTTCGTCGCATTCGAAGGCGGCGGCGAAGCGGTCACCGCGCTGCGTGGCGGGCATATCCAGGCGTACATGGGCGATGCGGCCGAAGCGTTCACCATGCTGGAAGGCGGCGCACCGATCCGCGTGCTGGCCGTGTTCAACGACCAGCGCCTGCCCGGCAAGTTGGGCACGGTGCCCACGGCCAAGGAACAGGGCTACGACATCGTCTGGCCCATCATCCGGGGCTTCTACGTGGGTCCGAAGGTGTCCGACAGCGACTATCAGTTCTGGGTCGACGCGTTCAACAAGGCGACTGCCTCGCCTGAGTTTGACAAGCTGCGCCAGCAACAGGGCCTGTTCCCCTTCAACAAGACCGGGCCCGACCTGGATGCCTACGTCAAGAGCCAGGTCAAGGTCTATGGCGAACTGGCGGATTCGTTCGGCCTGATCAAGAAGTAAGCCGGCCGCAAGGCCTTCCCACCGATCGCGCCTTGCCGGCGCCCCCGCACCGCCGAGTTTGTCGGTGGCGCGCGGGGGCGGCTGCGTCCGCGCATTCATTCACAACGGAAAGTGGATCATGAACGATCGAATCCTGGGCATCGGCGCACTGGCGCTGGCCGCCTTCATGACATCTGCCGGATGGGGCATCGAAGCCCCATTCGCCTACGAACCTGTCGGCCCGCGCGCCTTTCCCCTGTTGGTGGCGGCCATGATCGGCCTGTGTGGCCTCTGGCTGGTCTACAAGGGTGGCCACCCCGTTGAATCAAACCCGCCGGGCGCCAACGGGCGCATCGCGCTGATGATGGCGTTTACGGTCGCCTACGCGTTCCTGTTTCAGTGGCTGGGATTCATCGTTGCGACCACCCTGATGACGGTCTTCGTCGGCCGCCTGTTTGCCGGCAGCTGGATCAAATGCGCCATCGGCGGCATCGTCATGAGCCTTCTCTTTTTTGTGTTGTTCGACAAAGTGCTGGACGTCGTCCTGCCGGGCGGCTTGCTGGAGACCCTGCTATGACCAGCATTCTTGATCATCTTTCGATCGGATTCGGCGTTGCGTTTTCGCTGACCAACATTTTGGTTGCCATGATCGGTTCGTTCATCGGCACCTTGGTGGGCGTGCTGCCCGGCCTGGGGCCCGTCAACGGCGTGGCGATGCTGATTCCCATCGCGTTCGCGATGAACCTGCCGCCGGAAACCGCGTTGATCCTCTTGGCCGCGGTGTACGTGGGTGCGGAGTATGGCGGCCGTATCACGGCAATTTTGCTGAACGTACCGGGCGAGGCAAGCGCCATCATGACGACGCTTGATGGTTACCCGCTGGCGCGACAAGGCATGGCCAACGTGGCGTTGTCGCTATCGGCATGGTCGGCGTTTTTCGGCGCCATCGTGTCGGTGGTGGGCATCATCCTGCTGGCGCCGTTGTTGGCCAAATGGGCGTTGGCGTTCGGGCCGGCCGAGTACTTCGTGCTGATGATCTTCGCCTTCTGTTGCCTGACCAGCTTGCTGGGAAAACAGCCGGTCAAAGGCGTGCTGGCGGCGATGATCGGTCTGTCGATTTCGGTGGTCGGCGTGGATGCGAACTCGGGCGTATATCGCTACACGTTTGAATCGGTGCACTTGGCCGACGGTATTGATTTCGTGGTGGTGGTTATTGCGTTGTTCGCGGTCAGCGAGATGCTGGAAATGTTGGAAAAGGTGATGGCCGGGCATAGCGTCGAGGTCACGCCCAGCGGGCGCAAGCTTTTCAATCTGAAAGAGCTGGCGTTTACGTGGTGGAGCGTGGTGCGCAGTGCACTGGTGGGCTTCGGCGTGGGGGTGTTGCCGGGGGCGGGCGCAAGCGTGGCCGCGGCGGTCGCGTATTCGCAAGAAAAACGCATCATCGAAGCCAAGGACCCCGATGCCAAGTTCGGCAAGGGCGACATGCGCGGCCTGGTCGCGCCGGAGGCGGCCGCCACCGCATCGGCGATCGGTTCTTTTGTGCCGATGCTGACGCTGGGCGTGCCCGGGTCGGGCACGACGGCGGTCATGATGGGGGCGCTGACGCTCTACAACATCACGCCGGGGCCGGTGCTGTTCGATACCAAGCCCGAACTCGTGTGGGGCCTGATTGCGTCGTTGTTCGTGGCAAACGTGCTGCTCTTCGTCATGAACGTGCCGCTGGTGCGCCTGTTCTCGAAGGTACTGTCGGTGCCGGGGTGGCTGATGGTGCCGGGCATTCTGTGCATCAGCTATATCGGCGTCTATGCCATCAACGCCGGCACGTTCGACCTGCTGCTGGTGGCGGGCATCGGCGCGCTGGGATACTTCCTGCGCAAGTTTGGCGTGCCGATGGCGCCGCTGGTGCTGGGCGTCGTGCTGGGCAACATGATGGAACAGAACCTGCGCCGTGCCTTGTCGATGACCGATGGCGATGTGCGAGTGTTGTTCGCCAGTCCAGTGTCGATGTCGATGTGGGCGGCGGCGGTTGCGGTCGTCGTAGTTCCGCAGGTTCTTCGCCGCGTGCGGCGTGCGCGAAAAGCGGCGGAGAATGCGGCTTGACGTAGGCAACAGGGGCGCTTTTAAGCGCCCCTGTTGTTTGATTTATGAATATGAGTAATCGCTCATATTCCGGTGCTTTGTTTTTGGTTTGGCCTCTGGCTAGACTTGCGCCAATCGTTCCAAGGCGGCGTCCAAGGTCGCGTCTTTCTTTGCAAAGCAGAAACGGACGATATGGTGGTTGGATTCCGCCGCGTCGGGTTGGCGATAGAAAGCCGAAACGGGAATCACGGTCACGCCGTGGTTGACGGTCAGGTCGCGGGCGAAGTCGGCTTCGTTCTGCTTGGAAATCTGGCTGTAGTCCGCCAGCAAAAAGAACGTGCCCGGGCTGGGCAACGGCCGGAAACGCGTCTTGGCCAGGCCTTCCGACAAACGATCGCGCTTGGCCTGGTAGAACGCCGGCAGATCCAGATAAGGCTTGGGATTACGCATGAACTCGGCCAGCGCGAACTGCATCGGCGAGGGCACCGTGAACACCATGAATTGATGCACCTTGCGCAGTTCGGCGCTAAGTTGGCGCGGCGCGCAGCAGTAGCCGATTTTCCAGCCGGTGGTGTGATAAGTCTTGCCGAAAGAAGAAATCACGAATGCGTGTTCGGCCAGCAACGGACGACGCGCAACGCTGGCGTGCGGCTTGCCGTCAAACACGATGTGTTCGTAGACCTCGTCTGACACCAGCAAAACGCCGGTGTCCCGAACGATGGCTTCCAGCGCATCCAGGTCGCTGTCATCGAGCACGGCGCCCGTGGGGTTGTGCGGAAAGTTCAGCATCAACAGGCGCGTCTTGGACGTGATGGCGTCACGCACGCGCTGCCAATCGATGCGGTAGTAGGGGTCGGCTTCGGTGGGCGCGCGCAGCGGCACCGGTACCGCGGTGCCGCCGGCCAGACGGATCGCGGGCAGGTACGAGTCATAGCAGGGCTCGATGACCACCACTTCGTCGCCGCTGCCGACGGCGGCCAGCACGGTGGCCATCAGGGCTTCGGTGGCGCCGCTGGTCACCGTGATTTCGGTTTCCGGGTCGTAGGCGTGGCCATACAGGGCCTGGGTCTTTGCCGCGATGGCTTCGCGCAAGGGCGCCACGCCGGGCATGTACGGATACTGGTTATGCCCGTTCGCCATGGCCTGCGTGACCAGCGCGCACAGCGCTGGGTCGGGATCAAAGTCGGGAAAGCCCTGACCCAGGTTGATGGCCTTGTGCTCGATGGCCAGGCGGCTCATGACGGTGAAGATGGTGGTGCCAACGTCGGGAAGTTTGGATCGGATCATGGTGGATGCGAGGGAATGCGCGATGGGCGAAGAGAGTTTTCGTAAGTATCCCACTAACTCATAATTCGTTTTTTTCGCAATGAGCGAAAGCGATAAACGTGGATGGGATCGTGCGGCGGAACATGTTGTTGAGGGTGGCGGGGGGATTGTCGATTGCGTCGGTGGGCGCGCTGTTGGCGGTGTGGGTGCAACTGCCCTTGCCTTGGATGCTGGGCGCCTTGCTGGCGACGGCTGCAACGCGCATTGCTGGCGTGGGAACCGCCTGCCCGCGCGCGGCGCGCAATGGGGGCCAGTGGGTGATCGGCACGTCGCTGGGTTTGTATTTCACGCCGCAGGTGGTGGAACACATCGGCAGCAACGCCGGCCCCATCATCGTCGGCATGGTGTTCGCCCTGGGGCTGGCGTTCATGGGTACCGCGATGCTTCGCCGCTATACGGATGCCGACTTCAAGACTGCCTGGTTTGCATCGGCCATCGGCGGGGCGAGCGAAATGGCCAGCCTGGCGGAACGCCACGGCGCGCGCATTGACCGCGTTGCCACAGCCCATAGCGTGCGCGTCCTGCTGGTGGTGATAACGGTGCCGTTTATTTTCCAGTGGTGGGGCGTGGCCGGCCTGGATCCGACGGTGCCTGGACCCCAGAGGGTGCACGCCTCGGGCCTGGCCGCATTGGTGCTGCTGACGTGCTTGGGCGGGCTGGCATTCATGAAGCTGCGCTTGCCAAATCCGTGGGTGCTCGGGCCCATGCTGGTGGCAATGCTGTTAACCGTTTTCGGCATTGAACTGTCCGCGCTGCCCGACTACGTGCCTAAGGCGGGGCAGCTGCTGATCGGCTGGTCGCTAGGAGACCGTTACCGCCCGGATTTCTTTCGCGCGGCGCCGCGTTTTATTGCGGTGGTGGGCGCCTTCACGCTGGGCGCCCTGGTGCTGGCTTTTGGTTTGGGCGCACTGCTGTCGTATTGGTCGGCCGCCCCGGCCCCGACGCTGATATTGGGGACGACGCCGGGGGGCATTGCTGAAATGGCCATCACGGCCAAGGTGCTGCAACTAGGCGTGCCGGTGGTCACCGCGTTTCACGTTACGCGCATGGTTTTTGTCGTGACTGTGACGGGGCCGATTTACGCCGTTCTTGCGCGGCGGCAAGCCTAATTCCGCAGTGCGGGCCTTGGGCCGAGTCTGAAAAATGCGACATTGGGGTAAACAACAATATGAGTCGCCGATGCCGGATGAGTATGCTGATTCCGCAGTTGATTCAAGCAGCGCGCGGACTCGTTCTGTTGCTTGGCGACGAGCGAGAACACAGCGGCAACGCAGGGTTTTATACCGGTCGTTCAGTTCTCACGGCGTCCCCCTTGATTCATTGCATTTCAAGTTAATTACAGGACGCTAGAGAAAATGGCTCAGAAGGGCAAAGTTAAGTGGTTCAACGCTGACAAGGGTTATGGCTTCATCACCCCGGATGTTGGCGGAACCGAAGTTTTCGCACACTTTTCCGCCATCCAGGGCCGCGGCTATCGCAGCCTGAACGAAGGCCAGGAAGTCGAATTCGAAGTTAAGGATGGTCCGAAAGGACCTCAAGCGGCCGAAATTCGCCCGCTCTAAATCGGGAAATCCCTTTTCCCGTCTGCCAGGTCCAAACCTGGCTACAACGCCCCAAGATCTCCGGATCTGGGGCGTTGTTTCATTTGTGCGGCCTTATGGTCAGCAACGCCTGTGGGCCAGCGACAGCTTAATGTTAGTGTCCACTAACATGTTCTCAAACCTTGGATAACTCTGTGGATAATTATTTTTGAGCATCGAGGTTTGGGTGCTCATTAATGAAGCACCGTGCTCGGCATATACGGGGTTTTGCACAGATTTTTGGCTTTTACCATTTACTCGATGGCGCCGGCCAAGCAAGGCTCAAATGGCGGCCTGCCATGTCCTCGTACCAGAAGAAAACCAGCATTTCCCCAGGGAAAACGGGCGCTTGGCGGCACTTTTCAATGGGGCCGTCTTTCGGATGGGGCCGCCGTCGGTGAGGGGTTTAGCGGCCGTTTAGACCGGCCTTTTTTTCATTTCGGCGCGGTTGTTCACAAAGATATCCCCATCCCGGTTATGCACAGATTCTTGCCCGAAAGCCGCCGAAATAGCCTGCTCAGCCTGTGGATAGAATTGGGGATAGGAACGCGGGCCGGCCCGTTTTGGCATCGCGTCCAGCCCGCCAGATTGTGCTTTCGCTGTTCGCTGCGGGACTTTTCTGCCCAGGCCGCGTCAATCGCGAAACAGGTTCTCTCCAAGTGCGGAGGAACTCTGCGAAGCCGGCCCAGCGAGTTTTCCACAGGGGGTTCACATGAAACCGCCGCCTCTCCTCCAAATGGATGATGGCGCACGTCGTTTCCGCCGGGCAAGATACTTGTGCAATCAATAATTGCTGCGCCCGTGCTTGCGGAAAATACGCGTGACAAAAACGGTAAGTCCGCACAAGTTTGTGGATAAACCGTGCGCGAGTTTTCGTCGCAATTTGACTTGCCGCTGCGGATCTAGTTCCCGGCAATGGCGATCGCTTCAAATTAATAGTTGGCAGGACTTGTGGGTGGTATTGCGTGCGGATTGGCATCTTATCCACAAAGTTGTCCACGTGAAAAATAGCGTTCGCTTGGGTTTGGCTGAATGCCAGATTACTCGCGCGTCTGACGGGGAATTCCTCTTATTTGAAGCGGGTTCTCCTATGAACCACGCTCTAGTAATGTAAATGCCAATGCTGATGTTGCCGTCGCGGAGGGGCTGGTTTGAATCACGGTAAGGCCCGGTGGTTGTCGTCGGCCCAACAAGTTATCCCCAAAGTTGTTCCACGTGAGTTCGCCTGCGGTTATTAGATTTTCAGCTCGCCAGTTGTTGATAAGTCGTTCGTCTGGGTTTCAGGAATGGAGTCGACTTACTCACATGACCGTGTGCATAACCTGGAGCCATTAGGTGGCCTCCGACTGATTGGCCCGTCCTCGGAAGTTCGACGCTGGCGCGACCGTGAGAGTTCGAATTCGGGAGCTGTACACAAATGCTCTGTCGGACTTATTGCATGGCGATGCAAGCGGTGATATTTCCTGGGCTCGATTTTTGCTGTACAGAAAAGTTTGCCTTCGCGCTCTCCGTGGTTTTGTCGGTGGACGGTTTACCTAAATAAGAAAATAACGGCTTGTTCTGGGTAAGGGGTAGGGTAGGGGGTAGAAAACGCATTTTTTTAGATATGGGCGTTGCGTTTTCTTTGCAGTTAATTGGCCGAGTCATCGCGCGCTCAAGGCCGATCAAGTCGATGCAACGTTGCAAGTTTGGATAGACGTCGGCATACACGCGAGGATGTTCCACGTGAAACACCCGCGTTATGGCGATTACGCGTCAACGAGCGCGCGGGTGTTTCACGTGGAACAAATACCGCAGGCATGATTGAAGAGATTGTTGTCCTTTCCCCTCGGGCGCTTAACCGATGTTTCACGTGAAACGTCGCCCGCTACTACTCCATCGGACCGTGGATACAGGGCAACCATTCCACGCGAAACGGACCGCTGTTTTCTTTGCCCACCACGTTCGGCATGGGTTCGATGTTTCACGTGAAACATCGCGGACGCTCGGTTGTTCCACGTGAAACATCGAGGGGGTTCAAGATCAAGGGCGAGGATCCTCCACGCCGGCCCCTCTCCAGCTCGCCAGCGTGCTATTCGTTCTTCACATCCGGCGATATGTTCCACGTGAAACACCGAGCGGGACGCCGGCACTTGCCGACATATTCGTCGATCGCACCTCCCGGGCGTTGCCAATAACGGACGCCGCAGCGCCAACAGGCCGCTCAATCTGAGTGCCGGAATGTTTCACGTGAAACATGCAATCCCTGCCTCTATAATGAGCACCGAACGCCTTCTTATCTTTCCTTCCCATCATGGACTATCCCCGCGAATTCGATGTCATCGTCGTCGGTGGCGGCCACGCCGGCACTGAAGCGGCACTGGCTGCTGCCCGCGCTGGCGCGCGCACGTTGCTGTTGACGCACAACATCGAAACCCTAGGCCAAATGTCTTGCAATCCCTCCATTGGCGGGATCGGCAAGGGCCATCTGGTTAAAGAAGTCGACGCCCTGGGTGGCGCGATGGCTTTGGCCACGGACGAAGCGGGGATTCAATTCCGCATTCTCAACGGCTCGAAGGGGCCGGCTGTGCGCGCCACGCGCGCCCAGGCCGACCGAGTCCTGTACCGTCAAGCGATCCGGGGCCGCCTGGAGAATCAGCCGAATCTCTGGCTGTTCCAGCAAGCGGTGGAAGACCTGATGGTGGAAGGGGACCGTGTCGTTGGCGCTGTGACGCAGGTTGGCCTGAAGTTTCGTGCAAAGACCGTTGTCCTGACGGCCGGTACCTTTCTGAACGGCCTGATTCACGTGGGACTGCAAAACTATTCGGGCGGTCGGGCGGGTGATCCTCCCGCCATTTCCCTGGGCCAGCGACTGAAAGAACTGAAGCTGCCGCAGGGGCGCCTGAAGACCGGAACGCCCCCGCGCATCGACGGGCGGACCATCAACACCAGCATCCTGGAAGAGCAACCCGGTGACCTGGACCCGGTCCCCGTGTTCTCTTACATGGGCAATGTGTCCATGCACCCCCGCCAGCTTCCCTGCTGGATTACGCATACCAACGCGCGTACCCACGACATCATCCGCGGTGGCCTGGACCGTTCCCCGATGTACAGCGGCGTCATCGAAGGGGTGGGCCCGCGATACTGCCCGTCCATCGAAGACAAGATTCATCGTTTCGCCGACAAGGAATCGCACCAGGTCTTCCTGGAACCCGAAGGGTTGGACACGCACGAGGTCTATCCCAACGGCGTCTCCACCAGCCTGCCGTTCGATGTGCAGCTAGAGCTGATCCACTCTCTGCGGGGGCTGGAAAACGCGCACATCATGCGCCCGGGCTACGCAATCGAATACGACTACTTTGATCCACGTGGATTGAAGAGCACCCTTGAGACCAAAGCGATTGGCGGTTTGTTTTTCGCGGGTCAGATCAACGGTACGACCGGGTACGAAGAAGCTGCCGCGCAAGGCCTGCTGGCAGGCGTCAACGCCGCGCTGCTTTCCCTTGGCCGGGACCAGTGGACGCCGCGCCGCGACGAAGCCTACCTGGGTGTGCTGGTGGATGACCTGGTCACGCGCGGCGTGACCGAGCCCTATCGCATGTTCACCTCGCGTGCGGAATACCGGCTAAGCCTGCGCGAAGACAACGCTGACCTGCGCCTGACCGAAATCGGTCGACAGCTGGGTATTGTTGACGACGCCCGTTGGGACGCCTTCAACCGCAAGCGGGACGCTGTGGCGGCGGAAGTGGAACGGCTGAAGTCCTCGTGGGTAAATCCGCGAGTCATGCCGGTAGAGATTGCCGAGCCGTTGTTGGGCAAGGCGATTGAACGTGAGTACTCACTAGCTGATCTGTTGAAGCGCCCGAATGTTTCCTATGAAGCATTGATGGCCGTGCAAAACGCCGACGGCTCATTGTTGGCCGGCCCCGGCGTGGTCGGCGACGACATCCTGGCCGAACAGGTCGAAATCCAGGTGAAGTACGCCGGCTACATCGCGCGGCAGCAAGATGAAGTCCAGAAGCAGATCTCGCACGAGCTGCAGCCCATTCCGGCGGACGTCGATTACGACGCCGTGACCAGCCTGTCGTTCGAAGTGCGCCAGAAGCTCAAGACGCATCGCCCCGAAACCGTCGGCCAGGCCGCGCGTATCTCGGGCGTGACCCCGGCCGCGATCTCGCTGCTGCTCATACACCTGAAGCGCCTGCACTACGGCTCGCGCAAGCAAGCCGCATGACCGCCCACACCGATCAGGCCGGCGCTGACATGGCCGGCCGCCTGTCTCGTGCGTGCGAGCAGCTGGGGCTGCCTGCCGATGCAGATCAGCAAGCCAAGCTGCTGAACTACATGGCGCAGATGCAGCGCTGGAACCGCACGTACAACCTCACCGCCATCCGCGATCCGCAACAGATGTTGATCCAGCATCTGTTCGACAGCTTGTCGGCCGTGGCGCCGTTCCACAAGGCGCTGGGCGACGCGGGCGTATCGGCCAAGGTCTACGACGTGGGATCGGGCGGCGGCTTGCCAGGCGTCGTTCTGGCCATCATGCAGCCGGCATGGTCGGTGACCTGCATCGACGCCGTTGAAAAGAAAACCGCATTCGTGCGTCAGATGAGCGGCGCGCTCAGCCTGCCGAATCTGCACGCACTGCATGCACGCATCGAAACGCTGGAGCCCGCCGAGTGTCACATCGTGACCTCGCGGGCCTTTGCGTCGCTGGACGATTTTGCGCAGCTTGCAGGTCGCCACGTGCGCAACGATGGTACCCTCGTCGCGATGAAGGGCAAGGTCCCCGAAGAAGAAATTCTTGCGCTGCACGCGCGCGGGGACTGGCAGGTCGATCACATTGAGCCGCTTCGCGTGCCGGAGCTGCAAGCAGAACGCTGCCTGATCTGGATGCGCCGCAATGAAGGGCGCGGCGAAGGACGCAGTCAAGGAACCCTATGAAGAACTTACCCCCCAGCACAGCCGCCCGCGTCTTCTGCATCGCCAACCAAAAGGGCGGTGTGGGCAAGACGACGACCGCCATCAATCTGGCGGCGGGCCTTGCCACGCACAATCAGCGCGTGCTGCTGGTGGACCTGGACCCGCAGGGCAATGCCACGATGGGCAGCGGCATCGATAAGAATGCGCTGGAATCGAATCTGTACCAAGTGCTGATTGGCGAGGCCACCATTGAACAGGCCCGCGTGAAGTCCGAATCCGGCGGCTATGACGTGCTGCCGGCCAATCGCGAACTTTCCGGCGCCGAGATCGACCTGGTTCAGATGGAAGAGCGCGAGCGCCAGCTGAAAAGGGCGATCGATACTGTTTCGGGCCAGTACGATTTTGTATTGATCGATTGCCCGCCCACGTTGTCGCTGCTGACGCTTAACGGCCTGGCCGCGGCGCACGGCGTCATCATCCCGATGCAGTGCGAATACTTCGCCCTTGAAGGCTTGTCCGATCTGGTCAACACCATCAAGCGCGTTCACCGCAACATCAACGATGATTTGCGCGTGATCGGATTGTTGCGCGTCATGTTCGATCCGCGCATGACGTTGCAACAGCAAGTGTCCGCGCAACTTGAAGCGCACTTTGGAGACAAGGTGTTCAAGACGGTCGTGCCCCGCAACGTGCGCTTGGCCGAAGCACCCAGTTACGGCATGCCGGGTGTCGTGTATGACCGCGCGTCACGCGGCGCGCAAGCCTATATCTCGTTCGGCGCCGAAATGATCGAGCGCGTCAGAAAGGATCTGGATTAAGCCTTTCGCCATGTCCGTCACCGCGCTCTTTTCCCGCCCCGTATCGCCCACGTATCGCCCGCCGCCTGCCGACGAGCGCGACCGCCTGCGCGTGCGCCTGGAAGAGGCCGCGTTGAATGCCACGGCGGTGCGCGCGCAGCTGCTCTATGATGGCTGGCTCGTGCGTTTTGCAGCGTCGCCCGCCAAGCGCGTGCGCAGCGTCAACGTGCTGGGGTTATCCACACGTCCGCTGGACGAGCGGCTGGCGTATTGTTCTTCGTTGTATGCGCGCCAGGGCTTGCCCATGGTGCTGCGCATAACCTCCATCGGCCCCGATTTTTCGCTGGATGCCGAGCTGGAGGCCCGAGGCTATACCTACACCGGTGAGACCCGAGTCATGAGCATGTCGCTCGCCCCCAGACTCAGCGCCCGGGGCGGCCTGTCTTTCAGGAACGTCGACACCGATCGCTTCGCGCAAGCGGTCGGCGCCATGCGTGGGTCTACGCCTGAGCACATCGTCGAACACCAGGCGCGGCTGCAAGGACTGGCTGTGGATAAGCTGCCCGTGCTGGCATTCGATGCCGCCGGGCAATGCGTCGCCGCAGGCCTGGCAGTCCGCGACGACGACTTGGTGGGCCTGTTCGACATCGTCACCGATCCCGCGCAACGGCGTAAAGGCTATGCCGATGCCTTGATGGATCACCTATTGAGCCAGGGCGCCTGCGGCGGCGCCACGACGGCATATTTGCAAGTCGAGCCGGACAATACCGCCGCGCGCGCCCTGTATGGCCGCTACGGTTTCAAAGACTGTTACGCGTATTGGTACCGCTTGCCCGCCGAGCAGCGGCACGCCTGAGCTTCGGCCCAGGATACAAAAACAGAAGGAAAGAGGATTTAACTATGGCCACCAAGAAACCCAAGGGATTGGGTCGCGGACTGGACGCCTTGCTTGGCGCGGACGCGCCTGCGATCGACAACATCGGCAAGGCCGCCGCGGCCAAGCCCGAGGGTCCGCCATCCACCTTGCCCATCTCGAAGATGCGCGCCGGCAAGTATCAGCCGCGTACGCGCATGGACGAGGGCGCCCTGGGTGAGCTGGCCGAATCGATCCGCACGCAAGGCATCATGCAGCCCATTCTGGTACGCGGGCTGGGCGATTCCGCGCCTGGCCATTACGAGATCATCGCGGGCGAACGCCGTTTTCGCGCCGCGCAACTGGCCGGCTTGAAGGAAGTGCCTGTGCTGGTGCGCGAGGTGGCCGACGAAAACGCGGCCGTCATGGCGCTGATCGAAAACATCCAGCGCGAAGACCTGAATCCGCTTGAAGAGGCGCATGGCGTGCGCCGTCTGCTGGACGAATTTGGTCTGACGCACGAGCAGGCCGCGCAGGCGATCGGACGTTCGCGATCGGCCACCAGCAACCTGCTGCGCCTGTTGAACCTGGCGGCGCCCGTGCAAACGATGCTGCTTGCCGGCGACGTAGACATGGGCCACGCGCGTGCGCTGCTGGCGGTGGATGCGGCCACGCAGATCCAGTTGGCCAACCAGATCATCGCGCGCCGCCTGTCGGTGCGCGAAGCCGAAAAGCTGGTCGCCAAGACCGCCAAGGACGCCGAGTCTGCCTCGTCGCCGCGCAAGAAGGCCAACGGCGCCTCGCGCGACCTGACGCGTCTTGAAGAAGCGCTGTCCGACCATCTGGGCACGCGCGTTGCCTTGAAGGTGGGCGCCAAGGAAAAAGGCCAGATCGTCATCGACTTCCATGGTTGGGAACACCTGAATTCGCTGCTGGAACGCCAGGGCTTGTCCGGGGTCGTGGATGCCTGAGCACGCGTTGCCGGTCATTGCCGTATTGGCCACGGGCGGCACCATCGCGGGCGCTCAATCCGACGCGACGTCGGCCGGCTACAAGGCCGGTTCGTTTTCGGTCAATGACCTGCTGGGCGCGGTGCCGCAGCTGGCCCGCATTGCGGATATCCGCGCGGAACAAATCGCCAACGTAGGCAGCCAGAACATGACGCACGCGGTCTGGCATGCGCTCGCTGCGCGCGTTGACGCGCTTTGCCAGGATGCCTCGGTGGCCGGCATCGTGATTACGCACGGCACCGATACGCTTGAAGAAACCGCGTACTTTCTCAGCCTGGTCATTCAACACGACAAGCCCGTGGTGCTGGTCGGCGCCATGCGCCCGGCCACGGCCCTGGGCGCCGAAGGCCCGGCCAATCTCTACAACGCAGTGGCGCTGGCGCGTCACCCCGATGCGCGCGGCCGTGGGCCGCTGGTCGTCATGAATGAAGACGTGCATTACGCGCGTGAAATCCAGAAGACCGCCAGTGCGGGACTGTGCGCCTTTGCGTCGCCCAATCGTGGTCGTGCCGGCGTGATGCATGGCGGCGAGCCATGCTTTTATTCTCGCAACACCACCGTTCATTCCGCACAAAGCGAGTTTTCACTCGCATTACTGGAAAAGTCCGGCTGGCCGCGCGTGGACGTGGTTTACGCCCATGCCGATATGCAAGGCGACGTGATCGACTTTGTTGCGCGAGCCGCCGACGGCATCGTGCTGGCCGGCGTGGGCGATGGCAATGCGACTGATCTGGCCATCGGTGCGCTGGGTCGTGCCGTGGCCGACGGCGTGGCGGTGGTGCGGTCCAGCCGCACCGGCAGCGGTTTCGTGGCCCGCGATGTCGAATTGGACGACGGGCTGCTGGGCTTCATCGCTGCACGCGACTTGAACCCGCAAAAGGCGCGCATCCTGTTGATGCTGGCCTTGTCCGTCACGCGCGACGCGACGCAGATCCAGACCATCTTCGACCGCTACTAAAAGCGCGATAGCTACGACGCGCGCGGCACTTGCGCCGCCGCGTCGGGCTGCTGCGCCAACCCCAGGTTGCTGCGCAACATGTCGTAGACCTGCCGCGTCAGCGGATTGATCAGATCGCGTCTTATCCACAGGAAATAGGTCACGTCCGGCAAGGGCGGCAAGCCTTCCTTTTCGCCCAGCACGCGCATTTCAGGCCCCAACAGCTCTACGCTGCGTGCCGTCACGCCCAGGCCGGCACGCAACGCCGCCTTGATCCCCACCAGATTCGGCGCCACGTAATTGGTATGCCAGCGTACGCGCGCCTGTTCCAGCGCGTTCAAGGCCAAGCGGCGAAAAATGCTGGGCTCGTCGGCCAGCACCAGCGGGACGGGCGCGTGCGGGTCATGCACATAGTCGGCGGACGCCAACCATACCGTGGGAGATGTACGCAGTGCGACGCCTTCGAAGTCCTGATCAAACCGCGTCGAAATCGTCAGGTCGATCTCGCCGGCGCGCAGTGCGTCCATCAGGAAAGGGCTGCGATCCACCCGAATCTCCAGCTTGACGCGCGGCGCCGACCGGGCGATGTGCGTCAACAGCGTCGGCAGGATGGTGTCCGCCACATCCAGCGGCGCCCCCAGGCGCAGGTCTCCTTCCAGTGGGCCGTCCTGCAACGCGCGCAGAGCCTCATCGTTGATGGCCAGCATGTGGCGCGCGTATTCCACCAGCCGCCGCCCATGCGATGACAGCACCTTGTTGCGCCCCTGCTTTTCAAACAACGGCAGCCCGATGGTGGATTCCAGCCGCTGCATCTGCTGTGTGATGGCCGACTGCGTCTTGTGCAGCCGGTTGGCCGCCTCAGAAAAGGTGCTGTGCTGGGCGATAGCAGTCAGTGTGCGAAGCAGATCCAGATCCAGATTGCGCATGGGGCCCTCAACGTATTAGCGATGCTAATGAGATGTTAAGGCAATTTAAATTGTTGGTGCCCGTTCCCGGCGATACAGTAATCCCAATAACTCATGCACCAAGAGGGAAAAGCAAGGTGAACAACGCACATCCAAATCAGGCGGGCATTGAGGCCGGTATTGAAAATATTAAAAAAACTGTAGGAAATAAGGGGCTGAATCGAGACAGCCTGGACGCGGTCCTGCAAGAGTTGATCGGCCTTGCCGCGCACACCGACTGGTGGACGGGTGAACGGTACGCGCCGCCCGAGGACGGCGAACGGCAGGCCCGCTACCTGATCGCCGAAGACGACGACAAAAGCTACGCGCTGTACTTGAACGTCATGCGCCCGGGCAACAAGATCGTGCCGCACAACCACACCACCTGGGCCTGTATCGCCGCCGTGGAAGGGGTGGAATACAACTACGTCTATGAGCGCCTGGATGACGGCTCCGTGCCGGGCGTGGGCCGCCTGGAAAAGACGGGTACCGTGGTGGTGGGCCCGGGCGCCGGCATTGCGTTGATGCCCGACGATATCCACGCCGTGGAAATCCAGGGCGACAGCGTCATCCGCCACCTGCACATGTACGGCCGCGCGCTGGAAACCCTGGACCAGCGCCTGGGCTTCGACCTGGAAGCCGGCACCTGCAAGGTCATGCCGATCGGCGTGAAGACGCGCCGCTGATCATGAAAAAGCCCTACCAGTCGGCGACGCGGCTGTTGCGTGCCGGGCGCCCGCATCAGGGGTGGGTGAACACTCCCGTGACGCGCGCCAGCACTTACGTGTTCGACAGCGTCGCCGCGTGGCGCGACACGCGCACGCGCCGCGAACAAGAGCGCTTGCCTTCGTACGGCGCGCGCGGCACCGACAGCACGCACGCGCTGGAAGATGCACTGGTTGAACTGGAGCAGGGCCACCGCGCCGCGCTGTATCCCACCGGGCAGGCTGCCATTGCGATGGTGCTGCTGGCATTTTTGCGCTCGGGCGATCACGTGTTGGTCACCGACGCCGTGTATGAACCCGTGCGCCGCTTCTGCGTCGAACACCTGAGCCGGTTGGGCATCGAGTACACGTTTTATCGGCCCGATGGCGTTGGTGTCGAAGCACTGATCCGGCCGAACACACGCATGATTTACGCCGAGGCCCCGGGTTCGTTGACGTACGACATGCCCGACCTTCGCGACTTATCCACAGCCGCGAAAAAACACGATTGCTGGCTGGCTGTGGATAACACGTGGGCGTCGGGGTTGATATACAAACCGCTGACCTTGGGCGCGGATATTTCCGTGATGGCGGCGACCAAATACCTGGGCGGCCATGCCGACGTGATGATGGGCGCCGTGGTCACGAATGCTCGCGCCTGGCGTGCGCTGGAACGCGCCAATATCGACTTCGGCCAGACCGTGGGCGCCGATGACGCCTTCCTGGTCTTGCGCGGCATGCGCTCTTTGCCGTTGCGCATGGCGCAGCACGCCGCCAATGCGGCGCGAGTCGCTACGTGGCTTCAAGGCCGCCCCGAAATAACGCGCGTGCTGTGTCCGGCGCTGCCCGGCGACCCTTCGCATGCGATCTGGCGGCGGGACTGCACCGGCGCCAACGGGCTGCTGACCCTTGAACTGGATGGCGCGTATACCGCGGCGGACGCCGACCGCCTGATCGACAGCCTGGAGCTGTTTGGTATCGGTGCGTCGTGGGGCGGTTTTGAAAGCCTGGTGATTCCTGTGCGGCTGGACACGCGTGCGCTGCCCGACGCAACGCCGCGCGGCGCCATGTTGCGCCTGCATATCGGCCTTGAAGACCCCATAGACCTGATCGGCGACCTTGAACAAGGGCTGTCCGCCATGACCAAAATTTCTCGTTCCCTTCGAATTCCATGATGCACGCAACCTCCGCTTCCCCCGCCGCCGACATCGACGCGCATACGCTCAAGCAATGGCTGCACGATGGCCAGGAAATCGCCTTGCTGGACGTGCGCGAACACGGCCAATATGGTGAGTCGCACCTGTTTTACGCCGCGCCCGTGCCGTACAGCCGGCTTGAAGTGGACATCGTGCGTCTGGCCCCCCGACGCAATGCGCGGGTGGTGGTGTACGACGAGGGCGGCGGTGACCAGACGGCCGCGCGCGCCGTCCGGGCGCTGAGCGACCTGGGCTATCAGCAGGTGCATCGGCTGGCCGGGGGAATCGCCCAGTGGCAGCGCGACGGTTACGCCGCCTTCGCGGGCGTGAACGTGCCCAGCAAAACGTTCGGCGAACTGGCTGAAGAAGTTTTCCACACCCCCCGTATCAGCGCGCGGGAATTGGCTGCGCGCCAAGAGCGAGGCGATGATCTGATCGTGCTTGACGGTCGGCCGTATGCGGAATACCAGAAGATGAGCATTCCCGGCGGCATCTGCTGCCCCAACGGTGAACTGGCATTGCGCGTACACACGCTGGCCAAGGATCCGAAGACCACGATCGTGATCAATTGCGCGGGCCGCACCCGCAGCATCATCGGCGCGCAGACGCTGATCAACCTGGGCGTGCCTAACCCCGTCTATGCGTTGGAAAACGGCACGCAGGGTTGGTATCTGGAAGACCTGCAACTGGAACACGGGGCACGCCGCCGTTACGAAGACGGAATCCAAACGGAAGCCTTGCCTGCGCTTGCCGAGCGTTCATCGCGGTTGGCTGCGCGCCACGGCGTGCCGATCGTGGATGCCGCCACCGTGCGGCAATGGCTGCGCGACACGTCGCGCACCAGTTTCCTGTGCGACGTGCGCAGCGCGGAGGAATTCGCGCAGGGGTCGCTGCCTGGCGCGCAGCATGCGCCCGGTGGCCAGCTGGTGCAGGCCACCGACCAGTACCTGGCCGTGCGCGGCGCGCGCATCGTCGTGTTCGACGCCGAAGGCGTGCGCGCACCCGTGACGGCAAGCTGGTTGCGGCAGATGGGTTGGGACGCCTGCGTGCTGAAAGAGGGCACCAGCGCGGTTCTTGATCCCGTCGAGCCACGGGCGGACACGCCGGCCGTCTCGATGCTGTCCGACGAGGCTCTGGCGGCGGCATTGCGCACCGGTGCACAAGCCATCGATATCCGCCCGGGCATGCGCTATCGCGCCGGGCACATCGCGGGGGCGCGTTGGTCCATTCGGCCGCGTCTTGATCGCCTGGACTTGCATGCCGGCCAACCCGTCATCCTGCTGGCCGAGGATGCCGCGTTGGCCGCATGGGCCGCCAAGGATCTGCGGGCGCTGGGCATCGCCGACATCAAGGTGAACATCGGTACGCCGGCAAGCTGGTCGGCGGCTGGCATCCCGCAGGAATCCACGCCCGACCGGCCCGCCGATAGCGAGTGCATCGACTATCTGTTCTTCGTGCATGACCGCCACGACGGCAACAAGGCGGCGGCGCGGCAATACCTGTCGTGGGAGACCAACCTGGTCAAGCAGATTGATGACCGCGAATTGGCGGGCTATCGCTTCGCGGCGGGCTGAGCCGCCGCGCTGACGCTGCCGTGACGGTCCGCAGAGACCGCGCGGCGCTTACAACGCATCAGATCGATCATTACGCCCCGGCGTTTGCGCCGGGGTGCGGACGGTTCATGGCGAACCGACATGCAGGGGACGGCCGAGTATCCGGCCGCCGACAAAAGGGGAAATCCAGATGAAGCATCAAGCACAACATGCAGGACATGCACGACACGTACAACACGCACGCGGCTGGGCCGCATTGACTGCCGCCGGTTTGCTGCTGGCCGGCGCATTGCAAGTCCAGGTCCAGGCGCAGACGCTGAAGGCGCCGGCCGACTATCCCAAGCAGGCCATCACCGTCGTGTCGCCGTTTCCCCCCGGGGGCGGCAACGACAACGTCGCCCGCCTGATCGCGCAGGAGCTGGGCGCCATCACGGGTCAGAGCGTGGTGGTCGAAAATCGTTCGGGCGCCGGCGGCAACGTGGGCACTGCGCAGGTGTCCCGCGCCAAGCCCGACGGCTACACGCTAGTGATGTCGCAAACCAGTGTCATGGCGGTCAACCCGCGCCTGTACAAGAACGTCGGCTTTGATCCGGTCAAGGATTTCACGCCGATTTCGCAGATCACGTCCGCGCCGCTGGTTTTGGTGGCTCGCACCGAAAGCCCCTACAAGACACTTTCCGACTACCTGGACGCCGCGCGCAAGCAACCGGGCATCATCACGTACGCGACACCCGGCAACGGCACCATGAGCCATCTGATGGGCGCGCTGGTGTCCAAGAAGGCGGGCGTGAATCTGGTGCACGTGCCATATCGTGGCGCCGCCCCGGCCATCACGGATCTCATGGGCGGCACGGTCGACATGCTGATTACGTCGCCGGCGTCCGCTGAACCGATGGTGGCCGCCGGCAAGCTGCGCATCCTGGCCCTGAGCCACGAGAACAGCATCGGCATTTTCAAGGGGGCGCCGACCCTCAAGCAAAGCGGTCTGGACGGCATTACGGCGGACGACTGGTACGGCCTGTTCGCACCGGCGGGCACGCCGCCCGAGCGCGTGGCGTACCTGGCGCAGGCCGTGGCGCAGGCAATGAAGTCGCCCAACGTGATTGCCAAGATCAACAGCGGCGGCAGCTGGCCGGTGGGCAGCCAGCCCGACGCCTTCAAGACGCGCCTGCAGGAAGACACCGTGTACTGGGCCGACATGGTGAAAACGGCTGGCGTGTCACTGGACTGAGGCCCTGGCCCGGCTGCCCCCGACCCTGCAACCTAGGGAAAATACTGCACGCACAGGGCTGCAAATTCGCGGCAAGGTGTCTAGACTCGGAAAAACCCTGAGAGCACGCCGGTAGGTTTCCCTTGTCCCGCAAGCGGGGGCCGCGGCGTTTGCCCGCAGTCCCACGCAAGGCTTCAGCCACAAGGTGAACAAGCATGCATTCGCTAGGGGTAGCATCGGTGGAAGACGCGGAGCGGCTGGTGCAGGCCAGCGCGCTTTCGCACATCAAAGTGGGCTTGTCCGACGTCGACGGCGTCATGTTGGGCAAGTACCTGCGGCGTGACAAGTTCCTTGGCGCGCTGCGCTCCGGCCTGGCATTTTGCGACGTGGTGCTGGGCTGGGATCTGGACGATCAGCTCTACGACAACACGCAATACACGGGCTGGCACACCGCATACCCCGACGCGCAACTGCGTATCGTGCCGCAAACCGCGCGCCGCCTGCCGCTTGAGCAAGGCCCGAACGGCGAAGACATGTTGTTGTTCCTGGCCGAGTTCGAGGGCGACGCCGCCGCCATCTGCCCGCGTCGCCTGCTGCACCGCACGCTGGACCGTGCGGCGGACATGGGGTTCGACGTCTACGCCGCGCTGGAATATGAATTCTTCATGTTCCGTGAAACGCCGCACTCGGTGCGCGCCAAGCACTATCGCAACATGGAAAACTGGACGCCGGGCAACTTCGGCTATTCGGTGCTGCGCAGTACGGTCGAAGGGGACTTCTACCGCAAGCTGCTTGATTTATGCGAGCGCATGGACATGCCCATCGAGGGCCTGCACACCGAGACGGGGCCGGGCGTGCTGGAGGCGGCGTTGGCGGTGGACCAGGCGGCCCTGGCCGGCGACAAGGCATTTCTGTTCAAGACCTTCGCCAAGGCGCTGGCGCAACAGAACGGCTTGATGGCCACGTTCATGGCCAAGTGGTCGCACGAGCATCCGGGCCAAAGCGGCCACATCCACTTGTCTTTGCGCGACAAGAAAAGCGGGCAGTCGGCGTTCTACGATAAGTCGCAGCCGCATGGAATGAGCGCGACGCAGGTTGCGTTCATGGCGGGTGTGCAGCGTTACCTGCCCGAATTCATGGTGTTGTACGCGCAGAACATCAACAGCTATTCGCGGCTGGTGCCCGGCTATTGGGCGCCGCTGGACGCCACGTGGGGCATGGAAAATCGCACCACGGCCCTGCGGCTTATCCCGGGCAGTGATAAATCGCAGCGGGTGGAAGTGCGCATCGGCTCGGCGGATGCCAATCCTTATCTGGCGCTGTCGGCCGCGCTGGCGTCCGGCCTGTACGGCATCGAACAGGGGTTGACCCCGGAACCCATGGTGCAGGGCAACGCCTACACACAACAATTTCCCGCGCATCTGCACCTGCCCACGACGTTGTGGGACGCCGCGCAGCGCCTGCGCGGGTCAGACGCGGCGCGCCATCTGTTCGGTGATGCGTTCGTCGAGCATTACGCGGCAACGCGCGAATGGGAAGAACGGCAGTTCCGGCGCCACGTCACCGACTGGGAGCTGGCGCGTTATTTCGAGATCATCTGATATCTGAACGCAAAGCCAACGCTTGCATAGGGCGACCATGACCCAGGAACTCATCACCATCAGTCCCATCGACGGGCGCGAGGTTGTGCGCCGCGCCTACGCCGACGATGCGCAGGTCGCGCGAGCGTTGGAACAGGCCCGGCAGGCTCAGCGCGCGTGGCAGGCGTTGAGCATCGCCGAGCGCGGGCGCATTGTGTCGGCGGCGGTCGACAGCTTTGTCGCGGCACGCGAGGAGATCGCACGGGCGATCACCATCCAGATGGGCCGGCCCTTGAGATACACGCCCGGCGAGGTGGGCGGATTCGAATCACGCGCGCGCCACATGATTGCGATCGCCGAGCAAGCGCTGGCGCCGATCCGCGTGCCCGAGCAATCGGGCTTTACCCGCTTCATCAGCCGCGAGCCGATCGGCGTCGCGCTGACCATTGCCCCGTGGAACTATCCGCTGCTGACCGCCGTGAACAGCATCGTCCCGGCGTTGATGGCGGGCAACACCGTCATCCTTAAACACTCCGACCAGACGCCGCTGTGCGCGGAACTGATCGATCGCGCGTTTCGGGACGCCGGCGCGCCCACGGGCGTGTTCCAGTATCTCCATGCCAACCATGACACCGTGCAGCGGCTGGTTCGCGCACCCGAGATCGGCTATGTGTCGTTCACGGGCTCGGTGCGTGGGGGGCGCAGCATCGAGGAGAGCGCGGCCGGCCGGTTTATCGGCGTGGGACTCGAATTGGGCGGTAACGACCCCGCTTACGTGCGCGAGGACGCCAAGCTGGATCACGCGGTGGAATCCCTGGTGGACGGCGCGTTCTTCAACTCGGGGCAATCCTGCTGCGGCATTCAGCGGATCTACGTGGCGCGGTCGCGGTACGACGAATTTGTCGAGCGCGCCGTTGCGCTGACGCAAGACTATGTACTGGGCAATCCGCTGCATGCCGACACGACGTTGGGGCCGGTGGTTCGCACGCGCGCGGCGGCAGAAATTCGCGACGTCATTGCAGAAGCGATATCGGCGGGTGCGCAGAACGCGATTGATCCCTCATATTTTCCTAATGCGAGCGAAGGCTCGTGTTATGTCGCGCCTGCCATCCTTACGCGAGTAAACCATCGCATGCGCGTAATGAGCGACGAGTGTTTCGGTCCCGCCGTAGGCATCATGCGGGTCGATGGTGATGACGATGCGGTCGCTCTGATGAATGACAGCCCCTACGGGCTCACGGCCGCCGTCTACACGCAGGATGAAGACGCCGCGTTATCGCTAGGCCGGCAAGTGCAGGCGGGCACGTTCTTCATGAACCGTTGCGACTACCTAGATCCGGCGCTGGCCTGGACCGGCGTGAAGCACTCGGGGCGGGGGGTGTCCCTGTCCGTAGTCGGTTACGAGCAGCTGACCCAAGCCAAGTCCTTTCATCTACGCAGCGTCTGAGACAGCGCTTTGACACGACGTTAATCAGGAATCGAACCATGTCAGGAATCGAACCATGACTGTGCCCAGCGTCAATTGGAATTACCCGACCGCGATGAAGGTCGGACCCGGCCGAATCAAGGAGCTGCCCGAGTGGTGCCGGGAACTGGGCATGCGCCGGCCGTTGCTTGTCACGGATCCGGGCTTGGCGCCGTTGCCCATGGTGTCCGACGCCGCGCGCGCCTGCCGCCAGGCGGGGCTGGACTGCGAGGTTTTTCACGAGATCAAGGGCAATCCGACAGGGCGTAACGTGGAGGACGGTGTTCTCGCCTATCGGCAGGGCGGGCACGACGGCGTCATTGCATTTGGGGGCGGATCGGCATTGGATGCCGCCAAGGCGATTGCGTTGATGGTGGGACAAGACCGCCCGCTGTGGGATTTCGAAGATATCGGCGATAACTATCTGCGGGTGAACGTGGCGGGCATGGCGCCGGTGGTAGCGGTGCCCACCACGGCCGGCACGGGGTCGGAGGTGGGCCGTGCATCGGTCATCACCGACGAGGCCGCGCAGGTCAAGCGCATCATTTTTCACGCGCGCATGTTGCCGGCCGTCGTGATCCTGGACGCCGAACTCACCGTCGGCCTGCCCGCAAGAATCACCGCCGCCACCGGTATGGACGCGCTGTCGCACAACCTGGAAGCGTATTGTTCGCCGGTCTTTCATCCGATGGCGTCCGGCATCGCGGTTGAAGGCATGCGCATCATCAAGGAATACCTGCCGCAAGCGGTGGCCGATGGCACCGACTTGCAGGCACGCCAGCAGATGTTGGTGGCCTCGACGATGGGCGCCACGGCATTCCAACGTGGCCTGGGCGCCATGCACGCGCTGGCGCATCCGTTGGGGGCGCTGTACGACGCCCATCACGGCATGCTCAACGCGATCCTGATGCCTTACGTGCTCAAAGCAAACCAGCATGCCGTCGCGCCAAGACTGGAGGCGCTGGCGCGTTATCTGGATTTGCCCGGGGATGGTCCGGGCGCGGTGCTGGACTGGGTGCTGAGGCTGCGCGAGGCGGTGGGCATCCCCCACACGCTGGCCGAGATCGGCATCGACGAAGGGCAGGTCGAGCGGGTAGGGCGCATGGCCAGCGAGGATCCCTCAGGGGGAACCAACCCCGTAAATTTCACCGCCGACGCTTATTCGCAACTTTTGCAAGCAGCAATTCGCGGAAACCTGTAAACTTCGGCCCCTCTGCGCGGAAACGCGAGTGGTTGAACAAAAGTTTTGAATATTTTCATCCGAAGCGTTTGACACCGGATTCGAAAGTGTTCATAATCTCAAGTTCTCCGCTGGAGGGGTGCCCGAGTGGTTAAAGGGGGCAGACTGTAAATCTGTTGGCCTTGCGCCTACATTGGTTCGAATCCAATCTCCTCCACCAGAGACCCAACTCTATAAATCCAGGCGATGTCTGCCTGGATTTTTAAAATTAGGCCTAGGGAACTGGGCGGCCTTCGCAAAGAAGGTTGTAAGGTTCCCCGGGCCTTGATTTTGAGGGTTTGGGATAAAGAGATGGTGAATGGGTATGCCGCGGGTGTAGCTCAATGGTAGAGCAGAAGCCTTCCAAGCTTACGACGAGGGTTCGATTCCCTTCACCCGCTCCAAGATTTTTAAATGCCCATGTGGCTCAGTGGTAGAGCACTCCCTTGGTAAGGGAGAGGTCGCGCGTTCGATCCGCGCCATGGGCACCACAAATTTCCAAGTTCTTTTCTTCAGTCTGAAGCGCAATCCAGGTCAGGAGTCAGCCATGGCAAAAGGCAAGTTTGAACGTACCAAGCCGCACGTGAACGTGGGTACGATTGGTCACGTTGACCACGGCAAAACGACGTTGACGGCAGCTATCACGACCGTTCTGTCGAACAAGTTCGGTGGCGAAGCCAAGGGCTACGACCAGATCGATGCGACTCCTGAAGAAAAGGCTCGCGGCATCACGATCAACACCGCCCACGTCGAGTACGAAACCGAAGCGCGTCACTACGCTCACGTTGACTGCCCGGGCCACGCTGACTATGTGAAGAACATGATCACGGGCGCGGCGCAAATGGACGGCGCGATTCTGGTTGTGTCGGCCGCTGACGGCCCGATGCCGCAAACGCGTGAACACATTCTGCTGAGCCGCCAGGTTGGCGTGCCGTACATCATCGTCTTCCTGAACAAGGCTGACATGGTTGACGACGCCGAGCTGCTCGAGCTGGTGGAAATGGAAGTTCGCGAACTTCTGTCCAAGTACGACTTCCCGGG